>DATIIV010000015.1:0-1885 GCA_035479295.1 Candidatus Saccharimonadia bacterium | reverse complement strand
GGGCGTGGGATTAGGCTTGGGGGTTGGGGTGGGCGTCTTAACTGGTGTGGGTGTGGGGGCCGGTGTGGGCGTTGGCGTGGGTGTGGGGGCCGTAGTAAAGACGATATCGTTGCCCATATCAACCGCTCGATCCCAGGCCTGCAGCGGCGTACCACAAGCACTATCGGTGGTGTTGTGGTAGCAGTTAACGCCGGCGTCTTGCCATTCATACGATGCATGGGGACCAACGTCAGGGTTATTATTCGGCGCCGTCGGGCCGTTTAAGCCGCCGGGCGCACCGCTGGCATAGCGCACGCAGTAACCATAGCCTTGGCCTATCACCACCGACCAGTAACCAGCGCTGTTGGTAACGGTTGAAGCCACGGTGGGCCCGGTGCTGGGATTGCCGCACAAGTTAAGCGTCACGTTGGGTAGCCCAACGTTGGTTGTCGCATTGTAAACACGCCCGCTTACGGTAATAAGCGTGGTAGCATGGCTGCCATGGAACTGCAGCCCCACTACTACCGACAGGACCATGAAGAGACCGAACAAAGCGCCCGTAAACCGCTTATGAGCTACCAAGATCTCGCGACGGTGATGTTCAAGATGAGGCAAGCTAGGATGTGACATCATCCTTAGTATAACGCAAAATGGCTATGCTTAAGACGTGAAAGCTGGTTAATTCTTGGCGCGGCTCGGCTTGCGCTTGCCCCCGCGGCCCCAATTGAGCCACTTGAGCTTGCGCGCCTGCGTGGCCTCGGCCGCCAAACCGGCCGGTACACTGCGATAGGAGCCAGACCAAATAGCGATCGCCCAGACTACGCCAACCGCCAGCACCACCAGCGCCCACAGCCGCCAGGCGGCATAGCTGGCTCGCTCGTACTGCAAGAGCACCATCAGCACACCGAGCCAGCCCACGGTCTGCGTGGCAGCGAGCAGCCGACGGCGCAGTCCGGTCATGGTGGCCGATTTGCCGTAGCGCGCGCTGAGCAGCCACTGAGACACTACGCCACCCACGAGTACCAGCGCAAAGAGGCCGGCGTAGAGCCATAGCTCACGACCCACCGGCGCGGCCTGAAGCACATCGCCCAGCGCCCCGAGGTGATCATAATTAAAGAAACCACCCAACACAATGCCCAGCGCCCCACCGGCCAACACCTCCAGCGGCTGGTGACCCAGCACTTCGCGCAGCTGCAAACCGGGCCGGTCGAGCTTGATGCGACCTTTCTCCAGACTTGACAACACCATATTAAGCGCCGCTCCCTGCTCGCCCGCGGCCCGTCGCACTCCCAGCGAGTCGTAGATGATAATGGCCGCCAGCACCGCCGTTAGGCCAAATAGATGGCTACCCGGACCGTCAAGAAGCAGAGCTGTTACCGCCAGCGAACAGACTACCGACGAGTGCACGCTGGGCATACCGCCCGAGGCGTACAGGTTGCGAAAATCAATGCGCCCCTGCAGCGCCGCCAGCACAAACTTAAGGACTTGAGCCACGGCCCAGGTGGCCAACGGAACGACAATATACGGGTTATACACCACGCTCAAAACTCCTTGAAAACTTAGCGCTTATTGTAGCGGTTTTTATCTGGCGGCGCTAGGTTCGTTCTTCAGCCCAGCTTACACTTGCCCCAAAAGCCCCCGCACGTCATACTGGGAAAAGTTATGAACGAACCTTCTAAGAATCAAAAAGAGGGCGACCCTAAGCTTAAGGGCCGCCATTTCTTCTTGCTCAGTCTCGTACTATGCGTAGTACTCTTTGGCCTTATCATCGTAATGCAGCTCAACGGTACCAGCGATTTCTTCCAGAAGGGCGCCAATAGCTTCGTGCTGCCGGGAGCGGAAGAGCGGTAGACTCCCAGGCCACCAGCGTTCAGGTTGGCTGTGGCCCCGCGTCGATCGACGCGGG
>DATIIV010000014.1:0-34550 GCA_035479295.1 Candidatus Saccharimonadia bacterium | reverse complement strand
CCGGACCCGCGACCGATTCTTGAAGCGCTTCTTGCCCGGGATATTGCAGGAGTTTCAGGCCCGGAGAAACTATCCAGAGCTGTTCCAGGATCCATTTACATTGCTTAAGAGGTTGGCTGTTCCGGTTTAGTGGACAGGACCCACCAAAATGCGATTGACTTTACCCAAGCACAAGCGCAATAATGGGTTCAAGTAATCATAATTACTACCATTAACGAAAGGTGAGATAGAAGGTGAGTAATCTCCTCAAAAAAGACAAGGGCTTCACCCTTATTGAAATCGTACTTGTATTGGCTATTGCTGGCCTTTTGCTCGTGATCGTGTTCTTGGCGGTATCAGGTGCGCAGAAGGCCCGCCGTGATACCCAGCGGAAGAATGACCTAAGCCGTCTAGGCGCGGGGGTTGAGAGCTTTGCGTCTAACACCAATGGTGTTTACCCCACTACAGCTCAGTTTACTGGTGTAGCCTTTGCGAGCTATGTACCGGCCAACTTTACTGATCCAACTACCGGCGCTGCTTACGCTTTGACCGGTGGTGCTACCCCCGGAGACATTACTTACACCGTTGGTAGTGGTACGACTTGTGACGGCGCTGCTAACTCGAACGCACGCGTCTACACGCTTCGTATGCAGCTAGAGCAGGGTATTGCCTGCCGCGACAACAAGTAGCTAATCTGCAGAATTGCTCTTAGCTCAAGAAAAACGACCCCAAGTGGGTCGTTTTTCTGTATAATCCCCTTATGCTTCTTATCGCTTACTGTACGCTTCTCGGGCTCGTCATTGGCTCAGCCATAAATGCGGTGGTGTGGCGGCTGTATGTGGGCCGCAGCTGGGTGCGGGGGCGCAGCCGGTGCCCCGAGTGCAGCCACCAGCTGGCGGCCAAGGATCTGGTGCCGGTGTTGTCGTGGGTGCTGTTGCTGGGCCGCTGCCGGTACTGTCGGGCGCGCATTCATTGGCAGTACCCGGTGGTGGAGGCACTGACGGCCGCTCTATTTGGCCTCAGCGCGGCCATCCTCATGCCGCCGACCCTGGGCGCGGGCGTGCTGTTTGGGCTGTGGTTGGCTATACTAACCATGCTGATTATTCTGGCGGTCTACGATCTGCGCTGGATGCTGCTGCCTGATAAGGTGATGCTGCCGACGATCGCGCTGGGAGCGGTGTACGTGGCGGCTGCGGCGCTGCTGCACCACAGCTGGTGGATGGCGGCCGGGCCGCTGATGGCGGCCGTGGTGGCCGGCGGGACCTTTTATGCCCTGGTAGCCTTCTCGCGCGGCCGGGCCATGGGCGGTGGCGACATTAAGCTGGCTTTTGTGATGGGCCTGTTGCTTGGTCTGCGCGGTACAGCGGTAGCGCTCCTCATTGCCTTCAACACCGCCGCCATCTTTGGCCTGGTGCTTATTGCCACGCGCCGGCGCCGGCTGCGGGGTACCCGCATCGCCTTTGGGCCGTTCCTGGTGGCCGGCACCATCGTAGCCTTTTGGTGGGGCCACGCTCTCGTCGAGTGGTACTTACGCCTCAACGGGCTCGGCTAGGCGCTAATTGTGCTATATTGAAAGTACTTATGTCTAATAAGCGACAATCAGGCTTTACCCTCATCGAGATCGTTATTGTGACGGCGATTGGCTCCATGCTGGCGGTGATCGCGCTGGCCGGTTTCTCCACACTACGGGGCGAGGCCCAGTTTAGCGACTCCATCGAGCACATTAAAGAGGACGTAACCGCTAAGCGGACCGAGGCGCTCACCACCGTTAAGTTGGGCGGCGGCACCGATACGGCTAATATTACGTTTGGCCGTGTGCTAACGTTTAACCCTGGCACTTCCACGGTTAATGTGGATACCCTGTACACGTCTAGCAGCACTTCGCCTACGGCTGCTCAGGCGGTTAAGATCGTGCCGGCCGAGAGTACCGCCTTGTCGCTCAACTGGGGCATCACCTTCAAGAACTCGAGCCTGGGTAATCACAAGATTCAGGTGGCGTTTGTGCGTTCGCCGGTGGATGGCACGCTTGAGACGGCTATTAGCCCGGATAACGGTTGGTCGGGCGCACCCAGCTATACTTATGGTCAATTTGTACCCAACGGCCCGGCTGTTAACCTGAACTTTGTGGACCCCAGCGGCCGCAAAGCCTACCTAACGATCGACCCAACCAACGACAGTATCACGAGGACGTTCCAGTGAGCCGGTTGAATCAGCGCGGCGATACGTTGGTGGAAGTAACTCTGGCGCTGGCCATTCTGGCCATGGTGCTCACGGGCGCTTTCGTCACGGCCAACAAGGCCTTTAACCTCGGTCAGGATGCCAGGGAGCGCAGCCAGATGGTCAGCGACGCCCAACAGCAGGCCGAGGCGCTAGAGAGCTTTCGTGATAGCCATACTTGGTCGGAGTTTGTATTGGGTAACGGCGGCCCACTGGCTAAGGGTATTAATGTGGGCAATGGGATTAGCTGCGGCGGCGTTACCAACTGTTTCCATATGGTGAAGCAGGCCGTTGCTGGTGTCTCTCAATGGGTGCCAGCGGCTGGTCCAGGCACCGATACTCAGCTAGGTGGCCAAGGCTATGTGCGCATTGTGGTATCCCCAACTCCTGGTACGTTGCCGGCGCCGAGCTTGTACAACTTTAGTATTCAATATGGCGTGCCGGCACGAGGCGGCGGACCTGATTTAGCCTCTACCATCAAGCTAGAGTTGGTTGATATCGATCGGCTCAGGCAATGATAATGAACACAAAAACGCAACAAGGAGAGGCTGGGTTTACGCTCATCGAGCTGCTAATGGCTATGGCCGTTTTTAGCTTTATGCTGATGATTGTGACTGGCGGATTTCTTCAAGTAGTGCGCATTCACCAGGCTGGCGTGGCCTCGCGCACCACGCAGCAGAACGCGCGGCTGGTGCTCGACGGCCTCATGAAGGGTGTGCGCGCGGCGGCCACGGCTACTGCTATGGACCATGGCGCCAAGGACCTGCTGTGCTTGGCCAGGGGCAGCCAAACGCTAGAATATGCCGTGGATAGCAGCGGCAACTTGCGAGTCGGCACACTGTCCGGGGCGACGTGTCCCGATCCGGCAGTCATCACTGGTAGCTGGTCAACCGTGAATGACCCGACCGTGCTAGTGAGTCAATTTGACGTTACCACCACGCCGCCGCTAGCGCCTGGCCTGGGCACGGCCATGATTACGCTGACGCTTGTATCGCGCAACAACCTGGCGGCGCTCGACGCGACGCAGACGCATTGTGTGCCTGGGTCGGGTTCGCAGTTCTGCGCCGTCACTACCTTGTCGAGCGGCGCGGCCTTAAGAGGAGGGGACGGATTATGAGGCGTCTAGCACCGGCGGCGATTGAGCGCCAAACGGGGGCTGTGGCCCTGCTGACAACCATTATTATCAGCATTTTGTTAACGATTATTGTGACCGGTTTGATCGCGTTGATGGTGAGTGAATTGCGCCAATCCAATGACGCCGAGCAGTCGGTGCGGGCGTTTTATGCGGCCCAGTCGGGGGTGGAAGATGGGCTTAACAAGGTGGTGGCGGCTCTGGCTTCAGGTACGTTTACCGACCAAACCTGCAGCGGCCTGCCTAGCACGTACCAGAATCTCAACCTTGATACTGCCGCGCCCGGCCAGGTTGGCTGGACTTGCCAGCAGATCAGTTACTCGGGCTCGCCTACGGGCAGCCTGCCGGCGCGCGACAAGGCGGTGCAGGTGGATGTTGGTCGGCTCACCGCGGCCAATAGCCTGGTGCTGCAGTGGGATGTGACGCCGCCGCCATTTGCGGGCGGACCATTGAGCTTCTTTAACGCGCCGGCTAGTTTTCCCAATGGCGGCGCCTGGCCGTACGCCGCAGCCATTGAGCTGGGCATGATCGACTACCCGAGCGGCTCGTTTAGTGCGAGCACGCCGGGCCAGATCAATCTGCGCAACGCCCTGGCGGTACCGCACACGGCTGGTACCTTTGCCTACAATTTCGCCTCGATTAAGCCCGCCGCCGCCTCGGCCGGTATTCTGCCGATGACCGGCAAGTGTGACCCCGCGGCTGGCTCGTACCACTGCTGGTTGGTGGTGAACGGCTTGCCCTCGGGCGGCGGTCGCAGCCTGATTCTGCGCCTGCGCTCGCGTTACGTCGGCACCGATTACAAGGTCTCGTTCTGGAGCGGCAGCTGCACCACCTTCTCGGCTAGCAGCAACGGCAACTGTGGCGCCAATGTGCCGGTACCCGACGGCACGGCTACCATCGACATTACGGCTAAGGCGGGCGATGTATACCGCCGGGTGCAGTACAAGGTGCCCTATGAAAACAACGCTGCTACCGGTCTCGATTATGTCATCTTCAGCGATCAGGACATTTGCAAGAACTTCGACATTCTCAACGGCGCCATCGATACGACACAGCCGGTGGGTTGTCCATACAATTAAGCCCAACTATGAATGGTTTGCAGCAGGGCAGATAGGCGCAGTTGGGCTGGCGTTAAGCGATAGAAATGATGCGGTCCTCGGGCATACTGAGTGACCAGTCCGGCGGTTTGCAATACGGCTAGGTGCTTGGAGACGGTGCTGGGTTCGAGCTCCAAAACGTAGGCCAGGGCGCCACTCGAATGCTCGCCATCAGCCTGGAGAGTGGCCAGGATCTGGAGGCGCGTGGGGTGGGCAAGGGCCTTCAAGGTCTTTGCGGTCTGGTTAAAATTGGGCGTTTGGCTCAAGGAGATCGGCCTTTATTATGCAAAACCAGGGATTGCCGTTTTTGATAAATGGCAAACGATCAGCATCATAGGCTAAGTCCAGGTTTTATGTAAAGCAAAAGCGGCGTTCTGCTAAAATCTTAGGTCTGACATTTTCCATTTGCCGAAAACGGCAAATGCCACTTTTATAGAAATATGATTGCGTCCGCTTAACGCCGTAGCTGCGCAGTGAGCTATGCCTCGTCCTGCTTATGGTGAAACCGCTCATGCACGCTGCGCAGCTGGGGATCGGTAATGTGCGTATAAATCTGGGTAGTGGCGATGTTGGCGTGGCCCAGCAGGCCCTGCACGCTACGCAGGTCGGCGCCGTTGGTGAGCAGGTCGGTAGCAAAGCTGTGGCGCAGGGTGTGGGGCGTCACGTCCTTGGTGATGCCGGCCGCGGCGGCGTAGCGTTTAACCAGCCGCTGCACGCTGCGCACCGTGAGGCGCGTGTACATGCCGTCGTCCTCACCGTTCTGTGAGCCCGAAAAGTGAATGAAGAGCGGCTTAAAGTCATCGGTGCGGGCGGCTAGGTAGCGGCCGATCCAATCGGCGGCCTGCTCGCTAATAAAGATCGGCCGGTCTTTTTGGCCCTTGCCGCGAACCATAAACTCGCGCCGTTCGAGGTTAATGTGGTCGCGGTTAACGCCAACCAGCTCGCTGACGCGCAGACCGCCGCTAAAGAGCAGCTCGATGACGGCGCGATCGCGCAGACCCACCACGGTGCTGGTGTCGATGGCCGCCAGCAGGCGCTCGACCTCGGCCGTATCAAGGAACGTAACCTGCGGCCGAGCCACCTTGGCTAGCTCGATCTTGGCGCTATCCAGGGCCTTAATATCGCGCTTGGCCAAGTATTTGAGGAAACTGCGTAACGCGATTAAGTGGTAGTTTTGCGTCGTCTTGGTAAGCTCCTGGCCACGCTCATCGCGCAGGCGGTTGAGGTGCAGACGGTACTGGCGCACCATCTCGTTGTCGAGCTTGGCGATGTCGCAATCGTTGGTGAACTCGACTAGCCGCTGCAGGTAGTGGTCGTAGTTGGCGATGGTTTTTTGGGCGCGGTTCTGCTCAATTTCCAGGTGCTCCAGGAAATCGGTGACGAGCTCGGAGAGAAGAAGTTCGGCCATGATTCTACAATAGCATGGCAAGACCCCGGATGCAGACTCAGACCGAGCTGCATCCGGGGCCAGTAATGCTGTGAGTCGTAGCGCCTCGTTAGGCGGTGCCGGCCTGTAGCCTGCGAGCCTGCACCACGGCCCCTCGCAGGCCGATCTCATCGCTGGTAGCTAGCATGACTACCTGTGCTGCCATGAGATCCGAGTGGGCGGCGCCGTTGCCCAAGTAGGTCGGACTGAAGTTTGGGTTGCGGAAGACGCTGTCGGCTACGTTTGGCGCTCGCAGCACGCCGCCCAGTACCACCGTCATGCCCGGTAGGGTCGTTACGGTGAGGTTGCGCATGTACTGCGCCCACACGGAGGCCCAGATATTCATTGCCCTGAGACAGGGATACCGGTACTCAAGCGCCCCGGCCGTGATGATCGGGCCTAGCGGCCGCCTCTGTCGCTGGTACTTCTTAACCTCACGGCGCAGCCGAGTGGCGCCAAGGGTGGTCAGCCAGCGGGTTTGCTGAGTGCAGAAGTCAAACAGATGGTCGAAGCCGCAGCAGCCGCCGAGAGCTTCCTCGACGGTGATGGGGCCTTGACGGCGCTTGAGGGTTTGCCGCAAGTAGCGGAGATATCGGTCCTCCTCTTTAGTTCGCGGCTGCCAGGTGGTGTGGCCGGCCTCGCTGCTCAGTACGGTAATGTCTGGCAAGGGCGATGACTCGGCCTCGCCGGCGTCCGCCCAGGGACCAAAGCAGGCCGCTGGCTGGTTCACCAGTGCTGCGCCGATGCCGCTGCCAGCATTGAGTACTAGCGTGGGGCCGGCGGGACGGCGGAGCTGGTCGTGGCGCGAGCCAGTCCAGACCTCGCGGAAGTCGCCGTCATGGCCCGCCACCGTCAGCCCCAGGGCCATGGCTGCTAGATCATTGATGGTGGCAGTCGGGACGTTGGTGCTCTCGGCGATGTCCTGCGGCGAGAATCTCGGCCAATTCCGATTGGTGAGCTGAATGCTGCCATCGGCTTGGGGTGGCCCGGCTAGGGCTGCTACCGCCTGGGCTGGCCGAAAACCGGCTCTGAGGTAGCTGAGGCCCATAAACTGGCCGACCGAGTTGGCCCCCAGTGTGTCGGCGGTGCCCTCCCAGACGATGCAACCATCTGAGTCGACGAGCCGACCACGCGCGTTGGTGCCGCCGACGTCATAGGCGGCTACCACGTCGTTGCGTTGTGGTAACTGTTGGATGCCCTGCAGCAGTTGGAACAACGTAGCTTCCTTTGATGGGTGGAGGCGAGTGATGGGCAGGTGCGATAGCTGAGGCGAAATTGTACCATCGTTGAACCTAGTTTGGCCTAGGCACCAGCGTATTATGGCAGAACCAGGCGGCTGGTCAACGGGCGGCTCTGCTACAATGCACCTATGGTAAAGCCAGGCTTGGAGATGGAGACGCGGCCGCTGCGGCCGGTAATCGTGGCTGCACTGGCGGGCTGCCTGGCGGTGGCGATGGCGCCGTGGCTGAGCGGCGGGCAGGAGCCCCTGGCTATGGTGCTGAGCGGGGGAGCACTACTGCTGGCGCTGCTGCTGGCCTGGCGACAGTCGGCAGTGCGGTGGCCGCGACGAAGCTTGCTGGGTTGGGCCTATGCGGCGCTGCTGAGCTGGGGCGGCCTGTCGTTATTATGGACGGCCAATCGCTACAGTACGGCGCTGTGGCTGATGGTGATGGGGCTGGCCGGCTTAGCCTTTGGGCTGAGCTATGTGGTGGCGGGTGAGCGGCGAGGGCGGCGTTGGCTCTGGACGGTTTATGGAGTGTCGGCGGCGGCCTTTGGGGCGCAGGCGGTGTGGCTCTATTTGAGCAGCGATTACGACCGCCTGACCGGGCTGTTTTATTGGGCTAATCCGGCAGCGGCCTACTTGATTCCGGCGTTGGTGCTTGCGGCTAATGGTCTGCGTACGGCGGGGCGACGGAGTTGGTGGTGGGCTGGGGCCTTGGCGTTGGGTGGGGGTGTGTTTGCGCTCACTGATTCGCGCGGTGCGGCGCTGGTGTTAGTGCTCGTTTTAGTGGCGCTGTGGCTGGTTCAGCGATTGCCCAAAGGGTACTGGATAAAATTAGTGCTCAGTTTGGCCGGAGCGGCAATTCTGACTTGTAGCGCCACGCAATGGCATCATCACTTCTATCCTAATGTAAAAACTACAACACCAGGAGCGCGCTTTGGCCAAGTCGTTAATGGTGAATCACAGAGTGGCTCAGATCGAATTCGGTTTATTGAGAGTGGCCTGGTCATGTGGTTCGCGCATCCGTTGGTTGGGGTAGGCGCCGGGGCCTATGGCGACGTTCATCCGCAGTACCAACAGCGCGTGGTGAGCGCTTCGGCCAATGCGCACAATTTTTATGTTCAGACATTGGCCGAGCTGGGATTGGTGGGGGCGGCGCTGCTGGCTTGGGCGGTGCTGGCGTTGGGGCTCGGTGTGCTGCGCGGTTTGGTTGAGCAGACAGAGTCGGGCTGGAGTGTGGCGGTCGCCCTGGGCCTGGCAGGGCTGCTGGTGCACTTTGGGCTCGATATCGATGCACAGTATCCGGCGCTGGTGGTGCTGGCGGCGGTGCTGGCTGGCAGCCTGTATGGGCAGTGGCGGCGGGTGAGTCAATCGGAGCGAGTACCACTGGGCTGGTGGTGGCCGGCGCTCGGTGCGGTGCTGCTGGCGGCTCTGGCCTCGGCCTACCAGAGCAACGTCTGGTTGCAGCGTGGTCAGGCGGCTCAGGCCGACGGCCAGTACCAGATGGCCGTCGACGACTTTGCGCGCTCGGCTGCTCAGCTGGTGCACAACCCCGATGGGCTGAGCGCCGAGGGCATCGACGACTACACGCTGGCGCTGGGCGGGGGAGCCAGTGCGGCGGCCGAGGCCGACCAGGCCGTTAGCTTGGCGCGCCAGGCCGCCGCCCAAGACCCGGCCGATGGCCAGCATCATCAGCTGGAGGGCCGAGCCTTGGCGCTGCGTGGTGATACGGCCGGCGCTGAGGCCGCCTTTCATACAGCGCTACGCCTCGACCCCTACAATCACCCCGAGTACGCGCTCGATCTAGTCGGCCTGCTCGATCAGCTCGGCCGGCCCACCGAGGCTTTGGCCGCAGCCCGCGCCATGCTAGTGCAATATCCAGATCCCGTTATCGCCAACCGCGCCAACGACCTCACCCTCAGACCCACCTTGGCTAATCTCTGGTCGCTTGTTGGTAATATCGAGCTCAAGCAGGGTCACGCACCGGCTGCCCGCCAGGCGGCCGCACGGGCTCTGGCCATCTACCCCGACAGTCTGCGCGGCCGCGCCCTTCAGCACCAGCTCACCAAGTAGCAGTCAGCTGCACAAAAAACTGATACAATGAGACGGCAATGGTACTCAACTTAACCCAACTGGCCATCAACCTGATCTCGCACCTGGGCTATGGTGGCTTGGCGCTCGGTCTCGTCATCGACAGCTTTGGTCCGCCTATTCCCAGCGAAGTACTGGTGCCACTTGGTACCGTACTAGCGCTGCATGGTCGGTTTGCGGTCTGGGCTATCTTTGTGGTGGCCACGCTGGCGCAGGTGGTGGGCGGTACCATTGGTTACCTTATTGGCCGGTACGGCGGCGAGCCGCTGCTCGAGCGCTATGGCAAGTATGTACTGATTAGCCATCACGAGCTGCGTCGCACCCACCGCGCCTTCGAGCGCTACGGCATTTGGCTCACGATGGTGGGGCGGTGCGTCCCCGGCGTTCGCGGCGTTATTGCTTACCCGGCCGGCATCGCCGAGATGCGCTTTCGGACCTTCTTGATCTTTACTACGCTGGGCGCGGCGCTCTGGACGGGGTTTCTTATGTACATGGGCTTTCTTATAGGCAATAATCTGGCTCTGATCGATCAATTAGCCAGCCGTTTCTCGCTGATCGGAGTGGTACTCCTGGTTGGCCTCTTGGCCTGGTACTTTCGGCATTTGTGGTGGCGTTGGGGCAGGGATTCAGCGAGTGAATAGGCTAAATTGGGCTAGCATCTGGTATAGTAGTCAGCACGTATGAAGATTCAACAAACTACCCTCAAGAATGGGCTCAGAATTATTACGGCCCAATTGGCCGACGCTCGCAGCCTCACGGTTAATATTGCTGTCGGCACCGGCAGCCGCTACGAGGAGTTCGCGGTTAATGGTGGGGTGTCGCATTTTTTGGAACACCTGCTCTTTAAGGGCACGGCTAAGTACCCCTCGGCTCAAATTATTGCTGAGGCGATCGATGCGGTGGGCGGCTACAGCAACGCCTATACTTCCGAGGATATGACCTCGTACTACATTAAGGTGCCGGGAGCCCACGGGGACTTGGCGCTCGATATTCTGGCCGACATGGTTAAGAGTCCGCTGATTGAGGCCGATGAGGTCGATCGTGAGCGCGGCGTCATTATCGAAGAGATGAACGTGTGGCGCGATGACCCGGCTCGGTTTATTAGCACGCTGCTGCCGGAGCTCATCTTCCCGGATAATCCGCTTGGCCAAGATATTATTGGGCCCGAAGAGGTGATTAATCGTGTACCGGTGGCCGATATTAAGGCCTACCAGCGGCGGATGTACCGGCCAGGCAATATGGTGGTAGCCGCGGCCGGCCGAGTGGATCACGAGAGAGTGGTGGCGCGCATGCAGGCGGCGCTGGGCGAGCTGGAAGCTCACGCGATGCCAACCTTTAAGCCGGTGAGTGCCAAGCTGGCCGATAGCCTAACGGTGGTGCACGCTAAGCCGACGGCTCAGGCGCACTTTATGATCGGCGCGCGTGGTTACGCCTACGACCATCCCAATGACGATGCCGCTCAGGTTCTGTCGGTGATTCTGGGTCGGGGCATGAGCTCACGGCTATTCCTAAACGTGCGCGAGCGCCAAGGCTTGGCCTACACCGTCTTTGCCGAGACCAATAATTATGTCGATACCGGCGTCTTTCACGCCTATGCCGGGGTGAATTTAGATAAAGTGCCGCAGGCGCTGGATGCGGTGATGCATGAGCTGGAGCTGGTGCGGCGCGAACCGGTGGCCGAGGCCGAGCTGCGCAAGGCCCAACAACAGATTCGGGCCGGCATCGAGATGGGCTTGGAGTCGAACGGCACGGTGGCTGATAGCCTGGCGACGCAGCTGGTGCTGCTGGGCCGGGTTAAGTCGGTAGAGCAGGCCATTGCCGAGGTCGAGGCCGTTACCGTGGCCGACGTGCAGCGGGTGGCGCATGAGATGTTGGCGCCGGAGCGGCTGCGGTTTGCTATTATTGCTCCCGAGCCAGAGGCCGCAGCTGAGCATTTTCGATCATTAGTTAGCAAAAAGGAGAACGTATGAGCATTAAACAAGAACGCACTTTTATGTTGGTCAAACCCGACGGCGTCAAGCGGGGGTTGATCGGCGAGATTATCGGCCGCATTGAGCGGCGCGGCCTCAAGGTCATCGCCATTAAAATGCTAACGCCGGACGAGCAGCAGGCTCGCCGCCACTACCCAGCGCCAGACGATTGGTGCCGCTTGGTGGGGGAGAAGACCATGGAGTCGTACGCCAAGTACGGCAAGGACCCGATGGAGTCGCTCGGCACGATCGATTACGTAGAGATCGGCAAGATCATCAACGAGTGGAACATCGACTACCTCACCAGCGGGCCGGTGGTGGCCATGATCGTGGAGGGCGTGCACGCCATCGATATGGTGCGCAAGATCGTCGGCAAGACCTTTCCGTCGTTTGCCGATCCGGGCACCATCCGGGGTGATTTCTCCGTTGATTCGCCCAACTTGGCCAACGACCAGAAGCGGGCCGTGCGCAACCTGATCCACGCTTCGGGTGATGCGGGCGAGGCCAAGAACGAGATGAGTCTGTGGTTTGCGCCGGCCGAGATCTCGGACTACAAGCGGACCGACGAAGACGTTATGTTCTAGGCCGAAGCTTTGGCTTAAGCCTACGGGTGACGCCAGAGGAGGGCTCCCGCTGATAAGCGCAGCGCAGCGAGCATTGCAGTGGGATGCCGCCGGCGGCAGGACCCGTTGGGCCGGGAGTATAAGCATTAACGGAGCTCGTGCATGCCAACCGAAGAGTACGAAGTTAAGTTCTTGAATATCGACCCGGCTGCCATTGAGCGGCGGGTACTGGAGCTGGGCGGTGCGCAGGTCTTCGACCGCGTGTTTCGCCGCGCCGTCTTTGATTATGCCGACTTACGGCTCGATGAGCAGGGTGCCTGGGTGCGGGTGCGCGACGAGGGTGACAAGGTAACCTTTAGCTACAAGCAGCGGCTGGGCTATCAAAAAGGTGCCGACATCAACCAGAACGATCAAGGCATGCTCGAGGAAGAAGTGGCGGTGAGCGACTTTGAGACGGTCTGTGCCATGCTGCGCCACATTGGCCTGGTCGATAAATTCTACCAAGAGAACCGGCGGGTGCAGTATCGGCTAGATGGTGTGGAAATCGATGTTGATTACTGGCCACAGCTGCCGCCCTATGTGGAGATTGAGGCCGAGTCGTGGGCCAAGGTGGATGAGACGATCGGGCGGCTGGGGCTTGATCCGGCCGACAAGAAGCTCTTTTCGACCACGCAGGTCTACGCGCAGGCGGGCATTCGTGACAAAGATTATCGGATTATGACGTTTGATCGCATGGTGAAGCGGGACGAGTAGGTCGGCGGCTCACTTGCCGTGTTTGCGCTTATGCTCAATTGTGAGTAGTATAGGGGCAAAGCTTTAGGAAACAAACCGACATGGACGCTAGTCCACCGCTAAATCCGCAGTTCTCCAGCTCGACGCCGCCTAACCCGCGCTTGCGACTGGGGATTTTTGTGGTTGTGGCCCTGGTGCTCGGACTGGGCGGTTTGGGCTATGCGGCCGCCCGGTGGCTAAGTCCGGCGCCGCCGGCAGCTCATCCGTCGCCGTCGCCAGCGGCGCCGTTAACCACGGCCGAGCGTTCAGCTGTGGGCGACAAGACTCAGCCGGTCACCTCATTGCAGGTGACGGACTTGGTCGCCGATCGCTCGGCGCTGGGCGTGGCTACGGCGCAGTCGCTGCAGCTAAGCGGCGGCCTTACGGTTACCGGTAATGCCGCTGTGGCCGGCCAATTGACGGCCGCTAGCCTGGTGGGTGGTGGCGCTGGCCTTACGGGTGTAAATGCGGCCTTGCTAAACGGGCAGCCGGGTACGTTTTATCAGGACATCGCCAACTTGACCGGCACGCTGAGCGATAATCGATTGTCGAGCAACGTGGCGCTGCGGAACGCGGCCAATACCTTTACCGCCGCCAATACGATGGCTAGTTTGAGCTTGGGCGCGCCGCTGGCAATCGCGAGTGGGGGTACGGGCGCCAATGTGCTGGCCCTAAACGGTCTGGTGATAGGTCAGGGTGGCGGCGCGCTCGCCACGGTTGCGGCCGGCAGCGTGGGGCAGTGCCTGCTCGCTACGGCCGGCGCGCCGAGCTTTCAGGCCTGCCCGGGCGGCGGTGCAGGCGTGGCCAGCCTGAATGGGCTGACTGGCGCGCTCACCGTGGCCAATGCTACCGCAGCCGGCGCCACGATCACGCTCAACGATGCCAGTACCAGCGCTAAAGGCATCGCTAGTTTTAACGCCAGTAACTTTACCGTTACGGCGGGCGCCGTTAATACCATTCAAAACATTAGTACGGCCGCCACGCCCACCTTTGCAGGCCTTACTGCCGGTACATCGCTCTTTAAAAACGCCGCCAACAGCCTGCAGGCCTTCCAGGTGCAGACGGCCGGCGGGGCGGCGGTGCTGAACGTCGATACCACCAATCAGCGGGTGGGCATCAATAACACTACGCCTGGCTACGCGCTGGATGTAACCGGTGACATTAACAGCACCACCGCGTTGCGCGTGGGCGGGGTATCGGTCTGTACGGTGAGCGGTTGTACTACCGCGACCGGCAATTATATTCAGAACACCACCACGGCTCAGTCGGCTAGTATTGCCATACAAAGCGCCAATGATGCCGACGTGACCCTCTTGCTCAAAGAGCGAGCCGCCCAGGCTGCCGACCTTATCCGCGTAACCGATTCGAGCAATAATCCCATCTTGACGCTCAACAACTTTGGTCAGACTCATTTCTCGGGCGGCAAGGTTACCATCGATAGCGCCGTTGGCATTGGTGACTCGGCGAGCACGGGCCAGCAGCTGCGTATTGCTACAGGGGCCGTGAGCACCATCGGACTCACTGTGAACGGCACCATCGGACAAACGGCGGATATCGCGCAGTTTAATAGCGGCGGGGCCGGCAGCCTTATTTATAGTGCTAGCAGTGTACTAACTCTGACCGGCACGTTGACGGTAAATGGCCATGTGGTAACAGCCGGCTCGGCGCCGGGCATTGCGGCCGGCGCCGCTGCCTGCACCGGCCCCACCGTGAGCCTGAGCGGCACCGATACAGCCGGCCTTATCACGATTACAACCGGCTCAAGCTGCGGCGCCACGGGCAAGCTGGCTACCATCACCTTTGCCAATGCCTTTGGAGCGGCGCCGCGCGTGGTGCTGACGCCGGCCGAGGCCAATGCGGCCGGCCTGCGCTATTATTACGACTCTGCCACCACGAGCACTACCAGTTTTGACCTTGATACTGCCACCGCGCCGGCCAATACCACTACCTACAAGTTTAGCTACCAAGTATTGCAGTAAGGCGAGCACATTTCGCTCCTGGAAAATGCCCTAAACATGGGGTTGGTGCCTGCTGGCCTTAATGCCGGGGTAGTCCGGGGGTCGTAATTGCGAATAATAAGCGATGGGGTTGTCAACGATGGCGCTCCTGCCTTGGGCCAGAACCGAGCGAGACAGTCCTATTGTAGGCTTCTACATCTCGCTAATCATAGGCCTTAATCGACCAAAAATAATTGCCTGGCGCCCCGGGAGGGAATCGAACCCCCGACGCTCTCCTTAGGACGGAGACGCTCTATCCACTGAGCTACCGGGGCGCGTGCCTAGGATTATAGCATGTTCATACCTTGATCTAGCGCTTGCCTTGAGCTAGAATAGTCCGGACTCAGATTCTACTTGATTACCCTGCACCTGAGTCTCGGATCTTTGAAGGGAAGACTATGACCGCGATTGCTGGCCTCGCGTTAACCGAGGAGCCACTCGTCAATGCAGTTGGTTGCTACATTACTACGGATGGTCCAAGCGCGGTACTTGCCATTCAGGCCAACTATCTGGACTGTCCACGCACGTGGCTGGCCGAGGGCGAGTCTGCTTTTGACGGCTTGACTCGCCTCCTGGGTGATTACGGTTTAAAGCTGGGGAGCAACGCACGGCTTCGTTCTCGGCCGGATGGCTGGATAACGGCCGATGATCTGGTGATGAGCGCCGGCCCCAAGCCTCATGCGCTGATCTTTCGCGTTGAGGCCGAGCGGGAGAGCCTCCCGGCCATCATCCGCGGTGCCGTTGTGGTGGCAAAGGCCAATCTGCAGAGGGCGGACTCCAGGCGCCATCTCTACATGTTTCCTGGAGACAAGATCATGACACTATCAGCGCTGCGTCGGGTTAAGCGCTCGTTTGCGCGCTGACTTTTCCGAGCGCCTTCAAAACCTTTCGCCCCGGCGCACTTGGTGTGCCGGGGCGGTTAGCGTTTAGGGGAGGGGCAGTAGCGTTTTCCATTTGCGGCAAATGGGAAATGATGGGTTTGAATAATAAGGTGGCCGCACCGATGCCGGTCTCTCCCGGCCAGGCTCGCCCTCATCATACTAATGCTACAATAAAACCATGGGCACCAAAGTCACCCCTAACCAGCAAGCGCAGTTTCCCGGCCAGCTCAATGGCGAGGCGGCCGTGCTCATGTTTCGCCAGCACCCCTTGGTGATGCGCAAGGCGCTGCTGTTTGGCCTGCTGGCAGTTACCCTGGGGGTGCTGCCGCTCGATTTTGTCCAAATATACGAGTCGCCCGCGGTGGCTGGGTTCTTTACCAAGCTAGCGCTGATTGTGCCGCTCTTGGTGTTGGTGGTCTGGTTTTATCGGTGGGTTGGTTGGTACTACAGTATTTATGTAGTAACCGATCGCCGCATCGTGGCCATCGCCCAAAAGGGCTTCTTTGACCGGGCCGTGCAGGAGTGGCAGCTCGATAAGATTTACAACGTTAACTACCATGTGAATGGTTTTCAGGCGGCAATTTTTGGTTATGGCGATATTGTGGCCAAGACGGTGATCGGCGAGTTTGTGATGCCCAAGATTCATCACCCTACCGAGATCCATCGCCACATCATGGAGGCGGTGCAGGCCGTGGGCGGCGGCCAGGGCACCCCGTTCGACAATTAGGCGCCGGTCATGTAGCATGGGCGCAAAGGGGTTAAGCCCGCAATAAAGGAGTTTGTTGTTTTGCCAAAGAAGAATAACGATGAGCTGGACGCCGCCCAGCCAAAGACCGAGCCGGCTGTAACCGCGGAAGCCACACCTAAGTCGGCCAAGAAGCCTGCCTCAAGTGCGGCACCAGCCAGCGCTACAACGTCTGAATCGACCGAGTCGGTGGCGGCGGTGGCTGCGGCCGCCTCCGCGGGGGAGGCCACCGCGCCGTCTAGTTCGGCCAAGTCGCCAATCATTCGGGTGCCGCGTGACCTCAAGAAGACGGCCATTATCACCGGTTCGGTGCTGGTGGGTGTGCTGGCGGTCGTCATTATTATCTTTGGCGTACTTGTATATGGCTACAAGAGCGCCAATCCGGTAGTGGCGGCGGTTAGCTCGGTGGTGCCGTATCCGGTGGAGAAAGTAAACGGCACCTTCGTGTCGTACCACGACTATCTGTTTGAGGTTAACGCCAATGAGAAGGCCTACCAGAGCAATGCCAAGCTCAATAATCAGCCGGCGGTGGACTTTAACTCCACCGATGGCAAGAAGCTGGTGGTGCAGATTAAGCAGCACGCGCTCGATAAGCTGAAGTCTGATGCCGTGGTAGCTCAGCTGGCCGCGCAAAAGAAGGTGACGGTGAGCCAGAAGGACATTAATGACCTGATCAATCAGCTCTACCAGCGCTACGGCGGCAAAGACACGCTACTGAAGACGCTCAACCAGATTTACGGTTGGAACCTCAACGACCTTAACAAGGTAGTGTACAAGCAGCTGCTAGCTCAGAAGCTGCAAGACAAGGTAGCCTCAGATCCGGCCCTGGACGCCCAGGCTAAGGCCAAGGCGCAGGACGTGCTAAATAAAACCAAGGCCGACGGCGCCGACTTTGGCGCTCTGGCCAAGCAGTACTCGCAGGCCTCCGATGCCTCGACCGGCGGCGATCTGGGCAACGTAGCCAAGGGTCAGCTACCCACCGACGAGGAGACGGCTATGAACGCCCTCCAGCCCGGAGAGGTCTCTGGCCTGGTCAAAACTCAGTACGGCTACGAGGTCATTAAGGTTATCGACCGTAGCGGCGACACCACGCACGCGCAGCACATTCTTATTGAAACTATCGACTTTAATAGTTACTTTAACGACCAACTCAAGAAGGCTAAGGTTAATACCTACCTCAAGGTCTAGGACCGCTCCTTAACGCTCATCCAAGCCGCCGGGCGGGTCAATTAGCCGCACGGCGGCTGGTTGTTATCTGGGGCAGAGTTCTGTATTGCGGCGCAAATTACGGGTAATTTTTGGCAGAAAACCCCGTACCATTGCAGGTGGTAGCGCGGTATCATACCTACCATTGACCAGCTGCGGAGGGAACATGCACGAGGCCGATTGTTGCCAGCGACTCATGGAGGCGATTAAGGATTACGCGGTGGTGGTGCTCGACGAGCAGGGCCGCATCGCTGGCTGGAACCAAGGCGCTCAGCGTTTAAGCGGCTGGACGCCCGAGCAGGCGCTTGGTCGGCATCTCTCGCTGCTCTGCACGCGTGAGGACATCGTGGGGTTGCGGCCGCACCGGCTGCTGGAGCAAGCTCAGGCCGAGGGCCGCGCCGAGCATGAGGGCTGGTATGTACGCGATGGGGGCGCGACGTTCTGGGGCCATGCAGCGGTAACGGCGCTCGGCAGCAACGGTCCGGCCGGCTTTGTAATGGTGGTGCGCGACCTGACGGCCGATCGCCAGGCTGAGCAGAACATTCGCACGGCCTATGGCGAGCTGGAGCAGGTGGTAGAGGACCTGAGCGAGCGCAATCGCGAGCTGCACCGGCTCACCACCAATATGGCCGGGCGCGAGTATCGTATTCGCGAGTTAGAGAGCCAGGTTAAGTTGCTGCGGCTGCGGCTCGATTTGGCACCGCCGCTCAAGAGCAGCTTGTAATGCTTATGCTAAAATTCAATCAAACAATCAGAGGATAGCTTATGCCCAGCGTGCTGCTCGTAGAAGACGATGACAAGATTCGCAATATGTACGCTTTTGCGCTCCGGCAGGAGGGGTTTACCGTCACCGATGTGGGGACGGCGGGCGAGGGCCTAAGCTTGGTGCAAGAGAACACGTACGATGTGATTCTGCTGGACATGCTGCTGAGCGGCATGAGCGGACTAGATTTATTGCGTAATTATAATGTGGCCCTGGAGGCTCCTCAGACCAAAGTGGTGGCGCTAACCAACATGGAGAGTGAGGCAGTAGAGGCTAAAGCGACCGATCTGGGCGTGGTAGCGTACCTAAATAAGGCCAATAATGAGCCGCAGCAGCTGGTGGCGTTCCTAAAGAAGTTGCTGGGCGAGAGCGCGGCGCCGGCTGCCGGAGCGACTGGCGTCGCCGATAAAGCGTAGGAGCCGCCTACCGGCCACGCTCAGGGACGTGGAGGCCGGTAGGCGGCTCGGAGTCGCTAGGGGTTATCTGGGCAGAAGGGCGGCAGCGAACTGCATGCCAACCCTGCGCAGGTAGTCGTAGTCCTGGACGCCCAAATTATACTTGATGGACTCCAGGCCGATTTCGATCCCTAGGATCGGGAAGCTACGCGTTGGTGGCGGCAAGATCAGGAGGCCCAGGCCGTCGGGAGTTGGGCGCCAGGTTTGGCCAGTGAGTCCGGTCAGAGGCGCCTGGTTGATGCTCCTCAGACCGACGTAACAGGTCGCCGCGTTGTCGTTGATCTGGCCGATTGGTAGCGGACCGCTGGATTCCGACCAGCACTTGAGCTCGCCGAGTGTATGGGGGTCGTAGATCTGCAGGCCAGGCATCCTACTCTGGATGTCGTCGAGCTCCCCCAGCCGCAACTCTACTTCCGGTTGCGGGACCGTCGGTTCGATCGTTACGAGGATGTCCACTGTTGGCTCTGCCCGCATGGGGTGCAGGCTGCTCTGGGTGAGCTCAACGAACTTGGTGGCGAGGTCCCAGCCGCCGGTCTCGGCACAGACGACCCAGTAGGCGCGGCCTTGGCGATGGCGGAGGTTGATGCGAACATTTACCGTCCACTGATCGTTGCTGAACGATCCCTGGTAGAGCTTACGAGCATCAAGGGCCTGCTCGATCGTCGGCCACTTGGCCTCGATCGTCGGGCTCACTTCCTGGCGCTCGGGCAGTCGATTCGCGCCCACCATATCGGCTTCGATGGCCCAGCTCAGCATGAGCTGAACCAGCTCACTGGTTTCCAGTACGACGCCGCGCCGTCCTGGTGTCAGGCTCGCATTGACTATGCGCACGCTTAGTTCCTTCCAAAGTCCATCCATGGGTTCCGCCATGGCGGCCGTCGACTCAGCAGGGCGAGCACGGAAGATTATAATAGCATTTTTATAATTAAAAGCAACTGGGCAGCGCTCTCCAAAATAGGAAACGTCCCGCCAGCAGCGAGTTGATCGTCCCGAAGAGACGAAAGCGTTTCGCCACGCCAGCGAGAACAGAAATTGTATAGAAATAAATACTGGCGGGCTCGACCGGATTCGAACCGGCGATCTCCTCCGTGACAGGGAGGCATGTTAGGCCTCTACACCACGAGCCCACGCGCGTTGATAACCGCCATATACTAGCAGGTTTGGGCGCCATTCGCAAGGCTGGGCGTGGTGAGGTAATACAGCACATTGATTTACGGGGGCTTTTATCGTAAGGTAGGTCTCACCGAGCTGAGCTAGTTCCTTGTGACTCGAGGAGGTGAGAGGGTGGACAGTGCCGCTATAGAGCCGCTGCGTCGCGGCGATGTGGTGTTGTGCAGCAGTGTGCCGGTGGTGTGGGCCGATGATGACCTGGAGCGAGCTTGCCAGCGCCAAGCCGAGCGCATCGCGTGGCGGCTGGCTCCGTACCTCTCGCGGTCGTCATGTTGGTGGCGACTCGGCCCGTCGCTTCATTACATCGCCGACCTGATGGATCCATTGGCCGTCCGGACACAGCAGTGGGCGAGCGAGAGGCGGGCCAGCAAAGCCAATCAGCTGGATGCTGATTGGACGCGCTGGGAGCACCTGTGGCCCAGTCTGGTCCGCACGTACGTGCAGCGTCGCTTGGGGTTAGACCGAGGGCCGTGTGTGATCATTACTAATCGGCGGCGTGCGCAAGGCTTGTTGAGTAAGGTGGCAGGATTCCCGGCGGCCGCTGCCGGCTCGGTCTTTCGCCCCACGACAGCCTCGCACGATCCCATGTATTGGTTGCGGTGCGTTCGCCGGCCTGGAGGTGGTCACCTGGAGTGGCGGGGCGAGATCCAGCCTCTAGATTATCTGGAACGTTAGCGACTGAGGGTTGCTAAGGTGTGGGCCGCCGAGCGAGCCATTGGGGCGTCGCTGGGCGGCCCAATGTGCTGCCGGCGGGAACATTCTTCTGCCTACTCAAAGCCATAATTTCTTTTTGAGTAATTATTGTGTTCTGGTGATTTAAGCCAGATCAGCTGTAGCCAAAAATGATTTTTAAGCTAAGCGTAAGAAATTTGAATAATTATGGTATGATAGGGCTAATAACGGGTACCAAAGAGGTGGACGAACAGCAGCAACCAGTGAGGCGAATGAGTGATCTTGGTCCGCGGCGGTCGATGGACATGGGCCGACCAGCCCGGCCCCAGCCGGCCGGCCCGCCGGCACCGGCCGCGCCGGCCGCACCGCAGCCAGCATCACGGCCGGGCAGCGCACCGCAGCCACGCCCGATTGTGGCGCCGCCGCGTCCCCAACCCCTACCGCCGCGGCCGGCTCAACCAGCTCTACGGCCTCAGCCGGCCGATCCGCGCCTAGCGGCCGCTCCGGCGCCTCAATCTGCCGCGCCAAATTCCGCCGCTGTCGCCAGCGCTGAGCCTGAGGCTCCTCGCCGTCGCGGTTGGTTGGTAGCGCTACAGTTCATTATTGGTCTGCTGGTAATCGCCGGCGTAGCTACGGCTGTGGTTATGCTCTATATGAAGTACTACCAATAGGGCAGCGATGAAGCGGGCCGTTCTTATTGCTGTTGGCATTCTGGGGCTTACCTTGCTGGCGGCTAGCCTTACCGAGCTAACTCTGGCGCTGGGCCACGGCGGCTCCCTTAGCGATGACTTAAAGGTTCGGCCGCAGGCCACGCCGTCGCCCAGCACCACGCCAACACCGCCACCCACCACTACGCCGTCGCCCAGCCCACTGCCCACAGCGACCCCCACGTCCATCCCAACGCCGGCCGTCCCCACCGCCGTCACCAACTCTTTTGTGCACCTGCGGGCCGGCGCCTCCACCGCCACGCCCATTCTCGCCGACCTTAATGGCGGAACCGTGGTAACGCTTGGCTCCTACAGCGATAGTCAGTGGCAGCAGGTGCAATATAACGGTCTCAACGGCTATGTTTATAAGTCGTATTTAACCTACTAGAAGCCATTTTTGCCGCCCGAACAAAGTTAGAACAAGCTTTGCTGAAAAGCATCAGCAATATTCCTACAAAAGTCTTCGGGCCTCTCCGTCTGGCTTTGTAATAACCACTAATGTGATGCTCTGAGCGAAGGCCCATACTGACGGCATAACGTAATGAGGGCACTTCCGTGGGGCGATCACGAATCCGCAAAATCAAATCTCTTAACACCCAAAACCAAACCGATACCAACGATGTCTTTTACATGAGCCTAGAGGAAGCTAAGGCAGCGATCGCGGACAAGTACGAGTTCTTGGCCGAGCGCTATGAGCAGAAGTTTCCCAAGCACAGAGGGCTAACGTAGGGCGCCGGCGGCCCAGCTGGTTTTGGGCGCCACCAAACAACGGTCTAGTCAAGGCCGTTGTTTTTTGGTAACCTAACCTGGTCGAATAATGCTGCCTGGTTGCAGCCGGCGTGGCGCCCCACGTCGATTCGACTAGGCCGATGTAGCTCAGTTGGTAGAGCAGTGCTTTCGTAAAGCAAAGGTCATGGGTTCGAGTCCCTTCATCGGCTCCAGAAGTTATCGGTTCGCGGCGACCTCGGCGTTCGCCCCGCGCGGGTGTAGTTCATCGGTAGAATGCGACCTTCCCAAGGTTGAGAGGCGGGTTCGATTCCCGCTACCCGCTCCAGTCATTATTTTAGGGCTTAGCAAAACTTTTATTACAGAGCTCCATAATCGCAGTTTGGCCGGCTCCCACATCAAGCGAGAGCCGGCCACTGTAAGCGCAGCCTGTGACCAGGCGCCGTAGCGGTCCATTGCGTAGCGGTGGGCGACTCTGACAACGATATAAAACTATTCCATGTTACAAAGCACGGTATTGCGGTGGGTGAAGCGCCAGAGGAGTTGCTCGCTGTGGCGGCGACGCATATCTCTTCTGTCTCTAGTGTGCCGGAGCTTCTTAAGCTGTAGCTGCCTATGCTTGCGCGGCGTAGTTAGTAGCTGCAAAATAATCAGTGCCAGGTCAGATCCTTGAACGGGCGGCAGAGACCTGACCTGGCAGAAGAGCTGGGCTTAGCCGGGAGGCCTGGTTGTTGTGTGTGACTGTCCTTTTAGTTGCGGCTTTGACCACTGCTGTATGCGTGAGAAGTACTGGCTCTGGGAGTCGATGCCGGAGGGCGAGCGGCCAAAGGAATGGATAGAGCTGGTATGCCCAATGGTGCATCCGCCGACGCGCGTTCAACGGGCGAGGCGTGGGGATCAAGCGGCAGCGGCAGAGGTGGTGCGGCAGTTTGAGACCTATGGCATCACGGTCTGGAACGGTGCTGGCCTCGAGGAGATGAGGGAGCTAGCAGCCGGCGACACAGAAGCGACCAAGAGGCGTCGGCGCGAGCAGGCAACCGTACGGTCGCGGTACTCGCGCCATCCGGAGCGCTACCGCCGCTGGCTGGTTGCGCTCGACATCGAGGTCCGAGCTGGATTCAACCACAGCTCGCTTCGCCGATTTACGAGCCAAGATGAAGCGATCGCTTGGGCACGGAGCCTCGTCAATAATCGCAAGGCTCTGGAGGCGTTCTTGGCCGAGATCAGCGATGAGCATCGCACTTACCGCATGGGGCCGGATACGCAGGTGCGCACTCTGGAGGTAACCCTAGAGCGGCTGACCTACCCCTGGCACTGGCCCAATGGCCGTGAACTTTGGGTTCCTGAGCGGCGCGAGTGGCGCTGGGAGTCGGAGCCGCACCAGGCCCTGGTGGCCGAATTGGCTGCAAAGCGTTAAGTTACGCCCCCGGCCGGCTTTGGCTGGTCGGGGGCGGACCCGTTTTGGAGCCCGTGTATAATAACACCATGCTAGACCTCACCATCAAACAAGCCTACATCGACGAGAGCAGTGAGACCGCGCTCGAGGAGTTTAAGTCGACCTTTGTCGAGTTGCTGAATAGTAATCCGAGCGATCGGTACACCGAGCAGCGATGGGAGGTGACGCGGGTGAGCGAGGGCGAGGTGGCGCTACTCATCTACGATGAGCGGCCGGTGGCCAGCTTTCGGATTACCGACAAGGCGCTGCGGTTCTGGAGCGACGAAGAGCAGCTGGTGCGGTATGACGATATTATGTACGCTGTCCGGCTGGCAGCGCGCGAGCTTGGTCTGGCCGTCTTTTCGCAGGCTTATGGCGGGGTGCGGCTGCCAACTGAGCCATCATTGGCGCTCGATCACTCGTTCTTCCACCGTAACGCTGACTTTGCCCACTTCTTTGAGCACAGTCAGTTTACGCCAAGGTACTGTCTGGAGCGGTACGAGACCAAGGGCGCCACGACCACGCTAGCCGTCGGTGCGCCAATCTATGTGCAAGACAAAGCTACTGGTGCCATGCATCTGGTAAACTCACCCGCGCTTGATTACCTGGTCCAAAAGGACAACCAGACGCCGAGCGCCGAGTTCTCATACCAGGTGGCCGATTCGATGGATGACTTTGCCAAGAAGTACGATGCTGGGCTGATTCCGCAACGCTTTTATCGCAACTACCAGCGGTCGGTTAAAATCGTTAATAATACTGATTTTGATATTTACAGCATTGACCGCAAGGTCTTCATCGACCCATACGTCTGGGACTTTGACGCCGAGCACGGCAAAAAGTACTACCAGAACGTTAAGAACGGACTCCATTTAATGGACAAGGTGCGTCGGGGTGAGGATCTTGACACTGCCATCAAGCGGATTCTGCGCGAAGAGCTGCAGGTCGGCGACGACTATGTGGGCGCCTGCATTTGGGGCATCGACTTTGACCGTGATCGCGAGGGCCTGCTGACGCCTCGGCTCAAGCTAAACGTCTACGTTCATGGCCTAGCCGGCCAGCGGCGGAGCCAGAGCCACGACTGGGTCTCGATTAAGCCGTGACCCGGTCCATATTTTAGTGCAGATTGTTTCGTGGAACGTAAACGGCCTGAGAGCGGTGGCTAAACGGGGCTTTTTGCCCTGGCTGCTAGAGTCGGGTTTAGATATTGTCTGCTTGCAAGAGATTAAGATCGATCAGGCGCAGATGCCAATCGAGCTTACGAGCATGAGTGGTTACCACTGTTATTTTAACTGGGCCTCTCAGAAAGGCTACTCTGGGGTGGCCGTTTACACCAAGGTGAAGCCACAAAAGGTAACCTATGAGGTGCTTCTCAACGAGCGGTTCAACCAGGAGGGCCGGGCGTTGTTATTAGAGTTTGAGCAGTTCTGCTTACTGAATCTCTACTTGCCTCATGGCGGTCGGGATAAGTCAAAGCTCGATTACAAGCTCGAGGTTTATGATCAGCTGGCGGGCAGGCTGAACGGCTCCAGCGGCAAACCGCTTATTCTAGCTGGCGATTTTAATGTGGCGCACCAAGAGATTGACTTGGCGAGACCCAGGCAGAATCGAACCAACATCATGTTTACGGCTGATGAGCGTGAGCGGCTGGGAAAGGTGCTGGCGAGCGGTTATATCGATAGCTATCGCTGGCTGCATGCTGAGCTGGGTGGGTATAGTTGGTGGCCATATGCGGCTAAGGCTCGCGAGCGCAATATTGGCTGGCGAATCGACTACATCTTGGTGGCGAACTCGCTAGCGGGGCGGATTCGGGCAGCGTCGATTCGGGCCGAGGTGGCAGGCTCAGACCATTGTCCGGTAAGTCTGGCGATTGATCTGGGGCAGGCCGGCTAGCGGATTTGTGATTATGCAGCCCATATGTTATAATATTGTTTACTGATGTGATATGCGTCGAAGAAGTTTTACAAGCTAACTGCGGCAGTTGATGAGTGAGACTGGATTGGTGCATTCAAGTTTTGAGTTTACCAACCCGGTCTCGCCTAGAGACTGTCGCCCAGAGACTCTGGGCCTTGGGTAGTCTCCCTGGAGGGGACTATGAGTAAGACTTCCGCTCCCGTTGCGATTGCTCCCATCGACGTCGATGCGATTGTCCAGTGGGCAAGAGCCATGGCCGGTGAGAGTGCGCGCATCGAGGTGAACCAGTGCCGCCCTGGCGAACGCCCCCAAATCGGCAAGATGTGGGACGGTGGCATCTGGGGCGGCGGTGCCGAGTGTGCTCGTGCCGCTGTGACGTTCCCGTCCACCGAGTGGGCGGAGGCTTTAGCGGTTACGTTCCACCCGGCGGCGCGAGCCCGCCCCGAGGGGTACTACCTCCTCGACGAGCCGCTGGCCGGCCCCACGCTCTTTCGTGTCACGGGCGCTGGCCGCGTCGTTGACGGCGAGAAGCACCACCATCGGTTCACCTCTGAGTCGTACCTCCTGCTTATCCCCATGGGGGAGACTGAGGAGGCCTACCAGCGGCGTACCCGGCGTGAGTTTGCCTCGCGGCAGTGCGACGAGCTTTTGAAGCTCGGCTTGAGCCGGAAGCAGATCACCGCGCTCTTCCACGCTGCGAGTGTTGCCCGAGCCGTTGACGGCTTGGAGCTGGCTCGCAAGGCCGAGGCCGGCTGCGGCGGCCGCCAGGCCGCGCTTGACCTTCTCTCCGAGGTCGCCAGCGCTCCTTACGGACGCGAGCAGCGGCTTCAACGTCTGACCGAGAGCGGTGTGGAGCACCATGCTCCGTCAGCCCGCAGGCTGAACAACCAGCTCAGTGCCGCTCTGGCGTATGGGCGGGTCGTCTGGGGGCTCGAACCGCAGTAACGAACTGCGGCTTTGGCTCCTGGCCCGTCATCAGCAACTGCCCCGTGCCAACCGGCACGGGGCCCCAACCTGAGTTCTCAATGGAGTATTGAGGCTTCAGGTTGAGAAAGACAGCTGGTGGCGTTACGTCCGGTGTGTGCTATAACGTTAAAGCGGCTATTTTGAGGCCGCTGTAGGAGTCGAAGGCGATGATCCGAGGGACGTGATGGACGACCAGAGCCTGACCGTAGCGGTATGGAAGCAGTATGCGGGTGGTCGCTGGAGCTATGACCCCAGGCTGTCGGGGCAGCCGATCTATCGGCTGCCGGCTATTCAGGCGGGCGTCAAGTTGCTGGGCGCTCCAGTGGTCTGCTTGATCGACACGCTCGATTGGCAGACGCTGTTTGGCAATGCTCGGCTGGCGGAGCTGTTTGGCTATGAGCAGGCAGCGCAGGTTAGTCTCGACCCTGATCGGCGTCGAGGTGACCTGTGGCGCGTGGGCCTGACAGTGCTGCACAATGGCGCCGTGACCAGTTATGAGCCGGTGTGGATCCACGACCGGTACTGCTTGCGGCTAAGGCTGCGAGTGGGGAGTCGGCCGGCTGAGCTGATCGTGCCATACCTCACCAGCTTTAGCGGCGCCGACCGCTCCTGCGAGATGGAGCAGCTGCTCATGGCGGCTGAGTTGGAGCGAGGCGATCCTGCCTTTGTGATGGGCGACCTGAATACGCAGCGGCCGGGGCAACTGTGGCTACCCTCGTCATGGCAACGCCGGTGGCAAGAGTCACGGCTGTTCAAGCCATCACCGCGACTGCAGCAGAGCGCCTGGACCGAGCTGATACAGCAGCTCGATACGCGAGCGATAAGCTTGCTGCGCCAGGCGGGATTGCGCGATCTGCTAGCATCTGATCGCGGCCCCACCAAGGTGCGACGCGTTGGCGGTGTGACCCTTAAGTTTGCCGTGGATGGCTGCTGGGGTGGTAATCTGGCGGGGCTGCAGTGCGGGGCTGAGGTGCTGCGCTGGCTTGATTTCTTGCGCGCCTCCGATCACTATCCGCTAAAGCTAACGTTGAGTCTTGCCCAGCCGCACCTTGACTTGCCGGGTTCGTTGTATTAAAAACAACGAGCGTCCAACCGTTACTCCAGATTGGGGATGATGTGAGACTTGAAGTAGTTGATCGTGCCGGGATTACTCAGGATCAATTGGCTAGCATTACGAAATGGCGTGGTCCACTCTACCTGATCAAGCCAACCGATGAGCTGGCTTCCAGACTGCGTCAGGCTGGCGTACTGGACGAGGGTGACACTCGCTGCCGAGTACTCGAGCACTACCCACATGAGTCGGCGCCAGTGTCTATTCTGTCTCAGGCGCGAGACATGTCGCCGTTTCCTCAGGGTACTTCTCTGGTTATACTATCGGCGCCTGAAGATCTGGAGGTAGTGGGCGCTCTGGCCATCTTTTGCCTGCGGGCGAAACGGCCCCGTACCGCACTGAATAAGCGACAGAAGGAGCGGCTGGCCCTGCTCGAAGAGGCTGCTACCGCGCCACGGCTGCCCAACCGGCCGGCACTGGCTTGGTCGAGAAAGGCCAACTTCTGGACGCCGAATGCACGGTATCCGCTGACCCATCCGGAGCTGGCGTCAGTGGTGGCTGCGGCGAGCGACCAAGATCGCTCTAGCCTTCACGCGCGGGCTGCTCGGCTAGGGGAGTGGTTGTTCGATAAAAGCACTGAGCCGTATTACGATCAGCAGGTAGCGACGCAGTGCCAGGCGCTAGCCGAAGCCAGCCCTGGTCTCGAGGTTGAGCGCCGAGCCTTCAGTCGGATCGCTGTTGTGTCATCAGCTTTGCCGGGCAGCGAACTGTTCGGCTACACGGTGGCGCCGGTGGTGGTTAATTATGTGCCACTTGATCTTCGCTCAACCTCGGGCGAGATGGGTGCAAGTTGCCGCATCAGCCAGTTTGGCCCGGGCTACGTCAGGATGCTGGAGCTGCTGGCCAAACTTGGCTGGTCGGGCGATGAGCTCTCGGGTCGATCGGGACCCGAGCATGCCTCAAGCCTGGATCTCGAGCAGGTACTGAGCCTGGTCGACGACTGCTACAATCGCTAACTGCGGCGATCGAAAGACGGCCTGCTCTGCCCTGGATGGTGGAGCAGGCCGTTGACATATAAGGCCGGTTGCATTAAAAACGACAGGCGCTAAGACGTTATTCGCGGGAGGATGATGCTCAGTGGAGCTCGTGTTAATCGGCCCTAACGGACCGACCGATGAGCAGCTAACAACGGTGAGGCGGGTAATTAGGCAAGAGAAAACAGCCTGGGTACTGGGTCTATGCCCGCAGCTTACTCATTCGCTGCGGCGCCTCTCTAACCGAGAATGCCTAAGGACAGTTGAGACTAGCTGGGATTACTTCAGCGGCCCTGATGGCCCTCGGCACGCCGGGATTAAGGAGGACACGCTTATTGCCCAGGTGATAGATGTGGTAGAGCAAGTGGGGGCTCGCGATGCCATTGTTGTCCTGGGTGACACGCTGGATTCGCTGGCGGCAGCAGCTGTGCTGATGGTGCGCCAGGAGCGCAGTACCGCTAACCACGGCAGCTATCTCATCGAGCAACAGCGCGACCGAGCCGTCTTGCTACGGAGTGTGGTGAGGGCCCGGCGACTTCGGCGCCTGCCGCTAAAGCTACCATCACCCGAGAGTCTTTGGGCTGACAGTGCGGACTACCCGGAAGCTACTGAGGCTCTCTGGCCGGTGCTGATAGCGGCCGAGGCCGCTCATTGTTCGCTCGAGGAACGGATTCAATGCCTCTACACCTGGATCAAGTTCGGCAGGCTGCCGGACTACTGCCAGGAGCTGGCGGTGTCTCGGCGCGAGGCGTTGCTAGGCGCTTTGGCCGATCCCAAAGCGATTCGGCTCGAGCGGCAATTTCGAGGGCGCCTGGTGGTGGTTCAGGGGCTCAATTGCTGGGGTGCGCACTTCCTGGGCTTCTCGGAGGAGCCGGTGGTGGTGGAGTTTAGCCCCAAGTACGCTGACGGCGCTGAGCCAACCGGGCCGCGCCTCGGCGTCTGGCAGTCTGCGCCACACTACGTCGACATGCGTGGGGTGCTGGCCGAACTGGGGTGGTCTGGCGATGTCTGGGGTGGCTCGTTTAGCTCAGATCGCTTGAGTTTGACTGACCTGGATCGTGTCTGCGAAGTAGTGCGACGGCACCGAAGTATCAAGTAAAATTGGCGCGCCAACCCGCGGCCGGCTCTGCTCCTATCGGGGTAGAGCCGGCCGCTAGCACGTTTTGGCTCCAGTGTGTCTTGGAATTATCCGGAAAATGGTATAATTACGGGCATGAAAGCCCTGCCGCCTCTTGGTTCAATTCGGCAGAACCTCCAGAAGAAGCTTAACGACGTGCGCCAGTCGCGCTTTTTTCATGATCGATTGAGCTTATTTCTGCTGGCAGGAGCCCTGCTGGCGGGTTGTCTTAATCTGGTAATGTTGGCGCTACACCTGCCGGCCGTCCATACCGATGTGCCGGTGCGCTACTCTAGCTTGGGCGGTTTCGACGGTTTGGGGCCATGGTATAGTCCGTTTTTAATCGCACTGTTTGGCCTTAGCATCACACTGGTTAATGGTGTGTTAGCATATCAAGCCTTTACGCGTAGCCGTATCGCCAGCTTCTTCTTGCTCATTGGCAGCGACGTGATCGTATTATTCTGCCTTATTATCTCCAACGCTTTTGTGTCTAACGCCTTTGGTCCGGGGGTGCAATGACCGTATCGTCTCAGCCTGAGACTGCGCAGCTGAGCTGGTTTGATCGCCGCTCGGTGGTTCGGGCGCTCGAAATTCTGCCGGGGCTGGTGAGCTGGCTGTTGCTGGCCGCGCCGATTATCTTGAGCCTATTTGAGCCGGTGGTGATCGCTTACTTCATCATCGCCTTCGATCTCTACTGGATGATGAAATCATTTCGGCTCAGTTTTAACCTTATTCGAGGCTATAATCAGCTGCATGCCGCTCAGCGCGTCGATTGGAATGGTCGGCTGCAGTGGTTGGCCGATCCGAACAAGTATTTGGTTCAAACCGAGGCTGAGCTCGAGGCCTTTGCGCAGCGACACCCTAGTTCTCGATGGCCCTGGTGGCACGGCCCTCGTAAGGTCCAGCGCCAGTTGGTGCAGTTGCGTGATGATCGGACTGAGCTGGTGCGGCTCTGTGCTCACCAGCGGTTGTTGCTAGCGCCGGAGCAGCTTTATCACGCGGTCATTCTGGCGGTACTCAACGAGCCGCGCGAGATTCTGGAGCCGTCCATCAAGGCGCTGGCCGAGGTCGATTATCCGACCAAGCAGCTGATTCTCATCATTGCCTACGAGGAGCGGGGCGGAGCAGCCACCGAGGCGCTGGCTCAGCAGCTCATTAAGCAGTATGGTTCCAAGTTCTTCTTTGCTAAGGCCATTAAGCATCCAGATGGTATGCCGGGCGAGATTCACGGCAAGGGCGGCAACATCACCTTTGCTGGGCGCCAGCTGACCGAGGAGATTCGGGCCCGCAACATTCACCCCGAGCGCGTGGTAGTGACGACCTTTGACTCCGATCACCGCGCCTCGGCCAACTACTTTAGCTATCTGAGCTACTTGTACGCTAGCGATCCGAACCGCGTGCGCAAGAGTTTTCAGCCGATTCCAATGTTCTACAACAACATCTGGGACGCGCCGGCGCCGATGCGGGTGATTGCCACCGGCAACTCGTTCTGGATTCTCATGGAGACGATGCGGCCGCACCGGTTGCGCAATTTTGCGGCTCACGCCCAGTCGCTGGCGGCCCTCATCGCCACCGATTACTGGAGTGTTACTTCGCCGGTGGAGGACGGCCACCAGTTCTGGCGCACCTACTTTGCCTACGACGGCGATCACGAAGTGGTGCCGGTATTTACTCCCATTTATCAGGACGCAGTGCTGGCTGGCACCTATGCCCAGACCATTCGAGCGCAGTACAAGCAGCTGCGGCGATGGGCCTATGGCATTAGCGATTTTCCTTATGCAGTGCGCCAATCGGTGGCTAATCCGCGCATTCCCTGGAGCAATAAAGTGGTGCAGATTTGGCGGTTATTCGAGGGTCATATTTCGTGGGCCACCTCGTCGATTACACTTACGGCCGTAGCCTGGTTGCCACTACTGCTTAACCCGCAGTTCTCGCAGCAGACGCTGGCTCATAAGCTGCCCGATATCACCAGCGGCATTCTGCAGATCTCATCGGTGGGCATTATTGTAACGGTGCTGATTAGCCTGATCTCGCTGCCGCCACGGCCGGCACGCTACCGTCGCAGCCGTAGCGTTTTTATGCTTGCTCAGTGGCTGCTGCTGCCAGTTACGTCAATCGTGTTTGGCTCGCTGGCGGCCATCGATGCGCAGACGCGGTTGATGCTGGGCAAGTACCTGGGCTTTGTGGTAACGACCAAGGCGGTGAAGAAGTGAGGACGGGTGAGCCGACGCAGATGCTTAAATCGGTCGGAGTCGCGTTGATGTCCCAGGGCGGGTTCGGTGGCGATGCCGCTGCCGGTTCGCGACCCGACCGATTAAGCGCTGCTAGGCTTAGCGGCAGGGGAGAGCTCTAAATGCTCTACTTGCTAGCCTTTGGCCTGGCCTTTGCCATGAGTCTGGCTTTAACACCGCTGGTGCGGCAGATTGCGCTGCGGCATGGCATTATGGACCGGCCGAGTGAGGCGCGCAAGATTCACCGACACCCCATTGCCTATTTGGGTGGCCTGGCCATTTTTGGTGGCTTCTTGGTGGGCGTGGCGGCCTTTATGCCACTGGGTCGGCAGCTCTCGGCGCTGGTATTGGGCTGTAGCGTGCTGGTGGTGGTGGGTGTGGTCGATGATATCCGTGGCCTATCGCCCTGGGTTAAGCTGGGCTGGCAGTTTGTGGCGGCGGCTATCGCGCTGGCCGGCGGCATTGGCATTACGGCGCTCACCAATCCATTTGGGGGCACCGTCGACTTAACGGTTGGGCGGTTTGCGGTTGATGCATGGGGCTGGCAGTTCCATATTGCGCCGATCGCGAATATTCTTAGTCTGCTGTGGATGGTTGGCCTGGCCAATACCATCAATTTTCTGGATGGACTCGATGGCCTCGCCTGCGGTGTGTCGGGCATTGCGGCCTTTATTGTGTTCTTGCTGTCGGTCGGGCCGCGGGTCGATCAGCCGGCGGTGGCGTTGCTGGCGATTATTCTGGCGGGGGCGGCCTTTGGCTTCTTGCCCTATAATTTTTATCCGGCACGGATCTTTATGGGCGACTCGGGCGCGTATTTTTTGGGCTTGGTGCTGGCGATGCTAGCGATTTATTCCGGCGCCAAGCTGGCTACGGCCGCCCTGGTGCTAGGATTCCCGATTGTGGATGCGCTGTGGGCGGCCACTCGTCGGCTGGCCAAGCGCACCTCGCCATTCCGGGCCGACCGCCGGCACTTCCACCATTTGCTGCTCGATGCCGGCATGTCGCAGCGTCAGGCCGTGCTAACGCTTTATGCCGTGGCGCTGGCCTTTGGCCTCACAGCCCTCATGATTGGTTCGTTCGCCAAGCTCATCGCGCTGGTGGTGCTGGTAACACTCATGGCCGCGGCCATCGCGGCGCTGGTCTGGTTCAACTGGTTGCGAGCGCGCAAGGTTTAGCCGAAAGGCTCGAGCTTAAGCTGCTCGAGCGCTTAGGCTAGCGCCCGAATCCGCCCTGAGGGCAGATTCGGGCAGCGCTGTCGGTCTAACCTAGGCCGACGTCCCCAAAGAGAAGCCCAGCTCTGCCAGGCCCGATTGATCAAGCAGCGCCGTAAATAGGTCGGTTAGCTGGGTAGCTTGCTCGTGATCGTTCCGGATTAATGGCTGGTTGTTGCCAGCAGCGATCTGCTTCTCTTTAAGGCTATGCAGCCAGAGGCCATAAATATCTGTAGCCGTAAAGCTCCCTAGGCTGCCAACGGTGCTAATCGCGTGAAGGATGGGGTCGAGAACAGCGACGGGTTGAGGGCAGAGCACGACCTTGAGCGACAGTTCGGCCAAGTCGCATCGGCGAACGCGCAGTCGCCTGGCCGGCACTCCTAGCTCAACCCAGAAGCTGCCATGGCAAGCGGCCAGCTCCTCGGCCGTTGGCAATCGCAGTCCATTCTGATGCAGATACCTGCTCAGGGGGTTGAACACCCGGGGAAGCTTGAGTCGACGCTCATAGTCCTCGGCGGTCCAGAGCAAGAGCTGGGCCAGGGTTCTTACGCCCATCTGGGCATCGAGGATCCTAATCTTTTCCGGATTCTTATTGTAGAACCGATAGGAAAAGATGGTACTTAGGCTTTCCCAAGCCTTAGGAGACATGGGTATCGGAGCCGGACCGGTCTGTGGCCATGAGCCAACGAGGGGTTTAGTGGGGCTGCTCAAGCGTATCCGTCCAAGTGGGTCAATGAGCGGGCGGGTCTCGTGAGTTGGGTAGGGCCAGTAATCGTTTTTACTGCATTAGCGCCTGCTCGTCAATACTACATCCGCCCAAGAGCTCGAATTATGCGAGTGCTTGGGCGGATGCCCGAATCCACCGGGCGGTGGATTCGGGCCGTGACGTCTAGGCCTTACTAGGGCGCCGTAACTCGTAACCAAGTCCAGCCAGGCCAGATAGCTCTACCAGCCGCTGAAGCTGGAGGGTCTGCCGAGCGGCTGCCTCGATGACGGCAGCGGTGCTGGTGACAGCCTTGGCTTCCTTGGGCTTTGGGCCGAGGTATTCGTATTGCCACCATTTAAATACCCTCGGCATCGGCATATCCAGCCGCTCAACGGTCGGGATTAGCTCAAGGATGGGCCACAATGCTGCCGCGGCCTCAGTCTGCCTCTGGCCGTCGGTGCTTGGGAAGATCACACGCTCCAGCGGTAACTGAGCTACGTCTTGGGCTCGCACGCGAAACCGATGGTCGGGCAAACCCAGCTCGACCCAGAAGCTGTCGCGACAGCTCTCTAGCTCGTCGTGAGTGGGTAATCGCAGTTGATGCTGGCGCAGCAGCGCTTGGAGCTGTACAACACTGGCCTGGCCAAGCAGCTTTGCTGGGTAATTGCGAGCAGGTCGCAGCAGTAGTTCGGCTAGATTGGTCACGCCTAGCTTCTGCTGTAGTAATCGACCGCCAGCCGGGGTAAGGCCGAACAGGTCGGTCGTGGTAGCCTGCAGCGCTTTCCAGACGTCTGGATGCATGAGTAGGGGCGACGGGCCGGCCTTGGGCCAGCTCGATTTGGGGCTGGCGGTGACCATGGTTCTCCCGGCGGCAGGATGTACGGTGCTGTGGTTGGGTAAGTTGTGTAAGGACAGTACCATTTTTTCCTTTAATAAGGTCTTTTGTCAATATTAAGTTCTTGAGTTCCACCCCGAAGTGCAACAACCCTGAAATAAATGCGGACACCGTATCTGTAAACTGGTAGTTGGAAGACTTCCAAGTAAACAGGAGATTAACGGTGTCCTACACCCATCTTACCCGCGACCAGCGGGTTGAGC
>DATIIV010000013.1:0-46369 GCA_035479295.1 Candidatus Saccharimonadia bacterium | reverse complement strand
CGCCGGGCGTTACGCCCAGCGAGCGGCCCAAACCGCCCTCACTAGCTTAGTCCGCTCGAGCCAAGTGCCATTTGTTGCAAAAACTACAACGATAAGCCTGCAATTTAGCCGCCTCTGTGCCATGCTGCCACTGAGCGTAGGCAGCCGCTGCTGTTGCCAGCTCTCGAGTCGCCCAGGTAAGCTTGGCTAAGCAGGCCTTTTGCCGCCGTTCCTCATCGGTTTGAGCGATATCCATCGACCTAAACCGTAATATCACGCCGTAAAAAGACCAGCCATGACGCGACTGAAGCGGCGACCGCTACCAAGAGTAGCACCCCCACCGATTGCCAGTCTAATTGGCTGCCGCCCAACACTGCGACAGCATCAAAATAGTGGAAGATCGAGCCATACTTCAGCCAACTCAAACTATCTTTTAAATTCGATACAATGTTGAGTACATACATTGCCACGCTTATGCCGCCTAGCACGAGATAAACTGGCCCGCGCTCACTCACTACCGCCGATACGGCCATAGCCAGCGCGTAGATGGTGGCGCCAAACAAGCTAGCGAGCAGCATTAATTCGACGCATCGACCTGCCTCTACCGGCGCGTTGGCTAGGGCCGCTAAGGGAATAATCACCAGCGTAGAGCACGCCGCAAAGATTACCAAGGCCATGAGGCCGGCCGTGTATTTGGCCAGCCAGAGGCGGGTGCGCGATACGGGTAGAGCCAAGAGCGCCCCCATCGTGCCCTGCTCAACCTCTCCGGCCAGAGCGCCCCCTGCTCGGGATACGGCCAGTAGTATCATTAACAACGGCCAGGTGAGACTAAAGAATTCTACCGCTAAATACCGTTGTAAATTAGTGAATGTATCGGCCTGAAAGCCAAACGAATCGACCACCGCCTTAGGCAGCGAGGCAACCACTCGGCTCAATGAATCTGCCTGCTGCTTGATTGAGGGAAATAATGAAGCATAAAGACCCAAGAACGCCGCCGCTATGGCACTATAGCCGATCAACGAGCCGCGCCGCTGTTGTAAGTCTTTCATCACTATCGCCCGCGCTGCCTTCGTCATCGATAGAACTCCATGAATACTTCTTCAAGACTAGGTCGGCTCACTTCCAGATCGCTGAGGTCATGACGGCTTACCTTAGCCATAAAAGCAGTCAGATCACCATGAACTTTGGCAATAACGGTGTTACCCTGCGACGAAATAATCTGCACGCCCGCCCCAACTAGCTCTTTGGTGGCCACAGGCTTGGCAAAGACCGCCCGCACCATATGCACCTTTAAGTCACGAATGGCCTGCATCGACTCGCTCGCCACCATCTTGCCTTGACGAATAATACCCACTTCGTCGCACAGCTTCTCAACCTCTGCCAAATTATGAGACGAAAAGAAGACCGTACCACCGCCGGCCCGAAATCGCCGCAGCAACTCATAAATCTCTTCCTGCAGCAGCGGATCGAGTGCTCGCGTCGGCTCGTCCAGCACGAGCAGCTGCGGTCGGTGCATCAGCGCCAGCACAAAACCTAGTTTCTGCCGGTTGCCACTCGATAGGTTCTTGACCGGCACATTAGCCGGCAGCTCCAACTGATGGAGCAGTTTCTGGGCATCGGGCGCCGCCCCTCGCGCCTGTCGGTAAAACCCGATGTGCTGGGCCGCCGACCAGTGCAGGTACAGCTGGCTATCGGCCGACAAGAACCCCACCTGTCGCTTAATCGCCGCTGACTCCAACCGGCTATCGCGCCCGAACACTTCAATTGTTCCACTACTTGGACGGATAAAGTCCATCAAACAACGAATGGTTGTTGTTTTTCCTGCACCATTTGGGCCTAAGAACCCATAGATGCTACCGGCCGGCACCGTCAAATTAATCCCTTGCAGGGCGCGCTTAAGGCCAAACCGTTTCGTCACATCCTTAATTACTACGGCGTTCATACCCCTATCATACGCCAAAGTGCGCCCAAACCAGAGCCTGTCTACGCTAAGCCCTCGCAAGATCCCCGCGATCGGGAATCCTGCGAGGACCACCTAGCTCTATCGCTTGTTGTCCCTGGCCACCGCCTACAGCAAGCCCCGCTCAGTGAGCAGGATAACGCTGGGCGGCACATGGTCGTAGCCGGACAGGTTTGCCAGCGAGCCCCACTCCCAACGCTCGATCTTCTCGGGATCGCCGTTCACGAGCTCACCACCGACATACTCGAAGTCAGCGTTCAAGAACACAAACAGCTTGGTCTGGCCGTCCACCGGGTCAACCTTGAGCTCAGTGCCCCAGCTAGACTGCTTCAGCGGCCGCACCTTGATACCAGCAAGCCGCTGCATAGCGTCCTGCATCATCGCGCTTCTTCATCGCTCTTGTCGGGATCCAACTCAGCACCAGGCAGATACCATGACTGCCGATACGGCGGCGCCCCAGCCGGCTTCTTGCGCAACAAAATAGCATCACGCCGCTGGCTGAAGATGATGGCAATGATCGACACCTTAATCGGCATAGTAGTCAACTACATCACGCTCCAATTGGGCTTACTCTCGTCATCGGTACCGGTCCGTACGAACACCCCAACACGGCCCTCTTGCAACTGGTTAGGGTCAAACTCACCCCACCAAGCAAAGGCTACACCCAGCTTTACATTCTCTGAGCCATGCCGCCGTATTAGATCGGTCACTTTAGCCCTGCTAGCTGACGACAGCGCCGGCTGATCGGACCCAGCTGTAGAAATTACAGCGGCGACGTTCATCTGCCAGCAGAAACCAGCCGCCTTAAACTGAGACGCATTAGCCTCGGTCACCTCATCGAGGCGACAAGTGGCGTCATTCGGCGCTTCGACGGCAGACGGCAGACTCTGCCGCGCCAGTTCGGCGGATACTGCCGCTTCAGCAGATCTCGCAAGCTCAGACAGCTCTAGGAGCTCAGCTGGCACCGCGCCATCATCCTGGGCTACCACGTCAAAGCAGCTGCGAACATACACCCCAATCATGTCCTTGGCCCTGCAGCCAGCATCAGGCACTCCGTCGTCGTTGGCCGGCCACCCCAGCATGACATTATGCCAGCCATGAATGTACCTCATATCAATCACCAGCGGCAGCACGTCAACTGGCGACTTCTCTGACGGAGGGTATTTAAGCCTGATTACAATCGCATTCTTAACCCAACGAAAACCAGACCGACGCAGCGCCGGCCAAGTCTCACTGGTTACTTCCTCGGGTAGACTAATCGAGCCGATGATCTCTCCTGCGTGAGGCCTGGAACTACACCTTCGCCCTTCAGGGCTCTTGAACGATACCGCATAGACCAACGGCCGGCAAGGCTAGAAACTCTGGTACTTGTGGGTACCCATCAACCGCTCAATCTCGACCCGCAGCTCGCGCACATCACCATCGTTCAAAGGCTGAAAGTCTTCATAAAAGCCAGTCTCAAGGTGTGGCAAGCTCACCGCATCGCCATACTTCTGTTTCACGGCGTCCTTGGCCCGCCCAAACACGTGCATATGCAGCTTTGGACCCTCCGGCTTAAAGACGCTCCAGTTGCCCATATCCTGGTAGTTAATGAGGCCAATATCGATACCCTGGCGGCCGAGCGCAGTCTTCATCGCCTCGCCCACCACCATCGACAATTTCATGTACTCAATCGCCAGCTCCGGCGACAGCTTGGTCCGATCCGACACCGCCACCTTCGGCTTAATCTGAATATGTCCGCCCTCCTCGCGGCTCACATACACGTGCGGGGGCTCAGCGGACTTGATGATGAAGTTGGGGGTTTCGTAAATTAACGCCATATTGCGCAGTATAGCAAAGTACGGCTAAGATAAGAGAAATGAGCCAGAGAATCATCGAGCCAAGTGCAGAGGAAGTGGTCGAGACAGCCGCCAGGCTGACCCTCAGCATTCTTAATGAGGCAATTAGCTCCAAGGGCGAGGCCATCTGGGTGCTGGCTGGCGGCACGGCGCCTATGGCCACCTGCGCCTTGCTGGCCGCTAAGTACGCCGACCACCTAGATTGGTCCAAGGTTACCTTGCTGATCGGCGACGAGCGCTGCGTCCCGGCCGATCACGCCGACTCTAGCTGGCACCAGATCGACAAGGTATTTATCGGCCAGCTCCCCTTCCAGCCCAGCCGCCTGCTACGACCGAGCGCCGAGCTTGGTCCCGAGGCCGCCGCCAGTGCCTACCAAGCAACCTTACAGCGCCTGCCCCTCAACCAAGCCGGTATCCCCCGGTTTGACCTCGTCTGGCTCGGCCTGGGCGAAGACGGTCACACCCTGTCGCTCTTCCCCGGCCACCCCAGCTTTAGGGCCACGGATGAGCTCGTAATACCGGTCCATAATTCTCCCAAGCCACCGCCCGAGCGCATTAGCTTCACCCTGCGCGCCCTCCAGGCTACGGCTCATTGCCTGATTTTAACGACCGGTTCGAGCAAAGCGCCAATTCTGCAACGGATCATGGCCGGCGACCAGACCCCGCCCATCGCTCAAGCCGCCGCTATTATTGAACGCCATGGCGGCCAGGTCCAGTGGATCGTGGATGAGGCGGCCGCCACAAGCCCTATCGCCTAAAAAGCAAAGCGCCCTCACGATGAGGGCAGCAGTGCCCGCTCGTAAGAGCGTAATTGAGCTAGATCGAGTCCGGCTTAGCGCTTCGCCGATTCGGCTTTCGCCTCCTCGCCCGCGGGACAGAGCTTGAACGCCGCATGTACCGACTAGCTTTAGAACTAATGCTGGCCGTCTCCAGCGAGCTCCACAACAGCTCGATGAACCGTGCGGCATCGAAGCCGGCCGTAGGTTTAACCCGAAACGTGCGCTGAGCGTCGGTCGCCCACTGTCTCGTTTGCTGCACCTCGCGAAGGGTGATTTGAGCAGGAAGCCGCAGGCGCAGCTGACCGGTACCAGCCATGCGAGCCAGTGCATCCAAGCCAGAAACTCCGTCCTGGCGGAACGTCAGCACAAGCCGTTCGCCCGACTTCATGCCCGCCAGCTGCACCTCAGGGTTGACGATGACCGTATCGGGCATGAGCATCACTCTCCACTGGAGGATCGGGGATATGAAGATTATACATAAAAACAGCTTATACTCCACACAACACGCAAGAACCAGAGTCAGTTAAGCAGCGCCGCTATCGTAGCCGCACTCTCTGGCAGATCAAAATCGTCCACCAGCTCTAGATCCATCTTTGCGCCAAAAGAAACCGTTTCGTGCTTACGGCGATAAAATTCCAGAACAGAAAGCGTATGATCCCGATCTTCAGGCCGCCGAGTAGCAATGCGTCGCTTAAGAATATCGAGGCTAACTTGCATCCGCACAACTACCAGTCGATAGCCGTGCTCCTCCGCCCACTTTTTAGGCGCCTCGTACCATTGGTCTATATTTCGATCCAAAACAATGCTTGGTCTGCTCTGTTGCGTTAGCTTGTCCAGCAGCCATAGAGTGTAGGGCCCCACCACGTTGTCTGTGCCGCTCTCGGCATCCTGAGCGCTCACTTGCTTGGCCGCCAACCGCACATCCTTATTCGCGATACGCAGAAAACCATAATCCTCGACCAGTAAACGAGTCAAAGTAGACTTACCACTGCCAGGGACGGCCGAAAACACCACCAGCACAGGCTTTTGGCGAATGCCGTCCTGCCTTATATAGGCCTTATGCTGCTCATACATTTTTGCGAATAAAGGTTCATTCATGCTCTGAGTTTAACAAAAAGAAGCCCAGATGGGCCTCTCATTAATTGCATTGGTGGAGCTGCGGGGAATCGCACCCCGGTCCGCTAGGTTACGCGCTCGCGGTCTACAGGTTTAGTTTGCTTGAGAGCTTAGCCCCTGGCCTACGAGCAAACGAACGGGCCAAGAGAGCAGCCTCTTATCTTAGCTAAGTGGCAGAGACACACCGCTTAGAGCAACCAGATAAAGTGGCACCGGCGAACCCCTATCTGGTGTCGGGTGCCGATGGTTTACGGTGTTTAGGCGTAAACGGGTGCGAATGACGGCATGCTAAAAGCAGCCTTCACCCGACTAAGAATGTTGCCATTTAAGGTAACTTTTGGATGGTGACGCGTGCCTGCGACCTGCGCAACGAGCTTGTAAATGTCCCAACGTCGAGCCTGATCAGCCCCATGTCTAACGTGGTTATGATAGCAGGTTTGAGGCTAGTTTGCAACTGCCAACGTCTCACAGATAAGCATAAGCATTGTTGTAATAATCGCTACACTTCTTCCAAAATATCAGCGAGGCTTCGTTGGCTTTTTGGCACTCAGAACGAAGCTGTCTTCGCGTCAACCGCGTAGCATTAGGGCGTAAAAGGAGGGCGCATTATGAACCAGTACGACGACATGGACCTGAATGAGGGCCAGGAGCTCTACTACGATGAGTTTAGCGAGCGACTCGACCGAATCGATGACTTTGACGATGAGGCCTTGAGCGCCACCGACCCGCTCGCGGCCGAGAACGCCACCGAGACCGAGATGAGCCCCATGCCACCCGACGACATGGTTAGCCGCCGCCTGGCCGACGAGACCGAACGCCGCGCCAAGACCGAGGATCTTTAGGCCGGTCGCTGCTCTGGCTGGTGAAGGCCGCGGCGACGCAGCTGCACCAGCTGCACGACGGCAAAGATCACTACCCCCAGCCCCATCACCGTTACCACCCGTGTAACACTAAGGAGGTCGGCCAGCGCACCGGTCAGCAGAATCGGCAACGTGGCCGCAATATTAATGTACATATTGAGCGCCCCAAAGAGTTTACCTCGTCCCTCTTCGGACGAGTTCTCTTGTAGCACCGTCTGAGCGGTCGAGGAGATGATGGCATTAAGCATACCCAAGCCAAAGACCAGCACCGCCACAATGGGTGCAATGGCGGCCAACGGCAGAATGAGGCGGCCCTCGTGCGGTTGATAAAGGAGACCGCTGAGACCTAGGAGAGCCAGCGCGCTTCCAGCCACAATTAGGCCAACCTCGAGCACCCGAATCTTGCTCCAGCGACGTGTGATGCGGCCCACGATAACAACGCCAAAGACCATGCCCAGACCGGCCGGGATAATCAGGTACTGGCTAGCCTGCTGCAGCGGCCGGTGCAGCAACGCCAGCGACAGCGCCGGCGCCAGCGTTAGAATCACGCAGACGATGGCCTGCGTTAGCGTGAGCTGGCGAATGGCTAATGAGAGCCAACGCTCGGCCCGAATCAGCCGAAAACCCTCGCGCAGCTCCTCACCAAAGCCCGGTTTGCGCACCGAGCTCTCGGGCGCCTTGGCCAGCGACTTGGGTAGCCCCAGCAGCGACACCGAGGCCAGCGCAAACATGCCGCCGGTCACCAGATATGGCCCCACCTCACCCAGCGCCGCGATCACCGGCGCCGCCACTGCATAACCAATAATGAACGAGGCGTAAAAACTAAACACAAACAACGAATTAGCCGTCAGCAGCAGCTCCTTCGACACCACCTGCGGAATCATAGAGCTCTCGGCCGGCAAAAAGAACTGAGTGATGCTAGAGATAGCAAAGCTCAACACCAAGATCATCACCAGGCTGGAGTGAAACGGGATATACAGCAATACCAGACAAGCGCGCAATAAGTTGGCACCCAGCATCACCAGCCGCCGGTCGAATCGGTCGACCACCGCGCCGGCAAAGGCGGCAAAGAAGATCGACGGCACACCAAAGGCTAACACCAATAAGCTCACCGCTACGTTGGCAAAGTGGGTGCCGGCCGCCGCGTTAAAGACATTGATGATCAGAGCAAAGTTAAGCAGGTTTTGCGCTACCTGGGAGAGAATCTGGGAGCTCCAGAGTCGGCTAAAGCCAACCTGGCGCAGGGTTTTCAAGTAATCCATGGGCCTTATTATATACCGCCGAACGGGTCGGGGCGAAGTTAATCGTTGTTATCTTTAGCGTGGGGCGTATCTGTTGGCGGTTGCCGGTGTTGGCCAAAGGTATAGCCAAAGGGGTCGCGATCGATCCGGAAGCCATGAGTAAAGCGGTAGATCTCATAGCCAATCGATTTGAGAAAGACCAGATAGCGCCCTCCCTCCTCAAACCGACGCAGGTCGACATAAAAGTAGGTTGAACCGATAAAGGCGAAATGGTTCGGCCGCCCCCCACTACTGCGTGACACGTAGTCGTAGTCCTCGCCCACCGCCAGTGCTACATCAAAGCCACCAACAGCCTCAAAGCGGTCACGGCGAGTTAAAATACAGAAGCCGCAAGCCACTGGATGTTGAGTTTTTGACAACAGCTTGGTGTATTGGTACGTAATAACACCGCCAACTCGCTCCATAAATCCAGCATTCTTAATGCGAAACTTGGCGCTAGCCGTATAAAGTCCCCGAGCCTCAGCTTGAGTTACTACTTCGGCTAAAAACTCTGGCCGAGGCAACCGGACGTCAGCATCTAGGAATAGTAGCCACTGCCCTGTTGAAGCTGCTGCGCCAGCATTACGATCTCGGGCAACGCCACGTGGTGCCTGAATAAGTGCAAGTGCTAGCCGATTAGCGTAGCTCTGGGCCACGGCAGCTGTGCCATCAGTTGAGCCAGAGTCAACTACGACCACCTCAAAGTCTTTCATTGTCTGATCGAGCAAGCCATCGAGCAGGCGCGGTAGGTAATGTTCCTCATTGAGGCACGGAATGATCACGGATAGTTTCATTGGGCAAGATCCTCGTGGTTAATTGCCCCAACCTTAGCTCCAACGCCATAATGCTCGTGAACAAATCGAGCAATGCGTCGACCGGAGGCCGCATCGAGCGCTAGCCGGTCCAGCGCCTCATTGTAGTGGTCGAACCGCTGCGGGTCGCGGCTAAAAGCCGCCAGCTCAGCCGCCATGTCTTCAATATTGGTAATGACCCGGCCCACCCCATGCTCCTCAATGAACTTGGCGTTAGGCTCTTCTTGACCCGGCACCACGTTCATGATTAGCGTGGGACGACGCACCACCATCGCCTCGTAGAGCGACACCCAGCCGGCCTTGCCCACTACCACATCGCAGGCGGCTAAACAGGCCGGCATATCGTTGGTGTAGCCCATAACGATGGCCTTATCGCGAAACTGCAGCCGTCGCAGAGCCGCTAAATCGTGTTCATTGCGGCCGGCGATAAAGATGTATTGCAGCCCCAGCTCTTGGCCGGCCAGCTCGCGCGCCAGCTCCACTACCTTACGGCTCAGGCCAAAGCCGCCAGCCGTCACTAACACCGTCGGCCGATCGGGGTCAAGCCCCAGCTGACGGCGCGCCTCGGCCTGAGTGGGCAGCTGAGAGAACCGCTCGTCGACCGGAAAGCCCAAGTAGTGGACCCGCTCGGCCGGCACGCCCCGACCAATGGCGTAGCTCATGGTCCCGGGTGTGGCCACCAAGATCGCGTCATCACCGCCCATTAGCCACAACCGGTGGACGTCACCGGCGTCGGTCACAATACTAATCAGGGGTACACGCTTAGGCCAGTGCTGCTCCTTCAGGATACGACTAGCGCCGTACGAAATAATCGGAAAAGTCGAAATAATAATATCTGGGTCGTAAGCACGCAAGAACTTAAGCGCCGGCTCTCGCAGTACCGTCGTTGCAAACCGGTTGAGCAAGCTAGCGCTAACCGAGGCAAACTTAAAAAACACCTTATGCGGATAGGAGTTCAACCACCGCACAGAGTTTGAGTAGGCTGGCGTAGTAATCTTTTCTAGAGGAATAGGCAGATCAAAATCAAGAAACACGTCAGCCACTCGCACCTCGTATTCATCTGGGTACGCGGCAGCAATAGAACTGGCAATAGCCTTCGCCGTGGCAGTGTGTCCCCCACCGGCCGGCGCCGTCAGCACTAAGATCTTCTTCATAGTTCTGTCATTATATAACGTTTGCCAGACAGAGATCGAGAGATAGTCCAGATGCCACTAATCTCATCGATTATTAAATTACTATTATTTCGATAAAGACTGTAATTTTTTAGCCTATAAAAATTACACTAAAAACGATAAATACGACAATAAATATTATCTTTTGCCTCAAACAAAAAACCACCGAGATGCGGTGGTTTTGGTTGCGGGCGACCTCTTCGGCCGCCCGCAACCCTTGACGAGCCAGTAACGCTGTAAAACAATGCGCTTGATAGACAAGCCTTAATCTGGCGCGCAAACCAAGACTAAGACTAGGGGTAGGCCGCTGAGGCTGCTTCCGTTCGATCAAAAACTACGAAAGCCCGGGGAACTCTGCGGCCGCTTAACTAGGACGATGAAAAATCCGTCCGCTCTCGCCCGATAACTGGCGCTTGTCATCGCTTGAGAACCTTCCACCCTAAGGTGGCTCTGCCCTGCCTTGGCCTGCTGCTTAGCAGGAGCCGGCAGAACTGTGTGCAACTGCCATCAGTAGCCCATCTCCTGCCTCCCTCGGCTAGGGCCCGAGACAACCCTCAGGAACGCTCACGAACGTCAGCGTCTCAAAAAATATACCTAAAAGCCGCTGGATAGTCAATTTTATAAATGCCAGAAGCCCTGCAGTCCGCGGCAAAAGGAGAGCTAGACACCCTGGTTGTACTGCTTAGCGTTCTCCCAGGCCAGATTGAACAGCTCAAGCAAGCCCCGCGAGATATCCTCGCTATCGATGGTGACACCGATCGGCTTATTACCGCTGAGGCCAAGCATTACAATATGATGACCAACGATCGTAATATCACCGTTTAGCGGATGCTTATCGAGCGGCACCCAACGTGACTCGCGATTACTCACTGGGTCAGTAGGAGCAAATATGGGACCCTCACTTGAGGTATAGAGCATGCGGCTCGGAATACCAAGTTTAACTCGCTGCGGATTAGCATCGTTCTGCTTAAACTCAGGAAAGAAAGCGTAGAGCTGATCGAGATTAGAAATACCATAAATACAGTCATAGGGCTCGCGCTTATGGCCTGACAGAAACGTCTCCATAATCGACTTGATGCCGTCTGCACTATCATAAAACTTAACGTTGGGCGACTCCTTGGGGATCGACTTAAGGCCGTTAAGCTCCGGCAGAATCTGGTCAAAGTTGACCTTCTGCTCTTTAAGCTCCTGCTCACGCTTCTGGATGAGGCGCTGTAAGTTGAGCGGCTCCTCGGCAATGAAGTAAGTCTTTTTACCCTTAATGCTCTGCGATACCAGGCCTAGGCCGACCAATGACTCCAGGATAACGTATGTGGTAACGCGCTTAATACCCGACTGATCAGCGATGCGCTGAACCGGCGAAGGTCCAACCTTGAGGCAGGCAACATACACCCGCGCCTCTTTATTGCTTAAGCCGAGCTCTTCGATATGGGAAATGAGTTGCTGCTCGTTCATGAAGGTATCATAGCCAGATACAGAAAAAAGTCAATAACCTTTGACAACAAAAAATGTGCGAGGCCAACTCCAGAGTATTGCATATTCGGCTTTCGTTCGGTATAGTGCAAGGCGTGCCGTTTTGAGTCGGCTCAAAAGGAGTTGCGATGTTATCAAAAGTATACGCCCCTGCCCTGCTTAGCTTAGAGGGCGAGCTGGTTGAAATCGAGTGCGACCTAGCCAATGGTTTACCAGGCTTTGTGATGGTTGGTTTAGCTGATAAAGCGGTCGATGAGGCAAGGGAACGAGTTCGGAGTGCCATCAAGAACAGTGGCCTACTTCTTCCACCTAAACGCATTACTCTTAATCTGGCGCCAGCAGATCTGCCAAAGGATGGTACCGGTTACGACTTAGGCATGGCTGTAGCCATTCTGGTGGCCAGTGGACAGGTGCAGACCGAGATGGTTAAAGGAGCCCTATTTCTGGGCGAGTTAGCCCTAGATGGCAGCCTGCGGCCGGTCAAAGGCGCCGTGTTGGCGGCTCAGCTTGCCAAGGAGCGATCGTTTACTCACGTGTACGTGCCCGCCGCTAATGCCACCGAGGCGGCGCTCCTGGATGATATAAAAGTCATTGCCATAGACAGCTTAGGACAGCTCTACCATCACCTGCTAGGACATCAGCCGCTAAGTGTTGTGTATAAGACAACGGTCAAGCCCATTGAGCCCGCCGAGGCGGCCGTAAATATGCAGCATGTCTATGGGCAGCAGCAAGCCAAGCGAGCACTTGAGGTAGCGGCAGCTGGAGGTCATAACCTACTGCTATCTGGGCCGCCCGGTTCTGGCAAAACTCTCTTGGCTAGAGCGCTACTAGGGCTATTGCCGCCACCCTCGTTCGAGGAGATTCTAGAGATCACTAAGCTGCATAGCCTGGCCGGACTTAATCACGAGGGCATCATGTGCCAGCGGCCGTTACGAGCACCACACCACACTGCCTCTAGCACTGCTTTAATTGGTGGCGGCGCCATACCGCGGCCAGGAGAGATTAGCCTAAGCCATCGGGGCATCCTATTTCTGGATGAGTTGCCGGAATTTCCACGAGCCGTCTTAGAGGTATTACGGCAGCCGCTCGAGGATGGTCATGTTACCATCTCGCGGGCGGCTCGTAGCGCTACTTATCCGGCCAGATTCATGCTTGTTGGCACCCGTAACCCATGCCCTTGCGGCTACGCCGGTGATAAACGGCGGTGTACCTGTCGTCAATACCAGATTATTCAGTATCAAAAGCGTCTATCGGGACCGTTGCTCGACCGGATTGATCTCATCATCGAGGTCCAGCCGGTCAATCATGAGGAACTAGTGAGGCGCCAACCGGGCGAGTCTAGCCAGGCAATAGCCGCGCGGGTAGCGGCTGCACGTCAGCTCCAGGCCGAACGATTTGGCTCCGACACTATTCAGCTTAATAGTCAGATGGATAATAAGTTGCTGCGCCGCCACTGCCAGATCGACGCCGAAACCGCCAATCTGGCCCGCCATGCCATCTCGCGGCTGGGTCTCTCAGCCCGTGGCTACGGGCGAACTCTCAAGCTAGCCCGTACTATCGCCGATCTGGGCGGCTCAGAGACGATTAAGATCAGCCATTTTAGTGAAGCGCTCCAGTACCGGGGTCGTAATTGATGAAGCGATTCCTAAAAACCGAACCAGCTATAGACTGTCGAGCCAATCGCCGTATATGCCAGCAATGCCCACAAAACAGCCTCCACCACCACTAAGCTGATCGCTAGTATAGCTAGCCGACGCAGGTCAACGCTAACATAGCTAAAATCTCGGCCAGAGGCTACAGGAGCTGTGGCTGCTAGCTTAGAGGTGGCAGCCACAGTGCCAGCAGACGCAGCCTCGCCCGCCAGTCCAGCCGGCTCAGTATATTTAAATCGATGCTTTTTAGTAGACTTGTTCTTCTTTGCCATTGGCGCCATTGTAGCATACCTCCTAAAGGGGCCCAATCACTGCGTTGCGAGCTGCGGCCAACGCCCCTATACTAAGTAATACCTGGTTGAGATTTGGAGTCGCGTAATGCTGTATCTCATTATAATTATAATGCTAGCTGTAGCAGGCCTAGGAACGGCCGGCTTTGGTTTGATGCAGATCAGCAAGCTCAACAAACGTTTTGAAGCCGCCTTAGGTGGCCAGCAAGCCGCCTCACTCGAAACTACCTTAGCCGAACATCTTAGCCGCGTTGAGGCCGTCGATCAGCGGCTCAGCCAGCTCAACGCTGAGTACGAGCGGCTGGCGATTACCAATAGCTTGGCCTCACAAAAAGTCTCCATTGTGCGATTTAACCCGTTTGGCGACACCGGCGGCGATCAGAGCTTCAGCCTGGCTGTGCTCGACGCCCACGACTCAGGCTACGTCCTCACCAGCATCCATGGCCGTCAAGGCACGCGCGTCTACGTAAAACCAGTGGACTACGCCAAGAGTAAATACAGCTTATCGGCCGAAGAGGAACAAGCCCTCGGCCAAGCCATTAAACGAGTACCTCAGCTTTAGCTGAGCCGCAGATAAGGAACCAATTATGGCACGACGAGATGATGTATTAGGAGTAACCGGCGCCGAGACTGTCATTGGAGCCGGCGTCACTATTGAGGGCAGCCTCATTAGTGAGGCTGACATTAGCATCGACGGCACCATGCACGGCGGCGACATCAAAACCACCGGCGACCTTACTATCGGCGTTAATGCCAAGATCAAGGCCAATATCTGGGCCCTCAACATCAGTGTGGCCGGCGAGCTCGACGGCAGCATTATCGCCGAGGGCGAAGCTACTATCCGCGAGACGGGCCGCGTCACTGGCGATATTACGTCGGCCGGACTGGCTATTGTGTCGGGGGGTATCTTTAGCGGCCGTAGCATCGTCCATCGCCAACGCGAGCTTGACCTACCCAGGCCGGATGACACCGAGCCAGAGCGTCGACCGCCCGTTAAAATAAGGCGCCTCTAACTCGCACCATTATGTACTACTATATCGTCAACCCTGCCGCCGGCGGCGCCCAGAACAAGGCCCTCCAGGAGAAGCTCCGAAGCCGCCTCGATCAGCTTGGCATTCGCGGTGAATGGGTCAAAACCACCGCGCCCGGTGAAGCCACTAACCTTGCGGCCGCAGCTGCTGCCAAAGGCCATACCACCATCGTGGCCGTCGGCGGCGACGATACCGTCAATGAGGTCGTCAACGGTGTCACCGAGCACGAGGGTTTAGCGGTTGGGATTATTCCACTCGGCAGCACCAACCGCCTCGCCACCCAACTCGGCATCACCAGCTGGCAACAAGCCTGTGAGGTCCTGGCGGCCCGGCGCCTCACCTCGTACTCGCTCATCGCCGCTGGCCAAAAGTACTTCCTCTCTACCCTCACCCTGGGCTTCGAGACCGACCTCGACAAGAACGTCGACACTACCGCCACCGGCTGGCGAGCCCGGGTCGGCCAGTTGCGAGCTGGCTGGGGCCACGCCCGCAACTACCAAACCCTGCGCTGTCGCATCAACGTCGATGACCAATTTAAGCTCGACTGCAGTGTTTTTTCCCTCTCCATCGCCAATCAAAAGTTTCTTAATCCCCTAGCCGATAATCGCCTCGTCGTCGCCCTCAGCGACCACCCCGGCCGCCAGTTACAGCTCGGCAACTACGTCTGGCAGATGCTGCACAGCCGCATCGGCCGCGGTACCAATCCGGCCACCGCTAGCTTTGCCGAGGACGCCGCTACCACTCGATTCCTGGCTCAGCGTGTCGTCATCGAGACCGAGCCAGTCACCGGCATCATGGTCGATGGCAAAGTAGCTGGCCGCACACCTATCGCCATCCGCCTCACCGACCGCCACGTCCGCTTCATCACCGAAAAAGTTGTGGCCGACTTTAAAGATGCCGTCGGTCCCCGCTCTAAATAAGCTCCTCAAACTGCTTTACGTAGCAAATTCTTAAAACCCGGTTTATACTCCTTTCGAGGATGTCACAAGCATCCTTGCAACCATCAGACAAGCGAGGTTACCAAGCACCTAGATCGGGTACCGACATGCGCGAGCGCAGGACCCAACTTAACCAAGAAGAACTAGACGATCCTGATATTCTGGCCTCCCTAGCAGTCCGGGATATACCAACCTTCTATAGCCTTCTTAAGCGGCACGGCTGGACCAATCGAGATATCGCTGACGCCACAGAGCAGACCCCATCCGAGGTTCATGCAATTCTGCATGGGCGCAATGTCCAGAGCGATGTCGTACTGCGAAGAATCGGTATGGGCCTAGCGACACCCCTCGGTTACATGGGCCTAGCTCATAGCCTTATTGCCCCAGAAGCGCTGCAATATGCTCATCAACAGATGAAAGAAGACGACGTGCATCGACGAGGATTTCTGGCTTCTACGTTCTTACTGGCCATTGGCGCGAACGCGGCGGCTGCTGCACCACGGACAGCCGGCCGAAGTGGCCTGAACTTCTCCTACGTCGAGCCGCTAGGCCGTAAGGTCGATCCGGTTGACGTGGAGCTGCTCGGTGAGATAACAAGCGACTTCTCCGGCATGACGGCCAAACGGGGCGGATTCGCCATGGCCTCGGCCATGCTCGGCCAATCACAGCACGTAGCCGCGCTGCTACGGGCCGATGCCGAGCCGGCCGTGCGCGCTGATCTCATCGCGAAAGCCGCGCGCTACTACGACACCTGCGCCTGGGGGTCGCTTGAGGCCGGCGACCACGACCTGACTATGCGATATGTCGCCAGCTGCATCGATTTCGCCAGGCAGTCCCGACAGACCGGGCTAACAGTCTCGGCCTACTGGACGGCCGGGCAGGCTGCCCATGATGCCAGTCATGCAGCTGACGGCCAGACCGACCCCAAGCGGCTCAATGAAGCCCTGAAGTACTTTCAGAGAGGAAGTTTGATCGGCCATCAGGCGGGCCTGGCTCATGCTGAAGCCCTCTGCTTGGCCTCATATGGGGAGACGTTGGCCCTACAAGGGGGAGATCCCCAGCAGGCAGAGCGCTACTGCCGGCAAGCAATCGAGACATTGGCCGCGTGCAGCGAGCCGGCCGACAGCGGCTTGAGCTTTGTGAGTCAGAACGAGCTGCTGCGCTTCAATGCCGAGCGTCGTCTGCAAGCAGTAACCCGACAAAGTCGGGCGGCCGAAACCGCCGTGACCGAAGCTCAGCAGGCCCTCGCGTCTGCCAATCCGGACGAGGTGACATTCCGCAAGATCACAGAGCTGACCATTGTTGACGGGCTGTACCGTTCCGGCCATCCGGAACTAGCAGCGGAGCGCGGCCTACCCTTGCTACGAGACCTCAGGTATCTCAAGTCGGCCCACCTGGTGAAACGAGCCGGGCGACTGCACCGGACCGTTCAGGAGCTGGGCGGCAAGGGAGACACCCAAGAGGCCTTCCGACAAGAGCTAGGCCAACTCATCAGCGCCTAGAAGACATCTGGCGCTACGCAAGTCCCGCCGCGGCCACCAGCTGCGGCGGGACTGCCCATTTAACGGCAGATTAGACTTGTCTTTATCAAATAGTCCGGATATACTTTGTATATACGGAGGTCGTAATGCGTACGCAGATCAAGCAATGGGGCAACAGCATGGCGGTGCGCATTCCCAAGGCTATGGCCGAGAGCCTGGCGCTGGGCAGCAATGCCGAAGTAGAACTTAACGTAACCGATGGCGCACTGCTGATTAAGCCTTACCGTCGCGATGAGTCACTAGCGGAACTAGTAGCCGCTATTACGCCGGACAACTTGCATAGCGAGGTAACCACCGGAACGCCCCATGGCCGCGAAATCTGGTAAAGCCAACTACATACCAAGTCGCGGTGATTTTATTTGGTTGCAATTTGATCCACAGGCCGGCTATGAGCAAGCCGGTCACCGGCCTGCGCTCGTGCTATCCCCCATCGTCTATAATCAAAGAACCGGCCTTTTAATCGCCTGCCCCATTACCAGCCAGATTAAAGGTTATCCGTTTGAAGTTGAGGTGGCCGAGCCATCGATTAAGGGCGTCATCTTAACCGATCAGGTTAAAAATCTCGACTGGCGGCAGCGAGAGGCGCGGTTTATCGCTACAGCTGGCCCCCATACCATTGCCACGGTTCTGGAGAAAATCGCAGTTCTGCTGGACTAGCCATTGACCGCGCAAGCTCAAACTGCTATAGTACGCTGGAGCTTTTCATAAGGAGACCATCAGATAAACAAAACTCGTGTGAACCGTGAGATTACTGCCCAAACTGTACGTTTGGTAGGTGCTGACGGCTCCCAACTCGGCATCGTCAGCCTCAGTGAGGCGTTAGAACGTGCCGATGAAGCGGGTTTGGATCTGGCGGAAATCGCTCCTACCGCTCAACCGCCGGTGGTAAAGATCCTCGATTGGGGTAAGTACCGCTACGAGCAGACCAAGCAGCTCCAAAAGAGCCGCAAGAACCAACGGCAGGTTGAGGTAAAGCAAGTGCGGCTCGGCCTCAAGATCGGTCAACACGATCTTGATGTCAAGCTCAACCGAGCTCGCAAGTTCCTCAACGAAGGACACAAGGTCAAGATTAGCCTGCTCTTTCGCGGCCGCGAGATCTCTCGCCCGCAACTAGGCCGGGAGATTCTAGACCGAGTTATGGAGCAATTGTCCGATGTGGCTGTGCAAGAGCAAGCCCCTACGCTCTCCGGCCGTGATTTGAATATGATTTTAGGGATGAAGAAAGATGCCAAAGCTTAAGACACACAAAGGTATGGCCAAGCGCATTAAGATTACCGGCAACGGTAAGCTTTTGCACCGCCGCGCTAAGCGCAATCATTTGCTCGCCCACAAGCAGGCCTCGCTCAAGCGTGAATACGTTAAGGAGTTCGTGATTTCGTCGGGCGACACGGCCAACGTTAAGAAGATGTTAGGAAACTACAATGCGCGTTAAACGAGGCGTCACCACTCACGCCAAACACAAGAAGCTACGCCAGCAGACTAAGGGCTACAGCCTCATCCGCCGTTCGAGCATTAAGATGGCTCGTCAGGCCGTTATTAAGGCGCTGCAGTACCAGTACCGCGACCGCCGCAACAAAAAGCGCGATCTGCGCGGCCTCTGGATCACGCGCATCAGCGCTGCGGCCAAGCTAGCCGGCACCAGCTACAGCGCCCTGATGGGCAGCCTCAAGAAGGCCAACATCACGCTAGACCGCAAGATTCTGGCCGAGCTCACCGTGAGCCAGCCTAAGGCCTTTGAGGCCGTAGTGGCGGCGGCCAAAGCCGCCAAGTAGCTAGCTAGCAACCTCGCCCCTAGCAACCAAAAAGACCTCAACAGAGGTCTTTTTGGTGTGTCTGGCCGGCAGTCCTTACGAGGACCGTTTAGACTCAAAATCCGCCCACTGCTCGGCCACAAACTCACGGATACGCCGACGAAACACGCTGGCATCAAACGTCTTAGCCCAGGTGCGAATAGTAGCCTCATCAAATTGCATGGTCTCAAAGCGACGCACTGCCGCTACCAGCTCAGCCGGCGTCTGCTGGGCGAAGAGCGTGCCCGTCTCGCCCTCTTTAACGTACTCGAGCGCTCCACCCTTGCCATAAGCAATTACCGGGCACCCAGCCGCCATGGCCTCAATTGGTGTCATGCCAAAATCTTCCTCGGGTGGAAAGATAAATCCTTTAGCACCAGCAAACAGTTGCGCTCGCTCAGCATCGCTCACCCGCCCCAAAAACTCAATGTTAGCCTTGGCCCGCGGGCGCTGTCGAGCAATCTCCTCGCCCGCACCGGCCACCTTAAGCGGCAGACCCAGCTCGTTAAAGGCATCAACCGCCAGATCGAGCCGCTTGTAGGCCACTTGGCGACCCACGATCACATAATAATCCTGCGGCTGGCGAGCCAAGGTAAACCGATCGGTCCGGATCGGCGGATGAATCACAACAGCCTCGCGCCGATAGTAACGCTTGATCCGCTGTCGTACATTCTCCGAGTTGGCAATATATCGATCGACGCGCTGAGCCGCCCGATAATCCATGCGTCGCAACCCGCCAATTAATAACGGCAGCAGCACCTTGGCCAGCGGATTAAGCGGCCCAAAGGGCGGGTGCTGGCGATACCAATCATAGTCGCTCCAATAGTAGCGAATCGGCGTGTGGCAGTAGCAGATGTGCAGCGTCTGCCGACCTGTACGCACATATTTACTCTCGGCGCTCGATGATGAAATAACTACATCATAGTCACGTAAATTCAACGACTTAAAGGCCCAAGCTCGAGGAATCGAGAATAATTGGTGCTTCTTTTTGGCTAGGGCAATGCGGTCGAGCCAGGTGGGGCGAACATCGGCCCGGGCGAACTCTGGAAACTTATTGGGACTATAAGCCGCCGTAAAGATCGGCGCCTCTGGCCACATTTGATGTAATTCATACAACGTCGCCTCAGCTCCACCCGGCGAAACGAGCCAATCATGCACCAGCGCAATTCGAGGTGACCGCAGCGAAGCCACTAATGGGCTCCCTCGTGTCGCAATACCGTCACCACTGTCTTGAGCAAAATTTTTATATCCATAAATAAACTCCAATTTTCCACGTAGTAAATATCGAGCTTAACGCGCTCATCGTAGCTAATATCACTACGGCCAGAGATCTGCCAGAGACCCGTTAGCCCGGGCTTAAGAGCTAAGAAGCTAGCGCTCTGCTCACCATAGCGCTCTAGCTCGGCCGGCACAATTGGCCGCGGCCCCACCAGACTCATATCCCCTACCAGCACGTTCACCAATTGGGGCAGCTCATCGATACTGGTCCGGCGCAAAAACCGTCCCAGCCGACTCACTCGTGGATCATCAGCCAACTTCTGATCCCGTTCAAATTCGGGAATCAGATCGGTCCGGCCCATAGCCTTGAGCGTCTCGACCGCGCTCTTGTAGGGCCGATTCGGTCCATCGCAGTACTTCCAGATCATGGTGCGAAACTTAATTACTCGCACTTCCTTGCCAGCCCGACTCAGCCGCCGATGACGAAAGAAGACGGGGCCAGGGTCGTTAATTCGAATTGCTAGGTAAACGGCCAGAAAGATCGGCGAGAGAATAACCAGTCCAAACGTTGCGCCAATTACATCAAATGCCCGCTTTAAGATGCGCCCCCAACCATCCAGTGGCGTTAATTTAATCTCAATCATCGGAATGCCGGCCAGACTGCTAACGGCTGAATTCGTCGCATAGAGACCAAATTGATTCGGCACAAACCGATACGAGATATGGTGGTTGGTGGCGTACGTAACCAGCCCCAAGACCGCCTCTTGATCCAGCCCTGAATCCGCCTGAATAATCTCGTCGACGTGGCGCTGACCCAGGGTCTCGAGTGCCTCATCTAGATTCCGATAGATAGAGATGCCGGGCATGCGCTTAGCCGCCCAGCGCGCCGTATCGATACACCCCAGAATGCGATATCCCGAGCGCGTCAGCGACAGATCTCCTGCAATTCGCTGAGCTAGTTGGCCGCTCCCCACGATCAGAACCTGATGCACCCCTACATTAAAGTTAAACAACCAACGCTGCACCGCTCGCACCATGGTGCGGCTCACCAATACAAACACGAGACCCAGTCCATAAGCATAAATCGGCACCGCCTTAGACGGAAATAGCGGCGTGGTCTGAAAGAAGTCGAGCAGAATGGTAAACATAACGCCGCCCGATACGGCCACAAAAACCTTCCCCACCTCGCCCAGCCGCCCGCGCAGATTCGACTGATTATAGAGACCAGCTAGCGCAAAGATCAGGATCCAGACCGGCAGCACCAGTGAGATCACGTGCAAGAACTCCAGCGCCGCCACCGGGTGCGCCACCGGCCGGCCTTCAATCTTAACGCGCACAATAAAAGCTACCACAAAGGCAGCTAGGAGGGCCAAGAAGTCCAGCGGCACCAAGATCAGGCTAAAGAAAAGTTCGCTACGTTTACGCATAATACATGGATAATTGCTCCATTATTGTAGCACTAACGACGGCGCCAAGAAACTGGGCCGGATAATTGCGGGTGTCAGGCCGCTGGTAAGCCGGATTCTGTCGCGCGTCCGGCCATAAAGACCGATCGCGTGGATGATCATCTATCTAGGACTCGTGTTGCCGCGAGCCTCGAGCGGCGCGTACGCTTCATCGGGCGAGCAGCCCACCTTGCGGCGTGATGAAGCAGCCTTGCAGCAGACGGGGTTTACCTCCCGCACCGGTCACCCGGATTGGCTGAGCGCTCTTACCGCTCTCGTTTCACCCTTACCGCGACCAGTTGTTGCCTTGCGGCCTCACCCGGCACCATGCGGCGGTTTCGTTTCTGTGGCACTTTCCCTACGGTTGCCCGCGGTTGCCGTTAGCAACCGTCCTGCTCTGCGCTGTCCGGACTTTCCTCACCGATGACTCGGCGCGATCATCTTGCGACCTGACAATATTATTATAACAGCGATCACAGATATTTACAAACTAGGCTTTTTGGCCTATGCCAAGGTTTATTTCCGCAGGTAGCCCCTGGGAAGGGAGGGGCAGTGGTGACAGTATAAGCGGCTCTGAAACCTTGCAAACAGCAACTTCGGGCCCGTTGCTGACGTCTTTGACGCCAGCATCGGGCCTAGCTCATACCCAAAGGCGGCACTTAACCAATCGGCAAAACCCGCACCTCGCAGAACTGCGGCTTAAACCGCTTCCAGCGACTCCGCGCCAGCCCCAGAACATCACACGCCGCCATAATAATGAGGCCGTGTGTGAACCAGATTGACTCAGTTAGCGGCTGGCTCAACAGCGCCTCCGCCGCCACGTAGGCCGCTTTTGGCACCTCCTTTCGCGCAAGCATAGCCTTCAGCACAGCGCCTTCAAGCCCGTGTTCAACCTCATTCAGCACCGCATAGGGCGAGCTTATCAGCCGAAAACCAGCCACTTCTGCAGTCTGTTGAGATCGCCTAAGCTCAGAAACGGCTACTGGTGTTGTAGCAAGGTCAACGTCATACTCATTAACCAAGGTGGTTTCTAGCTGTCTGGCTTGTTCAAGCCCCTGCTTAGTTAGCTCTGCCTCCGCCTTTCCAAAGGCCAAGTTTGGCTCCTCGCCCGGGCCCGGCAAATAGTTAGCGTAGGAAAGCCCATGTCGAATCACGAGAGTTGGCACGCATCTTGCATAGCATAGCTAACCGACTGCTCGCAATAATTATTCTGGCATTCTCCAAAAAGATGCTACGATAACGAGCGTGGGCTTCGAATTGGATAACCTCTTTTTGCAAATAATCATTGCCCTGCTGGTAGTCCTTGCTGCCGGCATGAAGAGCCTCCGCTTCGCACCCAGTCACGAGACCGACTTCGAGATTCACCGCCGCGCGGCTGATGGCGATGCCGAGGCCAAGCGCGAGCAAGAGATCCGAGCTATTATTCCCCTGCAGCAGAGCTTTCGCCACATCGATCTACTGATTCTGAATATCCTGGTTGTAGTGTATGTGGCCAACTCATACGAGCTGTTTAAATCGATCGCGCTAGCTTTTATCTGGTTGGTCGCGGTCAATTTGCTAGCCTCTAACCAGTGGTTTCATCGCCACGCCCAGTGGCTAGCCGTGCGCCATCGCAAATGGCTCTCTAAGGCCGCCGGCGCCCTAGAGCCAGTGCTTAACCTGCTCGGCAATAGCCGCTTCTTCGCCGTTAAGCGCCAAACCAGCTTTAGCTCCAAGGAGGAGCTGCTTAAAGGGATCGAGGAGAGTCGGGATATACTCTCGCCGCACGAGAAACGCCAGATCCGCGACATTTTGGAACACGAAGCTTAAATAAATTCCTGGTCGGGGTGACAGGGCTCGAACCTGCGACCTCACGGCCCCCAGCCGTACGCGCTACCAACTGCGCCACACCCCGACGATAACTTGTAAAGTATGCCGCAACCTGGCCTTTTAGGCAAGAGCTAACGGCCGGTATGGCCAAAGCCACCATCGTGTCGCTCGGTGACATCCAGCTCGCTCACCTCTGCCCACTCCGCTTGCTCGCAACGCGCAATCACCACCTGAGCGATACGGTCACCATCCTGCACAGTATATGGTTCGGCCGATAGGTTCACCAGAATCACGCCCCACTCACCGCGATAGTCCGCGTCGATGGTGCCTGGGGCATTTAGGATCGAGACACCGTGCTTAGCCGCTAGCCCCGATCGCGGCCGAATCTGAGCCTCGTAGCCCGGTGGCAACGCCACATACAGCCCAGTTGGAATTACCGCGCGCTCCAGTGAGCCCAGCGTTACCGGCGCCTCCAGGTTGGCCATAAGGTCAAAAGCAGCCGCACCCTCAGTATGGTAGCGCGGCAACGGATGCTTACCGGTATTTTTAATGCGAACCTTTAGCATAATCGGTAACTTCTCGCATCTTCATCAAATAAGTTCGTCCCGCTTCACCGTCTGGTCTACCAACTTTTCCCTGCGAATCGCAGGTGGGTGCCCGCAGCCACTCGATCCACAGACCAGGGCAATCTAAGGCTCCCGTTGGTAATAGTACAGAGAAAAATGTTCGACCGTCACGCATGAAGCAGAGACAGATTTATTTTACGGCAAAGGACCGGTTGGGACAATGAGGGCCATAATGGCAAAGACCACCTTGGCTACGAGCGGCGAGATCAGCGGATAGCCGATAAGCATGATAAAGAAGAGCAGCATCAAGCCGGCCTGTTCGATGCGATCCATTACTTCGCGTACGGCTGACGGCGCGACGGCATACAAGAGGCGCGAGCCATCGAGCGGCGGAAACGGAATCATATTAAAGACGAAGAACGCCACGTTAATGGCCACCAGTGCGCCCAAAAACTGCTCTGATAAGACGCTCATCGGCGCAAATCGCATCCACAAACCAAAGAATATCGCCAGCAGCAGGTTGGTAAACGGCCCCGCCAGCGCCACGGCCGCCGCGCCCCAACGGCCGCCTCGCACGGCCCACGGGTTAAACGGCACCGGCTTGGCTGCGCCAAACACCACCGGCGAATGCAGCAGAATGAGCATAAGTGGCAGTGCCAGGGTAGTAAACGGATCGATATGAGCCAGCGGGTTGATGGTAAGCCGACCTTGATCACGAGCGGTGGTGTCACCCAGATAGTGACCCATAAGCGCGTGCGCAAACTCGTGCAACGTCAGCGACAGCACCAGCGCTACCAGCGAGGCAATAACAGTAATTGGATCAAATCCCATAGGCACATTATACCATCCTGCCCTATCCGTTGACTTCTAGCCGGCTTTGAGCTACACTGTTCTAGTTATTTTAATGGATTACTCGCCATGGCCTACGCCTGCGACATCTGTAATAAGGGCAAGCAGTTCGGCAACAATCGGCCGTTCTCGCTTAAGGCGACGCGCAAGGTCTGGAAGCCAAACCTGCAGCGCCAGCGCATTAGCATTGGGTCCACTCGGATTCAAGTGAAGCTGTGCACGGCCTGCATCCGCACGCTGGCCAAGTACCAGCGCGAGGCCGCCGCTAAGGTAGCTGCTGCCGAGGTAAAGGCTACTGAGGCCAAGACCTCAGTTCAAGCCGCCGCTTAGCGTTCGCTTCCCTGTCGTCCGCAAAAAGAGCTCTAACGAGCTCTTTTTGCGCTGCTTTGAGGAGTGGCTTCAGCCGTGGTTACGGCCCGCAGCCGCTCTTGCCACAACCCGAGCGGCTACTACTCGCCAACCCGCTTAAGCACCACCACCTGCGTCTCTGCCGGCGCCTCCTTGGCATTCACCTTCAGCTTGGCCTCGGGCTCTGGGCTGGAGCCCATCTCCTTCAGAAACTCGCTCACACTAGCTTGAGGTACGGGGTACTTCGTCTTGCCATCGTCGTAGTGGACGGGCACCACGTAACTGGGCTCCAGCTGGCTAACCACTGCCGCGGCCTCCTCGGGCTCCAGCGTGAGGCCGTGGCCACCCACCGGCACCACCAGCACATCCACATTGCCAAGAGCACCAACCTCTTTGTTGTCCAGTTTACCCGCAATATTGCCGGTCACTACTACATTCACCCCATCTACTACAATGCTGTAGACGGTCGCTCGATGACCGGCCTCATCAATGTGCAGACGAGCCGGCACTCCGGTGATCATGGCTCCTTTGGTCTCGTATTCCCCGGGCCCGTCAATGATCATGGCACTTTGAACTCGGCCAAAGCCATCTACTGTTGATATAGTTACAACATCTGCCTTAGCAGAAAGCTTACCAAGACCCGCTTCTTCGGTATAAGGGTCACAAATTATATTAATATTCTTGCCCGAAAGACGCACGCTGCCGGCGCCCAAATACGTAATATCCATGTATTAAATCTCCGCGTTACTGATTATCTCTGCCTCGACCCAAGTACTTGCGCGTACTCACCCCGATGTACTCACCAAAGGTAACGTCATTATGAGCCAGGGGTTTCTCTTGCTGCCCGTCGATAATGACGATCTTCTTGGCCTCCAGCACATTGGTTACAAAGCGGTCGTTTAAGCTGAGACGGTATTGATACTCATCCGGCGTAAGCGCCGAGTAATTGAGCTCGCGGCCCATATCTTTCTCGAGCTCAGCCACCACCTTGGCCAGCCGCGCTTTATTGATGTCGCCTACCACAAACAGGTCGATATTAGTACGACCATCGTTGGTAAAGGAACCCGTTAGAAAGGCGAACTGCACCGCCCCCGTTGAACGCACTTTCTTGATGATCTGGTCTTCCTCGCGCGTTTCCTTAATAACCGGATCGGCGCTCTTCATGGGCATGCTGGTAAAGATGCTCCGCAGTTGCTCGTAATACTCGTACTTCGCGTTAACTTCGTAGTACAGTCGATTGTTCGAGCCCTCGGAGCTAATAATGCCGATGCTCAGCAGGTTGGCCAGTTCACGCCGAACCGAGTTAATCTGCTCGTCGATCTTGCGCGTAATCTCGCGCACATAGAATGGCCGGCCAGGGTTATTAAAAAATAGGCTCAATAATTTTACACGCGTCTTTGAACCAAACAGTTGCTCGACCATCTTTTGCGACTCCATCACCAGATTACACGGTGTTCTAGCCGCATTATAGCAAAACAATGCCAGAACCACTACGGGGCGTGACGACGAAATTGATTCAGGCATGGACCGCTCAAAGCCGGCTCGGTTAGTGCGGCAAGAAGCTCCACAAGAGGGCCAAGGCTGCGGCCGCCATCGCCGCCCACGCTAGCCAGAGCCCGGCTAGGCTCCAGAAACCGCTGCGATACTCACCCATGACGTCGCGGCGCGATGATAACACCGCGACCAAAAAGATTAACGGCACCGCAGCCAGCCCGTTGAACACGGCCGTAAATACCAGCGCCTTAATCGGGTCGATGCCAGCAAAATTCATAAGCAAGCCGGCTAATGTTGAGACAATAATAACGAGATAAAACGCTCGTGCCGCCTTAAAGGTCCGAAACAGTCCCTCGCGCCAATTGAACGCCTCCGATATAGCATAGCTCGACGAGCCCGCTAAGACTGGAACGCTCAGCAGCCCGATCCCAATAACACCCAGCGAGAAGATCAGCTTAGCCAAGAGCCCCGCGTGCGGAAAACCATGCACCAGCGGCTCAAGAGCTCGGGCGGCGTCGGCGGTGGTATTGATATTGGTAATGCCAGCACCATGTAGCACCACCGCCCCTACCACAATAATGAACCAGGCCGTTATATTAGAAAATAGCATGCCAAAGGCATTATCTAGCCGCAGACCGCGCAAATATGGAACCGACAACCGCGGCACGCCCCCTCGCTGTGCCAGCCGATGAGCCGCAATCTCGTCCTCCACCACCTCGCTCGTCTGCCAAAAGAAGAGGTACGGCGAAATAGTAGTGCCCAGAATTGCCACAAAAATGTAGAGATACTCTGGCGACCACTCCAGGTGCGGCACAAAAGTGGCCTTAATGGCCTCCCACCACGGTACCCCAACCAAGAAGGCGGTTACAAAGTAGGCAAATAAAGTCAGCGCCAGCCACTTCAGAATCTTGACATAGGTTTTGTACGACACAAACACCTCGAGCAGCACCATAAGTACCGCAAAACCCACGGCTAGCAGCGCAAAGGGCACGCCGGGAACCAGCAGCTGGGTGGAGGCCGCCATGGCGCCCAAGTCGGAGCCAATGTTGATGGCGTTGGCCGCCACCACCAAAAAGACCACCGGCAACAGCAGCCACCGCGGATAGTGATCGCGAATGACGGCCGCCAGCCCCTTGCCGGTAACAGCCCCAATGCGCATGCAGGCCTCTTGTACGGCCGTCATGAGTGGATAGCTAAAGAGCATAATCCAGGGCGTGGCCAGGCCAAACTGAGCGCCGGCCTGCGAGTACGTGACCACGCCCGACGGGTCGTCGTCAGCTGCGCCAGTGATGATGCCCGGACCCAGAATACGCAGCAGGCGGCCAAAACCCTTCTGGTTGGCCCGACGGCGCGTGCCTTCGGGCGCCTGGGTGGCGGCTAGCTCGGCCTCGGTGATCGCTTCGTCGGGCAGCAGTATCATAGTTAACTAAGCATAAGCAGATTTGGTCATGGTTGTCCAGAGCCTTCGGCCCACACACCTGCCACTTAGGCTCAAATCTGGTATGATGGTTCGGGCCCAGGACGGGCTAATGCCAGAATCAAAGCTACGGAGATGACGTTGGCAGAAACTAACCCGGCTCGGGAAGAGCGCGAGCGAGACAACATCGGTCGACGCGGCAATGATAGGCCCTGCAACCCCGACCACCGGCCGACCCCTAACCCTGAGCGTGTTCCGGTTCTGCCCATTCCTCCACTGTAGTCTACCCTCACGTCCCCGGCCCGAGCAAAGTTTGGGCCGGGGACGCTCCCGTTCATTAGTCATCTTAGTTATATCGTCGCAGCAACTATATAGCCAAAAAAGATAATTTGCCGGCAGCAATTATCTTTTTTGGCTATATAATGTGGTGCGATAAAGGGCCGACCGCACCGAGACGAAACCAAGCGAGTGAAGCTAGCGCGGCCGGGCCATAGCGGCTTTGGCGGCCTGGCGCTCTAGTGCATCATCCAAGGGTGGCAGCTCGGCCAGGCCGTAGCGACGCCGTAATGCTGTCAGCAGCAGGTGGTCGGTCAGCGCCGGGTTTTTGGGCAACACGGGCCCATGCAAATAGGTGCCAATGGCGTTACCGGTGATGGCGCCCTCGTGGCGGCTGCGGGGATCATTGCCAGAGCCCCGCCGCACCCGGCCCAGCGGCTCTTGGCCCGATTCCAGCAGCGTCTGACCGGAGTGGTTCTCGAAGCCCACTAACCGGCCAAAGGGGCTATCCACAATGATATTGCCGACCATGCGCGTGCTGCCACCTATCGTACTAGCGCGAAAGATATCGATACCAGGAATCTCGCGACCGTCCACCGTAGTAAAGCCGCGGCCGAACAACTGGTACGTACCACAGATCGTCAGCATGGGCACACCGTCGGCCGCCAGCTGGCGCAGCTCGGCGCCGCGACTCTGCAGATCGGCGCCCACCAGGAACTGACCGGCATCCTGGCCGCCGCCGCCAAATACCAGGTCGACTGCCGCCCACTCGAACGGCTCTCCCACCTCCACTGGCCGGACTTCGGCCTGGTAGCCACGCCACTCCAGCCGCTTTACCAAAGCAATAATGTTACCTAGGTCGCCATAAATATTCATCTCGCGCGGGTACAAATGCGCGATTACCACCCTGCCCTGAGTGCTCATACCCCGGCCTCCTGCAGCGTGGTCTGCTTGGCTAAAATCTGGCGTAATTCGAGCATGGCCGTGTAGGTAGGCAAAATAAAGGCCGTGCCGCCGGCCGGCGTTGACGCCACCAGACGGCGCAACGCCTCTGCTGTGTTACTCTGGACCGTAGCCGAGATGCCAGCGTAATGCAGCCGTAGAGCCATATCAGCACCTCGCACGCCGGCCGTCCACACAGTGGGCCGATTCGGCGCCAGCGCCTCCAGCGGCACATCCCACAGCCATGACACGTCCCGACCATCGGCATAATTATCATTAATAATAAAGAGTACGTGCGCAGATTTTTGGCTTAGCAAAAACGTTTCGAGAATCTGGGTAAAGCCAGCTGGGTTTTTAATGAGGAGAAGATAAAGATGTCGCCCTTGCAGCTCCACTCGCTCCACTCGACCAAACGCTGCGCCGGTCTCGGCCAGACTCCGCGCCACTACCCCAGCATTAATCCCCAGGCCAGCCGCCAGCGACAGCGCCGCCAGTGCATTGTAGAGGTTATAAGTTCCCGGTAATGGCAGGCGGAGCACCTGGCGCTTGCCATTAACTGCCAGCGTGAAGCTTGAGCCCTCCAGGTTGGCCTGCTCCACACTGGTAACGGCCACCGAGGGCTGCGGCCGGCCAAAATCGCCCGTGGGGCAGCGATAGTGACCAAGGTGGCCATAAAATGTGCGACTAAACCGCAAGCGCGCACCACAGAGCGGACAGCGATCGGAGTCGCTGGCGGTCTGCGCCGTGGCGGCCTGCGCCGGCAGCCCCTCAATGCCATAGTAGCTAACGCGCTCCGGCGCCGCGTACTTAGCCAGGCTAGCCACCAGCGGGTCATCCGCATTGAGGTAAAGGTGCGCGGTGGTAGCAGCGATCCCCTGGCCGATCAGCGCGGCCGTAGTATCAAGCTCGCCATACCGATCGAGCTGATCGCGAAACAGATTGGTCACTACGATCTGGCGCGGCTGCAAGTCCGGTGCCACCAATCGCAAGCTGGCCTCGTCCACCTCAAATAAACCAATTGTGGCCGAGACACGGCCGCGCACACTAGCCGCCTCAATCAGCGCCGACACCACACCGCGCTTAAGATTTGAGCCGGCCCGGTTGGTTAGCACTCGCTCCCCGCTCGCCTCCAGCATGGCCGCGATCATTTTGGTAGTGGTAGTCTTGCCGTTGGTGCCGGTCACCAAAATAATACCGTTGGGCAGGCTGCTGGCCAGCTTGCGAGCCAGATGCGGATCGAGCCGTTCAGCCAGCAATCCCGGTAGCGCCGTCCCGCTACCACGGCCCAACCGCCGGCTCAAACCGAGAGCGACTTTGGTAATGGCAAGAGTAAGTAACGGCGGCATAGCCAAATTATACTCTAGATTCCGCCAAGAACCGCTGCACCAGAGCCGCGGCTTCGCTTGCATCGGCCAGCCAGTGAATGGCCGGATTGCGCTTAAACCACGTCCGTTGCTTCTTCACCAGCGCTAAGTGTTCTCGAACCGCTTCGTCGACGCCAACCGCCACAGCTTTTTGACCCAGTGCCACATCCTTAAAGGCCCGATAGCCGGTGATATTCAGAGCTTCGGAGTCCCAGCCGTAGGTGGTACCAATTTGACGAACTTCATCAATAATACCTTGCTTAAGCATATTTTCGATGCGATGCTCAAGCCGATCTTGAGCAATATCTTTGTTCAAGTCGAGTCCCAGCACCAATGTTTGCGGCCGCACCGTCTGGCGGCGCGAAACCGTCTGGCCCGCCGTCTCGATGGCTCGAATCACGCGCCGCTGATTAGCTAAATCGACTCGCTCATAAGCAGCCGGGTCCACCGCTGCTAGCAACTCGCGACGGTCACCGTCGCTCATAGCCTCCAGCTCGGCTCGTCGACCTGCATCGGCCTCGGCCGGAAACTGATAATCAAACAACACCGCGTCGACATACAAACCGCTGCCGCCCACCAAAAATGGCACTCGCCCCCGTGCCGCAATATCCTCGATCGCAGCTTCGGCCAAGGCCTTAAATGCTCCCGCGCTAAGCCGTTCACCTGGCTCAATAATGTCCAGCAGATGGTGTGGCACCACCGCCTGCTCGGCCGCGGATGGCTTAGCGGTGCCAATGTTTAGGTTCCGATAGATGGTACGCGAATCAGCACAGACCACCTCACCATTAACAGCCTGGCAGAGACTAAGTGCCAGCGCCGTCTTACCGCTACCGGTTGGCCCTACAATAGTAATAAGAGGCGAAGTTTGACTGCTCATCGTTGTATTAATTACAATTATAGTATAACTCTAAGGGGCGGAGCCAGCGTCGACCGCTAACTCCGGAATGCCTAAGACAAGGCCTTAAGCCGCCACACGCCATCTTGACTAGTCATCGGGTGGTACAGGCGGCGCTGCTCCCAGTCCTGAGCCTCTAGCCCGGCCGATGGCTTGAGCACTCGAATCTGCCGAAATGTCACCCCGCCCAGCTTCCCAGCTTGATCCTCCGAAGCCGCATACTCAATGAGGTCCGAACAAACTGCTATCACTACTGCTACGTGGTCCCCAGCCTGGCTATGCATTCGAATGAGATCACCCGAGTGCACTTCGCCGGCAGCTGCTACCTGAATAGCCGTAGCCGGATTGGTTAGCCGCTGTACATCGGTTATCTCGGCAGCAGATTTGTGCCAGCTGGCGCAGGCCTCGTACAAATTGAGGTCGCAATTCAGCTGCTCGGGCTTGAGCCGTTCGGCTCGTTCCGGATGACGAGTGAGTATCTCCTGAACTTCATCGGCGCGAATCTCGAGGTAATGCGATAGGCCCAAACCACCATGTCGCGGCTGCTGCAGATACTCACTCAGCACATGGTAGGCAAACCCCGAACAGTCGACGCCAAGTCCCTGCGCTTTCATAAAAGCAGCAAGCGCTTGAGATGTAGCCGGCGGATCACTCATCAAGGCAAGTCGGCTCTTTACTATCGCTGCAATTTGGCTCGGCGTACCCTTACCACGATATGGCGCGTTCAAGTAGTAGGGCGGTTCGTCGAGGTTGATCCAATAAGGCGTATCAACCTGGATGCCGCCGACAGTTAGGCGGTAGCTTGAGGCTATAGTACGCAAATCCATGCCGCTACTCCTTAGTCATGTTCTAGGGGCCACCATTGGAGCTGGTCTATCATAACACGACCTTGATCATCTAAAACCACACCCTCAGACTCGAGCCGTTGAGCCTGCTCACTGCGGCCACCCGGAAATGCCCCAGCCAGGCCGCCCTGTTTATTGACTACTCGATGCCACGGCAGCTCCTCGGGGCCAAAGTGAGCGATACCGCCCACAATGCGAGCCGCTCGCGGGCTGCCACACAGCGCGGCCAGCTGGCCATACGACATTACGCGGCCCGGCGGAATCTGTGCCACATAGGTATAAACCCGTTCAGCAAAGTCGGCTGATTCAATGTGCTCCATGGTTTAAGCGCTCCTTTCCCAAATTAACCGCTGATTGATAACGCTGCAACTCGCCCTCGAGCACCCAGCGACCATCGGCCGTCAGACCATAAAAATAGCACTCACCAGCCGGGCCACTACCCTCCTGCGTCTCTACCCGCTCCAGCAAATGCTGAGCCGTTAGCCGCTTAAGCGCACCATAAACGGTTCCGGTAGCTAGCTTAATCATACCGCCGGTGTCCTGCTCCACCCAATAGGCAATGTCATAGCCATGGCGCGGCCGAACAGCCAACGCCAGCAAGATGTGCAGGGTCTGCGGCGTTAACGGCAGCAGCTCTTCGCGATAACTAATATTCATGGTTGCAAATTATATAGCGAAAAAAGATAATCGCCCACCGCGAATTACCTTTTTTCGCTATATAGTTGAGTGCCAACTATAAGAATTCCCGCCTACTCAAAAACTAACGCGATTCAAAACTGGTGCTAAGCCGGCCAACCAGGGCCCGCCAGCACTCCTCCAGCCGCGGCAACCATATCCCCTCAGCCTCAAGCTCCGCTACCCGCTGACGCAGTTTCGCGCAAGCCACGTCATCCTGGCGTATTGCCTCGCGGATAAACTGGTCCCAATGTGGCGATAACCACGGAGACATCAGCTCATCGCGCACCAATTCGCCCCAGCGCTTCACCACTGGCGCTGCCACACCAAAAGCCACCGCCTCGTCATCAACGACGACCAGCGACTCTGCCAGCTGGTTCGCCTCCCTAATCTGCGAGCGCGCCAATCGCTCCTCTAGCACCTTTAGAGCGGCCCACGTTAGTGCGTGATTCGCATTATGCTCTTCCAGTCCGTGCTGTGCCATCTGCTCATTCCAAGCATCGTCCAGCCAATTATGAAAGAGATACCCAGCTCGCCAGGCGTTTGGCTCGGCCAGAACTTGCCCCAGCTCAACCTGGTGCTCTTGGTGTGTTACAGCTCGATCGATCTGCGCCAAGTACCGAATATCGGGGAAGATCGTACCCCGCGCAAACACCTCGGCCGCCAGCTCAGGCCGCCGCACCGTCAAACGCTGACCATAGGCCAAATGTGCAATCGGCGACGGCATCTACAGCACGCTCCGCGGCGCCCGCTCCGCCACCTCACGCTGCAGCGCCGCCGCAAACTCGTTCGCGCTTAGCTCGCCGGCAAACTCGCCGTGCCCGGTCCGCAGACGCGGGCTTACCCGGCCGGTCTCGCGCTCCTTCTCGCCAATCACCAGCGTGTACGGCACCTTGGCTAGGCCGGCCGCGCGAATCTTCTTGCCTACGCTCTCGGCCGTGCCATCCACACCCACCCGCAGACCAATCAAGCTCAGCTCAACCCGCAACTTCTCGGTGTACTCGGTGATCTCTTTGGTGTCGTTAATAGGAGCCAGCCGCACCTGCTCGGGTGCCAGCCACAGCGGGAACTGGCCGGCCAGGTGCTCGATCAAAATGCCGATAAATCGCTCCATCGAGCCGTAAATAACCCGATGAATGGCGACCGGCGCCTTCTCCTGGCCGTCTTTGTCTGTATATTTGAGCTCAAAATTCTGTGGCTGCTGAAAGTCCAGTTGAATCGTCCCCATCTGCCATGGCCGACCCAGGCAGTCTTTCATCAGAATATCGATCTTTGGCCCATAGAATGCACCATCGCCCTCTTCAATGAAGTAATCTCGGCCACTACTCTCCAAGATCTCCTTAAGCGCCGCTTCGGCCTTATCCCAGGTCTCAATCTTGCCCATAAACTTCTCCGGCCGTGTCCCCAGCCGGAACGAATACTCCATGCCAAAGATAGAATAGAAGCGCTCCACGATATCAAATACCCGTAGATACTCATCTTTAATCTGGTCTGCACTGACAAAGATGTGGGCATCATCCTGGCGGAACTCGCGCACTCGGAATAAACCGTTGAGTGCCCCGGAACGCTCAAATCGATGCAGTGTATCGGTGTCAGCCAGCCGCAGTGGCAGCTCGCGATACGAACGAAGCTTAGACTTGTAGACAATCATGGCGTTCGGACAGTTCATCGCCTTCATACCATATTGCTCTTCATCCTGAGTGGTAGAGGTGAACATCTCGTCCCAATAATGAGCGTAATGGCCGGAGGTTACATAGAGCTCTTTCTTATTGAGCAACGGCGACATAATCTCGCCGTAACCGCGCGCGATGTGCTCGGCCCGCCAAAAGTTGATCAGCTCATTGTAGAGAACCACTCCATTGGGCAGCCAGTATGGCATGCCCGGCGCGGTCTCGTGAAAGAAGAACAGCTCCATCTTGGGGCCAAGTATCTTGTGATCCCGCTTTTGCGCCTCCTCCAGCATGTGCAGGTGGGCCTTCAGCTCGTCCTTTGTTGTAAATCCTACACCATAAATGCGCTGCAATTGAGCGTTCTTTTCGTCACCGCGCCAGTAGGCCCCGCTCACGCGCATCAGTTTAAAGGCGCCGACTTGGCCGGTGCTCTCTAGGTGGGGTCCGCGGCACAGGTCCATAAACGGCCCGTCCGTGTAGATGGAAACCCGGTCTACTTTGGCACCGTCATCCACGCCCAGTGCCGTCCGGTCGATGTCTTTGGCCACGGTGGTGCCATGTTTTTTGAGGTCCTCGAGCAGGTCGAGCTTATAGGTCTGATGTTTGGCCTTAAAGTGCTTTATGGCTTCATCAAGACTTAAATGGGAGTGCACAAATTTATAGTTCGCCGCAATTACCTGGTGCATCTTTGACTCGATCTTGGCCAGATCGTCCTCGCCCAGACGCTCTGGCAGATCAACATCATAGTAAAACCCGTGCTCCACTACTGGGCCAATGCCAAACTTAGCCTGGGGGTACAGTTCCTGAATGGCTGTGGCCATAATGTGGGCCAACGAGTGGCGCATCGCGTACAATTGCTCGGCCTGCGGTTCGTGCTGGTTCATGATTGCTCCTTTACTTCGATCAAATAAATCTGCTTGGCAAAGGCGCCACGCTCGGTCGCCTTCTTGGCCCGCAGCTCCTCCAGCTCCGATCGCGACAATCCCGCCACATCGGCCAGCGCGTATACTACCTCCAGCACGTCGGCCAGCTCAGAGGTATCGTCGCTGGTGGCCGCCTCGGCCGCTTCTTCGAGCAGCTTGCGGCGCAGCTCCTCGTGGTACTCGGCCTCCTCGAGCAGGCGCGTTTCGGCCATCTGGTCGCTAGCTTTAATAATCTCGGGAATCTTATCTCGGACCAACTTGTTATAAACCATTTCCCCGGCTCCTTATACTAAAACAACGCGCCATTGCTAGCGCGTCTGGACCCTGCAGTTTGCGGGGCGGTTCCACCAGACTTCCCCGGCTGCCGCCATAAAGGCTCGGCTCATCAGGGCTCTCATTTGAGCCAGCATGACGCCACTGGCAGCGGAGCTCGCGAGGTGGTGAAGCTCGCATCGGCACTCTATTGAACTAGCCTCATTATACCACGATTAACCGTGGTGGTGATGCTCGCCCTCGTGCGGCGACTGCGCTAGGTGGCCATGCTGCTCGGCCGCTGTATCCTTTAGCCGCACGCGCGCGCCATTCACGCTGTGCTCGGTGTAGCCGCGGCGCTCATTTATACCCAGCTTAGCCAACACCTCGGCTTCTAAGTCTACATGTAGCATCTTAGCTAAAGCTAGCAAATAAATCGCCACATCGGCTAGCTCTTCGCCCACGCTGTCCTTGCCTTTGCGGTAGGCATCGTAGGCCTCAGCCAGTTCGCCGTAGGTCAAGTTAAACTCTTTCTCGACATTGCTCAGGTTAAAACCCTTGGCCTCCTTATTGGCCCATACCCGATCTTGCAGCTCCTTAAGGTCGATCATGCCCGTTCCTTTGGGTTAATTCTTCTTAACCTTACCACGATGAGCTTAGGCTAGCACATTTACTTAAGCTTATAAATATGCTATTATTTGCTTCCCAATTCTCCGACCCTTCACAACTCGGGAGTAGCTATGACCTCGGTTGCCACGATGACTCGACTGAACCGGCTCATGACGGAAAAGGAAGCCGGCCAGGTTCTCGGCGTCCCCGCCCAAACCATAGCGATCTGGGCTAGCCAGGGTTACCTCCAGTACCACGAGACCTCGCTGGGCAGGCGCTACCAACGCGAAAGCGTCCTCCAACTTCATCGAGAACTCTCGGGCTTTACCGCCAAAGAAGCGCTAGCCTTCACTCAGCTGAGCCGCACCGAGTTTTACCGCTGGGTCACGGCCGGTCACATCAAGGCGAACTCGCCGCCGTTCCGGATGCAACAACGCTTTAGCCGCACCGCCCTCGAAGCCTTCTTGGCTCTCAGAGCAGACTTAATTGGTCTGGGCGAAGCTGCCCGCATTCTCCAGACCGACCGAAGCACCATCCGCATGGCTGGTCGCCAGGGTGAGCTGGCCACCATCTCGCTCGGGCCTCACGGCGATGATCGCTATCGTCGCAGCCAGATCAAAGATATCGCCAGCCGGCTCAAGCTCCTCGTCTCGAGCAAGCGACTGGCTCGTCGATTTGGCGTTAACACCGATACCGTCAATGGCTGGGTCCGCCGAGGCTGGATCGAGCCGACGAAAACGCCCTTCCGAAGTGGCAACTGGTTCTCGGAGGCAGCAATTGACACGTTTGAACCAGTCTACCGGCGACGCATGATCGAGATCGGTCGACCCATCAATCCGGCCGCGTAACTCACCCAGTGCTATCGCCCAATCCCCGCCGCAGCCACCCTGCGGCGGGGATTTTCGCGGCCAAACGCAAAAACAGGCTGCTAAGACCTGTTTTTGTTATCGAATAAATTCTGGTGGGTCCTAGAGGATTCGAACCTCTGACCTCTTCCACGTCAAGGAAGCGCTCTAACCAACTGAGCTAAGAACCCAAGTTTACAAGGCATAACTATAGCGTAAAAGCCGGATCGAGGCAAGCTGAGACAGGGCCGACTGCTTGCCCAAACACCGTTATTCTTATACAATCGCTACGTTCAGGGCAATTAGCTCAGTTGGTTAGAGCGCTTGATTCACATTCAAGAGGTCACAGGTTCGAGTCCTGTATTGCCCACCAGGAATTATATTTTATCTTAATAAAGCGATAATCCCGGCCTGGCAGCTAGTGCCAGACCGGGATTGTGGCGCAGAATGAGGCTAGCTCGTCCAGACCACCGTGGGCCTAAAGGCTAGCTGCACCGGAGACACCGCGTAACTCCTCAGGTCAGGGGTGCTCGCCTGCGGCGCCCGGCCCAGCACCACGCAAGGGCGCCAATCGTTAAACAAGGCCGCATACGGAACCACCCGGCTAGCCTTCAGGTAGGCCGACCAGTCGTGCACCCCAGCCGCCTGCAACAGCGCGCCCAACTCGCCCCAGCTGCTCGCATAGAGCTTCCACAGCGCCCGACTAGGACGAACCCTCACGCCAATGCAGGCCAGTCCATTGCGTATCGGTACCAACCCCACCCCAAGCGGCTTGAGCGTACCGGATAGCCTCAGGGGTTGAGCTTTCCGCCTGGCCATCATGGCCGCCAAACCCTGCCTCAGCCGTAGGCCCTGTGCCTCACTTGGCCGAGTTAGCTCTTGAAACTCGCCCAGAAATCCGGCAAGATCAGGCACGTCGAGGAGCGGCAGAAATGGCTCCGGACAATGCTCCATCGAAAAGCCTGGCACTTTGCTGATGAGTTCAAGCTGGAGCAGCTTGAACGCCTCTGCCCTCTCGGGCGTCGGCGGCAGCTGCAGCCTTAGGCGCGTGCACGGGGTGGGTAAATCTGTAACCCGCGGGTCCATACCATCTCTCCCAAGCAGTCGAGTTGCACACTAAGCGATGTGCCATACCATTGTACCGGTCATGCCAAAGAGACGCGAATACGCCTCGCCAACAGATGGCAAGACAAATAGCATTGGTCAATCTGTCAGGTTTTTAGGCTCACAGCTGGCCTTCAGATATGCCATTCTACTAATGCTTGCGAGAGCGGTATCTGGCACTGTAGGCTAGTACTAGTGTTGTCCAAAGTCCCAGCATAAGAGGTTTGAGAGTATGTTGAGTCAGCAAATCGCCGATAAGATCCGCGCTAAGGTCAGCGCCCTCGTCAGCCAGGAACTTCGGGTCCTGGGGGCTTCGGGTCAGACGCTTTCGGCGACCCCAGCGCTCACCGCGAGCACCGTTGACCTTACTCAAACGCCCTGGGCTATCCCCTTCTCGTACGGAGGCAACGTGGTCGGCTACATCGCGCTCGAGAACGAGATGCCGAATCACGCCGAGATCGCGCCTCTTATCCGCTCTATCGCCGAGCTGGTGATGCACCAATCACTGGTGCTGGAGCAGATTCCGCGCCAAGATGAGCGCCTGGACAAATTTATTTACGATCTGCTCAACCAGCCCCAACCCGACTGGTCGCTCCTGGCGGCCGAGGCGCGCCTCTTCGATATCGAGCTAGAGCGGCCACGCATCGCCATCGTTATTCAAGTCGACGACCCATCGCTGGTAGCACGCTTTCAGGACCCATCGGGCGACCGCGAGGTGCGGCTAACGCGCTACAAGTTTGGCATTACCCGTGCGCTTGATTCGTTCTATACCTCTAGCCGTGACAATATCGTGAGCTACTTGGGCGGCACCTCATTCTGCATCCTTAAAGACCTGGTGGCCGACGACGACGGCGAGCTCGGCGCTCAGCTGGAGAACTTTAAGAAGAGCCTCAACGCCATCTACGGCATTCTCAAGAGCGAGCTCAAGCTGCCAGCCACCGTGGGCGTCGGCAATTACCACCCCGGCCTCGAAGGCCTGCGCCAGAGCTACCACGAGGCCATCTCGGCCATCGAACTGGGTGCTCAAACCTGGGATCAAGACCGCATCTATCACATCGACGACTTTGGCGTGGTGGCGCCGCTGCTATCGGGCGTAGATGAGAGCAACATCTACTTCTCGCGCGAGCTCCTGGAGCGGTTGGGCGAGAACCACGAGATCATCCAGACACTAGAGGCCTTCTTTGCCTTCGACATGAGCCTAACGCGCACGGCCGACAAGCTCAAGATCCACCGCAACACGCTAGTTTACCGGCTCGATCGCATCACCGAGACGCTCGGCCTCGATCCGCGCGTGTTTGATGATGCCGTGCAGATTAAACTTGCCATCCTGTATAACCGTTTTGTGGAGCCCGCTCATGCTGCTTAATACTACTCTGGCCAAACAAATTGCCGACAAAGCCCACTCCATTCTTAAGCGCGATATTCTGCTCTGCGATCTCAGTGGTCAGCTCCTGGCCAGTAATCGCGGGCTGCGCCGCCTGTTTGTACCCGAGGCTCTCAGCGTAGCTCAGACTGGCCACCCAACCACGGCCGAGTTTGATGATCGCAAGACCAAATGGTGGCCCTTTATTTATGAGGACCAGACAATAGCCGTATTCGGCCTGCCGCTCGACTCCGGACCCATTACTCAAGAAGCCATCACCTTGCTCCAAGGTCTCGCCGAGGTGCTCGTCTATCAGCATTTTTTGCTCGATAAAATCCAGTCGGCCGAGCGGGTGCGAGCTGACTTCATCAAAACCGCTCTTACCGCCTCATCGATCGACGTTGATGATATTTACCGCCAGTCAGATATTCTCCAGCTTAATCTGCGCGCGCCCCAAGGCGTCATCCTGGTGCACATGGAGGGCCTCGAGCAGGCCGTGCAGGCCGAGCACGCCCACCTCTCGGCCGAGGAGCAGCAGCTTCAGCTTGACCAGCTCACCGAGCATATTAGCGGTCAAATCCGCGACGGTCTGCAGAACTTTCAAGAGAACTTGGTGGCCTATCTCGGCAACGATCAGTTTGTGGTGCTTAAGGGTATTGGCGGTGACAGTCTTACCACCTTCAATACCATCCGTTTTATGAGCGAAAAGGGCGATTATCTGTTTGCTCTCATCAAAAAACTTAATCTCCCCTACGCCCTCACCCTAGGCGTTGGCCAGTACTACCCCGATCTGCGCGGCCTCCGTAAGAGCTACCAAGATGCTAAGCTGGCGCTCGAGGTTGGTAGCAAGGTCTGGGGGCTCGGTCACGTTTACCACATCAAGCGCGTCGGCATGTTTATTACCTTGGCCAATACCACCCAAGATCGCAAAGCCGAGCTGGCTCACCAAATTCTGTCACCCCTGCTGCGTGACGAACAATTATTTAAGACCGTCCAGGCCTTTCTGGCGAGTGGCCTCAACCTCACCGAGGCGGCCGAGAAGCTGCACATTCACCGCAACACGCTCATCTATCGCCTCGACAAGACCAAGAAGCTTATTAGCCTTGATCCTCGCCACTTCGACGACGCCCTGCAGATTAAGCTTGGCCTTATGTTCTATCAAGAAAACGCAGCTTAAAAGGTTAAAAACCGGCTTTCGCAAGTTATTGTAGTAATTTCTACAAACCCCCAACCAACAGCCTTCTCTATTTTTGGTAATTATTAGGCAGACGCCCCACCCAAAGAAGTCTATTCTAAACAAGGTTTGCTGGCCGATATTGTTATGGTTAGGCCGCAGTCCAGAAAGGTTAATCGAGGGTAAAAAATGCCAAAACGAAACGACTCGCACGCACGTGAATTATTCTTTCTAGAGACTCTGCCACAGATTGAAACCGATCCATTTAGTGCGATGAGCACCGAGATTCAGGATGACCATACGTTTCCAGCCTACGAAGAGATTCAAGGCTTAAGCAGCGAGCAGGTCTCCAACATAGCGCGCGACTCACTCGATAAGGCCGCCTCCAAGGCCGACGATCAGCTCTTTACGGTGCATCATTTTGACTCGGCCAACGAAGCCGAGACGCCCCTACCCGAATAGGCCTTTTGCCTTTGCTAAGGCCTATTTTTAGGTATTGACTGTTCGGCCAATGTTCGGTATATTGGCTTTAGAGGTGAGGAACACTATTAAGACGAGGGCTTGCGGTTTTTAGGTGAGGTCCGCAAGCAAGGAGTTACTATGGCCGAGTCCGTCGAACAATTACGAATTTACACCAGCGCTCGCGGTCTAGAGGATCGCGTTTACGAGCTCGTGCGTGCGCTGCCCGCCGATCAGTTTTATGGCCTGGGCAACGACCTGCGCCGATCGAGTGCGGCCGTGTCGCACTACATTATGGAAGCGCACCGCCTCTTTAGTTACCGGCTCAAGCTTGATTCGCTAGCGGCAGCCCGACGCGAGGCCGAAGCTACACAGAAGCACCTCGAAGCTGCCCGAGAGTTTGGCGCCAACGACGAGCTGGTCGATGAATATGTCGGTGTCATCAAGCAGTCCTGGGGCCTCACCAAGTGGCTAAAGGGTAAGCTTGAGGAACGCCAGGTCAAGGCTGAAGTCGCCGCCAAAGACGAGCGAGTCGAGTTAGCTACTGCCGCGTAAATTCACTACAGATGATGGAGACCCGCCGACGCCTGCGCTCTGCCGGCGTCCGGGCTCTCTACCATCAGCCCCAGAAAGGAGAGGCCATGGCGGCTGAAGATATCAATGAACCCGTTAATGTGCTTGTTTCGTTCCGGCGTAGTGCTCGCGATACCGGCCTAGCTCAACCAGAGATCATGCACTGGCGCGGCCGGCGTTACCGCATCCGCGAGATGGGCATGCGCTACCCTACCACCAAGGGGCAGCGCATGCTGCACCGTTTTACCTTTGCTGTTGATGGCACCACGTTTGAGCTAGAATTCGATGCTGAACGGCTAATCTGGCAACTCATAAGGATGCACGATGGAGATCCCGCTTAATCTGGCCGAGCCCGAGATCATGCACGTTGACCTCAACGCCTGCTTTGCCATGACCGAGCAGCAAGCCAACCCCCTGCTGCGCGGTCGGCCGGTGGCCGTGACTAATCGCCTCGGTAGCGACTGGGGTACCATTATTGCCCCGTCCTACGAGGCCAAGCGACTCGGCGTTCGCTGCGGCACCTCCATTGGCGAGGCGAAGCGATTAGCGCCAGGCATCGTCATCATCGAGACCGACCCGCCCAAGTACCGCTATGTTCACGGCGTCATCAAACAGATCTTCGAAGAGTACGCCCCGCGCGTCACCATGAAGTCAATCGACGAGGGCGTACTTGATTTCCGTGGCACCCAAGCTATACGAGGCCGATCCCTGGAAGCGATCGGCCGTGAGATTAAGGCTCGCATTCGCGAGGAGCTGGGCCAGTGGATGACGGTTAACGTCGGTATCGGACCTAATTGGTTCTTGGCCAAACTAGCAGCCGGCCTGGACAAGCCGGATGGCCTGAACCGCATCGACCACCGTAATCTAGAGGGCATTTACCTCTGCAGCAAGCTAACCGACCTCAACGGCATTAACCGTCGCTTTAAGGCGCGGCTCCTCATGCACGGCATTACCAACCCCTACGAGTTCCTGCGCGCCTCAGAGCAAACCCTTACTAAGCAAGTCTTTCGTAGTATCAACGGCCGCCACTGGTACTACCGCCTGCGTGGATATGAGGTTGATGACATAGCCTTTGGCCTACGTCATGTTGGCCGCCAGTATGTGCTACACCACCGCACCGCCGACCCGCACGAGCTAGGCCAGATTCTGCATAAACTCTGCTACCATGTTGGCCGACGCATGAGCCGCCACGACGTAGCGGCGCGTGGTCTGATGCTCAGCATCAAGTATGCTCGACCGCCACGTCCGCCCTACGGCGAGGAGCAGCCAGAACCCGAACCATGGTTTCTGCGCCAGCTCTTTCCGGTACCGTTCTTTAGCCTAGCCGACCTTTACACTAAGGCCTGGTGGCTCTACCAGCGGAGTCCGGCCGGGCTCACGGTTAAGCAATTCACCCTAACCACCTACCAGCTAGCGCCTCGAAGCCACGAGCAATTAGCCCTCTACGATACAGCTATTCAGCATAATGAGCGCGTCGAGCGAGCCCTTCAGTTGATCAACGATCGCTACGGCGAGCTAGCTCTGATGCCCGCCCGGCTGCTGGGCAGCGAGACCTACGCGCCAGAGAAGATTGCTTTCGGCAGCACGCGCTATCTCTTAAAGTAATTACAAGCCTAAAAGCGGTTCTTTACCCTAATGAGACCTGTTCTTGGGCTCGCCTATAAAGCGCATCGAGAACACTAGTCTCTACCACTTTAGGCGCGGCAGAGCCATCAACGACCGCCAACAAACCATGCTGCTGATAAAAATCTATAACCGGCTGGGTTTTGTGGTGAAACTCCTGCAGACGAACTTTTAAGGCTTCGAGACCATCGTCTGCTCGCGCGCCACGATCGAGCAATTTTAATGATCCCCGCCAACGTTCCCAGACTACCTCCTCCTCTAAATCTAGCAGAATTACCAGCTTAAGTGCATGCCCCGCTGCCGCTGTCGCCTGCATTACTCCCTGCTCTTCGCCCAAAAAACGGCCAACTGCGCTTAGCACCAGCGGTGCTCCTTTGAATTCGTCCTGAGCTAAATAAGGCGTAACGATTCTCAAATAATCCTCAATGGGAATTAGCTCACCCCGGTTCATGATCTCTCTCACATCATGAGGTAGATCATCACGTTTGCGCAGAATATCGCCTCCGGAAAGAACTGGGGCGTTTAACCGACGCCCAAGCTCCCGGCACTGAGTGTCTTTGCCGGCAAAAGGGACTCCGAATAAATTGATCGAACCAGTTCCAAGCCAAGATCGTACCGCTATCCACTTCTGATCAGCGGTCAACTCCTCCGTGACTGATTGGTTAAATGCCATCACATGCCTTTATTTAATCTACCGTCCCTCGAGAGCTAAGCGCAGACTAGATAGAGCCTCATTATAGCCAAGGTCAGCCAAAAGCCACAAGCCCATCCCCACCTTTCCACCGAGTTTTCCACTGGCCCAATTTATAGTTATATGACAAGATATTGTCATGAAATGCCCATTTTGTCGTGAAACAATCACCGAGGTTTATAATTCGCGCACCACTAAGTTTGGCACGCAGATCTGGCGCCGACGCCGCTGTCAGAGTTGTCATGAGTCGTTCACGACCTACGAGGCGCCCGATCTAGGTTTCCTAAAGGTCACCAAGAAGACCGGTAAAAAGCAGCGCTACTCCCGCGCCAAGCTCTACTCCGGCATCTATGGCGCCTTCCTGTCGATTCCGGCCAAAGAGACCACCGTCGACGCCGTTACCGACACCATTGAGGCCAAACTGCTCGACACTAAGCGCCGCGACATCTCGTCGCAAGACATCGCTCGCATCGTCCTCGTTACGCTCAAGCACTTTAATACGGCCGCCTTTCTGCGCTACCTAGCCTATCAGACCGAGCTAGCCAGCGACGCCCAGCTCAAGAAAGAGCTCAAGAAGTATAAATAACGGAGCCGAACTGGACCTATGGCCGGGCCTAGCAGTCGGGCTTGACCTGCGCGCTCAGAGGTCTATGATGGCATATGACTATTGCGACCCTCACCACCTCATTGACCAATTCTCTGGGCAGCGCAAACCGCCCAAGCACAGCAGCCCACCGCAGTTGGGACGATTGCTATGATCAGCTGCGCCTAAGCTACGAGCCAACCTACCGCGTCGAGCAACGCCGCCCTAGCCTCAATGAGGCCGGCCAGCCCATTCTACTGGCTGCCTGGGTGAACGGTCGGCCTACCATTATGCCGCCGGTTGATCTGGTGTCGGTCATTCTGTATGACGAGAGCCGCCAGGCTCTCCTAACCTACCTCATTAGTCAGGCTCAACTCTGCGGCCTCCTGCGCGAGCGAGCCGTTACCGAATCATTTCCCACCTCGTTCATTCAACTGGAGCAACTCGACGAGGCGAGCCGTCAGCTTATCGCCAGCCAAGCCCGCTTTATGAGCGAAACGCCGCTTCAGCTAAACTAGCGCCCATCAAAGAAGACCGGGCTCAGAGTCCCGGTCTTCTTTGATGGCCTTAACGGACGGCCTTGAGCCAATCAGAGTGCTACTTCTTGTCGCGGCGATCCTTATCCCCTTCGTTCTCTTCGCTCACTACGATCGGCGCCTCTTCCTTGGCGCTCTCGGGCACCTCGTCGCCCAGGGCCTCGTCGAGCTCGGCCATCTCTTCATCGGAGCGCGGCGCTTCTACCTTGGCCACCAGCGTGTCGGTGTCCTCGGCCGTCAGTTTAACCCCGGCTGGAATCGTCAGGTCGGCCAGCGTGATGGTCTTCTCGAAGTCATCGAGCTGCGCAATATCGACCACAATGGCCTCGGGCAGGTCGCCCGGCAGGCACTCCACCTCCACGGCCTCTAGGTTCTTAACCAGCGTACCCTCGCCCTGATAGACCGCGGTCGACTCTCCCACAAAATGCAGCGGAATCTCGGTATGCAACACCTCGTCCATGCGCACCACGTAAAAATCGGCATGCGTTAGCGCGCCCTTTATGACCTCTCGTTGTACATCGTACAACAGTACATTCTTGGCCTTGTGCTCCCCTACTTGCAGCGCGATCATCTTGTTGCTACCAGCGTGGCGATAGACGCGCTCGAGCTCCTTGGCATCAACCGACAGTGCCTCGGGCTTGCTGCCATGACCATAAGCCACGGCCGGCACCTGACCCTTGGCTCGCAAGCGAGCCGCCTTTTTGCCATAAACCTTGCGATCTTGGGCTTGGAGCGTAATCTTTTCCATATCGTCCTCTTACTCCTTTGCGGTCACTATTTGCTACGCTTAGCCAACGACTTCGACTTTGATACCCAGCGATGGAACTCGGCAATCTCCGAGGCGCTGATGGCCCCCTTGGCGGCAAACTTGGCCTCCTCGCTCTGCCGCAGGTCGCTCTTGCGCTTACCCGGGCCCTTGCCATTAACGCTAACGGTAGCCAGTACGGGCAACGAGCAGCTGTGGCACGACAGTTGTACAAAGCAGTACAGATCGACCTCACCCAGGAACCGAATATCATCAAAGAAGTAATTGGTGTCGCACGAGGGGCACTTGTAGAACTCCTGCAAGTTTTTGATGAGCTCCTGAAGATACTTTGGCTTCATGGCGGCCCTCCGCGTTACGTCTCCTATTGTACCATTCGGGGCCAGGGCCTACCAATCATAAGCAACCTTAGCTTCTAACCCCAAGTGCAACACCCGAGTGAAACACCGTATACGGCGACTGGTAGCCAAGTCGCTTCCTGGGTCTAGTATTGAGTCTTCGGACGGCCCAGTCAACTTGTTCTTGGGTCACGGCTTCAAATGAAGTC
>DATIIV010000012.1:0-129991 GCA_035479295.1 Candidatus Saccharimonadia bacterium | reverse complement strand
CGGGCCCCACCCCAAACTCTTAAGCAAGCTTTAAGATTTTAGGATGGCTGCTCCCGTTTTCTTATTGCCGTACGCTCACTTTTCTGCTACGGTACTGAGGGTAATGACCCAGGCTCTGCCTCACCGTTATCGGTGATTTTTGTGTTATCTACGATAGTTGTAACTAAAGGTTTTTAAATTTTATGGATGCTCTCGCATTTGGTCTCACTTATTCAATCGCCGGCGGCCTGGCAGCCGTGGGTCTGGGTCTGGTCGGTGCCGCCGCCGTGGGGGCGGTGGGCCGCAACCCCGACGCGCTTGGCAAGATTCGCACCATGATGATCTTGGCCATGTCGTTTGTGGACGCGCTGGCCATCATTGGCTTGGTGGTGGCGCTCATTATTAAGTTCCTGAAGTAGGCGTATGCAGTTTCTGTTAGCTGATAGCGGGATCGCCGGGCTGCTGACAGCCCTCGGCATCGACGGCAAGGCCTTGGCGCTGAATGCCGCCGCCTTTTTGGTGGTGGTGTGGGTGATGGGTCGATTTGTGTACCCACCGCTGATGAAGGCCATCGACGCCAAGCGCGACGAGCTGGAGGCAACGGCTAAGGCCAAGACGGCCGCCGATCAGCAGCTACAGCAAGCCGAAGCGGCGGCCGCCAAGATCATTGCCGAGGCTCGCAGCGCCGCTGATGCCGTGGTAGCCGAATCGCGCGACGAGGCCGACCAGCGCATCAAAACCGCCGAGCGCAAAGCCGAGCAGCAAGCCGACCGGATCGTAACCGAAGCACGCGAGCAGTTGGCTCAAGACGTAGCCCAGGCTCGCCGGCTGCTTAAGGCCGAGACCGCCCAGCTAGTAGTGAGCGCCACCGAGGCCGTACTGGGCGATAAGCTCGACGACCAGCGTGATGCCGGACTCGTGGCGCGCGCCCTGGAGAAGCAGCAGGTATGATCACCCGCACGCAGGTCGCCGAGTATGTGGCCGACCGCCTGCCCGCCGAGCGGCCGGCCGCCGTACAGTCGGCGGCTGCTTGGTTGGTGAGCTGCGGCCGGCCGCGCCAGGCTAGCTACCTGGCCCGCGATGTCGCCAAAGTGCTGGCGGAGCGCGGCTACGTTTACGCTCGCGTTACCACGGCCCGGCCGCTCTCGACCACGGTGCGCGGCTCCGTGGAGGCGTTTTTGCGTCAGGCCACCGGCGCTCGCGAGCTCGAGCTCGAGGCCTTAGTGGAGCCGGCCGTCATCGGTGGCGTCCGTCTCGAAATCCCCACCGCCGAACTCGACGCTACGGTACGTCACCGGCTGGCAAAGTTAGTTGAAGGAGTTGACGCATGAGTGACTTGAATATTAAGCAGTTAAGCGCAGAGCTCCAGCAGGCGATTGCGGGCCTCAAGACCAAAGAGGGCTTGGAGCAGGTCGGCGTCGTAACGCGCGTCAGTGACGGCGTGGCGTGGATTTATGGCCTGGGCCAGTGCGGCTTCGCTGAGGTACTCGAGATTGAGACCCTGGGCGGGGGCGCCAGCGCCCAAGCCTTTGTGCTCAACCTCAACGAAGACGAGCTCGGCGCCGTACTACTCGGCAGCGAGGTTAAGGTGGCCGCCGGCGCCCGTGTGCGCCTGACCGGCAAAGTCCTCGAGGTACCAGTCGGCCCCGAGCTGGTTGGCCGCGTAGTCGACCCGCTAGGCCGGCCGCTCGATGGCCTGGGCGACATCAAAGCCAAAGCCACCGCGCCCATCGAGCGCACCGCCCCAGGCGTAATGGACCGCAAGAGCGTCCACGAACCACTCGCCACCGGCATCATCGCCATCGATACCATGGTGCCGATCGGCCGCGGCCAGCGCGAGCTCATCATCGGCGACCGCCAGACCGGCAAGACCGCCATCACCGTCGACACCATGATCAACCAGAAGCGCCAGAACACCGGCGTCATCAACGTGTATGTGGCCATCGGCCAGAAGAGCTCCAAAGTAGCCGCGCTGGTGGAGCGGCTCAAGGCCGAGGGCGTCATGGAGCAGACCATCGTGGTGGCCACCAGCCCAGCCGACCCAGCCGCTCTGCTCTACCTGGCCCCCTACGCCGGCACCGCCATGGGCGAGTACTTCCGCGACAAAGGCGAGCACGCGCTCATCATTTACGACGACCTGAGCAAGCACGCCGTGGCCTATCGCCAGATGTCGCTGCTGCTACGGCGCCCGCCGGGCCGCGAGGCCTACCCCGGCGATGTCTTCTACCTGCACTCGCGCCTGCTCGAGCGGGCCGCCAAGCTCAGTGATGAACTGGGCGCCGGCAGCCTCACCGCCCTGCCCATCATCGAAACCCAGGCCGGCGACATCGGCGCCTACATCCCCACCAACGTCATCTCCATTACCGACGGCCAGATCTTCCTCGAAACTAACCTATTCTACCAGGGCGTGCGGCCGGCCATCTCGGTGGGCTTGAGCGTCAGCCGCGTGGGTGGTTCGGCCCAAACCAAGGCCACCAAGAGCGTGGCTGGCAGCCTGCGACTCGACCTAGCTCAGTTCCGCGAACTGGCCGCCTTTGCCCAGTTTGCTAGCGATCTGGATGACGACACCAAGGCCCGCATTACCCGCGGCCGCTTGCTCACCGAGGTACTCAAGCAGAAGCAATTCCAGCCCTACAGTGTGGCCGAGCAAGTCATTATGCTCACCGCCGCCACCAAGGGTGCCTTCGACTCTCTCACCAACCACAACGTGGAAGAGGCTATTCATGCTCTGCTCACCAAGGTGGCCAAGGCTCACCCCAGGCTGATTGACAGCCTCAATACCGGCACCAAGCCCGGTGATGACGACGTAGCCGCAGTGGTGAAGATCGCCCACGACGTGGCCAAAACCTACGGCAAAGCGGAGGCCACGAGCTAACCATGGCCGCTCTGCAGGGCATTAAACGCCGCATCCGCTCCGTTACCAGCACGCGCCAGATCACCAAGGCGATGCAGCTAGTGGCGGCCAGCAAACTGCGCCGCGCACAAGAGGCCGCCACTGGACCCCAGGCCTACATCGCCGCTGCCCGTGAGGTGCTGGCCGGCCTGTCCGGCAGCAGCAACGCCCAGCGCCACCCGCTCTACCAGGTGCGGCCGGTGCGGCAAGCCCTCACCATCGTGATTGCCGGCGACCGCGGCATGGCCGGCGCCTACAACAGTAACATTTTTAAGGCTCTCGGCCGCCATCTGCACGCCCTCAACGTGCCGCAGCAAGCTATCTGCATCGGCCGCCATGCCATGCTGCAAGTGGCCCGGGCCAGCGACATCGACGAGCTGGCGGCCTACCTCATCGACGACGGCGACGCCGACATTGCCCTGGCCCAGCCAGTGCTACGCGAGGCCACCCAGCTGTATGAGACCGGCCAGGTCGATGCAGTTCATATCATTTCGACCCGCTTCGTCTCCACCATTAAGCAAGAGGCTAATGTGCGCCAATTGCTGCCGGTGACAGGCAGTGAGGGCGAGGCGACCGAGCGCGAATTCGAACCCAACCCCGAGGAACTGCTCGACTACGCCACTAGACGCGTCCTCGAAGCCGAGGTGCTTCAGGCCATCCTGGAGGCCCGGGCCAGCGAGCAAGCCGCCCGCATGATGGCCATGATGAACGCCACCGACAACGCCAAAGATTTAATCGAAGATTTAACCTTAACCTACAACGATGCCCGCCAAGCCGCTATCACCCAGGAACTGGCCGAGATTTCCGGCGGCGCCGAAGCCATTAGTCAAGCAGGAGTATAACGATGAGCACCCCCACCACATTAGGCAAGATTATCCAGGTCGTCGGCGTGGTCGTCGACGCCGAGTTTGAGCAGGGCGCGCTGCCGGCTATTTACGACGCCCTCACCATTAAGCGGGCCGACGGCAGCACACTCTACCTGGAGGTGGCCCAGCACCTTAGCGAAACCACCGTGCGCGCTATCGCGCTGGCCACCACCGACGGCCTGCGCCGCGGCGATGAGGTCACGGCTACCGGCGCGCCCATTAGCGTGCCGGTCGGCGACGCCACCCAAGGCCGCATGTTTAACGTGGTGGGCGAGCCGATCGACGGGCAGCCGGCTCCCCAGGGCGCTACCTTGGCCTCGATTCACCGCGAGCCGCCGACGCTGGCCGAGCAGAGCGGCAAGGTCGAAATTCTCGAAACCGGTATCAAGGTCATCGACCTGATCTGTCCCATCACCAAGGGCGGCAAGGTCGGCCTGTTCGGCGGCGCCGGCGTGGGCAAGACCGTGCTGATCCAAGAATTCATTCACAACATCGCCAAGTTCCACAGCGGCAACTCGGTCTTCGCCGGCGTCGGCGAGCGCACCCGTGAGGGCAACGACCTGTACGACGAGATGCGCGAATCCGGGACGCTCGAGAAGACCAGCCTGGTCTTTGGCCAGATGAACGAGCCGCCGGGCGCCCGCTTGCGCGTCGGCCTCACTGGCCTCACCTTGGCCGAAGGCTTCCGCGACCAGGGCAAGGATGTGTTGCTATTCATCGACAACATCTTCCGCTTTACCCAGGCCGGCGCCGAAGTCTCGGCCCTGCTCGGCCGCCTGCCCAGCGCCGTGGGTTATCAGCCCAACTTGCAGCAAGAAATGGGCGCCCTGCAGGAGCGCATCACCTCCACCAAGACCGGCTCCATCACCAGTGTGCAGGCCGTGTACGTGCCGGCCGACGACCTAACCGACCCGGCCCCGGCCACCACCTTTGCCCACCTCGACTCCACCATCGTGCTCAACCGGGCCCTCACTGAGCTCGGTCTCTACCCCGCCGTCGACCCGCTCGACAGTAGCTCAACCATCCTCGACCCGGCCATCGTGGGCGAGGAGCACTACGCCGTAGCCCGCGAAGTGCAGCGCATTCTGCAGCGCTACAAAGATCTGCAGGACATCATCGCCATTCTCGGCATGGAAGAGCTCAGCGAGGAAGACAAGCAGACCGTAGCTCGCGCTCGCCGCATTCAGCGCTTCCTGACTCAACCGTTTGCCGTAGCCGAGACCTTTACCGGCCACCCCGGCGTGTACGTTAAGCTGGAAGACACCATCGCCGGCTTCCGTGAGATCCTCGACGGCAAGCACGACGACAAGCCGGAATCGGCCTTCTATATGAAGGCGGCCATCAAAGATGTGAAGGCTCCGGCCAAGCAGGCGGCCTAGCGTGCAGTTCGAGCTACTCACGCTCACCGGCGCCAAGTACCACGGCGAGATTGCCGAGGTGAGTCTGCGCACGGCCGCCGGCCAGATCGGCGTGCTGCCCCACCACGAACCGCTCACCAGCATAGTGCTGGCGGGCCCCGTTATTATTCGCCCGCGGCACGGCCAGGCCGAGCTGTTTGCCATTTTTGGCGGCCTGTTGGAGGTCAACCCCGACCGTGTGCGCCTGCTGGCCGACGAAGCCGAGCACGCCGATGAGCTGATCGAGTCAGAGATCCAAGCCGCACTCACCAAGGCGCGCGACCTCAAGGCCAAGGCCAAAGACAAGCACGCCCTGCAGCGCGCCGAGGAGCTCATCGACCGCCAGGAAGTCCGTCTGGGCGTCGCCCGGCTCAAGCGGCACCACCGCAGTCGATAGCTTAGAACTCGATCGACCTCGCCTCAATATCGAATCAGAATCTGATACTAGGGCGAAGCCGGTGGAGCGAGCGGCTATGAGGCTGCGCGGCGAAGCGCCCGGCAAAGGTTAGCTCATGTTCTCAACCCAAAAGTGCGCGCAGGCCACAGAGCAGACGCGGCCTTCGCCGGTCATCTTACGGTGCTTGCGAATCTGCTTGCCGCAGACGACACATTCGTCCTTAGCATCACCGCCGCCAGTCCCGCCGTTCACTGCCTGAACGACCTTTCTGGCTCCCGTGATGAACTCACCTAAACCCACAATTCATCCCAACTTTGGCGAACGTAAGGGAACGAAAGCCCTCTGCGCAGTCGCAAAGGACGCCCTCTAGTCTACTCCGCCTTGAGTAATCCGGCAACAACCGCTAAGCTATTAGCTGTGAAACGCCTGATACCACAACCCGTGCTCGACTGGCTCTTCCGCATCGCGGTAGCCATCAAGGGCTTCGACGGCCTCATCGAGATGATGGGTGGCCTGTTTCTGCTCATCGTGCCCATTAGCAAGCTGCACGGCTGGGCTGGGCTGGCCATTTACGAGCTGGCCGACGACCACCACGCTTTTATCGCTCAGGCTATTACGGCGCTCGACAATCATTTGACGCCGGGTTTTGCGCTGCTAGCGGCCCTGTACCTACTGGGCCACGGCGCCATAAAGCTCGGCCTGGCCATTGCGCTATTGCGCCAGCATTATCATCTGTATCCTTGGGCGATTGGCTTTCTGCTGCTCTTTATTGCCTATCAGGCCTACCGGGTCGGCTACGACCACTCGCTGGGGCTAGCCCTGCTAACCGGCTTTGACGCCATCGTGGCCTGGCTGGTTTACCTGGAGTGGCGGCGGCACCTGCAGGCCATTAGTACCGCACCAAGCGTTGCCACGCCTAGCTCGCACGCCCTATAATGGAATTCAATGGGCTTTTCGTTGCGCGGCCTTAGCTTAGGGCGGGCCAAAAAAATGATATGTTTTAGCTTAGTCGGGTTGGCCCTGCTGGGTAGTGGCGCCATGGTGGCGCTAACGCTGCCCGCCCCCGATGCAGTCGCCGGCCCATCACAGGCGCCGCATGCGCTGCGGGTCTCGCTCGGCGCCGCTACTCGAGCGGTCAAAGACTTCGAGGCCCGCCAGACCAAGGCTCATCTGGAACTCGTAAGTCCCAAAACTCTTAGTAGCACCCTGGCCAGCATTCAATTAGACCTTGCGCAAGGTCGATTTACCGCTGCTCAGCAATCCATTGCTTCGCTACGAGCTTCGCTCACGCAGTGGAACAACCGGCTCACCGATGCCGCTAACGAAGCCGTTAAGGGGCCCATCCCGAACTCGTCTGCATCCGCGGTAGCCGGCGAGCTCTTCATCCCCATCGTGCTCTATCACTATACCCCGCCCAACTTCGAGCAGCAGCTGGAGTACCTGGAGCAGCACGGCTACACCACCATTGGCCTCGACCAGGTGGCAGCGGCGCTGGCTGGCAACAATTTGCTGCCGGCCAAGCCCGTCGTCCTAACCTTCGACGATGGCTTTGCCAACCAGATGCAAGCCTTTACCTTGTTGCAGCAGCACCATATGAGGGCCACTTACTACATCATTAATGGAGGCGCTAAGAGCAATTGGTGTATCGGCGCGGGCCGCCGCTACAACGATCCCGTCCAACCGCCGGGTGGCTGTGGCGACGCCTACCTGAGCTGGGATCAGGTACGTACGCTCGATCGCTCGGGGCTCATTACCATTGGCGGCCACACCCTGGACCACCCCAATCTGGCGAGCCTCAGCGCCGACGACCAGCGCCACGAGATTATCGACTCCAAGACTCAGCTCGAGCAAGAGCTCGGCCACCCCATCCGCGACTTTGCCTACCCCTACGGCAACTACAACGCCACCACCATCCAGATCGTGCAAGAGGCCGGCTACGCTACGGCCGTTACTACCGCACCAGGCCAATATCAGCTGCCCGGCCAGCCCTACACCTTGCGGCGCCTTCGCGACACGCTTAGTCTGCCGTAAGCTCTAAATAAGTATAAGGTAGACCTGCTATTTATAAAGTTGACTATGGCTTCCTGCTGCCACAAATAACGCCGTATTCTCGTCGACCATCTTAAAATGCAAGCGTAGATCACCACCAGCACTAATACTGTGGTAGCCTTTCCACTCGCCTCTTAGGGCGTGATTGCGCAATACCGGGTGCAGGGCATCGTGCAAAAACAATGCGACGGCCGCTTTGGCCTGTTCTTGGCGCTTATGCGTCAGCTTTGTAAATTGCTTATCGAACGACTTAGTAAAATCGACCTTCAAGCTACTTGCTCATAAGACTATCTAAATGCGATAGAGTGTCTCGGTTCCCCTTGGTGTGGGTGATGTCGCGGTCAACCAGGTAATCTGCCTCGGCCTGGCGCATGATGTCTTCTAAGTAGGCTGTTGGCTCCAGGTCGGTGCTTAGCACCACGCGACGATCACGAAGCGCCTGCTTTACAACCATATTTACAAAAGCCGTACTTGATACGCCCAGCTCTGCCGCAAAGGCCTTGAGCTGCTCTTTAGTATCTGGATCGGTTTTGATGGTTAATAGAACATTACTCATAATACATACATTGTATGTTTAATGTATGCTTAAGTCAATACTGCTAGATCTGAGCCTCAAACCACTTCTGCCTAGTTCCAGGCGCTTCCTGCCTTATAGTTCTCCCGTTGCGGAAACTCGCTTTGCTCAGACAGTCCTCACGGGAGAACTATAAGGCAGGAAGCGCCGAGACGAGGGGTTTTGAGATTCAGGCTGCTAGCTATAAAACGGAGTTAACCTTACCGGCCTAACGCCGTCACAAACGCATAAACTGCGAATAAACTCGAGAACAGCCACACGCCCCAGCGATAACTCCGGTCGGGGTTGTAGGTCCAGCGGTGAATCAGCTTTTCGACGGCCATTAAGGCTACAAAACTGGCCGCGAAGACCACCACCGCCAAGAGCAGTGCGCTAAGCATCGGCCGGCTTAGCCTCGCTGTCGCCAGGGTCGAGGCCGAGCTTGGCGTCGATCATATTAAGCACCTCGCGCGGCGTGAGCTCGGCCTTTACCAGGTACTCGGCGCCGTAGCTGAGCGCCTTTTTGCGATCCGACAGCTCCGACGAATTGGTTAGCACGATTACCGGCATGGTCGTCAGATCAAAGCCGTCGCTCTGTAGTGCCGATAATACCTCAAGACCGCTCAGCTCGGGCATATTAATGTCGAGGACGGCCAGGCTCGGATGCTCAGACTTAATAGCCTCAAAGGCGTCGCGACCATTATTCTTAACGATAACCGTAAAGCCAGCGCCCTGCAGTTTGATCTCGTACATGCGCGAAATAAACGGATCGTCCTCGGCGATTAAGATGATCTTGCCGGCCCCCAGCTGGGCCGGTTGATGGGCGGTATCAGTGTTAGCCATGCTGGTTTTCCTTCTGCTTATCGTTGGCCGATTTGGGCGCCGACTTGTGGCGGGGCTTAATCGGTAGCTCAAATCCAAACACCGAACCCTTGCCTTCGGTGCTACTAAATAGTATTGTACCATCTTGATCTTCCACCACTCGTTTGGCCAAATACAGACCTAGACCGGTACCGTCTGGCCGCACCACCTGGGCATTCTCGGCCCGGTAAAATTTGGTGAACAGGTGGCGCTTCTCGGCTGCTGGCACGCCAATGCCAGTGTCGATGACCTCGAGCCGCACGATCGGCCCGGCCAAGGTAAGCCGCACCCGCACGCTGCCGGTCTGGGTGTAGTAAATGGCGTTGTCGATAAAGTTCATGATGACTTGGCGCGTCTTGTTCTCATCGATCTCCACCAGCGGAAAGTCAGCTGGTGGCTGCTCAAAGATGAGGCTAATGTGCTTAGCCGCGGCATGGCTCTGCAGCTGACGCACCTCGTCGGCCACCATCGCCACCATATCGGTGGGCTTGGTTTGAATCAGAAAACGGCCGGCACTTAGGCGGCTTACATTAAGCAGGTCGGAGATGAGGTTAACCATGCGCTCCGACGAGCTAAAAGCGTAGCCGGCAAACTGCTTCTGGGCGGCGGTGAGACGCCCGGCATCGCCCTCCAGCATCATGCTCAGATAGCCCTTAATGGTAGTGAGCGGCGTGCGCAGCTGGTGCGAGGCCATGCTAATAAACTCATCTTTGGCTTTATCAAGCTCTTTGAGGTGGCGGTTAGCCACGCGCAGTCGATTGGTGGCGTGATCGACCCGCTCCTGCAGTGTGCGGTTAAAAGCCTCGATCTCGGCATAGGCCTTGGCATTCAGAATCGCCACGGCCAGCTCCTTACCGATAATCTCCAGCAGCTCAATGTCTTGGTTGGAGTAAATATCGCCCGACAGCTTATCGCCCAGCAGCAGGTAGCCCACGAACTCATCGCGGGTGGCCAGCCGCACCGATACACGCACGGCGTGCTCGTCCATGATGGTCTTGCGCTCGCCGGCCTCAAGCTCATCGGCCACCAGCAGCGACTCATCCAGCCGCCGCAGCTCCGGCGCCACCATCAGCCGCTTGGGCAGCGGCCCAAAGTGCTCCACCCGGTACACTCGGTCCTGATTAAAGATCACCAGCTGCCCAAACTGAATGTGCACGTCGCGGCACAGCTGACTGAGGCTGCGGCGCAGAATCCGATCCAGATCCAGCTCCGACACCAGCACCTTGCTGAACTCATTCAACACCACCTGCGAATCGTACCGATCACGATAAAACACACTGTCGGTAACGCGCTCAAAGAAGCGGCGGAGGGGTTGGAAGGTGAAAACCAGTACAATCGCTACGACGGTCGAGATCAGATTTTGGCTGCCAGAGATCCGACCCGACGGCAAGAAGTATGAAGTTATACTTAAAATAGCCGCAATGTACATGCCAGCCATAGCCGTTAAGACCAAAAGATACGCTATCGTCCGAGCAATAGCTACCCGTAAGTTAAAGAGACGCTGCCGAATAACGCTGTAGGCAATGGCAGCGACGTAAAAAGTCGTGAAGTCGGGGCCGAGATAAACATAGGTATAAATATGGCCCATTACCGGTAGTGCTAAGTTAAATAGCACCCCCATTAAGGCGGCAGTTGTCATACCAGCCAACATAAACTGCAGCTGAGTGCGGACTAAGCCTCGAGCTCGGCGCAACGATGCAACCAACAGTAATAAGCCCCACGACAGAAACCCAACCAGCAAGATGGCCATAACAGCGATTCCCGGAGTAGTAACAATGGAGCGATCAGCAGCGATCGAGGAGGCTAGTACGCCAGGTTTGAGCGCGACTAAGGCCATTAGGCCGCCCACAAGCAGGATCAGCCAGTCAGGACCTAGCTTAATTTTGGTAAACTCACGGTTAAACAGCAGGAAAAAGGTGGCCATAAGGATGGCACTGGCATAGCTCAAAAGCGCCATCGATAAAAGGAGGCGCGGCGGGAAAATCTGATAGAGCCCGTTGGTTAAGGTCCAGAGCGCTATCGATGAGGCAAAAGCAAAATAATAGATATACTGGCGATTGCGAGGATTGCGAAAGTAAACGGCAAGACCCAGGAAAAGATTCGCAGCCGTTACTAAAAATAGAAGTAATGCCCGATAATCCATTAATCTTTATTCTATAGCTCTTTTGCTTAAGTTGATACTATGGACGCTCATTATCGCGTTGAAGCCGCTTAGCCCTGGCAAAGTAGATAAGACGCCAAGGTGCGAGGATAGCGAGTCTCCGGCGACCCCGCTGTAAATCGAGGCCGACTGCATAGGTGGTTTTGCCATCTGAGGTCTGATCGTGGCCAAACACTTTGACGGGTAAGCCTAACTGCCATCTTAAAGCCTTAAGCAAGCGTCCCGTGGTAATAAAATACCAATACCGAATGCGCGGCCGACTCAATTCTGCCCTTCCGTAGGCCAGTCGGTATAAACCAATCAGAATTCGCCGCAGCAGCAAGGGTTTATGCAGATAGGGCCGATCCACCAAGAGTCGGGATAGGTCAGCCGTTTCGTGGGTAGGGTACTGAGGGTCAATTTGCCAGAGATGGCCAAAGTGGTCGCGGCTCATGGTGCCCACGGAATTATCTTCTGGCGTCATACGCATATACCCTATAAGCTTACTCTCCCTAAAACAGCCAAAGTGGTACGAGTACTTATCATAATCATCGTACTCAAGCTGCTCTTCGGGAACCCCCTGCACCCAATGCAGCTGCTCTACACAGATTTTATAACGCAGCCGATAAGCGGCCCTAAAATCGGCCTCTGCTGTTAACTCGCGAAAGACCAGTCCATGCTCCTCAAAATGCAAATGCCTCGAGCCAAGTCCCCCTTTCCCCGACTCAGCCGCCCCCTCCTGCCTGTTTGTCACTATCTATTACTCCTCATTTTGCATCTTGCATTGCCTTTAATATTATTATATAATTACGCAATTACATATCATCAATTTTACCGATGTCGGCTACTCAAGTAAAATCTTTTGCGTCCCTTGACTCGCTTTTATCGCCTGGCCGTCTTCGCGTGATCTTACTCAGTCAGCGCGTCCTTTACTGGCCAATTCGCCTCATTACCCACTTGCTACCGCATCGGACTAGAGTCAACCTCCAGCCTGGTGATATTAGTCCTGATCATTGCTATATAGTTGCAGCAAATCACCAGAGCATGTTTGACCCGTTTATAATTTGCGTCGCACTTCCACCAGGCATCCTTGCCGGCCTAGCACCTCTCCGCTTTTTTGCCCATAACGCCCTCTTCGACAAGTTCCTACGTCACTTCCTCTTTGCGTTTGGAGCTTTCCCGGCTAGCGCCAATGCCTCTTACATTTATGGCCTCACTGCAGCCCAGCTGTTTCTGAAACACCACCAATCTATCATGATCTTTCCTGAGGGCAAGCGCACACCGCATAAGATTCGGCCCCGAAGCGGCATTGAAGTTCTAGCCAAGACTCCTCAAGTAAAGATAATTCCAGTGCACATCGAGTGGTGCCGCGGCCGATGGCTATGGCCTTCTTATGCCATTACGGTGGGCAAGCCGCTGGAGGCAGCAGAGAAGCTTACTGCTCTCCAGATTCTTAACCGCATCTATCGTCTGCCTATCGAGTAGCAGCAGCTACAAATTAGCTGAGAAATAATTGCTTATGGTTAAATCGCGTTATAAACTACAGATATGAGTGACCAAAAAGTCAAAGTGGCGATCATCGAGGACGACATGGCGATCGTGCAGATGTATCGGGTGAAGTTTGAGAATGAGGGCTACGAGGTGGCCACGGCCGGCGATGGCGCCGGTGGACTGGAATTAATTGAGTCGTTTGCACCTGATATTATTTTGCTCGATTTGATGATGCCCAATATGAATGGCTTGGAGATGCTGCAAAAGCTGCGTTCTCAGGCCAATGGGCGCGACGCTAAAGTGGTCGTGCTAACCAACATGGGCGACACCGAGACGGCCACGCGCGTCTACAAAATGGCCGCCGACGACTACATTGTGAAGGCCGAGATGACGCCCAAAGAGGTGACGGAGCGGGTAAAGGCGCTACTAGCCAAGAAGGTTTAGACCGGCCGAGCCACCAGGCCCGACGGGCAACCAGCGAGAAGAATCGCTAGGCGAATGCTTGTTATTTGGTGACCGAGGAGGAGGTAGTGGAGGTGGAGGTCTGGCTGGAGCCCACACCCCTCTCACTTCCCGGTCGGGGATTGTTGGCCGTTCCGCGTGCCTTGGTATGCGACATCTCGATCCTATCTAGCGTTGGGATCATGGGCATCGAGCCAGGCGACGTGATCGCCCGGCGGCAGACCGTCGAGAGCCGAGAGCGTATCGGGGTCCGGCTCTAGTTCTACCTCCAAGTCTTGAGCTGTTTCGGGCGGGGGTGGCGGTTCAGGGCCAACGAGGGCGCGACACACTAACCTCATCTCTGAGTAAGTTAGGAGATGGCGGCCAAAACCTAGCGGTCCTGGCCCGAAACGATACTACAATATGAGCGCTGCCTTAGCTAGAGACAGATAGCTTAGGGATGACGAGTCTGCGCCGCAATCAGTAAATTGTCGAATAATGACGCCACGGTCATGGGGCCGACGCCGCCGGGATTGGGCGTGATGATGAGGTCGGCGCGGTCGAAGAGGTCGCGGGCCAGGTCGCTGCGGGGCGAGGCGGCGTCGACCACGATGGCGCCGTCGGCTACCATGGCCGAGGTGATGAGGCCGGGCTGGCCGGTGGCGGTGATAATAGCGCCGGCGTCGTGCAGGGCGGCGGCCAGGTTGGGTGTGTGCTCGTCGAGGCGCGCCACGTCATGGCCACTGGCGTCGAGGCGGTCGGCCAGTGGCGCGCCGACCAGCCGGCCCTGCCCCACCACGGCGATGCGGCGGCCACTCAGGTCAACGTTGTAGGCCGCCAGCAGCCACAGAATAGCCTTGGGAGTGGCGGCCTCAAATGGTGAGTGGGGGCTCAGGCCGTCCACATCTTTGGCCGGCGCCACCGCCGCCAGCGCTTGCTCAGCCAGGTCCGGCTGATCGGCAAACGGCAGCTGCACGATAATACCGGTGACGCTGGGGTCGGCGTTGAGCGCGGCAATGCGGGCCATCAGATCGGCCGGCGCCTCGGTGTAAGTATCAACCATCACACCGATATCGGCGCCGTACTGCTTCTTAACGCGCAGATAGGCATCGGTAGCCGGCGTGGCGCCCTGGCGCACAATCGCCAATTTGGGCGCAACCAGAAGGCCTCGCACCGTCTGGGCGTGGCGCTCCTGAATGAATCCGGCCACATCCTTGCCAGCCAACAATTTCGTCATAAATTACGCTCGCTCATAGCGCTGTATTATCGCATGTTTGGGGGAGAATGGCTAATTTGGCAACAAGTGTAAAGACATGTCTGAACTTCATGGTGCGAGGCTTAGCCCGAAACATCGCTAACTAATCCTAGCGAGCTGAACTTCGCGAGGAAAGGACGAATGAGATTGCCGCCATAATCTGGACGAAAGCCGCAATAAGGACCATAACCAAGAGCGAAATGCCAGCCAGTTGCCCGGCCAAGACCGCACCCAGAGCAGCCATCGTAATCTTCAAACTTGCGCCCGTTGTAAATACTTGGCTCCGTGAGCGCTCAGGCGCTTCACGATGCCGCACCGCAAAGATAGCTGCAAGCTGAGGGCCGTCGGCTAGCCCGGCTATCAACATAGCAATCAGGGTAATGATGATGTTGCCAGCAAATGCTAGCACGAGCATCGCAATACCTAATGCTAGGGTGGCTCCAAAAGCGACAGCATCTGGGCTGTAACGCATAGGCCACTTAGCATAAGCAACAGTCGCAACGAGCGCGCCGATGGATAGTACGGACATCAAAACGCCACCATATCCGGCATTGCCAAACACCTCTTTGCCAACTAAGGGACAGATCACCCACAGCATGCCGATTCCCATATACGAGATGAGGGACGTTAGCGTAATCCTAAACAGAGCCTTATTTGTGATAATTACTTTGAATCCATCGCTCATGTCTCGCCACAATGAAGTATTGTGAGACTGTTTGGTCGATTTGGGACGCTTGGGCAGCAGCCATGCCATAGGCAGCGCCGCGACCAGCAGTGTCACCAAAACGGCAATCGCCCAGTGAGCGCCAAGCATCGCTGCAACCAACCCGGCAAGCGCCGGCCCGACGAGACCAGCGATGTTAAAGGTTGTAGCATCAATCGCGCTCGCCCGGGTCATCTGTTCATCGGCAACGAACGACTTTAGGCGCGATGACCAGCCGCCGGAGATGGCAGGCATAAAGAACCCGGCTGCTAACGCTATCACTATGGAAGCCCATACCGGCACATGCCCTAGCGAAAGTGCGATGAGCGCGATGAGCCCAGCATAGAGACCCAATGCTCCGGCTAAAACCCTGCCCGGCTGTTGGGCGCGGTCTAAAATAGCTCCAAGCAATGGACCGCCAAGAGCAGCTGAAAATGTTAGCCCAGCAAGTAATGTAGAACCGAGGAATACGGTCTGTGTCGCAGCAAGTCCCATAAGTAAAATTGCCTGGCCAGACATTTCGTCACCAAGCCGAGCTGGCAGCGCACCAAACAGGTAGCGTGTTAGGTTGTAACGTATTTCTTTATTATTCACGTTACGTATGATATATTACGCATGTGGAAAAGACAAATACATCAATGTTGCCGCTCGGTTCTGCAACGCATGCTGCAAAGCGTGCGGCTGATGTTTTGTTTGTTTTGCAAAATAAAGCGCAACTTGATCCCCAAGCGCTGAGCGACCAGTTGAATAAAGTCCTGGAGGGCTACGGCGAGCAAAGCAAGGTCGCCGCTGCCGATTTAGTTGACCTAAAAGCTGCATCAGACAAGCTATATGCGGTATTCACTGCGCAAGATGTCGGCGTTATCGCAGCTCTACTAAATGCGATTCTTAGTGAGTACGCCGCGATACCACGACTTAGCGCACACAATACTTCTGCCTGGCACCTGCATGTGGATAGCAATGATCATGCCCCCTGGGCGGAGTGGTTTGCAGCATCCTCGGCTTTAGCACTGGCCCTACTTCTGGCAGACAAGCAGCGTAGCCCTGGCGGCATATGCGCCGCTACCACATGTGAGCGGCCGTTCATTGATCTCGGCAAGGGCGGTGGCCGCAACTATTGTTCGCCCCGCTGTGCAACTCGGGAGCGAGTGGCGGCACATCGCCGCAAGGTGATGGCGTCGTCGTAGCTTGATTCTTGACAGACTTATTAGAATCTGTCATCGTCCTCTCTGGCACCAAGCCGTTCGTTTCTTGGAGATTCAATGGAAAGGTACAGGGGTTACGTTGCCCGCGTCCCGCGTCCCTTGGCGCACGACTGGCTGAAGCAACTGCCGCCGCCCTGCGTTGGGAGCCTGGTTGCTCTCTGCGACTACACCTGGCGCCCCAACAACCAGACAGACGACAATCGATACTACGTCTCGGTCGACATCGGCCCCGCCGTCTACACCATGACGGCGCGCATAGGGGTAGGGACCTTCGGTGTCGACTACATCGTCGTGGCCTGTGAGTACCCTCACAATCAGCACGGGCCCGCCGGGAAGTTCCTAGCGGACAGAGAGATGATTGCCACCCACGAGGACATCGTCGTCGAGGAGTTGAAGTTGTCCGACTCGGCACGGGCGCAGATGGAACGTCTTCTGGGCTAAACCCGAGGTGTCGCGCACCGGCGGCGATCTGCTGCCGGTGCGCTAACCATTAATTTGTACTTATGCTTGCTAAACTCAAGCGCACAGCCAATATGCCTAGACCCATCATGGGCTTGAGGCGTTTGTGGATGATGATTTTATTGGCAAAGGAGACAGATAATTGAGCACGTTAGAGCTTGCTGGGTTTTTAACGAAGCGCGACGCCTAGCTGACCTGTTTTCGCCCCACTAATCGCCCCGACCGCGCCCGCAACGCATTCAAGATGACGGCCACGTCCACCGCCTCTTGCAGCAGGGCGCCGTACACCGGCGGGATAACGCCGGTCATGGCGATAAGCATAAGCACAATGCTGAGGCCGATGCCGACCAGGATACTCTGGTTGGCGATGAGGATAGCGCGGCGGGCGATGTGGATGGCCAGCGGCACGCGCGCCAGGTCGTCGAGCATGATGACGACGTCGGCCGACTCGCTGGCGGCGGTGGAGCCGCGGGCACCCAGGGCGATGCCGACGTCGGCGGCGGCTAGGGTGGGCGCGTCGTTGACGCCGTCGCCGACCATGGCGGCCGGCTGGTGGTGTGCCTCTAGCGCCTTAATGGCAGCCAGTTTGGCCGCCGGCCGCAGCTCGGCCTGCACGTCGGTGAGGCCGACCTGGTGAGCGATGCGCCGGGCGACGCCGGCCTGGTCGCCGGTGAGCATGAGCGTTTTGCGAATGCCCAGGTCGGCCAGCTCGCGCAGCGTAGCCTTGGTCTCCGGCCGCACCTGGTCGGCAAAGCTAACCGAGCCGGCGTAACGGCCAGCGATGGCTACGTGCGCCACCGTCTGGTCGGTGGGCAGGCCGGCCGGCAACTCTACCCCATGGCTCTGCAGCCACTGCGGCCGGCCGGCCACCACCACGCGGCCATCCACCGTAGCCACCAAGCCACTGCCCGGCTCCTCCCTGAGTTGCTCCACCTTGGCTGGCAGCTTGAGGCCGCGCGCCTGAGCCGCCGCTACCACCGCTTGGGCCAAGATGTGATTGGATGATTGCTCGAGCGCCGCCAGAGTAGCTAGCAGCTCCGCTTCATCACCGCCAGCCACCGGCTTAACTCGATCAACTTTGGGCTCGCCCTTGGTCAATGTGCCCGTCTTGTCAAACGCCACCGCCCGCAGCCGCGCCAACTGCTCCAGCGCCGCACCGCTCTTAACGATAATGCCATGGCGCGCCGCCCGACTCATGCCCGAGACGATCGCCACCGGCGTCGCCAGCAGCAGTGGGCAGGGCGTCGCCACAACCAGCACCTCTAGCGCCCGCAAGGCCTGGCCGCTTAAGGCCCAAGCCACGCCCGCCAGCCCTAGGCTAATGATCGTAAACGGCACGCTGTAGCGATCGGCCAGGCGCACCAGCGGGCTGCGGCTCGAGGCCGCCTGGCGCACCAGCTGTACGATCTGCTGGTACTGGCTCTCGGCGCTCGTGTGGCTGGCCGTCACGGTCACCGGCCGAGTGGTATTCACCGACCCGCTCACCACGTCCTGCCCCACCGCCTTGTCCACCGGCAGGCTCTCGCCAGTAATGGCCGCCTCGTCAAAGCTCGAGGCGCCGTCGATCACCACCGCGTCCACCGGCACCGTCTCGCCCGGCTTAATCAGTAGCCGATCACCCACCCGCACCTGGTTCACCGGCACGTCATGCAGCTCATCGCCGTCGTAGCGATGAGCCGTCTTGGGCGCCCGATCGAGCAGATCACTCAATTCCTTTTTGGCGTGCTCCTGCGCATAAGCCTCGAGCGCCTCACCGCCGGTCAGCATTAGCAAAATCACCGTAGCTACCAAAAATTCGTGCAGCGCCAGCGAGGCCAGAATCGCCGTTACGGCTAGCAGATCAATGCCATAATTGCCGCCGCGAACCTCTTTAATCATGTCAACGATGAGCGGACTGACCGCCACCAGTGAGCCCACCAGCAACACAACCTGAACCGCTGCCCCCTGCCCTACCACAAACAGCACCAAGGCCAGCAGCGCATACAGCGCCACACCTGTTAATCGACGATAATTCTCTGACCAAGCTAGCTTCAACACACCTCTATTCTACCCTAAAACTTATCATGCATTTCATCGGTGGCGCTCACAACAGGAGCCGCCGCTGGCCCCGGCTGAGGCAAGCTCCGCCGTAACCACACCAGCGCCATCACTCCACCCAGCCCGATCACAATGCCGCCGATTACTCGCATGGAGCCGACATTACCGCCAAACCGCGAGGCCCAACCATACACTGCCACTAGTGCCAACGACAAGCATTCAGCGATAAATGTAGGCAGTGAGCTAATCGTAGCCCGGCTCGGACCGGCCACACTATGCTGCAATGACGCTTCGTAAAGCAATTTCGTAACATTAATTAAGCGCATAAAGGTAAACAGACCAATAATCGCCAGTGCCCCGCCCGCATAGCTAGTAACCAGCACGGCCGCACCTGCTACCACTACCAATAATGCCCGCCACTGAGCACCCAGCCGCTCCAGCTTATCGACCCGCCACGACAGGTAGGCCGAGAGCGCCAGACCAATGATGAGTAGCCCAGGAATAAACCGATCGACCGCGCCCATGGTCTGGTAATACAGCGGCACGTACTCCTCGAGCGCCGAGCCAATAGCCACCACGATGGCCACACTAATAACCAGCCGCTGCAGCAGTGGTGAGCTCGCCACCTCGGCCAGAGTACTGCGCAGGCCGGCCAGCTTCTTGGCCTCGCTGGGCGTATGACGCCTGGTCTCGGCCGGAAAAGCCGCTGCCACGGCCGCCGACAACAGACTAATGACCAGGCTCGAGATCAGCAAGACCGCGTAATTGCGCGAGCCAACCAGGCTAGCGCCCGCGTAGGCTACTACCATGCCTACGAGAGCGAGACTCTGCGAGCGGCTAAAGACCTTGGTAAACTGCTTGATCGCCCCAAGCGCCGCCATCTCCTCGTAAACGTAAGCCTGAAACGCCCCCGAGTTAAAGGCATAACCCACGCCCCACAGCACAAAACCGACTGCATAACCAGTGAATCCAGGATAGAGCCACCAGGTCAAGAAGGCGGCGGCCTGCATTAATTTAGAGACCACTAGAACCGACCGCCGCGAGAAGCGATCGGCCAGCAACCCGGTCGGGATCTCGCTGACCAGGGCCACCAGAATCCAGATCGCAAAGAGCGCGCTCACCTGCGCCACACTCAGCCCACTACGCTGCACAAACATAATGGCGTAGAACGGGTAGATCGGCATGCACTCGCTAGTGAACTGCTGTAGATAAACGAGCCAGGTGAGACGCGAGATAGCGGGATTGTTCATTATATGATTATGCCTGATTAATCGCATTTTGGCGCGCTTTAGCGAGCTAAGCAGTGGAACGGCCCAGCAATCTGGCCGTTCCACTGCCGTAAATATCTAGCGAATGTAGCCCTGCCGAGCGTAGGCCAGGACCACCACGATCTCGCGCAGTCGCCATTTCAGCCAGTGCAGCGGGTAGTCGGACCAGCCGATAGAGCGTAGGCCGCGCGGCACCACCACCCGTACCCCCAGCGTCTCGAAACAGGCCCGAATGCGTGGCAGGTGGCACGGCGCAGCTACTACTGCCACGATCACTTCATCCTGCTCTCGCATACGCTCGGTTACCCAGGCCGTTCCCTCATGCGTACCTGGGCTGGGCGACTCAAGCAACGGAACAGTATCTTCAACCGAGCCGTAGTGGCTAAATAGCCAGAGCACCTCCGGCGACACATACCAGGTGAGCGCCTGCAAGATGTCTGGATCGGCCTGGGTCATGTACTGCGCCATACCCTGATTGGCTCGCTGCGACGAGCAGAACACAGCCACGCAGCCGGCCTCTCCGATGGCCTTGAGGCTGTCGGCGCGCGGACCGTCCCACCAGGCCTGCGCCACAACTCGAGCCAGCTTGGCCCAAGGCAGATCGCGCCAGGCTACCTTGCTGCGCCATAGCCAGCGCCACTTAACCGCTAACTCCTGCATGCCACCTCTTTTCGACGAGCCGAAAAACCTGCCGGCGGCAGGCCTCAATTACTATACTCTTGGGTGGTCGCCCCGCCTAGGTATGGTCGCAGATGGCGCACTGATCCTCGTGGCGGCCGTCACGCAGCCACACGCCCAGGGCTCGCGGCCAGCTCTCCACGTCGGCGTAACCGACCAGGTCGGCCAAACGGCGCAGGATCCAGCCGACATAGCCAAATAATTGCAGGCCGCCCCACTGCACCGCCGCCCAGCCGGTGCCCACCGGGATCACCGTGATCGGTGCCTTGGGGCGATAGGCTGAGCGCGCCACCCGCCGTCGCTTACGCGCCACATCAGCCACCACAAAGTCGGCGTTGTCGAGCGCCGTCTGGGCCAGGCCGGCGTACTGGGTGTTAGCATTATCGCCAATGACATACACGTGCGGCCGCGCCTCCAGCTGCTCGTTCACCTCCACTCGATGGTTCTTGGCCAGATTAAAGTGCGCCGCATTGTCGGCAAAGAAGGGATTATTGCTCACCCCGGCCGTCCACACCACGGTGTGGCTGGTAATGGACTGACCCTTGAGCCGCAGCGTCTCGGCCGTCTCGGCCTCCACCACCGCGCCGGTCATGACGCGCACGCCCAGCCGCTCCAGCTGCCGCTGAATGCGCCGGGCAAAGGCCTCGGGCAGGCGCGGCAGCAACCGCGGCGCGCCCTCCACCAGATCCACCTGGTACTTGGGTCGCCGCACCCCATGCTGCGCCACAATCTGGCCAACATACTGGCTGAGCGCCGCCGCCAGCTCGATGCCGGTAGGGCCGCCGCCCACGATCACGTAGTGCAGCTCCGGCCGTTGCTCGGCAATCAATTGATCGTGCAGGTGGCGCTTAAATCGCTCGGCTCCGTCGATCGTCTTAATATCGTACGAAAATTCTTGGAGCCCCTCGATGCCAAAGTAATTAGTAACGCTACCCAAAGCCAATACTAGCTCATCGTAGGGATAAACCGTGCCGCTGGCCGTCGTGACCGTACGCGCCTCGGGATCAAAGGTGGTGGCAGTGTCGTGCACCAATCGCACCGGCACTCCAGCTAGCAGTTCGCCCAGGCGCAGAGCCGCCTCGCTGCGCACACCGCCGGTGGCCGCATGGTAGAGCTGCGGGTAGTAGGCAAAATGAGTATGGCTCGAAATGAGCGTAACGCTCACCCCGGGCTGCCGCGCCAGGCCTCGGGCCGCCCGCACGCCGCCAAAGCCGCCGCCCACCACCACTACATTCGTTTTAGGCTTCGCGTCTGTCATTACGTCCCATCATAGGCGGTATAGCTGGCGGCGTCTACCGTTGCTGCGGCGTAGGCGGCCAGACTATCGAGCCTAGTTTGCCAAAAGGTTGTACTATACAACCTCCTTCACGGGAGCGAAATGGTTGTAGGATACAACTAGTTATGACACAGATAAATATTTTCGCTCTTACCCAACCGGCGCCATTGGCCGTATAATCTGACCCGTGGACGAATCAGGCCCCGACCCCACGTTCGCCATTGATGGCAAGCCCCGCCTCATGAACAACGACTCGAGCGAGGTATCGGTACCAGGATCCAGTGTTACCCTCGTCTACAACAGCGACCCTTATGCCGTCTGCGGCGGCGGCCAGCCCATCACAGAATGTGCCACCGCCAAGGCTGTGCTCAACCAGCTCGCCGCAATACTCAGCCACCGACCGCCTCAGCCTAGCCCCAAGGAGGGTGTGCTCTGGAATAACTTCCCGCGGACCGATCAAGACTGCGCTACCTGTGGCCAGAGCTGCAGCTTGGCCGTCCAGACAAATCGGGGGCTGATCACCGGAAGGCTGCGCTTTGGCTTCGTCCGCCGCAACCCCAACGCCGACGTGGTGAGGCTGGACCTGCCGCTGTACGATAAACCCAAATGGCCCTGAGCCACTCACCCAACCGGGGGATCTGGACCCAATTCCAGATCCCCCATTAGCTTAAGCTAAAACGACTGCCGCACGTGGCTCATGCTCCAATCCCAGTCGGCCGTAGCCTTTTTATGGGGATTAAAGATGCCCTGCGGATCAAAGATGGCTTTGGTCTGGCGAAAAATCTCGTAAATTTCATCGCCATAGGCCTGCTGCAGCCACGGCCCGCGAATCATGCCGTCGTTGTGCTCGCCGCTTAACACACCGCCAAAGCTCAGCACCAGCTCGTTGGTCTCCTTCATGGCCGGCTGCAGCTTGGCCCGCTCCTTGGGATCTTCGAGCTTCATAAGCGGAATAATGTGGAAGTTGCCGTCGCCCATGTGGCCGGCGATGGTGGCAAACAGCTCGTACTTTTTAATGATGGCCCGCATCTTGGGCAAGAACTCCGTGAGGTGCTCCGGCGGCACCACCAGGTCGTCGATAAACGGCGCCGTATGCTTATCTTTGACTTTGCTGCGCAGTAATTGAAAGCTCTGGCGGCGCATCAGCCAGTACTTCTCGGACGACTCTTCGGTGGGATCTTCTTCGGTGGCGGTGATCTCGTAGTAACTGTGTTTGAGATGGAGCTCTTTGTGTAAGGCTTTAATCCTGGTCCGCACTTCGTCGCGAGTCTCGCCGTTAAACTCAACCATTAAAATGAGCTTGGGAACGCCATTGAGGAGCATAAAGCCATCCGGAATGAGGCTAATGAGAAGCTTAATGAAACGCAGCGGCCCGAGCACCTTGAGGAACGACGGCATAAACTTGATCGACAGCCACAGCGTCACATCGTCGAACGACTCGAAGGTGGCCGGCTTGTATTCAAGCACTTTAGGCACAATCTCGCCCAGCCGGTCGATGTCGTGCAAGAACATCACCAGCAGACCAGAGTGCGGCCGGGCCGGCACCAGCCGGAACTTAATATCGGTAACGAAGCCGAGCGTGCCCTGGGCGCCGGCGATGACTTTGGTGAGGTCAAAGATGCCAGTCTCGCGATCCCAAACGTCCCAAATATGGTAGCCGGTGGAATTCTTGGTGACGTGCGGCTTAGCGGCCTTAAGCTGGTCGTAGTGGCCGTCCACCAGCGCGAAGGTCTTGCGGTAGACCTCGCCCTCAAAGTCATCTTGCTTCATCTTGGCATCGAGTTCGGCACGGTTGAGCGGCCGCACCACTCGCTCCTTGCCGTCGGCAAAGACGAATTTAAGCTCGTTGATGAAGTTTTGCGTCTTGCCGTACTCGAGCGACTTCTCGCCGCCCGAGTCGTTATTAACCATGCCACCGATGGTGCAGAGCTCGCGGCTCGCCGGGTAGCTGGGCATGAGTGCGCCCTGGGCCAGCGTGGCCTTCTCGAAGTCGCGGTAAAATACGCCCGGCTGCGCGTGGCCTTCGTCGGCCGAGACATCCTCGATGGCCGTAAAGTGGCGGTTAAAGTCGGCGATGATGCTGTCGTTGATGGCGCCACCGCTCATATCGGTGCCGGCGCTGCGAGCGGTAATGGACAGATTCGGCTGCTCGGCCTTGTGCTCAGCCACAAACTTAACCAGCGCCTCGACATCGGCCGCCACCTTGGGGTAGGCCACCACCTGAGGCTTCACCTCAAAGAGGCTGGCATCGTGGCTATAGGTTTGCAGTGTGGCCGGCGCATCGTCAACCTCGCCTTGGAGTATCTTTTTGAGTTCATCCGCTATGTTCATGGTTGTAGCATACCGGTAATGCTGCGCGAATGCCACGCCAAAAGTAAGGCGCCTGATACTATAGCGGATCGATTTATGGCTGTCGAGCCCTATCATTAGCAGCCCCAGTAGCGCAAGATAATTCCGCCCAAACTTGAGCTGGTAGAGATCTGTGGATTTTGCATTAATTGTCCTACCCTAAGCCATAATTAAGATCGTAATGTAACAACCACGGTGCCCTTGGCGCCGCCACCCATCCGTCCCACATCGAGGAGCCTCTATGGCGCTCGTAACGCCCCGCGGCCACGGCCTCGGGAATATCCCCGATCCGCGCGACCCCCGCGACCACAAGTTCGACCGCGCCGGCCTAGACATCCGCCCCTCGCAGCTGCCCAATAGCATCGACCTGCGCCCGGACTGCCCGGACGTGTACGACCAGGGCCAGCTGGGCAGCTGCACCGCCAACGCGCTGGCGGCGGCCTACGACATGGAGCGTCGCCGGCAGGGTCAGGAGCCCATCGGCCCGAGCCGGCTGTTCATTTACTACAATGAGCGCGCACGCGAGGGCACCGTCGACACCGACGCCGGCGCCTACCTTCGCGACGGCATGAAGGTTCTGGCCAAGCTGGGCGTGCCGCCCGAGAGCGAGTGGCTGTACGACATCAGCCGCTTCACCGTCAAGCCGTCCGCCCAGTGCTACGCTGACGCGCTCTCCAACCAGGTGCTGTCGTACGCTCGCATCAAGGTAACGAGCGACGACACCAACATGCGCAGCTGCTTGGCGGCCGGCCGCCCGTTCGTGGCCGGCATCGCGGTCTACGCCAGCTTTGAGAGCGACGAGGCCAACCGCACCGGCGTCATTCCCGTGCCGAAGCCCAACGAGGAGCTCCTGGGTGGCCACGCCATCCTGGTGGTGGGCTACGACATGGCCGCTGGCTACTTCATCTGCCGCAACTCGTGGGGCAAGCGCTGGGGCGACGCCGGCTACTTTTACCTGCCGCTCGCCTACCTCACCGATCGCGAGCTGACCTCCGATCTGTGGACCATCAAGCTCGTGGAGGCATAGAAGCGTAACCACCAAATTATGGCCGGCCGGGCGTCTCTTGCCCGGCCGGCCTCGCCTACTGTACGATCACGCGCCCCTTGTCGCTCGGGTTGAGGTGGTTGTGGTAGCCCCAGCTGCCGGCGGTGGTTAGCTTAATGGTCTGGCTCTGCCCAGCCGCAATGGTGCCCACATTCAGCTCGGGATTATCGGTGTGCGTGGGGTGCGGATCGGAGTCGACCTGAATCTCGTCGGCCGAATCATTCGTAAAGGTGATAGCCTGGCCCGACTTAATAGTGACCGAGCTAGGACTAAAGCCGCCCGAGACATTGTACTTAATAGTGGACACGGCCTGACTACTCGGCACCGCTTGCGGCGTCGGCGAGGCCGAAGCCATTGGGCTACCGGTGGTTTTGCCTCCGGCCATAGCCAGATAAATTGCTACCGCTACCACGATAATAATCGCTACCACGAGCGTTATAATAACGTTCTTATTCTTCATAATCGTCCTCTTATTAGCCCCGTACGGCCATCATAACACTAACTCTTATTGAGCATAAGCAGTATAATGCAGCCATGAAGCAACTACGCCCCCTGCCCACCGCCCGCCAGGTGCTGCGAGCCCGATTTTTGCTGCGGCTGGGTCTCGCAGCCGTGTTTGCCTACGCCGCCGTGGCCGCCACGCTCTACCCCAACAACTGGATCGGCTACCTGCCCCTCATGCTGCGACACCTGGCGCCGGCTAGCCTGCTGTTGGCTGGCTTCTCGGCCTTCCAGGCGGCGCTGGCCATCTGGCTGCTCACCGGCTGGCGCGGCCAGTACGCCGCCATCGTGACGGCCGCCACCACCGTGGCCATTATGGTAGTCAACCTCGGCTCGCTCGACATCACCTTTCGCGATATTGCCATCATCTTTGCGGCCTGCGCGCTCACGTTCCTGTCCTAACATTTGCCGCTCCATCGGCTCAACCGCGAAATTTGTCCTTTGATAAAGCTTATGCTTAAGGGCTTCCGCTTCTCGCTTGCCTCGTGTATGATGGGCGTAAATGAGGTTTTCAGTGTGCCTAAGATTCTAATCATCGAAGATGACGCCTTACTCTCGCGGATGTATCAGACGATCTTTGCCTCGAATAATTACGAGGTTGAACTGGCCACCGACGGCCAAGAGGGCCTCGACAAAGCACGCTCGGTTAACCCCACGCTCATTCTGCTCGACATCATGATGCCCAAGCTTAACGGCATGGAGGTGCTCAAGCAGCTCAAGGCCGATCCGGCCGTGGCCAATCTTCCGGTGGTGGTGCTCACCAACCTGGCCGGCAACAGCGACGTCCAGACCGCCCTCGAGCTCGGCGCCGTCCGCTACATCATCAAGAGCGAGCACAAGCCCAAGCAGGTCGAGGAGATCGTCCGCGGCATCTTGGCGGGCTATACCAAGGACGAGATTCCGGGAGCAGCTGGGGCGGCGTAAAACGCTTTAATTTCATCTTTTTACGTAGACTTAGCGGTCCTAAGAAGAGTATGATGGGCCTGAACAAGGAGCTATGGGGTGAGGGATCTAGCGCCGGAGATATACCGGCAGCGGCTTATTATTGAGGGCTATTGCGCCCAACCTATTGATGATGCCCAAATTAAAGACTACCTTGAACAGCTCTCTGTCGTAACAGGCATGACAGCACTCATCAAACCGGTGACACACCGCTCAGACCTCTACGGCTGGGCTGGCTGGATTCACTGGGAAACATCGGGGGCTCACCTATACGCCTGGGAGCAACCGCGCCTCTTCTTTAGCGTTGACATATATACCTGCAAGGCTTTCAATGTGAATAACGCTGTGGAGTTTACTCAGCGTTATTTCAAGGCTTCACACATCGAGTTTAAGGAGACCTAGTGGTCGCTACGGGGCTAGTGCGAGAACAGTGGGAAGAGACGATTCGCTCTAAGGACCTGATTCGCCGCCTCATGGACCAGGGTAATGCCGCGCCATCGCAGCCATTTGGCGTCTATCGCATCGAGCCCCAAACCGGCACACCGCACTGGGCATTGCCAGTCGCGCGGTTGGCGGAGGCGGACGTATTCGCTTTCTACGGGGACACGCCAGAGGATCTAGAGAGAGAGTATGGGCCATATGATCCCTACAGCACATTCTTTATCCTTATCGACCATGCAAACGGTCTACCAGCCGGAATGTTGCGAGTGATCAGACGGTCGCCCCTCGGCTTTAAAAGCCTCACCGACATCGAGTCAAGCGAGCCTGGTCGGTACTGGAACCTACCGCTAACTCAGGCGCTACAAGCCGCTGCTGTCGACTTTGGCCCCAAAACTACGCTAGACATGGTGACAATGGGGGTAGTCCCGGCCTACCATCGCCACGCATACTCGGGCCGGATCGCCAAGGCGATCTACCACATGGCATGTAAGTATACACTAGAGCAAGCTGCTCGCTATTGGGTTACAATAGTTGATGAGTCCGCTCACAACAGCTTCAAGCGCAGACTTGGTGAACCCTTTAGCTACTACGAGGGGATAGGTTGGAAGCCTTACCTTGGTTCAAGTCTGAGCCTGCCCGTTTGGGTGGATATCGAGGACTGGATGGCGCGCCTTTGCGTTAATGACCCAAAGCGATTTGGCTGGCTGTTCCGGGGCGAGGGTCTTCAAGAAGTCTTCAAGTTTCCAGCATTTACAGGACCTACGCCCGCATGATATTTGACCTCGCCATCCTCATACTCGCCTCAGTAAGCAATTTGGCTCTCGGCTCGCTCGTGTTTATGCGTAACCCTCAGCGAGCCGAGAGTCGGGCGTTTTTTGGCATCTCCCTGTCAATCACCGCCTGGACGATCTTCAATTATCTTACCGACCGAGCTCCCACGCTTGGCCTTGATCAGTTCTTTGCTCGCCTTGACTTTGGCGCCGGTTTTCTCGTGTTAGCCACCATAACGTTGTTTGCGTTTTACTTTGGCGGCAAACAAAGCGCCAGCAAGCGGAGACAGCTTGTTAGTGCCGTCATTATTATTGCTGGCACCATCTTCTCTTTAAGCGATTTCGTGGTTGGTCCCGTCTCAAAGCGGCCCGACGGAGGAACCAACGTTGCTCTCGGCAGCCTTTATACTCTCTACCCCATTTTCATCTTGGTGATGTTTGGACTATCTTGCTACTACCTCTGGAAGCTGTACCGGAACACTGGAATCGACTTGCGGCTTCGCGCTCAAACTCGTCTTATTATGCTGGGAATAGCGGGTTTTATTATCTTGGCTGTGCTCACAAACATTGTCATTCCGGCTATCGTCGGCAACTGGGACATATCGCGCATCGGCCCATTGCTAACCGTTTTCTTGGTGGGGTCGGTCTCGTACGCTATCGTTAAGCATCGACTCTTTAGTATCAGGCTAGCCGTCGCCCGATCAGTTGCCTATCTTTTGCTTCTTACAACTTTTATTGGCCTGTATGGAATTACCATCCTAGCGGCAAGCAACATTCTCTTTCAGAATAATATCCCGCTAGCCCAAACTGGTGTCTTTGTTGCCCTGGCGCTATTTCTAGCCATTACCTTTCAGCCTTTACGCCGACTGTTCGAGAAGGTCACCGACAGCATATTCTTTCGAGATCGCTACGACAGTCAGATCGTGCTCGATGATTTAAGCGAGATTCTGACTTCAGAGCTCTTACTTGAACCGCTCCTCAAGAAGTCATTGCGCACGCTCTGTTGGTCATTGCGCATCGCTACTGGTCAAATCATCATTGTCGAGAACAACAGTATTTATAGTCGTACATTCATTGGTGACGAGCCCCGTTATAAACTTACCTACAAGGATTTAGAGCACATTAACGCTAGCACCTTGGTAGCAGATGAGCTTGAGCCCGGTGCAACCAAATCATTCCTAGAGGAGCATGGCCTAGGCGTCATTATTAGGTTAAGCACCGAGAAAGAGCTAGTGGGCTATCTCTTCCTGGGCTACAAGATGAGTGGCGAAATGTATTCGGGCCAGGATCTGACGCTGCTCGATATCGTCCGCAAAGAACTAGCCGTAGCGATTGAGAACGCTAAATCCTACGAAGAGATCGCCCACTTTAACGCCACGCTGCAGGAGCGGATTCGCAATGCGACGCACCGACTGCGCACCGCCAACCGCAACTTGCAGGTGCTGGATAAGACCAAAGACGACTTCATCTCGATGGCGTCGCACCAGCTGGGCACGCCGCTGACCGCCATTACCGGCTACTTGTCGATGGCGCTCGATGACGACCAGGCCAACATGACGGTGAAGCAGCGCGAGTATGTTAACTACGCGCTAGAGGCGGCCGAGCGGATGGTGTCGATGTCGAGCGATCTGCTGAATGTGTCGCGACTGAGCTCGGGGCGGTTTATGATTCAGCGCCAGCCGGTGGACTTGAGCGAGCTGGCCCAGCAGGAGGTGCAGCAGCTGCGGCCGAGCGCCGAGCGCAAGAAGCTGGAACTCATCTTTAAGCAGCCCGACAAGCCGCTGCCCATGCTGTCGATCGACGAGAGCAAGACGCGCCAGGTGATTATGAATTTTATCGATAATGCCATTTACTACACGCCCAAGGGCAGCGTCACGGTGGAGGTGCGCGAGTCTGAGGGCGCTGCCGAGGTGCTGGTAATCGATAGCGGCATTGGCGTGCCAGAGAACGAGAAGCGTCACCTGTTCTCCAAGTTTTACCGGGCCGAGAACGCCAAGGCCGAGCGGCCGGACGGCACCGGCTTGGGCTTGTACCTAGCTAAGCGCGTGATCGAGGACCAAGGTGGCTCGATTATTTTTAAGTCCGAGGAGGGCAAGGGTAGCATCTTTGGCTTCGCGCTGCCGCTTAAGACCACTTCGGTAATTGTGCTGCCGCAACCCAACGGAGCAGCGGCCGAAGCTAAGGCTAGAGCCAAAACGGCTGAGTCTGGCGCCGCCGCCCAGAGCTAAACCGGCCCGTGGCTTTGGCGACCAACTCCTATCAGCGGCGCACTCCCCTACACCCAAGCTTGGCCTTGGGACGGCGGTTACTGCGGCAGTTGTGGCCGTCGCTTCGAGCCGTGCAAGACCAAGCAGAGCCGTATGCGGCGGCCTGGCACCAAGCCAATGAGCAAGCCCTTGGTGGGTCGGGCCGGCTGTGGGTGGTACTCGGCGACTCGATGTCGCAGGGCATTGGCGCCCCGGCCTACGACCGCGGCTGGGTCGGCCAGGCCCACGCACGGCTAGCTGCGGTCGGTCGGAGCTACCGACTCATCAATCTATCGGTTAGTGGTGGGCGAATTCAGGACGTGATCGATCATCAACTGCCGGTGCTGGATCAGCTGGGCCTCCGGCCCGATCTGATCACCGTTATGATCGGCTCCAACGATTTGGTTCAGCCCGGCGGTCGCCGCCATCTGCTCCGGCGGCTCGACCATTTGCTCATGCAGCTGCCACACGGCGCCGTGGTAGCCGATATCTTTGCCCGACCTAACATTCCGCCGCTGCTAGCACCGGTGTTGCGCTACCGAGCGGCCAGCCGGCTTCTGCATCGACAGGCTCAGCAGCGTGGACTCAAAATAGCAGATATGGGGCCGGCCTTTGCCCTGCCCTGGACGGGCAAGCTAGCCGCCGACCGATTCCATCCCAACGAGCGAGGTTATGCAGCGATTGCAGCGGCCTTTATGGCAGCGATTACCGACCAATGACGGCGGCCGGCTCACTGCCAAGCGGATAGAGGATTAAGTCTTTATCGCTCATGCCCCAAGCCCGCTGCACCGGCGCCAGGATGCGCCACGAGGCCAGTACCTCCTCGCTCGAAGCAAACAGACTGCGGCGCGACCGCATGGCGTCGACCAGCACGCGCTCGTAGGCCTCCGGCAGCGAGTCGAAGTGACGGCTGTAGGCAAACTCGAGCGGCACGCGTTCGAGCCGATGGTCGTAGCCGGGTCGCTTGGCCCACAGATCAAGCTCGATGCCCTCGCGCGGCTGCACGCGCAGCACCAGCTCATTGGCTTCGTCGGCCTCGCTCTGACGATAATGAATTCGAATTTCGGTGGTTTTGCGCGCCAGGCCTTTGCCGGTTGTGAGCGTAATGGGCACACCCTGCCAGCGCGGATCGTGCGATCGGAGCGTCAGCGATACAAACGTCTCGGTGGCACTAGCGGGGTTGGCCACCTCGGCCCGGTAGCCAATATACTGGCCGCGGCGCACATCCCGCGTACTATCGACCGGCGGCTGCAGCGCCTGCAAGGCGGCGAGCCGGGCCGCCCGCAGCTGGGTCTCGTCGCCGGCCGGCGGGACCTCCATGAGCGTGAGAGCCGCCAGCTGCAGCAGGTGGCTCTGCACCAAATCGCGCAGCGCGCCGGTCTGCTCGTAAAAGGCCGAGCGACCCTCAATGCCGATCTCTTCGCTGGCCAGCAGCTCGATGCGCTCGATAAACTCATGGTTCCAGGTGCGCCGAAACAGCGCATTGCCGCCCCGAAATACCAGCAGATTCTGAGCCATCTCTTTGGCCAAGTAGTGGTCGATGCGGTAGATTTGGTCCTCGGTAAAGTGGCGCTGGGTGTGGGCAATAAAGTCCTCAGCCGAAGCGAGATCGGTGCCAAACGGCTTCTCGAGCAGCAACTTACTGTCTGGCATAGCCGCTAAGCCAGACTCGCCCAATAATTGCACGATTGGCCCAGACACCTGCGGCGGCACCGAGAGATAATACAGCCGCTGAGCCGCGCCGCCCAACTGCTGCTCGAGCTGTGCCAGATGTCGCTTAAGGCCGTCGTAGGCCGCGACTTCGGCCAGATCCATTTGGTAGAGCTCCAGGTGCGCGGCCAAAAAGGCATCGCCGGCCGTTAGGCTGGCCACATTGAGCTGCCGGCGGGTGATGCCGATAACCCGAAACTCGCGTGGCAACTCACCCGCCGCCGCAATCTGGCGCAGAGCCGGCAAGAGCTTGCGACGCGCCAAATCGCCCGAGATGCCAACAATAATCAAAAAGATAGGCTGAGACTGAATATCATCCATTCTATCGCCCAGATTACCATGCGGACGAGGTTAATGCACGCCCTCGGCCGAAGCTCCGGGAGCAGGCCGCGTCGGATCAATCTTGCGCAATAACTCCGGCAACGACACCTCGGCCTTGATGATGTAGGCGGCCGCACCCAGCGCCAGCGCCTGCTCGCGTTTCTGCGGATCGTCCAAGTTGCTGGCCATGATCACGCGCGTCTTGGGATGACGTCGACAATCAAAGGCCTTAAGAAAGGCCAGCCCATCAAGGTTTGGCATCAACATGTCAACCACAATACAGTCGAACGGCTGCGCCTGAGCCAGCCTCAAGGCTACCTGGCCGTCCGTCGCCACCTCGACCTCATAGCCCGCCTTGTGTAGCACCTCCTGGTACAACATACGAATGCTAACCGAATCTTCGACAATCAGAATTCGCAATGCCATAAACGTCGCTTGATTAGGCCTTAGCCTAGACCTAACCCCGCCCTCGCGCCAGAGCCGGTTTGCCCAATTGTTCGGCGGCTTAAGCCTATTTAATCGCCAATGTGCCCAATCCCGCCACCGCTGCTGAGGCCTAGAATAAATAATTCAAGCATCGTAAATGAGGGCTCATTATGGCACACAACGTTACTCCTCAAAACCACGGCCTCGGCTGGCTACCCGACCTACCCGACCAACGGGACCACATCTTTGACGGCACGGCCGCCCTAGCCCAAGTAGCCGCTCCCCTGCCGCCCCAGGCCGATCTGCGCCACAAATGTCCGCCCATTTACAACCAAGGCCACTTGGGCAGCTGCACCGCTAACGCGCTGGCCGCCGCTTTCGACTTTGACCGCCACCAAGAGGGCAAGGCCTTTATGACACCGAGCCGTCTTTTTATTTACTGGAACGAGCGCGATGTGGAAGGCACGGTTAACAGCGATGCCGGCGCCCGGCTGCGCGATGGTGTTAAAGTTCTCGTTAAGATTGGGAGCGCACCCGAGACGGATTGGCCTTACGACATTACCAAGTTTACCGTTAAGCCTACCAAAAAGTGCTTTGATGAAGCCGAAAAAAATCAAGCCCTTACCTATCAGCGCATCGTCACCCATCACCTCAATCCCTTCGGCGATATGCTGGCCTGCCTAGCTAGCGGCTACCCGTTCATTACCGGTATCTCAGTGTATGAGAGCTTTGAGAGCCCAGCCGCTAATACGACCGGCGTCATTCCTCTGCCCCACAAGAGCGAGAAACTGCTGGGCGGCCACGCCGTACTGATTGTGGGCTACGACCAGACCAAGCAGCAGTTCATTGGCCGCAACTCTTGGGGCACCGGTTGGGGCGATAAGGGGTATTTTTACCTGCCGTTCGCCTACCTGGGCAATCGCGGCCTGGCCTGGGATATGTGGACGATAAAGACGGTGGAGGTGTAGCAAGCGACGCCTAAAAATGGTTAAGGGCGGGGAGGCACGAATGCCTCCCCGCCCTAGTTACCGCAGCCGCCCCAAATAGGCGGCCACCAACATAGCCTGCCAGGGATTGGCCACTCCCAGGCGGTCGCAGAGCCCAAACTGGTCTTTAAGGTTAACGCCCAGCGGCAGACTCCGCCGCACCAGTGTATCGTAACATTGATCTAACTGCTCGCTCAGCGCAGCATCCGGCACCATGAACTTCAGCCGATCAGTGGCCCGCTGCAGCACATAGGGCAGCTGCACCTGACGCTGCCGCACGAGCCGCACGAGTGTCGGGGCCACACCAGCGCTGCCGCATTGCTTCCACAAACGCACCAGCCATTGATCCACTAATCTCTTCGCCGGTATCACCCAACCTTTCTTGCAAAGAGCAAGGGCTATTTCCTGCGGCGCATAGCCCATCAGCAGGTACCATAGCAGCGGCCCCCAAACCAGCTGCAGTTGAGATGCCTGCGGCAGTTGGATCGATCCCAGGATAGCACGATCGATTGCCATCTGGTTAAGCACGGACCTACCCGGGTGTGCCTTATGCATTAATCGAGTAACTCGGCCACACAGCTTGTCAATCTGCTTAACCGAGCGACCAGAGGCACTGTTGAGCCAGCCGAGACTGACGTCCAGCATCGATATCTCCGCTAGCAACAACCAGAAAGGGTCAGATTGAATTACCGCCGGAGAGGTCTTTAGCTGCTGGGCTCGGCTGATCGGCACGGTTAGAACGCCCGCTTCGGTCAGCGCTAAGATCATCGCTGACCGGCCGTGAATGCCAGTTCTGGTATGAACTCGGTTGAGCTTGCTTCTGACGCCACCGGGGCTCAGTCCCAGCTGCTCGGCAATGCCAAGTATGCTGTTCCCCTCCAGTACAAGCTGGCAGATCTGTCGCTCCGAGGGATTCTCCCAAGCGAGATCGCTAGCTGCCATTCTGTGCGTCTCCCTTGTAGGCGTTCGGAGGCGCCAAAGCACCACACTGATCTAGCCTAGACACATAACCCGCCCCAACCATCAGGGCCTGCCAGGGCGTATCGACGCGCACCTCACGACAGATGTCGTGCCAATCAGGCTGAGGCTGACGTAGTGCAGCCTGCTGCTGAAGGGTCATATTCCGAGCGCGCATCACGTGATCGCGCAGCTCCTCCACGCACCGAGAGCTAAGCGGCTGCTTAGTCAGCGCCTCCACGGATCCTCGCAGTGGATAGGGTAGCCGCAGCCTACCGCTATTCACGCCGTCCAAACAACTTCTGAGTAGCGAGGTCTCTCTCAGGCGCGTCAACATTTGAGCTGTCCAAGTTGGCACCACCCACGGGACGCAGTTAAGTCGCCTCTGAGTCTCCACTTCATCGTAGCCCATCAGGTAATGCCAGAGCAGAGGCCCCTGAACCACCGGCCGCTTCGAAAGCCGGTCCGGAATGAAAGATCTCGTTGTCAGCCAAACTGCCACCTGTCGGATTAGTCTAGACTGCCTAAACGCGCCGGAGTAGCGTAACATTCTGATCCGCCCTCGAACCTGCGAGAAGCTGAGGTTTAGCCTCGTCGCGATCTGTTGAGCGCTGCAGCCATTCATGGCCAGCTCCAGGATCTGTTCCCAGGCAAAACTGAGGCCCGATTCCATCAAGGCATCAGTTTCCCAGGGCTGCACATTCGGCAGCTTAATTAAGCTCAGCTCCGCCATGATGACCGTCAGGCGAATCGAATCGCCTCGTGCAACCAACCGGCCCAAGCGAGTCAGCACCGAAGTGATCGACGTATCCGTTCGTTCCGCGCCCACGCATTGGGCACGCCACTGCGCCAACACCTTGTGAGAATAGCCGGCTAGAATTCGCTCCGCCACCTCAAGTTCATAGGCGCTAAATGAGGGACGGACCCAGTGGCCATCGGCCACTTCTGCGTAAGCTGTCACGTCTAATTACTCCCGTACATTCGGTACAAGGCACCGCCCATAATCCCCCATTTAACCGCATTCGTCAACTGCTGGGCAGGCAGTATATAATCATAAGCACATTAATAGGGACCACAATGAGGCGTAAGCGCCGCTCCAAAATCGCTCTCGGGCGTCTTCGACTAACCAGCCGCTGGAGCTTAGTGGCCATGGCGGCGGTGGTGGCGCTCACCGTCGTCGCGGGCCTGTACGTGGTGCGCCACAGCCTCGCGGCCGGCACTTTTCACCTCAGCGGCTGGCAAATTATCGACCCCAATGGCGCCGTCTTTACGCCGGTGGGGACCAACTTGGACGGGCCGCACTTTGTGTGGGGTAACCCCACCCTGGGCGAGAGCGGGCCGGCCCAGGCCGCCTGGAAGTGGAACATCATCCGCCTCAACAGCGAGCTCGACAGCGGCCCCGAGAATCCGTCGCAGTACAACGCCGGCGTCACCCCCGGCATCTCGGGCGTTAATAACGACCTGGACGGCATCGTCACCGAGTACACCAACCGCCATATGGTGGTGATGATAGACATGCACCCCCGTGCCGATTGCGGTTACGTTAATGGCACCGACTACGCCGCCATTAAGACCTGGTGGATCGACAAAGCTAATCGTTACAAGACGAATCCTTACGTCTGGTTCAACTTATATAATGAGCCTGGCAGTGGCAATGCCGACAGCACCTGGACCAACATGATGAACGATTACTCGAGTGCTATTCGAGCCACCGGCGCCCAAAATATGATTGTGTACGATGGCTCAAACTGCGGCCAGGAGCAGAGTTACGGCGGCGATTGGCATAGTCAGAGCGCCTTTTTGCAGTATGGACCGGGGTTAAAAAATAGTTACGGTAATGTAGCGTTCTCGGTGCATGTGTATGGCAATTGGGCCAATAAGAGCAGCCAGCTAAGCAGCTTTATTCAGGCCATGCACGGCCAAAACCTGCCGCTGATGATTGGCGAGACCGGCTGGATCGATGGCGATAGCTCCGGCGACAACCCGCTGCTGCAGGCCGGCACCCAGGCGGCCTTTAGCGTGGCACCGGGGTTGGGCGTGGGCATTCTGCCCTGGCACGGCAACGGCCTGAGCGGATTTGAGTTTGTGAACGGCGGCGGGCCATTCTACAATGTGGCCGTTAATAGCTCGGGCAACCCCACGAACATCGATGCGCTGGGGCAGCTGATTTGGAACTATGCCCACAGCCTGGCCGCGACCACTCCCGCACCAACGCCTCCCCCAACCACAGCGCCCACGCCCGTCCCCACTCATACCCCCACGCCAACTCCGGTGCCCACCCACACTCCCACGCCCACGACTCCGCCCACCGCGACGCCCAATCCCGGCGACACCCAGGCGCCGTCGGTGCCGGGCAGCCTGCGCGCCACGCTCATTACCAACGCCCAGATTAGCCTGGCCTGGAACGCCGCCAGCGACAATGTGGGTGTGCGCGGCTACCGCGTGTACCAGGGCGGCAGCCGCGTGGCCGACCAGGCCGGCACCAGCTACCTCGCCCAGAATCTGGCGGCCTCCACCAACTACACCTTTCAGGTGGAGGCCTACGACGCCGCCGGCAACGCCTCGGCCCGGGCCAACCTCACCGTACAGACCCAGGCACCGCCCAACCCCAGCCCCTCGCCCAGCCCGGCGCCGGGCAGCGGCAACCCCATTACCATTACGCCGCCCGGCACCAGCACGCCGGTACCCATTCCGGCCGGTGCCCAGCCCGTGGTGGGCGGCACCATCAGCCTGGGCACGCCGGGCAGCCGCGGCCACACCATCATTAAAGTCGACGGCACGCCCGTTACCACTGGCAATCAGCTCGACACTACCTACCTCACCAACGGCCAGCACACCGTCACGGCCGTCACCACCACGCCCAGCGGCCAGACCCAAATAGCCAGCCGGCGCGTCGACGTACAGAACAACCTGTCGCCCCTCCAGACCATTCGCAACCTACTCTTTGCGCCGCTTAAGGGCAACAAGACGGCCGTCAACGCCTCGCTGATTGGCCTCAGCCTGGGCCTGCTCGGCGGCATCAGCCTAACCCTGCACCACTGGCTATGGCGCCGACCCAAACCGCCAACCTCACTCCGATAATCGCCAATCACCCAATTGCCCCATGGCTTCGGCATGGTAAAATAATTTCAGAAAGCGTTACCGGCTTGAGGCCGGCCACGATTAAGAGGAACCTATGAGTCAACCCCGCATCCTACTGGTCGAAGACGACCTCACCCTAGCCAGCCTCTACCAAATGCGCATGGAGGCCGAGGGCTTCGAGGTAAAGCATTGCAGTAATGGCGAAGAGGCGCTGCAGGCTGCCCGCGACTTTAAGCCCAATCTGATCCTGCTCGATATTATGATGCCGCGCCTCAACGGCTTTGACGTGCTGGATATTCTGCGCCATACGCCCGAGACGAGCCGCATTAAGATCGTGATTCTGTCGGCGCTGGGTCAAGCCAACGATCAGGCCCGGGCCAAAGAGCTGGGTGCCGACGATTATCTGGTGAAGTCGCAGGTCGTTATTGCCGATGTCATGGCTCGCCTGCGCCAGCACCTGAACCTGCCGGCCAAAGAGGCGCCGACGCTCGAGTCTGAGTAGCCCATGGACAACCACGGTCGAGCCCTCCACAAAGCCGCCAACTACGAGCGCGTAACGCGCCAGGTGCGTTGGCTCACCATCGGCACGGCGCTCATTACGATACCGCCAGATCAGCCCCAGAGCCTGTTCTTATACGGCCTCATGTGCGTGTCGGCGGCCTACAACATGCTGCACTATCTGCCCAACTTTGGCCGATTGCGCCTGCTCTCGTCGCGCATTACCATGCTCGTGCTCGATAACTTGTTTGTGGCGGCACTGCTGCTCCTGGTGGGGAGCATCTCCACCCCCTACTCGGCCTTTCTGGTCTTTATGATTATCTCGGCGGCGTATTGGTATGGTCTGCGCGGCTCACTCGGCGTTATTGCCGGCCAAGCCTTAGCCCTGATTCCGACCGCCATGTGGGCGCCCTTCAAACCCCTAAGCTTAAGCGAACCGCGCACCATCGCCATTAGTCTGCTCGTACTGCTGATCATTGGAGTATTTGTGGAGCGGCTCACGCGGGCCGAGCGCCAAGAGCGCCACGAGCTAGAGGCGCTGAGTCGCGACAACCAGACCGAGCGCGAGCGATTGCTCAATCTGGTTAATAGCCTCAACGACGCCATCTTTATGATTGATGACCGCGGCCGGATTATTCTGCACAATGGAGCCGCCCAAGCGCTCGTGAGCGCCAAAGGTGAGCTGCGCGGCCGCGACCTCACCAAGGTACTGCCGCTCCAGCGCCGCTCCAAGCAGGCCGTCTCCCTGGTAGAGCTCGCCCAAGGCAACACCGATCCTCAACAGCGCCGCGATCTGGGCTATGCGGCCCCCGACGGCAGCATCACCGACCTAGATATTAGTATTACGCCTGTGCGGTTGGGGGCGGCCGGCGCCATCAACTACATTATCGTGGGCCGCGATATTACCAAGGAGAAGTCGCTCGATCAGCAGCGCGAAGAGTTTATCGCCGTGGCCTCGCACGAACTGCGCACGCCGCTCACTATTGTGGAAGCCGCACTATCAACGGCCCTACTAGCCAAGCCTCAGCTATCGTCACAGCTGACCCTCTTGCTCGAGCAGGCGCACCGCAATACGGTCTTTTTGGGCAGCATCGTGCGCGACCTCACCACCCTGTCGCAGGCCCAAGACGATACTATTCCGATTCAGCTGCGGCCAGTTAATCCCAAGCTGTTGCTCGAACAGTTGGTCAACGACTTTATGCCCCAGGCCAAGGAGAAGAACCTGTCGCTCAAGCTCGTGTTGCTGCCCAACACACCCTCCATACTCTCCACCGAGCACCACATTCATGAGGTGCTACAGAACTACCTGACCAACGCCATGAAGTACACCCAGGAGGGCGGCATCATTGTTAAGGCTGCACCAAGCCAAAACGGCGGCGTACTCTTTGCCGTGCAAGATAGCGGCATCGGCATCTCGGCCAGCGACCAGCGCCACTTATTCACCAAATTCTACCGCTCAGAGGACTACCGGACTCGCGAGACCGGCGGCACCGGCCTCGGCCTGTACCTCTGCCTCGAGCTGGCCGAGCGACTCAACGCCAAGGTCTGGTGCAAGAGTACGCTCAACCATGGCTCGACCTTTTACCTAGAAGTGCCACCGTTTAGCCAGCTGCAGCGCGACCACGCCAAGGTAGTCGAGGCCGAGGTGTCGACGCTCATCGACCAGCTGTAGGGGCGGGCACGGGCTGCGGCTCCACGGTGAGGCTCTGCTCCAGGCGGTAGACGACGCCGGTGCCGGTGACGATGATGCTCAAGATCGAGAAGATATCAGCCAGCATGTAAGTCTGCCAGTTCTTGGCCACATCGTGCAGTGGGCCAGCCGTCATAAGCAAAATGAGCCCAATGCCCAGAATGAGCGACCGCACCCGCCGATTGCCCTGCGCCTTAAAGGCGTTAACAATAAATAAGATGGCCGGCGGAAAGACCGCCAGCGCCGCAAAGATCCCAATGGAAGCGCCCACAATCGGCGAGGCGTTAAACTGGGTGACATGCTGCACGTAGTCGTAGCTGGGGCGCGTGCCAAAGATCATAGTAACGGCATTAATGATGGTGACCGCCACGGTAACGACGATAGCGGCCCCTACGGCCAACGGCGCCTTGGGCGTCAGCTTGGGCACGATGGTAAAGGTCATGCGGATGATATTAATGAAGGCCAGGTACAAGAAAATGTGGCCAACCACATAACCCCAGGCCATCCAGATCGGGAACTGGCTCGGGTCGATGAACAGCCAGATATGCGGCACGGCCATGATGGTAAAGAAGACGGCCATGCTCAAAAAGAATTGGTTGAACAGCTGCACGGGGCGCAGAACGGCGACGTGGCTCTGCCTCATGCGCTGCCCCACAAAGAACCAGGCGCCAAACATGACGAGGACGCCGATGGCGGTTGTTATGGCGGTTAATGGGATGTCCATGAAGCCTTTTTCCTGTCTTATTACGCTTATTCTAATGGATGAAGCGACCCAAAGCTAGAAAAAGCTAGCGGACCGAAGCCGGCTGGGGCGAAGCGGCCAGGCTGGAGCCAATACGATACAGCACGCCGCCGGCTAATAGCACCAAGCTGACGACATTGAGGGCGTCGGCTAGCAAAAATACCTCCCAGTTAGCGGCTACCGCGTGCAGCGGCCCCACCACCATAATAAGCAGCATACCGGCCGCCAGCAAGATCGATCGACGGCGCTGATCACCGTGGCCCTTAACGGCGTTCATAACGAAGAGCACGAGCGCCGGCAAGTAAGCCAAGAGGCTAATCATGCCCAGCGTGGCGCCCAGGCCGCCGGGGATGTGGAACCGCGTCACGCCGCTGGCGTTATCGTAGCCCGGCTGGGCCAGAATAGCCACATACACCACATTAAGGCCGGTCAGGACCACATTAATCACCACCCAAAGACCATGAATGAGGGGTTCTTTGCTGCTCCACTGCGGCACCATTTGCGCCACCATTCGCGACAAATGAGAGAGCGAGATAACCAAGAATATATTAGCCACCACATACCCCCAGCCCATAGCGGCCGGAAACCAGTCCGGGCGAAGGTAGAGCACCGCGTATGGTAGTGTCATGAAGATATTAAAAAGAACAAAATAGCCAAAGTAGCGGTAAATATGGCCAACCGTGATGATAGCTTGGTCGCCGGCCTGCTTAAGGCGCTGACCCACTAAACTCCAGGCTACAAACAGAAAGATGCAGTCGAGAAGCTGAGAGATTCCGGTAAGAGGAATTGGAATGGCCATGCCTAAAGTATAGCACTACTTGCGTAAGTGGTTTGGCGGACGCACCGAAGCTACGTAATAGACCGAGCTAGCGCCAAACCACCGCGGCGAGCCAATTGGGGATCACGATTAAGGATGAGGGTGAAGCCGGCTACTTCGTCGGCATAATCAAGGCGAGGGTCGGTTAGGCGCTCGAGGAGCGGCGAATGCGCTGGATCGGCCCAGAACTCGGCCGCTGCTTGATTGACGGCACCCACTAGGTGCAGGCCGGCGGTGGGCTGCAGCGCGTTCATGAGCTGGCGCAGGTAGGTGCCGTACAAGCCGCCCATGGTGCGCATAATGCGGCCGGCAAAGGGATCGTGGGCGGCCGCGGCGGTAATGGCGGGACCGGGATCGGCGCCGGCCGCCCGCAGCTTGTCCAGCTGGGCCCGGGTAGCTGCGGCCGGGTGCTCGCCGCGAGCCAGCAGCCAGGCGTGCGCCCGGCCAAAACCGCTGCCGCCATCGAGAATGCCGCCGATGGGTGCATACGGTGTGCCGCCGTCGGCCGCCACGAACCGAGCAAGGTCGGCCTCGTCGTCGGTCAGCGGCACCACGCCCTCGGAGCCAAACTCAGTGGCGATGGTGTGCCCGGCCTCGGCCAAGGCCACGCCTAGCCCGGTGCTAAGCGTTAGCACCACGGTGCGACCGGCTGGCCAGAGGCGGCCCGGCTTGAGGGTAACCAAATGTTCCGGCGCCGTAGCAGCCGCGGCCGCCGCCTGCAACTCCACATCGTTGCAGACCCGGCCGCGGCAGCCCCAGCGCTGCTCAGTGGCGGCCAGATCAAAGTCGGGCCACTCGGGCCGGTTACCAAACCGCAGCCGGCCACGCTCACTATTGTACGGCCCAGCCAGACCAAAGGCCATTCGCCCCGGCACCACACCCGCCGCCTCAAACGCCGTCGTCAGTACCTCATCCAGGCCGGCATACTCATGACTCGCAAACACCTCGGCGTACACCTCGCGGCCAGACTCGGTCGCTACCACCACCCGCGTGTGGGTGCCGCCAGCATCGACCATGCCGATGTGTGCTTGGCTTACTCGTGGCATTATCGGCATTACCTTGACCCTCTTAGTTCTTCCTATCCTAACAACCACCTCAGCCTCACGCAAACGCGAAGGCTCCCCTCGTCAGGGGAGCCTTGCTACATTACGAAGCCAAGATCAGCTTACGGAATGAAGATGAAGTAGTTGTCCGTCACTACCTTGGAGCTGGCCTGGATGTTGGCCGGCGGCAGCGCCGTGTCGTACGACGAGGTGAAGGCCACGAAGTTGTTGGCACCGTAGTTCAACGCCACATTGGCCGAGCAGGTGGTACCAAAGCCACAGACCGCGATGCGGGCGCCGGTGTTGACGTTAAAAATCTCGATGTACCAAGGCGTCGGGCCAACGTTGATGTTGCTCGTAGCCGTCACGGTGTCGTGGCCAACGCTGGTGCGCGTGGTCGTGAGGCTTAGGCGGTAGCCGGCGTTCGACCAGGTCACATAGTTGGCCAGCGAGGTAGCTTGCACATTAGCTAGCGGCAGGCTGGTGCCGTAGCTGGCCACGTAGGCCACGAACTTGTGCGTGGTGGCCACCGATTGGCTCACCGTAGCCGAGCAAGTGGTGCCAAAGCCACACACGCCCACACGAGCGCCGGTGTTGAGGTCAAAGATCTGAGTCCAGAACGGGCTGGGGCCGATGTCGGCCGTGGTCACGGTGCTCAGCGTGCTGCTGGCGCCCACGTTGACGGTGCTGGGATTAACGCTCAGCGTAACGCCCACGCTCTTCCAAGTGACACCCACGTAGCCGCTGGCGGCCTGAATGCCGGTCGGCGGATTGGTGGTCGAGTAGTACGCCACATACGCCCGGTAGTAGTGGGTGGTGGCAGCCGTCTGCGTTACCGAGGCGCTACAGGTAGTGCCGGTGCCACAGATGGCCACCGAGCCGCCGGTGCTGGCGTCGAAGATCTCCAGGTAGTACGGCGTCGGGCCGACGTTGGAGTTGGTGGTGGCAGTTAGCGTGGTGTACTGCGTGGGCCAGAGCGAGGTCGAGCTGGCAGTTAGACTCACGGTGTAGGTGATAGCCGGCGAGGCCACCGCGTGGGGCTTGGCTAGGCTGGGGGCGAGCAGCGCATTGCGGTCGGCCGCGGGGGCGCTGGGCGTAGCCTTAAGCGCAGCCGCTGCATTGGGCGTGGCGGCCGAGGCGGTGCCAAGACCGGCCACCATCAGCGAACCGATGGCTAGCAGCTGGGCCAGCATTAATTTTATGGTCAGTTTTTTCATGAACGGTCTCCTGGTTAGTACGGGAGCATCATACTTATAAGCATAAGTTGTATGTTAGGAGACTATTCCCAAAATTGCGCTCCGTTCTTGAGTAAAATTTGTTGGCTCGTAGAATGCTATCAAGAAGCTGTCAATATTTCCAAATGAAAAGAATGGTGCTGTTACTATGGCCAAGCAAAGACCCTGCTGGAACCGAAGTCCCAGCAGGGCTGTGTTTGCACTGTCTGCGTATTGAACTACTGGCTTAGAACCTTGGTCGCATCACCTCCTGAATGAGTCGGATGGCCGTGGTGCGGGCGCTGGTCGCGGCAGGACCAACTGCACCACGCGTGGGGGCCTCAGAGCTGAGCGCGGCGTGCGGCGAGGCGGTGAGCCCCGGCGGCGGACAGGTCTGGCCGCTGGGTGGCGGCATCAGGCCGTTGACTAGCCAGCGCGTAGCGGCATCGCTAGCGCACTGACTGAGCGTAAGGTAGGCCGCACCGTGGCCGCCCTGCTGCACCGTTACCAGGCTGGCGCGGTGGCCGAGCAGTTGGCGCGCCTCCACGGCGCCGCTGTAAGCCGTGGCAGGGTCGCGCACATTCTGGATCATCAGAATGTTGCGTGGCCCGGTACCCGAAATCTGCACCGACGGCTCCACTGGCGGACTCTTCCAGTAGGCGCAGGGCCAAATGTTGCGACCGAGCGCCCCGAACATGGGATAAGCAGCCATGCTGAGCCCCAGGTCCAACTCGTAGCTGGCGACGTTATGCGCCGGATCCGGCAGCCCAGCCGTATTGCGCGGCCAAGCCACATCGTTGCATAGTACCGCCAGACCCGAGGCCACCGGATTGTCCACCGGCACGAGCGGCGGAGTGGGTCCACCGGCCAGCGGCCTTGGCCCCACGAGCCCGCCCAACGTATTCTGAATCGCCGCCCCGCCCGGCAGTACCGGCTGGCTCAGCTCCTGCCACAGCATAGCTAGGAACGGGAATGAGCTATCGCTGTAGAGAGAGCTAAACACAACTTCGCAAAAGAAGGCGTCGTTCAGAATAGTGCCATCTGGCAGCATCAGAGGATGGGCCGCCAACTGATTCGACAGCTGATAGTACTTGTTGGTCACCGCGGCCGGCGTGGCTCCCAAATGTAGGGTGGCATCATTGGCAGCCGCAAACCGGGCAAAGTCCGGGAACCGCGCGGCGCCGGCTGGACCCCACTGGTTAAACTGCTCCCGCCAGGTCCAGTCTGGATCCACGTTGCTGTCGATCACCATGCGGTCGGTGTGCTGCGAAAAGAGCATCGCGTACACCATGCCCAGATACGTGCCGTACGAGTACCCCAGGTAACTAATCTTGGGCTCACCCAGCGCTCGCCGAATCTGGTCCATGTCGCGGGCCGTGTTAGCCGTGTTCATGTACGGCATGATCTGGCCGCCGTCCACCGCGCACTGGTCGGCCACCTGGTGCACAAAGGTGGCGGTGGCACTAAAGCGGTGATCCTGCATCAGCGGCGGCAGCGCTTGGTTGGCTTGCAGCGCCGTCAGTCCACAGGTGAGCGGGGTACTCTGCCCCACTCCGCGCGGATCGAAGCCCACGATGTCGTAAGCATCGAGCACCGCTGAGTCCATCAACAGACTCAGCTCGCGCGGCAGATCCAGGCCCGAGCCGCCGGGGCCGCCCGGATTCACCAGCAACACGCCGCGCCGCTTGGTTGGGTTGGCCGCCGCGATGCGCGAGACCGCTACCTCGATGTGAGTCCCGCGAGGGTCCTGGTAGTTCAGCGGCACATCGATCTCGCCGCACTTCTGGCCGCCATCGGGAATGTCGAGTGGTGGCGGCGCGCAGTTGTGCCACACGATCGACGAAGCCGGTGGTGGTTCGGCCGCCGCGGCCGCCGGCGCCCAGGTTGGCAGTAGCAACACTGCTGCCACCCCCAGAGCCATCCAGATTTGCTTACGCATGCCTCGCCTTTCGGCCGGTCGGACAGTTAGGGAGCATGAGAAGCCGCCTCGTTCTCGGCTGCCCCTCACATCGCCCATCATGACGGCCCGCCACACCAAGCTCAACAGATTACACACAGAAAATGCCGTCTCTTCGACGGCATTTTCTGCACACAATCAGCCTTGCAAGCTAGTCGGTAAACTCCTCCACCGCGGTCACCTCGTCCTTGGCCACCATAATGATGGGTCCGGCGTTGCCACCGCGGGTGCGAGTGTAAATAATGTACGATTTGGACTCAAAAATCGCCAAAATCTCGTACAATCCTTCTTGCTGCTCCAGCTCTCCCACCTCGGCTCGCCAACGCCGCTTGCTATTGGTATAGCGCAGGCTAAAGATGCGGCGTTCCATGATCGGCAGCCGAAACTGGCTCTTGAGTATCGCCACGATGCGCTGGTAGGCCACCTCGGGCTCGCTGCCGGCGTGAGGGAGAAAGAACTGCATTAGTTGCTCAACGGCCTGGCTACTAATAGCGGCGGTCGCGACCATAGGCCGGACGGTCGCCGCGGTCGCCAAAGTCCTTCTTGGGCTTGGCGATGTTAACCGCGATGGCGCGGCCGCCCACGGTCTGGCCGTTCAGCGACTTAATAGCCGCCTGAGCCTCGTCGTCGGTGCTCATCTCGACAAAGCCAAAACCCTTGGAACGGTTGGTGTCGCGGTCCATGATAATGGTCGCGCTCACCACCGTACCAAAGGGAACAAACAGCTCCTTGAGCTGGTCGTCGTCGATGCTAAAGCTCAGTGAGCCTACAAATAATTTTACTGCCACAAATATCTCCTTACCCGAAGCTTCCTTTAATATGCTCCGGAATAAGATTGAGATGTGCCACGAACGGGTGAGGTGGCTCAGCGAAATCGACAAGACAAGGCTTGTTTCTAGATTGAGGCTATTATACACGCTTTCGGCGGTTTTGCCTAATTTTAGCCAAGGTCAAATAATTGCAGCGGTCAGGCCGCTCCCGCGTCAGTGCTGCGAGAGCGGCCCCCAGGGGCGTTTTGGCGCGATCTACATCGTCGCGATGATCCGACAGATGGCCACAACGGCCATGATGGCTGAGATCATGATCCAGCCGAGCGAGAGCATGAACCAGCGGCGCATCACGAGCAGCCCAGTGCGCTGAGCCTCGCTACGGCGAGACTGCTCTACGACCCAGGCGAGCTGGTCCTCCTTCCCCATGGCGTTGAGCAGCTCACTGCCGCAGTGCTCGGGGTTGGGGCTGATCTCCTTCCACTTGAACGCAAGACCGACCATGATGGCGATAAACCCCACCAGAGCCGGCATCGACGAGGCGGCCAGCAGCTGGAGCTTGAGCGTCAGACCCAGCGTAAGTAACACCGTGAACAGCGCCACTTCGGCCGCGGCCGTCAGACCCATGACGAACTGCGTCGCGTTAAAGCTACGACCCCGGTCTTCCATCCGCTGCTTCAGGCCTTGCGAGGCCAGCTCGGTACGACCGGGATTATTATCCGCTATCTCCTTGGCCTCAGCCCCGATCTGTTCCTTGGTCTTGGTGGGTTTGTAGGGCCGGAGTACGAACGGGTGGCGAGACGCGGACCTCGGCGTGGAGCTGGGCTTGCGTCGGCGTAGTTTGAGCCGTTTGGACATCGGGCTCATCCTCTCTCTGTCAAGTTGGGGGCGTAAAACGTCCGCGCCATATCATACTATATAATTGCGTATAAATCAAGTCGCGATGCTATCCCTCCGCAACGCTAAAATCCCGGTCACCCCACTTAGCAAAGGGGCGACCGGGATCATTGGTTCAACTGCGGCCGAGCAGGCGTAACGCTTAGGCAAATCGAGACTGATAACGCGCCTGGACCCGCCTGACGTGGCCACGCGCCGAGAGCCGGACGATCAGCGAGGTGGTCAGGACGCCCCCGATGAGTAGGACCAGCAGAGCTACGAGCACCCAGTAGCCCCAGTCTTCCTCGTCGTCGCTGCGAAAGAAGTTGACGACCGAACTGAGCGCCTCAGGAATGAACTCCACCGCCTCGATCACATTGTAGATCTGGGCGAAGCTGTCCCAGCCGGCTACGGCCACGTTGCTAAAGCTACGGCGGCGCCAGGCTACCGACCAGGCGTGTGCCGTGATCACTAGGCCCGAGCCGATCACCGGCAGGATGATGGCCAGATAGCCCAACGACATCAGGGCATTGATGGCCGACGGCGGAATGTCGTTGACATAGTGCAGTACCGGCAGCTGATTGCTTCGGAGCGCTTCGGTCGCCAGCCCTACTGCCATCAGGTAGCACCAGGTAAAGCCGCAGGCCGACATGGTGACGCTGGCATAAACCACCCAGCGCAACGGCCACGGCATCTCCTGGCGCTCAGGCCAGACGTTGCCGACATACCAGGCGTTGAAGGTGCTGATAGCGCCGTTCACAATGATCAGTAATACCATGAGGCCGGTCACGACCCCTCCCATCGTTCGACACGGTTGGTTGACGCCCGCCTCCTTGGCGTGACGCGATGAATACTCTACGGCCTTTTGCCGACATTGTAAATGGCGGCCAAAGCAAAGAGGCGATCCCGCGAACGGGAACGCCTCGATGCACGCCGGTGTAGAGATTGTTGGAGATGGTCCGGCAGCGGCCGGTGCTAGATGCGCGGCAGCGGAGCGTCCACGCCGTACTTGTTGGTCCAGACCCGCCAGTACGGCAGGAGGTTCTGGGTGTAGCTCCAGACGCAGGCCACCCGGCGGGCGATCTTGTCGGAGCTGGAGCCGTCGGCCACCTGGCACACCAGCTCTTCGACCTCCTCAGGCTTCTTGGCCTCCGCGGCCAACACAGCCCGCTGGAATAACGGCCACTGCCCATCGGTCACCTGAGGCATCTCGCCCCAGTGCCGGACGATGACCTCGAGCTGCTGGAGGTCCGGCGCCCCTTCGCGGGGCGCCCTGCCGTCCAGCCGCAGGTTCAGCGGCTGGGCCAGGTCTTCGGCTGGATTGCCGTAGGCCAACTGGTGGAGCAGCGCGATCCGGCCGTAGTAATGCGCCCGGTCATGCGCCGTCTGCCGGCAGCGGGCATAGAGGTTGAGACTCGGGGAAACGTTCTGGGTCGCACGATAGGCCAGAATGGCCTCTTCGACTACCTCGCGCAACCAGTCGACACACTGCTGTCTGGTTGCGGGCGAGAGCTGCAGTGCCTCATTGCCTGACATGGTCGGCTCCAATCTCTCTTGTTCGGGTGCGCTACATACATTAACACTTTGAGCGACATAAGTCAATAATTCTGCTCTCCTTCGCCCCCAGCAAAAGACCGGCCCGAGGCCGGTCTTTTATACGAAGCTGGTGGCTGGCTAGGGCTGAGGCGCCTGACCATTCGGGCCAACAGCGCTATCAGCGCTACCGGCATTTGGATCGTTCAGCGACTCAAAGACCGGGAGGCTCTGAGCGTCTAGGCCAATAGTAACCACGCCACCGTCGGTTCGGGTAAAGCGCAGGTACTTAAGGCTACGCAGATCGGGCGCGGGATAGCCAGCCGGCACCGCACGGTGAGTCAAGCCAGAGGCGTCGCCATCCCGGGCCAGAAGTTGGTCATACGTAAACGTCTGCACATCGTGGGCCCGCTCGGCCGCTTGCAGCTCAGCCTGAATGCCGCCGCTAGTCTGCTGTTTTACCTTGGCTTGGTCGTCTGGCGACAGCCTAGTCAGCGCCTGCACGCTAGCGCGCGCCTCGCCCTGGGCCGAGGCCGTCGAGCTAGTCGGGTTAATAAAGGTAGCGGCCGTTAGAGCTAGCGCCGCCACAGCGAACGTGAGGCCACCTATTACGAGTGGTTTCTTGGTCATGATCGTGTTCCATCCTGTTTTAATGATGTTTGGTTTGGTCGATTGGTGTTGAGCAGAGGAAAGGAGCACATACTTCAGATGCATTTGGTGATGCTTCATGGCCGCCGTCGGCACCGTTAGCCGGGTAAGCTCTGGGTTGGATAATATCTTCTTCATACGATTTATTCCTCTGCCTCTATAACGCGGGACGGGGCCAGAGGTTGCGTCTGGGTAGCAGTTTTGGCGGTATTATACTCTGTTCGTAGGCGCTGCAGGCCACGCATCAGTAGTGACTTGACGGTATTAAGATTCTTGCCGGTAATAATGACGATATCGGCCAGCGGCTGCTGTTCAAAGTAGCGCAATGCCAGCACTTCCTGGTACTTGGCCGGCAGCCGCTGCAGCAGATCGCGCACCAGCCGGAAATCGGCGTAGCGCTCGGCCTGCTGCTGCCTCTCGATCAGCTCGCGCTCCAGATCAAGCTCGGCGGCCGGCTCAAACTGGTGCTCCTCGTACAACGCCTCCAGCGACAATAGGCCATGATGCTGTCGCCGAAAGTAGCCGGCAATCTCGTTGGCCGCAATGCGATAGAGCCAAGCCGTAAACGGCAGCCCACGCCACTGGTATCGCGGCAGTCCGCGCATGGCCTTAATGTAAACCTCAGCCGTCAGGTCCTGAGCCACCGCTACCTCGCCCACCCGGCGCAGAATGTAGTTGGAGATCTTGGGATAGGTCTGATCGTATAGTTCGCCAAAGGCCGGCGGATCGGCCTGGGCGCGGGCTATCAGTTCTTGTTCGTTTAGCATGCCACCATCGAGTTAGGCCAACCTTATACTCGTATAATGCCGGACTAAACAGAAGGTTGCAGGGCGTCGCCTATTTAGCCCGATACAGGCCCCAAGCGTAGGCCAAGATAGCGGCCAAAAAGCCAACGGCCATCACGTACGAATAAGCCTCGGATTGGCTGGAAATAAAGCTTGAGCCAGCCATAATAGCCACCACAATGGCCACCAAACCCGTGCCAGCCGGCACCAACCACACGCGCTGGCGACGCGCCTGCAGCACCAGATAGACCGCACCCGCCAGCAGCGCCAAGCCCAACACGATGTGCAGCGCGATAATCGGCTGCTGCCAGGCAAACGGCCACAGGCTATCGCCGGTCTGGCCCTCGGGAAAGGGCGCAAACATGGCAGCCGCCATGCCCAGCAGGTATTGTGCAGCCAGACCAACGATGAGGCCGAGAGCCTGTTGCTTGAGCGATTTAGGGTTTTTGGCTGTATCCATAATTAATGTCGTCCACTCCTCAATTACCCCCAGTGTACCACCGCCGGCACCACAGCAAAGAGACGGCTAACCCTGCAATCGCGCCCGATAGACCTCGATTGCTGCCGCGAATAGTGCCGCACCCGTCTCGCCCCATTGCACGTAGCGAGTCACCTCGGCCGCCGGCACCCAGCGCCGCGGATGCGTCACGTCGTCGTCGGGGTCGGGCGTGGAGGGTAACTGCTCATCGAGCAGGCAGGCGTAGCGATACTGATAAAATAATTCGCCCTGGTGCGTCTGCGGATTGTGCGGATAATGCACCTGCTGCACGCCCACCGGCACCCACTGCTTAATCGTCACATCGGCCTCCTCGAGCAGCTCGCGGCAGAGCGTCTGCTCGGCCGTCTCGCCGGGCTCGGGCGTGCCGCCAGGAATCTTCCAGTCGCCGTGCTCCTGGATGAGCAGGATCTGCCCGGCCGCGTTAAAGACGATGCCGTAAACCTGAAAGTACGGCCGATACTGCTCCAGCCGATCGGTCGGAATCCAGGTAATAGTAATACGGCGGCCGTGGTCGTCGGTGAGGGTATGACTGGGTCGATCAGCGCTCATCATACCTCAGCTACTCCTGCTCGATGGCGCGAAGGCGGTGGGCCATGAGGTCGCGAATCAGGGGCTCAGGCAGCGGTTTATCGATCGTAAATTGAATCGTACCCTTGGAGGTCGCAAAGTCGCCCAGCCTAGTCTGCAGCGCCGCCACCGGCTCGGCCGTTGGGAACAGACTCAAGTGGTCCTTAAAGGCCGCAAACGCCGCCAGATATTTGCCCCGATATTTAAACGCCGGCATGGCATAGCTAATGGTCTCGACGGCCTCGGGCGCGACCTGCTGGATGATGCGGCGCACGCGCTCAAGCTCGGCGCGTTGAGGCGGCTCCACCTGCTGTAGATAATCATCGATCACTGACATGGCTATGACTAGACTCCTTATGGCTAATTGTTGCTAGCATCGCCCAAGTACGTTTGCGCCAAGTGGTCGAGCGTGCCGTCCTCGGACAACGTCAGCAATGCTCGACTAATCGGCTCGCGCCAGGGGCTGCCCTGAGGCAGGACAATGCCGTAATACTCCGAGTGAAACGGCCGCCCCACCGTCGTAAACTTGCCACGGCCCTGGTGGCTAGCATAATACTGCAACACAGGTGCGTCGTACACCAGCGAGTCGGCCTGGCCGTTCTTGAGCATAGCGTAGGCGTCATCCAAGGTGCCAACTGTTTTGATGGCTTTAATCTTGAGCTCAACCCGCTTCTGGTCCAGGTAGGATTCGGAGGTTGTGCCGTCGAGCGTCACCACTACATGGCCGTTTAGACTATCGATGCCGCGCTCGGGATCGTCCAGCTGCTGCAACGTTAAGTCCGAGGCCACCGAGGCCGTAAAGAGCGCTACAACAATTACACCGGTAGCCATAATTAAGGTAGCCGCCAGCCGACTCACACTCGACCGCGGGTGCGCTTCTTCTTGGCCCACCAACACGGTTAGCCCCCACCAAAAAGCGTTGCCAATGCCCACCAGCGGCGGCTCACCAAACAGAAAGCTCTTGCTGTGACGCTGCTCAAACAGGTAAATAAGAGTGGCTAGCGTCGCCATGCCGATGAATCCTAGCCACAGAACCGCCGGCGTTTTGGGGCGGCTCAAGATATGTCCGAGCGCCGTCATGATGTTTGGGCCGGGCGCCTTGTCGGTGGTTTGCATCACCTGCAAACCCGAGCTGTACATGGGCAGGCTAAAGTCGACCCGAGCCTCGCGATCCTGCGTGATGGAGATGCTGGCGATGCCGAGATCGGCGCCGTTGTCCTGAACGGTTTTAACAAGCGCCTCGGCGTTAGCGGCCGGCTGGGATTCGATAGCAAAGGGCAGATTAATAACGGCTTTTTGCTGAGGCGACAGGGCATAATCTTGCCCCGCCGGCAGGCTCGGCTCTTTGAGCTCCTGGTGGATGAGGTCGAGCAGCTCCATGCTGTAGCCGCTATATTTACCGTTGCCCTCATCGATCACAAACGGCTCGATCACGCGCGTCACCACCCGCAGCGGCTGGGGATTCTCGGCCGTCGAGGGCACCTGCGGGGTCGAAAAAACAAACGGCGATACCGGAAAAGCCGCTATATGTAGCGACAAAATTAGGCTATGAAAAAGAGTAAAGAGGCTGCCCACTGTGGGTAGTGTAACGGCAGACGTAGCCGGCGCAAAGAGGCCGCCCGACAATCTGCCGGGCGGCCTTACGTTATTGTGTTCCTCTCGCTAGAAGAAGAAATGGATGATGATCACCGCGTAGACCAATAGAACTGGGAAGCCGACGAGGCAGCCCAGGCGCTTCTGTCGACCCTCATGCACCGCTTTCAGGTCATGCCGTTTGGCGATCACCGCCTTGGTGGCCGCTTCGCGCACCAACCAATCGGGCCGAATCAAGCCCGGCAGACAGCCCCACAGGAAAATGGTGGCACCAAACGCCACGGCTCCGCCCAGGTGCGCCCACTTCGTATCCGGCAGCTGGGCCGCCAGCACACTATCGTAGAACACCTGGAACAACACGCCCGCCACCATAAAGACGGCCGCTATCAGCAGGATGCGCCAAATCGTAGCTCGCTTCCTGCGGATAATCGCCAGCTTGTCGTCCGTGGTCATGCTGGCCAGGTACTGATTGCGCAAGTCAGCCAATTCTTGCGCCTGAGATTGAGGTGAATTTGACACGCTGGCAAGTATAACATGATTTACCGGGGGCAAGATCCAGCGCGGCAGTCCTTTGGGGCTTTATCATGCACCTTACCGGCCCTAGCGCAAAGACTCCCGGACCAGGTATAACCCTGGTCCGGGAGCAGAATGCGAAAGACCGACTGCAACCGCAGCCCAACAATCATCCCGCCACCTTGTCGTCGGAGGTGTCGGACGACACGATCTCGTGGTGGTAGACATTGATGAGCGGTCCAGCGTCAAACTGGACCACGTAGCGCGGGTCATTGGAGTGGGCTTCGTAGACGTTGATGATAGTGCCTTCCGCGCCCGCCGAAACCAGAGTGTTGCCGAAGCTCCCAGTCAGCGCCTGTGCCGTCGTCAGACGGTCGCCCTTGCTAAGTGCCATGGTTCTCCTCACTCGAGATGCGGAACAGAGTCCCTCCTGTATACCACAAACAGGCCTAGTCTACAACCATAAACGAAGCGCTACAGCCCCGGCCCAATGTACCGAAATCGTGGCCGCTTCTGGCCATCAACCTCAACCTCCTCCATAAACATATCGAGCGGCCGTACCTGTAGGCGCAGGCCGCGATGCTCAGGAGTAACGCACAACGGAATATAGACGGCCAAAATCTCCTCGGTCTCGGTGTGCTTGGTTCATTGGGCTGGAGTTGTCGTGACGCGGTAAAAACTCTCATCCGGCACATAGCCAATCGGAAATCGCGCCGGATACAGCTCCCTGTTAGCCGCCGCAACGAAAGATAATCCATCTTTTATAACCAATTCTCGCAGAAGCATCTCCTCGGCAGTTAGCACGATTGAGGAGTTTCCGCTCGCCACGCCCATGTCCTGCGTAACCTCATGATCGGCATAGATTCTAACATCATAGAGCAGCCCTGAGTCGTCACTGATGGTATTACGACTGATCTTCCAGATGTCGCAATACGGGACGCTCTCCTGATTCCAGACGTACGCCAAGATGACGTCGGCGTCCTTATAGTAGGTGTAATCTTTTTCCAAGATAGAGTTTACATACTTTTCTAAACCACCTTTTTTACTACGAGAAAAGGCTTTTTCAAGCTGTCCGTCATCTTTGGCGGGGTAAAGAATGACGGGCAATTCTTTAAACTGGTACGAGATCGGTGAGTATTGCTTGGTTAGTGTACTGCCATCAGCTGACAGCAAAAGCGAATCACCGACTTGCCAGAGGTTCATAAACAAGCTGCGCAGCATGTCAGCATAAGATTTGTCATCCTGTTCAAAGTAGAAGGGCTCCGGCTCTAAGCGATAAACCGCTACCGTATTATCAAATATTAGAACCTCGCTCGTAATGGCAAAATTCTCCGCCGGCACATACTTTACCGCCAAGTTTTGCTGCGTCAGCTCGGCATTTTCGGTCCACGCCGTAAATCTGCGGAGATTAGTTATCTGTTTTATCGGTGTATTGTGGCGCACAAATTCTTGGCGGATCTTCTCGGCTTCGAGTTTTGGCATCAGATCATTTAGATTGCCTAGCTCAAATATATAGATGCTTTTGGCCCTAGCCGAGCGAAGACTGACGTCAATAATAGCCGACGCAACTGTGTCTCTTGAGGTAAGTGCGTGATTCATGGGTGAAGTATAGCAAAAATACTCGCCCACTCAGCTATACTTACTAGTAATAAGGAGGCCCTCATGGCTCAAAACGTTAACGTACTCGTCTACCCCGCCCAGGATCTGGCCGCTACCAAGGCATTCTTCACCACCTTTTTGGGCACCGAGCCCTACGCCGACAGCCCCTACTACGTCGGCTATCGCGTCGGCGAGCTCGAGATCGGCCTCGATCCGCACGGCCAAGCCATCATCGCCTACGCCGAGGTGGAGGACATCAAGGCCAGCCTGCAGACCCTGATCGACGCCGGCGCCACCCTGCTGCAAGAGCCCAAGGACGTGGGTGGCGGCCTACTGATCGCGCAGATTAAGGATGCCAATGGGAGCGTGCTAGGACTGCGGCAGGCAGCTAAATAACCCAAGCCAACTAAGCGTAAGCTTGTTACAATAAGACCAGCTATGAAGAACTGGCTTTAACGGTATGACCGCCACTCCGCAACAAATTCGGGATTTCTTGGAGTTATTTAACGGCGATGCCGTGCTGGCGGCTCAATCACTGCAAGCTCCAGCCGCTACCTTGCCCAAGCCTCAGGAGGCTCCGAGCGGACCAGTGGTGTTGTCTGTAAAAGATGTAGCCAAGCGATATAAGCGAGGCAAGCAAGTAGTGAATGCTCTCAACGGCGTGTCACTGGATATCCATGAAGGTGAGTTTGTGGCGCTCACCGGGGCGAGCGGTAGCGGCAAAAGCACGCTGCTGCAGCTGATGGGCGGCCTCGATAAGCCCACCAGCGGCGAAATCACGATTGAAGGACACGACCTCAGCCGGCTCAAAGACACCGCTTTAGCTGAGTTTCGCAATCAAACCATTGGCTTTGTGTTTCAATTCTTTTACCTGCAGCCGTTTCTGCCGCTGGGCAAAAACGTGGAGGTGCCGGGTATGTTTGGCCACGTTAAGCCAGCGGACCGGCAGGCCCGAGTCCGCGAGCTGCTCCAAATCGTGGGGTTATCGGAGCAGGCTCAGCAATTGCCCAAACAGCTCTCGGGCGGCCAGATTCAACGAGCGGCCGTGGCCCGGGCCCTGCTTAATAAACCCCGTATCCTGCTGGCCGACGAGCCCACCGGCAACTTGGATAGCACCAACAGCGCGGCCATCATCGAGCTCTTCAAGCATATCCGGGCCACTGCGGGCACCACGGTGGTGATCGTGACTCACAACCCCGACATTGCCGCCCAAGCCGACCGGGAAATCCGGCTCAGCGATGGAGTCCTGGTATGATCAGCCTGCGCGACACGATCACTCTGGCCCGGGCCAAGCTTCACACCAAGCGGATAATGCTCGCCATTACCATTGTGGTATCGGGGCTGTCGTTTGGTATTCTGTGCGCGGCGGGCCTGCTGGCCACCGGCATCTCCAAAAGCGCCCACGCCTACACCCGTACCGCTCTAGATGGCCAATACTTAGTCAAGTCTCAGCCTATCATTCCGCCCGAGGTGTTTGGCTTTAGCTCAGGCGGCCCGTCGGCCGCTACTATCGCCACTTTAACCACTCTACAAGCCACTTACATCTCCCAGCAAAAGGATCTGGCCAAGAAGCTTAAGCTCTCATTTGACCCCCAGAGTGTAGCGCCGATTCTTCTGCCTAATCCTTATGCCGAGGCGTCGGTGCCGGCCGATCGGCGCGTGCGCATTAACTTTGACTCACCAGTTTATCCGCTCTACACTCAGAAACTCCAAACCGAATATGTGGCCACCGCCAAAAATAAACTGGCGGACTTAAAGACCGCGGCCGCGCCCTATGGAGCCACCGCTTTTCACCAAAACCAGAGCGTCGCGCTCAACTATGCCAACACCAGCTACCTCGCCGGGGGCAAAGAAGACTTAAGCAAGCTTGGGCCGAATGCCCGGCCGCAAGGCTCCGATCAAACCACCTACGGCTACCTCACGGCCAGCGTGCGTAATTCGTCTTACTCGCTGGTGGATGATGCCCTCATTAAACGGTTTATTCTGCCGGTCAACGATAAGCGTCGAGCTAACCTGGCCGCTATTCCCGTCGTGATTACGACGACCGAAGCCATGACTTTGTTTGGTCAGTCTTACAATATCTCGCAGCCACCAGTCTCGGCCAGCCAACAGATTGCCTGGATGAAGGCACTCCAGCAGAAGCTCAATGGCACCACCTACACCGCTTGCTACCGTAACGAGGCCGAAATTAGCGAGCTCACCACTATGAGCCAAGCAGCAGCTGCAGCCGCCGAGCACAAAGACGATAAAACCTACGTGCCTCCGGCCCTTAGCTACAGCCCGCCCACCGCACCGTGCGGCGATATCACCGTTAAACAAGATAAGCGCTCGGCCGATGAGAAAAAGGCGGCGCAGGACCAGATAGCGCTAAGCCAAGCCCTAGGCGCCTATGAGGCACCCCAGCACCAGCTGCTCACCTTTATGATTGTGGGCGTTATGCCGGTGTCGCCGCAGACCAATGCCTTAACGAGCCTGCCCAACTTCATGTCGTCGCTGCTGGGGGCGCAGTACGGCGCTGGCGCCATGATACCGCAACAGCTATTTGGCCAACTCCCCGCGGCAGCCCAGCACAAAGATGTGCTGCTCGCTTCCAGCAAATTCAGCTCCAGTACGCTTACCGCTGCCGGCATCGGCGAGGCTATTGTGAGCTTCCCCTCGGTGGGCGCGGCTCGGTCGTTTATTCACCAGCAAGGCTGCCCGCCCGACACCAACTCCTGCGGCAAGCCCTTCACCCTCGAGCCCTACGGATCCAACTACCTGCTGGCCGACGACATCGACACCACCGTAACCAAAGCCCTGCGCACCGCCCTGCCGTTTGCCATTCTCATTGCCGGCATCATCATTTGGGCCACCATGGCGCGAGTCATCATCGATAGCCGCCGCGAAACCGCCGTGTTCCGAGCTATTGGCGCCAAGCGGCGCGACATCATGGCGGTATATTTGCTCTACAGCCTGATTGTGGCGGCCCGGATTGTCGCCTTCAGTTTGATTTTGGGGCTTGGCATTGCGTTTACCGTGCAGGCCCTCTACAGTGCTCAAGTAACCGACTACGCCAAGGTGACGTTCGGCGTGTTCGACCGCGGTCAAAGCTTTAGCTTTATCGGCTTCGACCCCGCCCAGCTCATCTGGCTCGTGGCTAGCATCATCGGCATTAGCCTCGTGGCCATCCTGCCGCCGCTCCTGCGTAACGTGCGGCGCAGTCCGATTAGCGATATGAGGGATGAGTAAGTCTCATCCCGTAAGGTCCATCGGCCTTTTTTTTGCGGCCTGGCTCTCTACGGCTGGGTCGTAGTCGATATATCGCAGGGCTTGGTGCCCTGGTCGATGCAGAGCTTTAATTTAGAGATCTGCGTCTCCGAGTATACCCAGCCTTTAACGGCATTTTCCGCGCTAATAGACAGGCCTTGAGTGGTCTGGTACCAGACAAAGTTAGTAACAGCGAGGGCAATGAGCACGACAGCCATAAGAACATCACGGAGTTGAAACTTAAAACTAGTCTTTTTTGCCATCCCCCAAACCTTTTCTTAGTTTAAGAGTAGCTGCATTAAGCGAGCCCGTCAATAAGCGTAAGGGGGTTGGCTAGAATGGGGAACCTTCTTTCGGTCCATCTTAGATGGATCACAGATAGCGCCCTATCAGCGCCGCCTTGCTCTTCACCAACTCCGCGGGCGTGCCCTCAAACATGATCTGGCCGCCGGCGTTGCCGCCTTCGGGGCCGAGGTCGATGATGTGATCGGCGCGGCGGATGACTTCTTGGTTGTGCTCGATGGTGATGACCGTGTTGCCAGCGTCGACGAGGCGGTCGATGATGGTGTGGAGGCGCGCGATGTCAGACATATGCAGGCCGGTAGTGGGCTCGTCGAGCACGTAGATGCTGCCTTGTTTGTGGAGTTCGGAGGCCAGCTTGAGGCGCTGGCATTCGCCGCCGGACAGCGAGCTCAAGGGTTGGCCGAGCGACAGGTAGTCGAGGCCGACGTCGCTGAGGGCCTGGAGCTTTTGGGCGATTTCCTTGAGGTCGAAGAACTCGTTGGCCTGGGCCACCGTGAGATCGAGCACTTCGGTGATATTCTTACCCTGATATTTATACTCAAGCACCTCGGCCTTGAAGCGCTTGCCCTCGCAGACGTCGCAGGGCAGTTTGGCGTCGTCGAGAAAGGCCAGGTCGGTGGTGACGAAGCCGGCGCCTTTGCAATTGTCGCAGGCGCCTTTGGAATTGAAGCTAAAGAGCGCGATATCAGCCTTATTGGCCGTAGCAAAGGCTTTGCGGATGACGTCCATGATGCCGGTGTAGGTGGCCGGATTGGAGCGGGTGGAGACGCCGATGGGCGATTGGTCGACCACGATGGCCTCGGGGTGCTGGCGCAGAAATACCTGGTTGATGAGCGAGCTCTTGCCCGAGCCGGCCACACCGGTGATGACGGTGAAGACGCCGGTGGGGATGTCGACGTTGAGATGACGCAGGTTGTTGGCGTGGGCGTCGCGGATCTCGAGCTGGCCGGTGGATTGACGGAAGGTGGCCTTAATGGGCGATTGGTCGCCCAGGTGGCGCGCCGTCAGGGTATCGGCCTTGAGCAGGTCGTGGTAGCTGCCCTCAAACACGACTTCCCCGCCCTGGCTGCCGGCTTTCGGGCCGACGTCGACGATGTGGTCGGCGGCCTGAATGACGTCGGGGTCGTGCTCCACCACGATGACGGTGTTGCCGGCGTCGCGCAGCTTGGCCAGCAGCTCGTTGAGGCGATGCACGTCGCGCGGATGCAGGCCCACACTCGGCTCGTCGAAGATGTACATGACGTCGACCAGGGAGCCGTTGAGATGCTTCACCATCTTGACCCGCTGCGACTCGCCACCCGACAGCGTATCGGTGGTGCGGTCAAGACTGAGGTAGCCCAGACCGATATCGACGAGGTTGCTCAGCCGGTTGTGCACCGTGGTCACAATAGCCTGAGCCTCGGGCGCCTTAATCGATTTGATGACCTCCAGTAGCGCATCCACCTGCATGGCAGCCAGCTCAGCGATATTGTGACCGCCGACTTTGACTGACAGGGCTTTTTGGCTGAGGCGCCCGCCGCGGCAGAGATTACAGGCACCCATGGTAATGAACGGCCCAAACTGCTTCTGCGTGCGCTCGGACATAGTTTTGAGGTCGCGCAAAATGTATTTTTTAGTAAAGACCCCTTCCAGACCCTCATAGGTGAGGTTGATGCCGTTAACCTTGACCTTGCGGGGCTCGCCGTGCAGGAATTCTTCCATCTCGGCGGCTGTGAAGTCTTTGAGCTTTTTAGTAGTGTCCACGCCTGCGGCTTTCATGGCGCCGTAGGTCCACACATTACCCCCATCGTAGCCCGGCAACCTGATGGCGCCGTCATCGATGGATTTAGAGGTATCAAGCGCCAGCTCACGGTCCAGGGCCATCATCTGGCCCATACCGTTGCAAGCCGGGCACATGCCGGCCGGATCGTTAAAAGAAAATAGGTTGGCATAGCCAATGTAGGGCTTACCCACGCGCGAAAATAGCAGCCGCAGCGCCGTCGCGATATCCGTGACCGTGCCCACGGTGGAGTGCGAGCCACCACCCAGCCGCTTCTGATCCACGATCACCGCCATGCTCAAATTCTTGATCTCGTCGGCCTCGGGCTGCGTGAGGTGCGGCAAAAAATTGCGCACAAACATACTGAAGTTCTCGTTCAGCAACCGCTGCGCCTCGGCCGCCACGGTATCAAACACCAGCGACGACTTACCCGAGCCGGACACACCGGTAAAGACCGTGATCTGGCGCTTGGGAATGCGCACCGACACGTTCTTAAGGTTGTTTTCGCGGGCACCTCGGATTTCGATATATTCTGGCATAGGCTACGACTTGGCTTGCAGCAGGGAGAACCGATTGTCCTCGGTGTCCATAACCGAGATCCACAGCCCAACGCCCGGAATCATCTGCGGCTCCAGGGTGTGCTCGCCCTGCGCGTTCATGCCGCCTAGAATCTTACCGCCGGCCTCCTCCACCGCCTTCATCGCAGCGTGAATGTCCTCTACCGACACTACCACCGACGGTGCCTGGCTCAGCGGGTCGTCGGTCTTTTGGTAGAAGCCGCCGTTGATGGCGCCCTTGGTCTGAATCATGCCGTTCTCGTCGGTCTCGGTGGTATGGGCCACCACGTAGTTGCCCATGTCCGGCCCCATCACATTGGTCGTCCAGCCAAAGACCGTCTCATAAAACTTCACCATGCGGGCCTGGTCCTTGTAGCCCATCTCAAAATGTACGACCGGGTTCGTTTTGCTCATAAATCTGCTCCTTTGGCTTCATTATACATCTATACCGCGCGGAAGGACCTGCGCGGCCCAGACGATGAACTCGTCGCCGTAGCTGGCGCCGGCGGTAGTGATGCGATCTATGGGGTACCCTCTCAACCTGTATTTCGTGGTGGATGAGCAAGTCCGCGTGTCGTAGTAACGTTTATTCTAATAATCAGCATCGTTAGAGAAGTCTTCTTTCGTCGATATTTACTTGGCTGTTGCCCTGCATTACAGTATCCATGCGCTTTTAAGCCCACCATCAAAGGACCACATATGCTGAGCTTCATGCCTGACCGATTTCGGCCAGACCGAACAAGCCACGTGAGAGTGGAGCACCCCATTCACCGAGCCAGCCTACCGACAATCAGGACAGTCCAGACTTGGCTTATCGACAGTGGGCTGCCACTCACTCCAGTAAAAGCAAGCCGCCTGCATGTGACGCTCTTGCACATCGGTCGCCCCGATGAGCTCCTTGAGGAGGTTAGAGACTACCTGGGTCATACCAGTGCCACAAAGCTCTCCATGCAACAACTACAGCTAGCGCTTCAGCCGGTCTTCGCAGCCGCACTAGGTGGCAACTTGCGGTCGGTTACCACGACAACCGTCGCGGCCAAACCATATGGCACAAGTCCGGAGCCGGCATTTGCGCTCGCCCTTGCTCTCTGCCCCGAGTGGCTAAACGTCCTTACGCCAATGCTCGGAGCACTAAAAGAAGCCCTGCGTCAATGCGGCATCAATGATGCCTGAAAGGTTTATAGCGCAGAGCAATGGCCTAAGCTACGCGCTAGATTTCCAGCCACACCTCACTATTGGCCGCCTGCCGCTGAAAGCGTCACTGGTTCAGGAAGTCGATATACCTAGGCAGAGCATCAGCCTTAGGCCGATTCGCATCGTTGGCGCAGCCGAGTGCTACGCTTAAGTACCGCCGGCAGGGGTGGGCGCCGCCTACCCCTGCCGATCATTGTCTTACCCGCGGTGCCGTAAATCGCCGAGAGATAACGACACCGCTGCTCATCATCATTTCTAAAGTGTATTTGGTGCCACTTTTTGCTATAGCCAATACTAGCATAAGCATATTATAAGGAAAGCATGCCGAAGACTCTCAGAAGCAATCAATCCGGTTTTGGTACGTTACTCATCATTCTCCTGGTTGTAGCCATAAGCGGCGTGGTAATTGTGGCCTTTCAGGTCGCTCAGTCTCAAAAGAAAAATGCGGTGGCTGTGACAAGCGGTCAGACGAGTAACAAGAAACCGACTCAATCCTCGCCAGCTGCTACGGCGACACCCACGCCCACGCCGGCCGCTTCGCAGCCCACTCCCACGCCAAAGCCGGCTGCGGCCACGCCGACCCCCAGACCGAGCACGCCTAATATCACAGCCGTTGATGCCTCCGGCTGCAGTGGCTATATTACGGCCTATGGCGCCCTGTCCACCGGCACACCATACTACCAAAATTACACGGCAGCCTACACCGGCGGCACCGTTATCGCCACGATCGCCTACGGCGGAGCAGTCCAGGTGAAGTGCGAGGACAATGGCATCGCCCTGGCACTCCACAACGGCACCTCTGGCGCCGTAAGGGTATCTCAGCTAAGCGGCACCAGGCCATAAATCGGGCGCGCTACTGCACTACGCCACCTCGCCGTCATAGCCCAGCGACGGCCACAGACGAGGCTTCCTATATCGCCCAAGATTACGTGCCAAAACGCTGAGCAGAGCGAGCTCGAGCCTTGGCCGCCTCAACCTCCCGGTTGCGAGGCGCAGCTTGAGTTACAAGCTCTTCGAGAAGATGGTGGCTAACATGAGCGATGTCATCGATGGCACGATTAAAGACGGCCTCGTTAGCGGCCGACGGCTTTTGAAAGCCCGAGATCTTTCTAACAAACTGCGTGGCCGCGGCTCGTACTTCGTCGCTTGTAGCGTGCGGTTCAAAATTATAAAGCTGTTTGATATTTCTACACATAGTTCCATCCTAACAAAAAAACGACCTTGCAGTCGTTTTTATATAATTCCTGGAGGGCCATCAGGGACTCGAACCCTGGACACGGAGATTAAGAGTCTCCTGCTCTAACCAACTGAGCTAATGGCCCGCGTGTGCGGAACGAATAATTGTAAATGATACCTGGTGCGCTCGGAGGGACTCGAACCCCCGACACCTTGGTCCGAAGCCAAGTGCTCTATCCACTGAGCTACGAGCGCCCGTGGAGGTGCGGCTCGGGCTCTAACTTTTATAGCACAAAACCTGGGCCTTGGCTAGAGCTTTTGCCGGTCGACTCTAAATATCAAAGATCCACAGCCCGATCTTGGCCTGATTGAGCTTGGTGGCAAACTCGTTAAAGACGGTGGCGGCCGGCGAGTGCAGCGGGCCGTCGGGACCCCAGTAGGACCAGTCGGTGGCCTCGTCGACCGTGCTCTTGTCTTGGGCAAACAGGTTGATCGAGACCTGGTAGCCCTGCTTTTGGAGCTTGATAGCCTGGTCGATGGCGCCGCCCAGGATATCTTTACGCTTCTCCGGCGAAACGGTGATGGTGTCTTTGTCGTCCAGAGTGTACTTGCGCGCAAACGAGCCGGTGTTGAGCCAGATTTGCTTGACGCCCAGGTAGTCGGCCGCCTCTTTGGCTAGATTAGGATCGAGGTACTCGCCGGCGTCATAGATGCCATTGCCGCTCTGACTGGCTCGCGGCGCCCAAGGGAAGCCCTGCAGACCAAAGCTATCGACCAGACCGTGCTGAATATTCTTGACGTACGGAATCAGGCTGATATATTCGCCGTTGGCCCAGTTAAAATCAGTGCTACTGTAGGTGGCCGAGTTGAGCATAATGCTGGACTTGGAGTCCGGAAAGTAGTGTTTTTGCATGCCAACGTAATCGTTGATGAGGTAGCCAAAGTCCTCGGGCTTAACACTCTGGCTGTTCCAGTACGGCAGGTTGGCCTCGGGAAACGGCACCCAGGTACCCATGGCACTGTCGGTGATGCCGTCGTGCTTGAGCTCGGCAAAGTAGGCCATGATCCAGGGATCGTACAGGCCACTGCGAAAGTCGCTAAAGTCCACAAACCCCCAACTGGCCACCGGCTCCACGATCACCAGCGGCGTGACACGGTACTTTTGGTACTCCTTGAGCGTGGTAGCCATCTGGTCGGCCATGGTGACGGCCTCTTTGCTGTCCTTGGGCATGTCGGTAAAGACCATCAGCGTGGAGCTGGCAAACGAGCCGCAGGCCGTCTGGTAGGTGGCTAGCTTGCGCAGACTGGCGTCTTGGGCCTGGGCTAGGCCGGCGATGGCCGGTTTACTTGAACAATGGCTGGTGACGGCATAGGCCTTGGGCTGATCCCAAATGAGCTTGGGCAAATTAACTAGGTGCGTCCCACGCAAGCCTACCGAGGCGGTATCGGCCGCAAACAGCGAGCAGGCCAAAAAGATGATGGAGCAAATGATGATCTCGTGGCGTTTCATGCCCCCTCCTCCACGCCGCGACGCTCCCAGCTCTGCCACTCGATCTCGCCGCCGCGCAGAATCATGGCCAGGCTCTTGAGCAGCACGACGTACTCGACCCAGACCAAGAAATAGAAGAGCGGCCAGGTAAACGGGAACAGTGCCAGTACGCCCAGTTGCAACTTTTGGTGGCTAAAGATCGACACTACAATGTAGGTGATGGCCACAAAGAGTACGCCCAGCGCCAATGAAATGTAGTCGCCCGACAAGAAGCTGTAGGCCAGCAACAGCGTAAAGCCAATGGGCTCGAACAGCAGCTGGAACTCAGCCAGCAGGCAGTACGGCAGCACGAACCAGCTCAGGGCCGGGTTGTGGCGCCGATCAAGCGAGAAGAACATACGGCGATACTTACCAAAGGTGTCGAAGCGGCCCTTCTTCCATCGCAGCCGCTGATTGATGAGGCCGCGCACGGTCGAGGCGCCCTCGGTGTAGCAGACCACATCCTCGGCATAGACCGACTTAAGGCCGTGGTAGCGCGTGCGCAGCGACATCTCGATATCCTCAGTCTTGTTGACGGCGTCGAAGAGACCGATGCGATCGAAGGTGCTACTGCGCCGAAAAGCCGCGCAGGCGCCGCCGTAAATGTACTCGGCGCCCATCACCGAGTGGGCGCGCTTGTAATAAAAGCCAAAGAGATACTCCAAGCGCTGAATGCGGCCGATCAGCGTGTTGTTGGTGGCCACGCGCACATTGCCTACCGCCGCATCGACGGTGGGATCTTTAAAGTACTCGACTAGGTTGGCGATGGCCGTCGGCTCAAAGACCGAGTCCGCGTCCATGGTCACCACGATCTGGCCGCGTGACCGCTCGATGCCAAAGTTGAGTGTGTGGCCCTTGCCGCCGTTGGGCTTGTAAAAGTAGCGAATCTTGCCGTGATGATCGCGATTAGCGTGGCTGAGCTCCTCCAGATACGCTTGCATCTTGGCATGCGAGCGATCGGTGGAGCCATCGTTAACGACCACAATCTCGATATTGGGATACGTACTGGCCAGCAGCGACCGCACCGTCCGCAGAATGCCCACCTCCTCGTTCCAGGCCGGCACAATTACTGAGACCAGCGGCCGATACGGCGCCGTTAGGTGCAGCGCTGCCACCCGCCGACGCCGCCGCGCCTCTTTAACATCATAAAACGGCGAAACCAACAGGAAAACATAGTACTTAAAGAGCATAACAGCCGCAAAAAAGGCGCCCCAGTTACGCAGGGTAATAAACCAGTGCTCGCTCATTGATCGATACTCTGGACGCTGACAAAGTCGGCCTTAATGATGGTGACGCTATGGCTGCTAGCATTCTCGACGGTCAACACGATCTGGCTGACGCGGCTGTCGGCTAGCACATAACGCGAGCTCTCCGGAATGGCCTGCGTCTCGCTCACGCGGTACATGTAGCGCCAGCCCTTGTCGGTGTCGACGAACAGATTGTCGCCGGCCACGATTTGGCGCGGCTGATCGATGGTGCGCCAGCTCTGCCGCATGTACACAAACAGATCGCCCAGGTTGCCGCCCTTGGCCGGCCCCACCACCATAAAGTGGCCAGTGTTGGAGCGAGCGGCCCAAACGTCGTCGGCTACGATGGCCGGCGCTAGCGGCAACTTAATCTGGCGCGTGGGCAGGCGCAGCGTGTTGGGCTGGCCATAGTTGCCCACCCGCTCAGCGGCACTCGAGGCCAGAGCGTCGGCCGGATGCACGAGGTTGGTGAATGGGCTCAGGTCCACCTTGGCTACCGCCGAGGCCAGCGGCAGGGGCAGCGGCCGATCAAAGGCCAGCTCGTAGCTATTGGCAAAGATGAACAGCGTAAACAAGCCCGAGGCCGTCATCAGCACCGTGCGCGTCGCCCAATTAAGGCCGCGCTGCAGCTTACGCTTCATCGGTCCGCCGACGCCGCGCCACTAACCACTTGGCCGCTACCGCTACCACATTAATGACCAATACACTCGCCAAAAAGAAGAGATACAGCTCAACAAGCGATTGATAAGGACTACTCGACATCAAAAAACTCCACAAACCGTCGGGCTTAACTGCCAGACACCGTTATGGAGTTTAGATCATTTTGTACGAAAGTTCAATAAAGTTTGACAAAAGTGACAAAGTATTTGGAAGAAGTGTCGAAAACCGCCTATTAGCTATCATAAAAATATTCAGGATGGGTGTCGACAAGAGCTCGAACCTCATCATAATACTTCCCAACCGTCGGATGCATATGAGCTTTCTGGCGGTGCTCCTCTAGGCTCTGGTTATACGCGGCCAATGACATTTTCTTTTCTCGAAAATAGCGTGATTTATCAAGATAATCGAAGAAGACTGGCAAATACTTGTCGAGGGCGTAGACAAACTTAGCCTCATTACAGTCTCGCTGCTCATATGTTGCGATGGTCTCGGTGATCCAGGGCATGTGCGAAAACTCTGTCGCGATCTTCTTAGCTGCCGCCTCTTCTCTGGCCGCCTTAGTGCGGATATGGTCGGCGTTGCCGTGAACAGCCGTGTCGCCAGCGTACACCTCTACCAGATCATGTACGATGGCAAACTGGCAGACCTTGCCCACATCAAGGCCCTTGTCGATTTGCGGCGCCAAGCAGCTAGCCAAGAACGCCAGAGACCAAGAGTGTTCCGCGTCGTTTTCTAGGCGTCGCTCACCAATAGGCAATGGTATATCGCGCCGAACGTGATAAAACGGTAGCAAAACTTGGGTAATCAGCTTCTCGATTTGAGGATGCGTTAAACGGTCGGTCATATTAAAAGTATAGTCCAGCCGCCTAGGGCCAGAAAGGGGCGCGAGGTCACCCATACTATGGAACACGTTTTAATCTGAAATAATTCCATGGTGCGCCCGGAGGGATTTGAACCCCCGACACCCAGTACCGGAAACTGGTGCTCTATCCCCTGAGCTACGGGCGCACGCCAATGCTCCCCTATTATACCGATCTGGGGCAAAGTTGCTAGCTTTGGCGCTAGTACGGCCGGTTTTGGGCTGGTGTGGGCAGAATGCTAGAGCCGGTGGTGGGGTGAGAGTTACGGGCTAACGAGCTAGAGCTAAGGACAAGCACCAAAAGAGCAATCACGACGAGGCCGTAGTTCCAGCCGTTCACCGGCACCTTGCTAGCGCTGCTGGAGGCCTTAAGCTGCTGCAACTCAAGATAGCGCAAGGCCGTTGCTGGGATCAGGAAGAACGCCGCCACCGCATTAAGAATGCCGCCAATAACCGGCACAAGGTTGAGGATGCCAACGCTAGCGCCGAGGCCAAGTACGCCCCAGACCTCCCAGAGCCGACCTCGGCCCAGGTCGCGGCTACGACGCAGCGCCTCGAGCCCACTCAGCTTCTCTTCGATGACGACATAGGGCACAAAGGCAAACCAGGCTATCAGAATTAAGCCGGGCACGATAAGCAGAATGAGGCCAGCCAAAATGAACACACCGGCCAGCAGCTGCGTCAACACCAAGCGCACACCCATATTCCAGTTGTCCTCAAAGGCCTGGCTCAGCACAATTTGCTTGTGATGGGCCGCTGCCAGAATAATGCGATAGAACGCCGGCATAAAGAAGACCGAGGCGCCCACCAGCAGAATAAGCCCAACCACCATGGCCTCGAGAATAACGACGGCCGTGGAGGCGCCGGCACTCCGCGCGACCCAGGCCACGATTCCAGCGATAACCAACGACAGTAAAATCGCCGCCAGATACAAAAAGACGGCGCTAACGTATTGCAGCCAAATCTGGCCCACGCCGTTAATGCTAGGCCGAATTAGCTCGAGCGGATTGGAATGGTACGAAACGGTGGACGTGTTAGGTTCGGTAGTTGCCACAAAATAATGCCTCTTACTAGCCTAGTATCCATCAGGACTGGACAGGCGTCAATCATAAAGCTTAAGCTTAGGGCTATGAGCGATCCAGAACTCGTCAGCGAAGACAGCAAAACGGCGCTAGAAAATAGCGTATCGTGGTATTTGGCCGACAAGTTGGCGGATGCTAATACGGCCATTGCCACCAAAAAGTATTTAACTAGCAATAATCTCCTGGTTTACCTAACCCGTTGTAATGTGGCTGAGCTAACTGTGCCGCGCATTAAGGTGCAAGTGCTGCAGCGCGTTAAGGGCGGGGTGCACGAGACGGGCTACCAGCTCTTTGGCGACCACCGGCTCGAGAAGTACCAGAACAACATGATCTTTGGGGCTGGCGCGGGTAATTCGACAACCGGCGATAGTACCGGGGCGCCGGTAACCGAGATCGAGGCCAAGCAATTGCTGGAACTGGTGAGCAGTCTGCAAAGCGCTCGCCAAACGCTTTAACAATGGGCATTTAGGCCAATTCCCTGATACCAATCTGCTACAATGAGGGTGATGCTTAAGCTACCCAACCTTCAGCGTGATGTCCGGCTGGCGCCCTATACCACTTACCAGATTGGTGGACCGGCCGATTACTTTGTGGAAGTGCACAATGAACCCGAGCTGATGGCGGCGATATTGGCGGCACGAGCGGCCCACATGCCGTATTTTTTGCTCGGTACCGGGGCCAACATCTTGGTGACTGATCGGGGCTTTCGCGGGCTGGTGATTCGCAATCGGGCCGACCGCTCTGTGGTGCACGGCCATAGCCTGACGGCCGAAAGCGGCGCCACTATCGCGGAGCTGATTGAGCTAGCGGCCGCCTATGGTCTGTCGGGCCTGGAGCACTACACACTGATTCCTTCGTCGGTGGGGGGTGCCATGTGGCAGAACCTGCACTTTGCCAGCGTGGACGCACCGCACTGGCAGACCACCGGCGAGCTGCGCAGCGATCGCACGCTCTACATTGCCGAGGTAGTGCGCCGCGCCAAGGTATTAACGGCGGCCGGCGAGATTAAGATCGTCGACCGGGACTTCTTTGAGTTCGACTACGACTACAGCATCCTGCATCGCCAGCCGCTAGTGGTGCTGGAGGTAACATTTGGCCTAAAGCCACGGCCCAAGCCGGCCATTGAGCTGCAGATGCAGGCCAACGCCACCTGGCGCCGAGCCAAGCAGCCGCAGTTGCCCGAGTGGCCGTCGTGTGGCTCAATCTTCAAGAAGATTGAGGGTGTTGGCGCCGGCCGCCTGATCGATCAGGCGGGGCTCAAAGGCCGACGCATCGGCGGCGCCCAGATCTCCGAGCAGCACGCCAACTACATCTTGAACTTGGGCGACGCCACCGCCGCCGACGTGCTGGCCCTGATCGAGCTGGTGCAGCGTGAGGTTAAGGCCGCTACCGGCTACGAGCTGCATCCCGAGATCGGCGTGGTTGGCGAGCGGTAGGCTTAGTCGACGGCCGCAGCCCCGGCGGCAGAGCCCCCACCTAGCCTCTCTAGCTTATATATCGGCAAACGTTATAAAAGTACGGCGGCCGTATATTACGTTTGCCGATATATTATGCGGAAAGAATCAACGAGAGCTCAACGCGCCAGCACTATTTAACCTTCTTACAGCTGATGCACGGCCTCGGTATGCTGCCGCCGATACTCGCGCGAGTCGAGGAAAGCGATAGCGATAAAACCGATACCGATCAAACCTGTAACCGGCTCGGGCACGTCGTAGCGAATGGTGATGAGCAGAATGAGCGCTAGCACACCCACCGCATAGTGCGCTCCATGCTCCAGATAAATGTAGCGGGCCAGAATGCGGCGGCGCACAAAATACACCGTCATCGACCGCACAAACAGCGCCCCAATGCCCAGACCCAGCGCGATCAGAAAGATCTGGTTAGTAATGGCAAAGGCGCCAATGACGCCGTCGAAGCTAAAGCTGGCATCGAGCACCTCCAGGTAGATAAAGCTGAGCAGACCAGCCCGGGCAATGGCCTGAGCGGTCTGGCCCTTAAGCGCGCGCGAGCCAGCCACGCGGCTAATCTGGAAGAGACCGGTTAAGCTCGTTAGTACCAGGTACGTTACCATGCCCAAAATGCCCGGCCAGAGCACTACGGCCGGATTATCTGCGCTCAGGCCGAGCGCGGCCGTAGCCAGCACCACCAGGGTAACAATAACGGTTAGATTCTCGAGCCGACCCAGCTTGGCCAAGGCCCACTCGAGTCGCCGCAGCCACTTAATCTCGCGATCTTCAAAGACAAAGTCGAGGAAGAGCATGAGCAAAAAAGTGCCGCCGAAGGCCGCGATGGCCGGATGGGCCTGAGTGAGGATGGCGGCGTACTGGTCGGGCGCGTTCATGGCCAACCGTAACACCTCGACGGGCCCGAGGTGGCCGGCCAGGCTGACGATCAACAAGGGAAAAACCAGCCGCATACCAAACACAGCGATGGCAATACCTAGGGTTAGGAACAGGCTCTGCCACCGGCGGCTCATGCGGCCCAGCACTTTGGCATTTACCACCGCGTTGTCGAACGACAGCGAGATCTCCAGCACGGCCAAAATGGCTACCAGCAGCGCCGTTTCGGGTCCAAGCCACCACCATGTAGCCAGCAAAGCGGCGGCGCTCAGTGCCAGCGGCCAACGAAAGGCGCGTAACAGGCTCATACGGCGGCCGCGGCCTGGTCGGCCAACCAATTCTGCGCATTAAGCGCCGCCATGCAGCCCGAGCCAGCCGAGGTGATAGCCTGGCGATAATGCGGATCCTGCACGTCGCCGCAGGCAAAGACGCCGGGCACGTTGGTGCGGGTGTCATCGGCGACAATATAGCCGGCCGCATCGAGCGCAAGCTGGTCCTTAAAAAGGTCCGAATTGGGCAGATGGCCAATGGCGATAAAGAGGCCGGTAGCTGCCAGCTCGTCGGTGGCGCCGGTCTGGGTGTCGCGCAGCTGCAGGCCGGTAAGCTTGTCCTCGCCCTGCAGCCCGGTCACCTCGGCATTCCAGCGCCATTTAATCTTGGGATCGGCCTGCGCCCGCTGCTCCATAACTTTGCTGGCGCGTAGGCTGTCGCGGCGGTGCACCACGGTGACACTCCGAGCGAAACGGCTCAAAAAGGTCGCTTCCTCGATGGCCGCATCGCCACCACCCACTACCACAATGTCGTGATCGCGAAAGAAGAAGCCGTCGCACGTGGCGCAGGTGGAGACGCCGTGACCCACCCGATCCCAAATGCCGGGCAGATCGAGCATGCGAGCCTTGGCGCCGGTGGAGATGATGATTGACCGCGCCGTATACGCTTGGTCTCCCGCCCACACGCGCCGCGGCGAGGCCATCAAATCGACTTTGGTGATGCGGCGAGCGATGATCTCGGTGCCAAACCGCACCGCCTGGTCGCGCATGCCTTTAATGAGATCTGGCCCCATTAGCCCATTAGGAAACCCAGGAAAATTCTCGACCTCGGTGGTGTTCATGAGCTGGCCGCCGGGCAGGTCGTTGTTGGCGATGGGCTCGCCCTCAAACAGCAGCGGCTTGAGGCCGGCTCGGGCCGCGTAAATGGCGGCCGTCAGGCCTGACGGCCCAGCCCCCACAATGATGACCTCGCGCGGCGCGGCAGCGGCCATTACCGGGCCCCGCGGATAGCGGCGCCCACGGCGTCGGCCAGCTTAGCCTTGTCGACCGAGCCGACCGACTCGAAGCGCGCCTGGCCGCCCTGCAGCACGCGCACCGTCGGCAAGCCCATTACACCCAACTGAGCCGCGAGCTCGGGCTCGTCGTCGGCATTGAGCTTCACCACCACTAACTGGTCGTCAAAGGCCACCTTGAGCTCCTCGATCATCGGCTCAATGGCTCGGCACGGCTGGCACCATGGCGCCCACACGTCAAGCAGTACCGGTTTGGCGGATTTTTCTACCGTCTGCGCGTACGTTTCTTTAGTGACAGCCTGAACCATTTTCTCCTCCTCAAGCGATTTTTATGCGGTTTTATCTAGTGTAACAAAAGTGTTGACGTACACAATATGTAGCGTCCATAATGCTAACGTAACACAACCAGTTGTGGTCCTACAATATTAAAACACAAGATCTTGAAAGGAGTCCAAAGTGGTCTGTCCCTACTGCGAACACCCCGATACCAAGGTCGTCGATAAGCGCGAGAGCGACGCGGTCTCCACCCGTCGCCGCCGTGAATGCCTGGACTGCCACCAGCGCTTCACCACCTACGAGCGCCTCGAGACGATCGAGCTCGTGGTGGCTAAGCACGACGGCAGACGAGAACCATTTAATTCCGAGAAGCTTCGCGCCGGCATTGAGCTGGCCATTAAGAAACGCCCCATTAGCAGCGAGCAGATCGACCGCCTCATCGACGAGGTCGAAGCCGAGCTGCGGGCCATTAAGGGCCGCGAGATCGACAGCCAGCAGATCGGCACGCTGGTAATGGCCAAACTTGAGGCTCTCGACCAAGTCGCCTACATTCGCTTTGCCAGCGTCTACCGCGACTTTGCCGACGCCTCATCGTTCCAGGACGAGGTCAGTCAATTATTGGCTAGCCATCGGCCAAAACACTAACACTAACCCATTTGTAAGGAGGGACGATGGGCGAATCCATCTTAGACAAACTACCACAAACTGAGACCGCCGAGGACCGTGCTCGGCTTGAGGAGCTCTACCGCTTAGGCAAGATTATTCCGGCCGTGCCCGAGGATCTGCCCGAGCCCAACTTTAGCGATAACGCTTGGTACATTGGTCGCACCCGCTACGCGCGCCGCGATGCCGGCGGCACTCCGGTGGAAGGGCCGCGCGAGATGCTCTGGCGTATTGCCTACAACATCGCTACGGCCGAGCGCCTCTACAGCGACCGACCCGAAAGCGATCACGTGGAGGCGGCTCGTAGCTTTTATAGCTTGATGGCGCGCCAGGAGTACATCGCCAATACACCCACCATGCTCAACGCCGGCAAGCCCAACCAGCAGCTGTCGGCCTGCTTTGTACTGCCGGTGCCAGACAGCCTGGATGGCATTCTAAACACAGCCATCGACATGGCCAAGATCCACAAGAGCGGCGGTGGCACCGGCTTTAGCTTCTCGCGGCTGCGGCCCAAGGGCGACGTTATTGCCAGCTCCGGCGGCACCACCACCGGCCCGGTCGCCTTTATGCAGACCTACAACGACATTACCTCGAGCGTCCGTCAGGGCGGCGTGCGGCGCGGCGCCAACATGGGCATTCTGCACTACAACCATCCCGATATTCTGCTCTTTGCCGTTTACAAAGTTGATGAGTTCTCGCTGACGAACTTTAACATCTCGGTCACGGTGGAGGAGCCTTTCTTTAAGGCCGTCGAGCACGATGCCAAGTATCTGCCCAAGGACTACGAGGATGAGTTTGACTTTGACGGCCTGGTAGCCGAGGTGCGTGAGGCCCACGCCACCCGCGACCTCGACCTCAAGCTGGTGCGCCTGGATGCGGCCGTGGCCAAACTACGCGCCTGGTGCGACGAGCCCAATCCCGACCGCGGCTACGCTCTGATTAACCCGCGCACCAAGGCCGAGATGGGCCGGCTTAACGCCAAGAAGGTCTACGACCTGATTACGCGGCTAGCCTGGCAGTATGGCGACCCGGGTATGATTATGATCGACCGGATCAACAACAGCCGGGCCAACCCAACGCCGCAGCTCGGCCAGATTGAGGCCACCAACCCGTGCGGCGAGCAGCCGTTGCTCCCCTACGATGCGTGCACCTTGGGCAGCATCAACCTGGCCAAGTTCGTCGACGGCAACGACCTCGACTGGGACCGCCTGCGCGTCGCCGTCCACACCGCCACTCGCTTCCTGGACGACGTGCTCGATATGAACGAGTATCCGATCGACGCCGTGCGCCGGGTGACGCGAGCGGTGCGCCGCATCGGCCTCGGCATTATGGGCTTTGCCGACATGTTGCTGGATCTGGGCATCGGCTACAACACCGACGAAGGCATTGCCTGGGCCGAGCAGGTCATGAAGTTTGTGCAGGCCGAGTGCGACCGCGCCTCGGTGGAGCTGGCCCGCAGCCGTGGCGTCTTCCCCGCCTTTGAGGGTAGCATCTACGACAAGCCCGGCGAGATCCGCCCGCGCAACGGCGCCCGCACCACCATTGCCCCCACCGGCACCATCGCTATGCTGGCCGATTGTTCGTCGGGCTGTGAGCCGCTCTTTGCCCTCACCTACGCCAAGAACACCATCGAGGGCAAGCGCCTCTTCCAGACCAGCCCCTACTTTATGAAGGTGCTCAAAGACCGTGGTCTGTACAGCGAGGAGCTGCTGGAGAAGATTCAAGCTAACGGTGGCAGCGTCCAGGGCCTCGAGGAGATTCCGGATGAGATGCAGCGCACCTTCGTGGTAGCCGGCGACATTACGCCCGAATGGCACCTCAAGATCCAGGCAGCCTTCCAGAAGTACACCGACAACGCCATCTCCAAGACCATTAACTTCAACCACGAAGCCACCATCCAAGATGTGCGCGACGCCTACTGGATGTCGTACACCACCGGCTGCAAGGGCATCACCATCTACCGCGATGGTAGCCGCGAGAAGCAGATCCTGGAGACCAAGAAGGAGGGCAGCTACTACGACCAGTTGGCCGGCAAGAAGCTGGCAGCAGTGGGCAGCCAGACCGATCCCGAGCTGATCGAGATGAAGCCGCGACCGGAGGTCTTGGCCGGCCGCACCTACAAGGTCGCCACGCCGATTGGTTCGGCTTTCATCTCCATCAACGAGGACGAGGCCGGCAACATCTTCGAGGTGTTCGTCAACCTGGGCCGGGCCGGCTCGGACATCACGGCCGATGCCGAGGCCATTGGGCGGCTGATCTCGCTGGCCTTCCGCATTCCCAGCCCCTACCCGTCGGACCGCATCGCCCGCAACGTAGTGGAGCACCTATCCGGCATCGGCGGCTCGGGCACGGCCGGTTTTGGCCCGCACCGGGTGCGCTCGCTGGCCGACGCCATCGCCAAGGTGCTGCGCGAGCACGAGGCGGCCAAGGCGGGCGGCGCCGAGACTGAGAGCCCAGCTCTGGGAGCCGGCGTCGGCGGCACCACCCCACAGCCAGCCGTGGCTGCGCCCAGCAACGCCGCTGCAGCCCTAGTTGGCACCCAGAGCGCCCACCAGCAATCCAGCAGCGCCCGGGTCGACATTTGCCCCGAATGTGGCGTTGCCGCCCTGCGCAACATCGAGGGCTGCCAGAAGTGCGAGAGCTGCGGCTTTAGCAAATGCTAGCAAAATAAAACCAAAGGTTCGCGTTCAGGGTGGGCGGCTTCAGCCGCCCACCCTGAACTGCAAAGGATCTTGTCGGATACAAACCCCTACTCGTCTACAATCTCACTGGCGGCCTTCCTCATTGCATCCAGATGGAACTGAATGAGCATCGCCAGCTTCTGACCTTTGTCGGGATCCGGCCAGCACGACAGGTAGCGCGCCAATTCGCAACCAAACCGTCCAAGGTAGTTTTCGATGACCTCGCGAAGAAAACCAACCCGCTCTTGAACCGCTTCGGATTGCAAGCCTTCCAGCAGCCAACTCTGGAGGTATTGGCTGGGGTGAAAGGTGATCGTTCCTATGTCGGCATGCGAAAATCCGAACCGGATGAGCAGCCCTCCCCCGCCACCAAACAGCGTCAGCGGTAGCTCAGACTCAGCATCAGGGGCGTCGTAGATGATGACAACCTCGTAGACCGACTGCAGCGGCGGCCGATGAGAGTGAGTATAGGTCAGCCAGTAGCTCTCTGTTTCGGGGTCTTGAGTAATGGGTACCGCCTCGCGGTAGCCCGCTGTCTCCAAGACATGCACCAGGCGCCGAGTAATCGTTAGATCATGAGTGATGCCATACAGCACTCCTTTCCGGACGGGCATTGCTGGACGGGGGTCACGACTACGCCAATCAACCTCGTCGGGACCGAAGTCAAAGAAGCTGTCCTTAAGGCGATCAGGATGGTCTCCACCTGGATCCCTCGGTAGCGGGTTCGACACGCTCTGTGCCCTTCGTCGATGCCTGAAGCTCAGGGTAGCGCACGTCAGGTGCGCCGCCGCCAGTATATACTAAGGACATAACGAGGCCAAGATTATGAGCGAAGACAAGCGTCCGGCCCGCCGCGTCGATCCATCGCTAGCCGACTACAAGGAGGCCGACCGTGGTCTCACTATTGTGTATACGGGCGACGGTAAAGGCAAAACCACAGCCGCCATGGGCCTGGCCCTGCGAGCGGCCGGCTACGGCAAGCGCATTCTGGTGATCCAATTTGTAAAGACCTGGTTTACCGGTGAGAAGGGTGGCTTTGCCCATGTGCCTGGCGTGGAGTTTGTGCAGGCCGGCAAAGGATTTTATAAAATCTTGGGCGATAAATTGCCCGAGGACGAGCACGTGCGAGCCGCCGCCACCGCCCTGGAGCTCGCCCGCACCAAGATCGCCAGCGGGCAGTACGACGTAGTGGTGCTCGATGAGGTTATTGGCTCGGTGACGGGCGGGCTGCTGGAGCTGGCACCGGTACTGGAGCTCGTGGACACGCGGCCGGCCCACATCGACCTGGTGCTCACCGGCCATCGCGGCCACGAGTTACCCGAGCTGCTCGACCGCGCCGACCTCATCACCGAGATGCGCAAGATTAAGCACCCTTACGACCAGAAGATTCTGGCTAAGGAGACGATCGACTACTAACGTGGCCGCGGACTGATCGGCAGTTGCCGCCTACCAGGTCTCGTTGTCGCGGCGCAGCTGGTCGGCCTGGCGCGATTTTTCCATGGCCTCGGTGTCTTCGCCGGTGGCGGCCAGCTTATTAGCCTCTAGCTCCAGCTCGTGCGCCGCCGCCGAGGCCTCGCGCTGAATGGTCTCTTCTTGCGCTTCCAAGTCCGAGATCTCGCTTTGCAGCTGAGTTACCTGCGCCTCTTTGTCGGCGCGTTGATTGCGAACGTCGCTTAGGTCTGCCATGTCTGTCTCCTGTAATTAGGTGAATTTGTATAGTAATGGGCTCTGATGTTGTGGCCATTGGCAGATCTTACTAATTACCCTTTAGAACTAAACTATTAGGTCGAATACATGTCGCCCGGGCGACACCAAACTCCCTTCTGGTGTTCTCGTAGGTGCGATGGTCATGTAGAATTGATCTATGCTAAATTTCTTGAGCAACTTTGAATACAGTGCTACAGCTTTGCTACTATGGGTGGCTTCTTTCGCTTTGCTCGGCTTTCTGTTCACCTACTTAAGAAAAACCAAGGGGACCAGACAAAGACGTCGGCTTACTCTCATGGTTTACTTATGCTTCTCTCTTGCTGCATTGCCTTTTTTGATTGAAGCTGTTGCTACTATTTTGCTGATATTCTCTCCATCTGGCCTACATCTTACCTAGTCTTTGCTAAGAGAGCCGAGGAAGGGATATCCCTTCCTCGGCCATACCAGCAGGTTTGATTTGCTACGGGGTCAGGAGCCCCGCAATTGCCTCCCCTCCAGCTTGGTTTGGATGCGGCCATCCTGCGGGATTAGCGGCTCCATCTCGCAGCTGCTGTAGCGCAAATAGTGGTTGGACTCTGCTATTATCCTCTCTCATCACGGGGTCAGTCGGTACGGCCTGGACATCTGCAGGCAGCCCAGCACTAATTGCCCGTTGCACCTTTCCCAAAGCCACATCAAATGCATGCTCACAGGTAATGGGTACATACGGCTGAGTCCGAACCCTATTCGTGCCAGTTCCTGCGCTGTTATAGTAAAGCATCCAACTAATTTGTAGCGTCGGATCGGAGCCGCGCAACCCCTGGACGATAGCATGGACGCCATCGGTCACAGTTGCTAGAGAGCCGGGAGCTGCCCCGTCCCAGGCCGAGCCCACGATAGACCCGCACTCGTTAGGTGCTAGGATTCGCCCCTTTACTTGTTCCATGAGCAGGTTCTGCTGAACTACCTTTGTGACTACCGACGGCCAGTTAGTTCCGTTGATCCCTCCTGTAGCAACCAGCCTGCTCCATGAGCCGGCAGATGTTGCTAGCGCTTTCTGGGCTGCAGCTAGAGGAGCGACTGAGATCTTCTGGCCACAGGCATTTTTGCCTCCATCCAACACGGTACCCTGGATATACTTGGCACCGGGCCGCTTCTCTAGCGCAAAACCACTGTGGGCAAGGTTAAGAACTTGGTCTTGCTCGCGCCACTGAGATGGAAGTGCTGCCAGCCACTGCTGAGCGAAAGCAGGCGCATAGCCATAGTTTGGGTCGTCACAAGTGGTCTTGCCCTTATCACCATAATCGTTATGATGGCCGGACGTCACCGAGTCAAACCCAAAGAGCAACTTGGGTTTGGGTGGCGTATGGACCTTCGTTGACGGCGACCAGGGCCCTGTTTCACCGTTTGGCGCGACGGCACGTGCAAGCAGATACCAATCGCTATCAGGAGTAGTGTCTCGATAATCAAGCCGCCCTATAAGTCCAGTCGACCTCTGCAGAGGGGTTGAAGGAGCTACTGCTGCAGACTTGTTTGTCCAGGCATACTCGTAATGGTCAATCTGGGCTCCATTGGCAAGAGGTAGCAAGTAGACACCGCGGGTCAACAACGGATCCGTCACCGATGCCCCGGCCGGCTCAATCTTTTGCACCGTAGGGACGAGCGCGACAGCCACCGTCACCCGAAGCACATACTCAGCACAGGCGCTGGCGACGATCAGATTACCGGCAGTATCAAGCGCGAGTCCGTCGGCGCAGGCATGGACATTGACCACAGTGTGGGCAACACCGTCGGGCGTGACCGACCAGATCTGGCCGCTTGAATGCGCCATGGCATACAGCGTGCCATCGGCAGCAAAGGCCAGACCACCCACACCACTTAGGCTTGCCGAAGCAGCCGGACCGCCGTCGCCCGTATCGGCAGTGTTGCCGGTACCCATGAGGGTGTGGATTGTTCCAGCCGCATCGACTCGACGAATCCGGGCGTTGCTTGAGTCGCCGATGTAGAGCTGGCCACCATGAAACGCGACTGAGACCGGGTAGTTAAGCTGCGCGCTCGTAGCTGGCAGCTCATCACCGTTATAGCCGTTACTGCCCGTACCGGCCACCACCCAGATCTGCCCATTCGTCACCTTGAGTACTCGGCTTGAATACTGGTCGGCAATGTAGAGCGTATCGGTAGCGGCGTCGTAAGCTAGGCCGGCCGGCTGGGTCAAGAACGCCTGTGTGGCCGACATGCCCGGCGTGATGGCCTGGGTGTAGTTGCCATTAGGATTGTAATGGCCGGCCATCACGCTGATTACGCCCGAGGCATCACGATGAACAATCTGGCCACACAACGTATTTGCCACATAAGCTCCACCGTGCCCATCAGACACAATGCCCCTAGGTTGTGACAGCAAGTGACCGTCTGGGTCACAGCCAGCAGTGCCGTTGCCCAAAAAAGCCTGGAACACACCGCTTGCCGTGATCTGGCGTACTTCGTGATGGTAGGTATCGACCACGAGCGTGGTGCCGCTGGAGGTTACGGCAACGTCACTGTCGCCCCAAAGCTGCGACTGAGCTGCAGGCTGGCCATCAACCAATGGGCCATCTGTGCCCGTGCCAGCGACCACGGTAACTATCGGATCGGCCGACGCCGGTATTGCTAGCGGCTGTATACACAATCCCGCCATGGCAACTACTGTCAGCACAAAACTTATCAGACGAAGTCTCACGAGGATCCCTTCTTTTCAAGGTAATCTTGGCTTATTCTCAGCCTCGATCAGCTTAAGGGAACAAAAAGCGAACGTCAAGCATCAGCGGTTTTAGCTGACTGACGTCGGCTAGCCAACCGCGGATTTTTAATGATGAGCCACGAAATAATACCAGCCACAATGGCCAACGCCGCGCACAACGCCACGCTAAACCGGTAAGTTTGAGCGGCGCCAAACAAGCCGAGCAGCGCGATAACCACCAACCCGGCCACGCGCGAGACGGCATTGTTGACGGCCGAGGCGATGCCGGCGTTGGTCTCGTCGACGGCCGCCATAACGGTGGTGGTAAGCGGCGCCACAGTGAGGGCCATGCCGATGCCAAAGATGATGATGCCCGGCAGCGGCGCCCACACCGGCACGCCAGGATGGAGCCACCACAGTGCCGCCATGCCCAGACCGGCCATAATGGGGCCGACGGTCATGAATAAGCGCGGCCCCAGCCGGGCCGACCACGCTCCAGCGCGGCGCGACAGCAACAATAAGCACAGCGTCACCGGCAGCGTACTGAGCCCGGCCATGAGGCTCGAGAAACCCAGCGCCGTTTGGGCATAGATAACGTAGGCAAAAAAGAAGCCGGACAATGCCCCGTACATGGCAAAGGTGGTGAGGTTGGCACCGGTAAAATTGCGCGAGCGAAAGAGGGCCAGGTTGAGCATAGGATCGGCGGCGCGGCGTTCCACCACCACAAAGATAACCGCCAGTGCCACGCCCACTGCCAGCGCCGCCACCGGTGCGGCCGACCAGTGCTGCGGCGGCCCCTGGATGAGGCCATAGGTGAGCCCGGCCAGCGCCAGCATCGCTAACGCCGCACCCCACCCATCAACCCGGCGCGGCCAGTCATCGCGGCTCTCGTGTATATTGGGCACAGCCAGCCACAGACTCAGCAGCACCAGCGGCAGGTTGATTAAGAAAACCGCCCGCCACGACACCGCATCGATCAAATAGCCGCCCAACAATGGTCCCACCGCCGTGGCCGCCGACGACCAGGCCGTCCAGCGGCCGAAGGCGGCGCCGCGCTGCTCCAGCCCAAAATTGGTCTCGATAATGGCCAGCGCGCCCGGTATCAGTAACGCCCCAAACACGCCCTGCAGCAGCCGTGCCGCCACCAATGCCCCGGCCGTTGGCGCCACCGCGCACACCAGTGAGCTAAGGCCAAAGCCCACGAGCCCCACTAAATAAACACGCTTGCGGCCAAAGATATCACCCAATGTGCCGCCCAGCAAAATCAGCGCCGACAGCGTCAGCAAGTAGCCCTCCACCGTCCATTGCTGGGCCGTAAACCCCGCATGCAAGTCGCTCGCCAACTTCGGCAACGCCAGATTCACCACCGTGCCGTCCAGAAACACTACACTGCTACTGAGCGTAACCGCAATCAACGCCCGAAGTTGTCGCTTCGTCATAGTGCGATCTTATCATGACCGCCCGCGACATCACCAATTGCGGCAATGCTATAATGCAGCCATGACTAAACCAACTCCTACTCCCAATCGTCCCCAGTTCAACTATACTCAATTAGGACTGGTAGCAGCCGGGATCATCGTGCTCCTGGGTCTCGGCCTCTACCTCTGGCCACACCTCAGGCCAGCGCAGATCGGTGCCACGCCCACGCCCGGCTTGCAGTCGCCCGATACCACGCGCACCATCGATGGCACCATCGTGTGCCTGCCCCACAAAGACACGACGGGTCCGCAAACAGAAGAGTGCGCCATTGGTCTCCAAGACGATCAGGGTCAAGATTATGGCTTAATAAACGCTCCGGCAGTCGCCACTGTGAACGGCAGCCATGTGCGCGTCACTGGCACCTTTGAGGCAGCACCGAGCGACACTAAGTACAACATTACGAAGACGATTAAAGTAGTGAGCCTGACTAAGCTTTAAGGCTTTGATAGCCCGGAAGAGACGGTCAAAGCTGTCTCTTCCGGGCTACAGGCCAGTTTACAGCAGCGTGGCAGCTTCAGTGCGACGATCGCTCTGGCTGTAGTCCTGCACCAGGAGCTCAATAAACGTCGAAAACTGCGACTCGCCGATATACTCGAGCGAGGTAGCCTTGGGCGAACGATCAAAGAGGTGCGAGATGACTTCGACGAGAAAGATGTCATTCCGCTCTTGGGGGAGCTTGCACAGAATCCTCTCCCGCTCTGGCTCGGCTAGCTCAACCAGCAAGCGCTGGTCGCTGGCACTTACCACGAATCGACTCAGCCAAGCGCTCTGCCAAGCAGCCAACGATCTGTTTGATTATGTCAACCAGCTCTATCTCGTGGCTGGGTTTCACTACGACATTTGCCCCATTGTAGACGGTGAGGACGAGCTTCTTCATGACGATAGCTGCTCTCTTCGCGAGGTGGAATCGCCCATGTCCTGACTTACGCCACTCAAGTAAGCCTTATTTAGCATAGTCGATCTGACATAAATGTTTACATCTGCCCAGATTGAGGGCCCGGCACTGAAGCACCGGGCCCGAGTGGCGTGGGCTAGGAAGCGCGGGCGGTCTGATCCACTACGGTGGCGGTGATAACGCGCCCGCAGCCCGATCGAGGATCAGTCAGCTGGTGGGCGTGGTGCTGAGCCTCGGTCGGCGAGTCCGACCAGCCCACCAAGGCGTTAACCGGCCGACCCTGGTCGTCGCGAAAGCTAACGCAGACTGCCTGCGTTGGTGTGTCGCAGCGCGGTCGATCCGGCCCTGCTAGTAATGGGCAAGTGTCGCCGGCTTCGCGGCAGCGGCGGATGCCGGCCAAGCGGTCGCTGGGCTCGATCGGCCCAGGCTCACGCGCGGGATTCATGGTGCCTCCTTGGGGCGGGCGCGGTGGGGCGGGTGGCCCAGGGGATTAAATTATTATGCCCACCCACCCCCAGCTTGTCCAGACCGGTTACGCCGCCAGCGTCCGCACATCGGCCGTGATCTTGCCATCGTGCAGTCGGAACGACAGATCGGTCTTGCCAGCGATCGACAGGTCGTGGGTAACGGCCACGATGGTGGTCTGCTCGGACCGGGCCAGCTGATGCAGCAGCTCAAAGATCATCTGGCCGGTCTGCGAGTCTAGGTTGCCGGTGGGCTCGTCGGCCAGAATGAGCCTGGGCTTATTGGCCAGGGCCCGAGCAATAGCTACGCGCTGCTGCTCGCCGCCGCTCAGCCGACCCGGCTTGCGCTGCTGCTTGGCCGCATCTAGGCCGACCTGCTCCAGCAGCTGCTCGCCCCGCTCGCGCCGCTGGGCCGCCGGTAGGCCGGCAAACTCCATCGGCAGCATCACATTCTCCGCCGCCGTTAGGTTGGGTACGAGGTTGTAGCCCTGAAAGACAAAGCCGATCTTTTGGCGGCGGTAGCGGGTTAATTGCGCGTCACTGCCGCGGCTAACTACCTGGCCGTCGACCTTTATCTCGCCTTCGGTCGGCTTATCGAGCGCCCCCAGCAGCGACAGCAAGGTGCTCTTGCCGCTGCCGCTCTTGCCGATAATGGAGGCAAATTGGCCCTCGCGAATAGTGAAGCTAACGTTGGATACGGCCGTGACAGCGGTCTCGCCCGAGTTAAAAGTTTTGGTAAGTTTGGTAACTTCAAGCATTATTCGGCCCTCATTACTTCGGCTGGTCGTACCTTGGCGATGAGCCAGGCCGGAATAGCGCTGCCAATGACAGCGATGGCGATGGCCGCCAGCAAGCCGTACAGCAAGAGGTCGAGGCCCACACTAGCCTGTAGGCTGGTAACCGCCCCGCGCGCCCCGACGAGAGCACCACCAACGGCCCGGCCAAAGCCACGGCCGGCGCCCATGGTGGCGGCGCCAGACTGGGCGCTGCTGCTCGCCAGCACCTTGAGCACCGGATTACTCAGCAGCGCCCCGGCCACCGTGCCAACCACCGCGCCCATCAACGTCAGCGTCAGCGACTCGACGACGAACTGGCCCACGATGGTGAGGTTGCCGGCGCCAATAGCCTTCAGCACGCCAATCTCTCGCCGGCGTTCGCGCACAATCATCAGCATCGTCAAGAAAATGATAACCGAGCCGGCTACCAGCGCGCCGATCAGGCTGTAGAGCGAGATGGACTTAATGTTCTCCAGCGGCGCCAGCGCCTGGCTGGAATTATCCTGGGCCGAGACCACATCGGCCGCATCCCCCAGCTGCGACTGAATAGCCGAGGTAGCTCCGGCCAGATGAGAGATCGAGTCGACCTGCACGATGGCGCTGGTGATATCGCCCGGCTGCTGCGATAGGCGCTGTACCGTCGGCAACGGCATAATGACGCCAGCGTTAGCAAACTGGTTGCCCGCATCGTAAATACCGGCCACGGTAGCGGTGGCGCCATAGGCCGTAAAGGTGCTGCCCGTCTTGAGATTATTCTTGGTGGCCAGCGCCGAGCCGATCAGCGCCACGTTGGCGTCGGTGGTGCCACTAAAGCTCGCGCCGCTGATCACCTTAAATTGGCTTGAGCCATTTACCTGCGTGCTAGTGGGGTCGGTGGTGCCCGTTACCATGACCGGCAGCGTCAAGGGCGCCGAGCCGGGCTGGCCCTGGCCGCTCTGGCCACCGCTGAAGTTGCCGCCCCCGCCCCGATTAAACCGCCGCCCCAGCTGTCCCGGCTCGATCGAGGAGACCAAGTTGGTGCTGCTCGAATCGAGCCGGTCGCTCAGCGTAGCCTTAACTGCTACCACGTGGGCCACAGCCTTAACCTGGTTAATCTGGTCCTGCGTTAGCGGATTACCGCCACCCTCAAAGCCCCGCGCCCCGGCCGGCGACACCGTAATAGTATTGCCAATCGAGCTTTTAACGCTGCTAATCCGGCTATTTACCGCCCGCATGGCCAGCACCATAACGAGCGCCAGGCCAATACTAATCGCCAGAATGGCGGTAATCGAGAAGCTGCGGATCGTATTCCGAAAGGTGTTTCGGACGCCCCTGGCAACTGCGCTCACCTTGATCTCCTGTTATGATTCCTCATTACGAAACCATAGCCGAGCTGAGAGATCGCTTAAGAAAGGGGCGCTTCGGTCGTAAGGCCAGCCTTACTCATAGCGTAGTGCGTCGATCGGGTTGAGCCGGGCTGCCTTGGCCGCCGGGTAGATCCCGAACACCAGGCCCACCGCACTCGACACGCCCACAGCCAACAGCACCGCACCAGGCGTAATCACCGGCGTAATCTGGAGTACTTTAGCAGCCAACAAGCCGATCAATTTGCCCAAGCCAATACCCAGCAGTCCGCCGATAAGCGTTAACATCATGGCCTCGGTCACAAACTGGCCCAGAATATCCGCAGTGCGTGCGCCCACCGCTTTGCGCAGGCCAATCTCGCGCGTCCGCTCAGTCACACTTACGAGCATAATGTTCATGATGCCAATGCCGCCCACTACCAGCGAGATGGCGGCGATGCCGGCCAGCAGCGAGGTGAGCAAACCGGTAATCTGGGTAATGGCCGAGAGCAGATCCTTGGCGCTACTAACGCTAAAATCGGCCAACTTGGCGTCGGTGATCTTGTGGTTGGCCAGCAGCGTTGTCTGAATATCCGACTTCACAGCGTCAACACTGCTCTGCGCGTCGGCCTCGATCATCAGGCTATTAAAAGTGGGCGTGCCAAAGGTCGCCATGGCTGCCTGGTACGGCACAAAGGCCTCGTCGTTGGGGTTGGCAAAGCTGCTCTCGTTGGCCTTAGCCATTACGCCAGCGATGCGGTAGGTATCGCCGTTGATCACCAGTGTCTGACCCACTACCTTGGTACTGCCCAGCACTTCAGCGGCAAATTGCTCGCCCAGCACCACCACCTTGGCGGCGCTATCGGCATCGCTCAGAAGCTGGCCCCGGGCGATCTTAAGATTATTAATCGTAAAGTAACTCGGCGACGTGCCCAAGATCGTGTAGCGCTGATCCTGACCGGCGGCGGTAAAGATGGCCGAGCCGGAGACGTTGCCCGCCGCAGCCTGAATGTGCGGATGCTTGGCGCGGTCTTGGAGCGAAGTAAGGTCGGCCACCGACAACGTCGAGGCCGCCTGAGCAAAGCCGCCGCCGCGCGCGCCGGGTCCCCCACTACTCTGCTGGCTCCGAGACTGGCTGCTCGATGAGCCGGCGGTGGCCCGCGACAGCCCCTCGCCCGGCGTTACCACCAACGTGGTGGCGCCCAGCTTGGAGACCTGGCTGCTCACGCTGGCCTGCACGCCGGCGCCCAGCGAGATCAGCGCGATCACCGAGCCGATGCCAATAATGATGCCGAGAATGGTGAGAAAACTTCGCCCTTTATTGCGCAAGATAGCCTTGAGTGATTGCCTAATGGCTTGGTAGAGCTTCATGCTGCCGCCTCCTGCTTAGCTGGCTTGGCCTGGGTCGGAGCCTTGCTGCTCACTATCTGGCCGTCGCGGATGGTCACGATCCGGTCGGCATAGGCCGCCACGTCCGGCTCGTGGGTAATCAGCACAATGGTGGCACCGGCCTTATTAATGTCGCCGAGTAGGTCCATGATCTCGGCCGAGCGCTTGCTATCCAGATTGCCGGTCGGCTCGTCGGCCAAGATGATAGTGGGGCTCATCACCAGCGCCCGAGCAATGGCCACCCGCTGCACCTGGCCGCCCGAGAGCTGGTTGCTGCGGTTGTTGAGGCGGTCGCCCAGACCCACCTGCTCGATCAGTCGCTTGGCCTGCTTAACGGGCTCGTCGATCTTGCCGTACAGCGTTGGCAGCAGCACGTTCTCGAGCACCGAGGCCCGCGGCAGCAGGTTAAACTGCTGAAACACAAAGCCGATCTCGCGATTGCGAATCTGCGCCTGCTTGCGTTTGGTCAGCGTACTGACATCCTGGCCATCGAGGCGATAAACGCCGGCAGTTGGTCGGTCGAGCAGGCCAATAATGTGCATCAGCGTTGATTTGCCCGAGCCCGACGGACCCATAATGGCCACAAACTCACCTTTTTTAACCGTCAAGTCGACGCCCTGCAGCGCCGCGGTATCTTCGTCGCCGGTTTTATAGATTTTGGTAATGCCGTGGAGCTCAATGGCGTTCATGGGTAGGTACTTCCTTGCTCTCCATACTCCCGGTATCGGCCAGCGCTGTCAATGCGATAAGCCCAGCCTAAAACTTCAAATTGAGTTGAAATCTTGGGGTGGGCTTCCCTGCGCCGAGCTGATCGGTGATTCAGCGCAGGGAAGAGGCCACATCCGTGTCCTGGCAAATTGGCCGCGATTCACCGCTGCGCCTAAGCGACGGCCGAGTGCTCCGGCCAGTTCGACGGCGGCGGATTGACTGGCAACTGGCGGCGCCGGGCATTGACGATCTTGGCCACCCTGCCCGGCGACGGCCGAGCGGGAGCCACGACCGGCTCGGGCGGGCAGAACGACTGGAGTAGGGATTGCAGCGCCGGTGACTGCGCCCGAAGCTGGTCGACAAGCCGCAGGATCTGAGCCTCGCTGGCGTCTTCGACCTCACGCCAATCTCCCGCCGCATCGGTCCAGCCCAGGCGACGGACCGGCCGGTACTTGGTCTGGCCGAGTCGGGTGCTCGGCTCATCGAACAGGGTCAGGCTTCGGCCGAGCACCTCAAGGCCAATCAGGAGGTCACCGCGCCAGCCCAGCGAGATCTCGTCGGGTCGAGATGGGTCCGGGCACCAGCTCAGCGAGACGATCTTGTCGTGCAGGAGCGTGATCTCGCACTGGCCGCCGATGATGAACTGGAGCCAGCCATGGGCTCCGCTCCGCGAGTGTGAGCAGGCGATCTCCCTCGACACCGACGAGTCAGACTGACCGGCGGCCTTGAGGCCAGGCAGCGCTCGCTTGACGAGCGCTAAGGCCTGCGCACCGGCAGCCTCCAGCCGTTCACTGGCCGGCGGCGGCGTTACACTGCTATAAAGCAGCTCCGATCTGGTCATTATCTTGCCACCATCCTTTCACGAGACGGGGAACATGGGGATGTGTTTCAAGTCTGCTGAGTGCAACCGGCGATCAGGCCGCGCGGGGCTCCCATGGTAAGCAATTATGCCTTAATGAGAACATTTGTCAATTGGATAAGCCGCCAAAAAGCCGTATAATGCACCCTATGCCTCAAACCTCTTCTAGCGATATTCCGATATGGCAGGCCACCGCCCAGCAGCGTCAACAGCTCCTCGATTATTTGCAAGCGTTGCCGGCCAAAGCCTGGAATCACGACTCGCTCTGCGACGGCTGGCAGGTGCGGCACGTGGTGGCGCATATCATCTTGGAGTCGCGCTACTCACCGCTGGGTTCGCTGCCCGGATTTGTGCAGAGTGGGCTGAGTTTTAACGTCTTTATGCAGCGCGCCGCGGTAGAGCTGGGCCGCAACGACCCTGAGATGCTGCTCGGTTTATTGCGCGAAGATATCCCCAAGCAAGTTACGCCGATTCTGGTAAAGCCAGTGCACGTGCTGAGCGACCTGCTGATCCACTGGCAGGACATTGCGATTCCGCTCGAGCGGCCGCACACGATTGAGCGGCCAGTGTTGGAGCTGGTGTTTAAGCACTGGCGACCGTCGCCGCTGAGCCTGAGCGAGCGGCTGGCTGGCACCACGCGGCTGATCCGCGGGCTGTCGCTGGCGGCCGACGATATCGGCTGGCGCTACGGCCGCGGGCCGCTGGTGCGTGGCGCGGCGCAGGATCTGCTGTTGGCTCTGGGCGGCCGCCGCGCCAGCCTGCCGCGCCTGGCCGGCGACGGCCTCCCCACCCTAGCGCGCCGACTCGGCGCCTAAAACCACGCCTCAATATGGTGCGGCAAGTATTTGCGCAGCAACCGTCGCTCGCGCCTACGCGAGCCCAGCAGTCGATCGAGCCAAAAATCACGGCCCAGCGGCTGCACCAGCACCGTGGTCATGCCGGCGTAGTTGGCGCCCCACACGTCCTGAATCAGCTTATCGCCCACCATGGCCACGGTTTTAGGGTCGATATTGGGCCCAATATTAGCCAAAATTCGCCGATAAAACGACGGCAGCGGCTTAAAGCTGAGGCGCCAGGGTTTAATAACGTCGATGCCCAGACCAATGCCAAAGGTACTCAGATCGCGCCGGCTATTGCTGGCCAGGCGCAATGTGTGAACCTCGGGCCGAGCCTTAAGCTGCTTCAAAAACTCCAGCATCGGCCCTTGCAGCACCGGCTCGCCGTACGACACCAGCGTGTTATCGACGTCGAACACCAGATGCCGAATGCCGGCCGCAAACAGCCGGTCGTAATCGATGGCCATGACGCTAGCCGCCACGTAATTGGGCGCCTTGCTAAAGTGGCGCTCCAGGTAGGTATTTTGGCTGGGGCTGTAGAGCTCGTCCATAAAGATCCGTCAGGTCTGGTGGTATTATAGCGCCTCGTGGTCGGGCTGGTACAAGAAGTCGCGGGTCAGCGGCAGGTCGTTGCGTCGGCCTTTACTAAAGACAAACTGCGATAGATCGAGCCCGCCATAGCGAAAGCTGCCGGCCGAGACGCTCAAGTAAAATCGCCACATGCGTACAAATCGTTCATCATACATGGCCTTAATTTGGCTACTGTGAGACTCAAATCTATTCAACCAGGCCTCGAGCGTGAGCGCGTAGTGCAGGCGCAGGTTCTCGTAATCGAGCAGGCGAAAGTTGTGATTGGTAGCGTACGCCACCGTGCCAGCGATGGTAGGCAGATAGCCGCCGGGAAAGATATAGCGATCGATCCACGGGTCGTTGGGCAGCTCCTGCTGCTGTGAGATGGTATGCAGCACCGTTAGGCCGCCGTCTGCTAGGAGCCGGTCAACGGCCGCAAAGTAGCTAGCATGATTGTGACGACCCACGTGCTCGTACATGCCAACACTAACGATGCGGTCGAAGCGCTGGCTGGTGGCCGCCAAGTCCTGGTAGTTCATGAGCTCAAAGGTGACGCGGTCGGCCACGCCAGCCTTGGCGGCAGCCTGGCGAGCGCCGGCCAGCTGCTCGCGGCTGAGCGTAATGCCCAGGCCGGTGGCGCCATACCGCTGCGCCGCCGCTATCAGCAGCCCGCCCCAGCCCGAACCGATGTCGAGCAGCCGCTGGCCGGACTGCAGCTGTAGTTTGCGCAATACATGATCGAGCTTGTGCTGCTGGGCGGCCTCCAGATCATCAGCGGGCGTGGCAAAGTAGGCGCAGCTGTAGGTGAGCGACCGGTCGAGCCAGAGCCGATAAAAATCGTTGCCCAGGTCGTAATGGTGCTGGATCTGCCGGGCCTGGGCCGATTTATGGTTCCGTTGGGGTCGGCTCGTCAGCGCCTTTAGCGAAAACCCAGCCACAGCGGCAGTGTTCTCATCGCCCAGTTGGATCAGCTTAGCGATCGGGCCGTCAAAGTCGATGAGACCATTCATATAACCCTCGCCCAGGCCCAAGGACAAATTCTTGATGACACCCCGCACCGCCGCCGGGCTCTTATAATGAATAGTGAGATAGGGCCTGGCGGGGCCGTATACCCGCTCATCGCCATCCCAATAGCGAATCTTTACGCCACCTTGGCGGAGTCGGCGCAGCAATCGATCGAGCAGAAATTTCTCCATAGCCGCATTGTACTAAGCCGCGAGCGCCTCGTATAGGCAAGGATTACTAAAAGCTGCCTACTCTAGGCACGTGACCGGCGTAACCCTAGGACTGCCAGGAGCGTAAAACCAATCGCAAAGCCAGCCAGCACCAGCACATGCGGCCAAACGTGCTCGATGCCCCAGCCGCGCAGCAGCACGTCGCGCAGGCCGTCGATGGCCCAGGTGGGAGGCAGTAGGTACGAGAACGGCCGCAGCCAGTCGGGCAGGCTCTGCACCGCTACAAACACACCCGAGAGCAAGAAGGTGGGAAAGATAATAAACGGCAAAAACTGCACGGCCTGGCTCTCGCGCCGCGCCGCCGCCGAGATGAGGACGCCGACGGCCTGGGCGTCGATGGCGGTGAGGACCACCAGAATGGCTGCGGTGGCCACCGGTCCCACAATTAAAATATGGTAAACCAAGTAGGCTACCAGCAGAATAAGCCCGCCCTGCACCGCCGCAATGAGGCCAAAGGCAAGCTCGTAGCCCAGCACGATCTCAACCTCGGTGACGGGCGTGACACGCAGCCGGTCGAGTGTGCCCGAGGTGCGCTCGCCCACAAAGGCCAGCAGCGTGAGGAGCGTAGTAAAGAGCGTGATAGCAAAGGCGATGATGCCAGGTACAAAGTAGTCGATATAACGTGCGTCTTTGGCCTTAACAAAGGCGTAACTGGTGTCGAAGGTAATGGGGCTAACGGCGCCCTTGGCCTGCGCGTAGCGCTGAGCGCCGGCCGCCAGCTCCTTGACCACTACGCCGGCCAGCTGTTGATTGGTGGTATCGATGAAGATCTGCACATGCGTGCCGGCCGGCGGCTTGACGACGGGCGTGACGGCCGGCGCCTTGGGCCGGACCACCGTGGGCGAAGTATCGGCCGTAAAGCCCGGCCCAAACACAATGACCGCCTGGCTATTGCCCGCTCGCACCTGGTCCTTGGCGGCCGCCACGTCGCTGCTAGTAGTAATACTGAGCGTATCGTGATCGAGCTGAGCAATAAGCTGGCCGGCCAGCGCGCCGTGGTCCTGATTCACTACCATCACCCGCACATGCTTGGGCTCGCTGCCAAAGGCAAACCCAAAGATCAGCATAGCCATGATCGGTGCCAGCAGCATCAGGGCCAGAGTGCGCGGATCGTGGCGCAGGGTCAAAAACTGCTTGCGGGCGATAGCCAGGATGCGCCGGAGCTTCATACGGCCACCTCGGGCTGAGCCGCTGCCGCCTTGGCCCGGCCCGCCAAGGCCAAAAAGGCCGCCTCTAGGCTCTTGGTGTGGGTCTGCTGCATGAGCTCGGCCGGCGGCGCCTCGGCGATGAGCCGGCCCTGGCTAGCCAATCCCACCCGCTCGCAGCGCAGGGCCTCGTCCATATAGTGCGTGGTGAGCAGAATGGTAGTGCCAGCCCGGCGCATCTCGTCAAAGTGGGCCCAGAACGCCGCCCGCAGCTCCGGGTCAACCCCTACCGTCGGCTCATCGAGCACCAGCAAACGCGGGCGCGGCAGCAAGGCCGCGGCCAGCGAGGCCCGATGCTTCATGCCGCCGGACAAGTTGGTTACCACCGTATCGGCCCAGCGCGACAGCTCCACCAGCGCTAACAGCTCGGTGATGCGGGCGGCCAGCTCGGGCCGGCCCAAGCCATATAATTGCCCAAACAAAGCCAAATTCTCACGCGGCGTGAGGTCGGGGTAGAGCGCCGTCTCCTGCGGCATATAACCTACCAGTGGCCGCACCACCGCTGCCTGTGGATCGTGGCCCAGCACCCGCACCTGGCCGCTAGTGGCCTGTTGCAGCCCGGTAATCAGCCGAATCGCCGTAGTCTTGCCGGCGCCGTTTGGGCCAATTAAGCCATACAACTCCCCCGACCGAATCTGCAAGCTCAGCCCATCGAGGGCCTTAAACTTGCCATAGGTTTTTACCACCGACTGCAACTCTACGGCCAGAGCCGCTTGACTAGATGATGACGGACTCTTGCTAAGCATTAGCCTTATGGTACTCCACCGCGTTTACCTTCGTCCAATAGTGGCGCTCATCAAGCCCCTACCGCCCGACCGGCGCCACTCCCCGCGCCAGCATTACGGCCCCGAGGGTGGCGACCAACAAACCGATCAGCGCCAGAGCCGCCATAACGGTGAGTCGCCCAATACGCTGCTCGGTGGGCGCCAGCGACCGCGCCACCACCACTACATCGTCGCCGGCCGGCTCAGCTACCGCCGCAAAGCGAGCTCCAGCGGCCGTCTGCCAAGTAAAGCTGCGGCTGCCCGAGCGCAGCGTGTCGGCAAAGACGCCGGCGGGCGGCAGCGGCGTCGAGCCAGCCAGCCAACCATTGCCCGCCACCAGCCGGCCCGACCCATCGCCAATCAGCATAAACGGCGCCAGCGAGCTGGCCAGGTCTACCCGGGCGGCCGGCACCACCGCAGCCGGCTCGGCCCCGTTCTTGATCAGCGTGGCGGCGTCGCTGGCCAGCTGCAGCTGCGGATCGTTGGCGCTCTGGCGGTAGTTTTGCTGCACTGCCACATAACCAAACGCCACCAGCCCCACCACGACTACCACCAAGGGCAGCCAGGCTCGTAGCGTCAGTCGGAGCGAAGCAGCACTCGAGGTCTTGGCCATAGCTATTCCCGCTTTCTTATCTTAGTTATACACCCTTTTCTAACGAGGTGACGAGATATTAAGACCTTAATATTTGGCGATTTAGCCTTTGCAATGGCGCAAAGTTGCGTCCATAGTAAAGAAGTCTGTTCCATCAATCAGCCCGGAGGGGCCCATGAGACGATTCAGACCGACCGCCATAATGGCGATCATCGGCGCGCTGGCAGCCTTGCTACTGGGCGCGGCACCGGCCAACGCCAGCTCGGCCTGCGCCAGCGTTATCGCCGGCTGGGGCAGCGGCGACAAGACCGGCAGTGGCGCCACCAGCGCCGAGCTGACCGGCGCGCGCATTGGCGACGATGGCTGCTTCGACCGGTTCGTCCTCGACTTCGCGCCCGGCGCCTTGCCCGCCACCTACCACGTGGGCTACGCCAGCGAGGTCTACACCGAGGGCCAAGACCTGCCCATGTCGAGCCACACGCCGCACGGCACCGGCGGGCTCATCGCCGTCCACCTGCAAGAGCAGGCCTCGCCGAGCCTGACCTACTCGGTTCTCGGCCCGATGGTCCCCACCGCCAACCGGCTCGGCATCTGGTCGGCCACCTGGGGCGGCGCCTTCGAGGGCCACATCACCAGCGCCGTCGGCGCGCGGGCTCGACTGCCACTACGCGTCTTCACGCTCAGTAGTCCCAACCGCCTCGTGATCGACGTCGGCCACAGCTGGAGGTAGCCGCATCGATCACCTGCCGACCCCTCGTCCGGCCATCTCCCCGGGCGAGGGGTCACCCTGCTACAATGGCATCATGGCATTCGTCGCAAAAACTCGGCTCGATAAGATATTTGAGGTCGGCATTCTCTTAAAAGCCGCCAATGGCCTCATCGAGATTATCGGCGGCATACTATGCCTGCTGATTCGGCCCGAGACTATTCAGCAATTTGCCCTCTTTCTGACCCAAGATGAGCTGTCCGATAACCCGCACGACTTTATTGCTAGCCATATCTTGCATACGAGCCAGGGCCTCACCCGCGGCGTCATGCTCTTTGCGGCAGCTTATTTGCTATCGCACGGCATCGTTAAGGTAGTGCTCGTCATCGAGATATTTTATAACCGTCTGTGGGCTTATCCGGGGCTGATTATCGTGACGTCGGGCTTTATTGTTTACCAGCTCTACCGGCTGAGCCTAGGTTACTCGTTCTGGCTGGTGGCCCTGACGGTCTTCGACTTCATCATCGTTTACTTAACGGTTAAGGAGTATGCGGTGCAGCGCCAGCGTCGTGGCCTTGATCCGGCTCCCCCGACCAAACCGGCCCCACGTAGCTAAAGCGCGGCTGGCCCGAGCCGACCAGGCCAAAGAAGTCGGCAACCGTGCGCACATTGAGCCGGGGCGCATTGGGCAAGGCGCCCTCTAACTGCAGACCCACATACACCACCACGGTACGATCAGCGTAATTGCTGTCGTGGCCGTAGCCTAAAACGAGATAATACTGGCCTTTATAATGGCGATAGACACCGGCCGGCAGCTCAGGCAGCGAGGACGAGGCCTGATTCGACACCATCGAGCTACTTGCTCAGGCCAGCCACCAGGTTGATGGTGGTGGCCACGATTACCGTTCCAAAGAGGTAGGCCAGTAGCGCATGCCGCAGGGCAACTCGACGCAGAGTGGCGGCTCGAAAGGCCGTATCAGAAACCTGAAACGTCATGCCGATGGTGACGGCCAGGTAGGCGAAATCGCTGTAGGCCGGCGGCTCAGCGCCGTTAAAGTCGATGCCGCCCTCGGGCTTTTGGTAATAGATTTTGGCATAGCGTAGGGCAAACACGGTATGCACTAAACCCCACGACAGCACCACGCTGACGACACCCAACGCCACCGGCAGCAGGCGCCCCCAGCCGCTGGCGCTACCAGCCCCCACCAGCACCATGGCCACCGCGATCAAGCTGGCCAGGCTGGCTACAATCAGCAGCACATCGGCGCCGACGCGCGAGGGGTCTTCGCGGTTGGCGTGACGCGCGGTAGCGGTGGCGGTCATGGGCCAGATCTCGCGCCAGGTCCAGGTCATGTACACCAGCGCCGCCACATCCCAAGCGGCCAGCGGCACGAACTTCCAGCCCACCAGCCCCAGCGCGATAAACCCGGCCACCGCCCCACTCACAAAAGCCGCCACTACTCGCACGCGGGCTGGAATACCCTGCGGATAGCGTGCGTGCCATAATCGACCTGACATAATTGGCCGCCTCATTTAGCTTATGGCTATTTTATCAGAAAGAGGCGGCGAACGGTGCGCCAGCTGCTTGGTAGCCATCTGCTCTGATGACAGTGACGCTAGGAGGAGTCAAATTACCGATCTCGGGGGCATCACCGCCACCTCTTACGCGCTACGTCGCCAGCCGGCCTAGCCATCGCGCTAGCGTTAATACCAGCAGACAGATCGGGAACAGCACAACCGCAATAAACGGCAAACCCAGACCAAAACTCGTGTCGCAGTCCTGCGTACCCGGACAGGCCGACGCGCCACTCATCGACAAGACCGCCGTTAGCGCCGCCGCCGCAACGAAGGCTAGAATAATAGCAAATCCCAGCAGCTTTGAATAAGGCTGGCGCCTAAACGTAATCCCGCCCGCTAGCAACATAATCAAGCCGATCAGAACCAGGCCGGCCGTTAGCCCCAGCACCAGGTCGGCATGAGGTTGATTGATGAGCATTGCGATCGCCAGCGTGATGGCCCCCACTGCCACGGCCGCCGCCCCTGCCTGGACCCTCTGTGCTTTGGTTGGTCGCTGAGTTGATTGAGACTTGGGGGCCGCTTTCATAAGCCCATTATACCCTTAGCCTAAGCTTTTCGGCCAGACTACCACAGCAGACTATTAAGCGAGATCATAAGACTAAAGACCAATAAAATGATCAGCGAGAACCGGAAGAGGCCGCGCGCCCACCGCTCGTCGTTGATGGCGCCCAGGCCCTGCCAGGCCAATCGCAACCAGACGAGACCGGTGGGTACCATTACGGCCGCGTAAATCCAGCCGGCATAACCATAGGCCGCCAGCGCCAAGGTGGCCGCCACAAAAGCCACGATGTAAGCCAATATCTGCACCTTAGTGGCCCGCACGCCGCGCACCAGTGGCAGCACTGGCAGCTGGGCGGCGGCATAATCGGTGCCGCGATAGAGCGCAATGGCGTAAAAGTGCGGCATCTGCCAAGCCACCAAGATGACGAACAGGAGCGCGGCGCCTAGGTCAAAACGGCCCGTGGCGGCACCGTAACCGGCCACGATCGGCGCCGCCCCCGAGATGCTCCCGACCAGCGTGCTGTGCACCGTGTGACGTTTGGCCCAGCCGTACAGCACCACATAGTCGACGAAGCCAACGAGGCTGATTGCCACTGTCAGCTCATTGGTGTAGGCCACCAGCAACCCCAACCCAACCAGACCCAGCACCGCCGCATACACCAGTGCCGCCCGCCCCGACACCGCCCCGCTCACCAGTGCCCGGCGTTTGGTCCGGGCCATGACGGCATCGATACCCCGGTCCAAATAATTATTAACGACGCAGGCCGAGCCAATCACCAGCGACAGCCCCACCAGCATGGCCACCAACAACTCCAGATCCACCTGCCCGCGCGCGCCCAGCAAAAAACCGGCCGCCGCCGTCATGGCGTTGCCGTAAATGATGCCCGGCTTGGTGAGCTGGTAGTACGTTCGAACGGTCTGCAGGGTTATGGCTGAACTCCCTCATCCTTGATGATGGAGTGATCGAGCTGCGACGGCGACTGCATGTGGTAGTTCAAATTAGCCATAATCCACAGCGATCCCAGCACCAAAATGCCTAGCACCAACGCCATAAAGCCAAACGTTAAGAGATTCCAGCGTGGCTTGGCCTCCTGGCCCAAGTGCAAAAAGAAGTAGAGCTGCACGGCCAACTGTACGGTGGCCAGCAGCAGAATCACCGCTACGATCCAGCTGCGCGTCAACCCGGCCGCCGGCGTCACCACTACCAGGTAGGCGCCGAGCGTTAGCAACACCGACAGCAAAAAGCCCATGACATACTTAGTGCGCGTACCCAGCTGCCTCATACCTGTAACGCCCCCATTAGGTAAACAATGGTAAAAATGAAGATCCAGATAACGTCGAGAAAGTGCCAGAAGAGGCTTAGCAAGGTTAGGCGCTTAACGGCCGTCGGCGTTAGGCCGCCGCGCATCACCCGCGTTAGCAGCGCGCCCATCCACAGCAGGCCGGTAGCAATGTGAAGTCCGTGCGTACCCACTAGCGTAAAGAAAGCCGACAAAAAGCCGCTGCGCTGCCAGCCATTGCCCTCGTGCGCCAGTTTGCTAAACTCCGATAATTCCAGACCCAAGAAGGCCGCGCCCAATACAAAAGTAAGGCCAAACCACAGCAGCACCTGCATTTTGTCGCCGCGGCGGGCCGCCAGCGTGGCCAGGCCAGCCGTAAAACTGCTCGTAAGCAGAATGAGCGTCTCGGCCAACACAAACGACAGGCTAAACAGCTCGGCCGCACCCGGACCACCAAAGGTGTTGCCATGCAGCACGGCGTAGGTAGCAAATAAGCTGCCAAACAAGATGCAGTCGGTCATTAAGTAGACCCAGAAGCCGAGCTGCGACTTGGTGGTGGTCTCCAGGGCCTGACTCATGCAGCCGTCTCCCGGCGCTTCACTTCGGCAGCCGTAAGCGTGTACTCCGGTTCCTCATCCAACGAGCGCATCACCAAAGTAATAATCACCCCGGCCAAGCCCACCGCCGCCAGCCACCAAATGTGCCAGATGAAAGCGAAGCCGAACACAAAAGCCCAGGCCGCGATCACCAGTGCCAGCGGCGTGTTCTTGGGCAGCGTAATGTCCTCGTAGACCGCCGGCTGCTTGCTGACGCCGGCCTGCTTGGCCGCCCACCAGGCGTCGCGCTCCGGCGCGGCCGGCAAGGTAGCAAAATTGTAGACCGGCGGCGGCGAGGTGGTCGCCCACTCCAGGGTGCGGGCGTTCCACGGATCGCCAGTGGTATCGCGATTGTCGTGCCGCTTCCAGATGCTGTAACCCAGCTGCAGCAGCTGGAAGCCCACGCCCACGCAGATCAGTGCGGCGCCCACCCCCGCCACAATAAACAGACCTTGCCAGCCCAGTGAGGCATCGTAGTGATCGAGCCGGCGCGTGGCGCCAAGCATGCCCAAAATATAGAGCGGGATAAAAGCCGTCAAAAAGCCCGCGAACCAGCACCAAAAGGCGTACCGCCCCAGTCGTTCGTTAAGCGTAAAACCAAAGATCTTGGGAAACCAATAGGTGAGCCCAGCAAAGAAGCCAAACACGACCCCGCCCACGATCATGGTATGGAAGTGCGCTACCAGGAACAGACTGTTGTGGACTTGGAAGTCGATGGCCGGCACCGCTAGTAGCACTCCAGCTGCGCCACCGACGGTAAAGGTTACCACAAAGCCCAAAAACCACAGCATAGGGGTAGTAAACCGAATGCGGCCGCGGTACATCGTAAAGAGCCAGTTAAAGACTTTGACGCCGGTGGGTATCGCGATGATCATGGTCATAATGCCAAAGAAGGCGTTCACATCGGCCCCGGCGCCCATGGTAAAGAAGTGGTGCAACCAGACCACGAAGCTCAAGAACGTGATGGCGCCCAGTGCCCAGACCATCGAGGTGTAGCCAAAGAGCCGTTTTTGCGAGAACGTCGACACCACCTCCGAGAAGACACCAAAGGCCGGCAAGATCAAAATGTAGACTTCGGGGTGGCCCCAGGCCCAAATCAGGTTGACGTACATCATGGGATTGCCGCCAAAACCCGAGGTAAAGAAGTGCATGCCCAGGGTGCGGTCGAGCGCCAGCATGGCCAAGGTGGCGGTTAAAATCGGGAAGGCAAAGATCACCAGCACCATGGCATTAAAGACGCTCCAGGTAAACATGGGCATCTTCATCATGGTCATGCCGGGGCGGCGCAGTTTGAGGATAGTGACCAAGAAGTTGATGCCCGACAGCAAGCTGCCGACACCGGCAATCTGCAAGCTCCAAATCCAATAGTCGATGCCCACGCCGGGACTGTACTGCAACTCCGACAGCGGCGGGTAGGCCAGCCAGCCGGCGGCCGAAAACTCACCCACTACCAGCGATAGATTAACCAGCGCCATACCGGCCGCAAATAGCCAAAAGCTGGTGGCGTTGAGGAACGGAAAGGCTACATCGCGGGCACCAATCTGCAGCGGCACCATCAGGTTGATGAGGCCAAACATGAGGCCCATAGCCACAAAAAAGATCATGATGGTGCCGTGAGCCGAGAAGATCTGCTGAAAATGGTAGGCGTCGAGCAGCCCGTGCGAGCTGCCCACCGACAGCGCCTGCTGGGTGCGAATAAGCAGCACATCGGCCAGACCGCGCAGCAGCATTACCAGCGCCACCACGATGTACATCACGCCGATCTTCTTGGGGTCCACCGTGGTGAGCCACTCGCGCCACAACCAGCGCCAACGCCGCAAATAGGTGATGAGCGCCACGATGGCCAGGCCGCCGCCCACCACCATCAGCGCCCCACCGGCCGTGATGGGATCGTGCGGGAAGGCGCTCAGATTAAGTTTGCCCAGCAGATTCACTGCGCCGCCCCCAGCGCGATGTCGCCACCCGGCATCGGCATCATGTAATCCATAATAATGGCATCATACAGCCCCGGCTGCACCGCTGCATAGGTGGCGATCGGGTGATCTTGGCTGGGGCGGGCCAGATCGCGGTAGGCGTCGACGGTAAGGTGGCTGGTACCGCGCTGACTGCTCGCCACCCAGCCGTCGAAGTCGGCCGGCGCCACCGCCTGGGCCGTAAACCGCATGCCGGCAAAACCCCGGCCGCTAATGTTGGCCGATGAGCCGCCGTAGGTGCCGGCCTGGCTCGCCATCAAGTGCAGCTGGGTGCTCATGCCGGCCATGGCGTACATTTGGCCGCCCAGCTGCGGAATCCAGAACGAGTTCATGGGCGCGTCGGCCGTAATCTCAAAATTGATCGGCCGACCCACCGGCAGGCGCAGATAATTAATCGTGGCGATACGCTGATCCGGGTAAATAAACAACCACTTCCAATCCAGCGCCACCACCTGCACCGTCAACGGCGGCTGGCTCGAGGCCAGCGGCCGGTATGGATCGAGCTGATGACTACTCTGCCACGTAATGACGGCCAGCACCGAGATGATGGCCAGCGGAATCCCCCACCAGGTTAGCTCCAGGGCGCGATTGCCGTCCCAATCGGGCGTGTAGCGAGCCCGCGTATTACTGGCTCGGTAGCGCCAAGCAATCACAAACGTCAGCACGAAGACCGGCACCACCACGATGAGGCAGAGCAGCGTCGCGATCACCATCAAGTCCCGCTCCTGCAAGCCAATAATGCCCCGAGGCTGCAGCACTGCGATGGTATGCCCATGCACCAGCGCCACCAGCACACCGGCCAGAGCCAGCAGCCATAGTATCGGCAGCGCAAGTCGCTTTATCATAGCTCCATCATACCAGCTTTCTGGTTGGCGTTATGCTACTGTTAAACCATTATGGAGGTGCGGCAATGCGCCAACGCTGGCTGACCGGACTACTTATCGTACTTGTGCTAGGAACTGCTAGCGCCACGGTAGTGGTTAATCAACGGCTGCTGGCCGCTACCGCCCCTAATATCTGCGCCAATCGACCCAATGCACCGGTGCACCACCAGGTAACACTGCAACTCAACCAGGCTAGCCCAGGGTGAGAGTCTTACGATCACCCTCAATCAGGCCGGTGACTTCCGCTTTCACGACCACCTCCAAGATGAAGTTGAGGGCACGTTTACGGTGATGCCTCGGCAGTCGAGCTAAAATTTAGCCTCAATGTAATCAAGCACTTCAGGCAGTTGTTGCCGCTCAATAAAGTGTCGACCGCCGGCTACCTTCATAACATCCGGCTGCAGCTCAGCGGCGATGTGCTCAAACTCAGCCTGCGGAATGTACGGATCGTCGTCGCCATAGACCAGGCCAATGTGCGCCTGGTTGGCCTTGATGGCGGCCCAATCCCAGGGCTTATCAAAGTACCCGCTCTGCTTTTCCAGCGCATCGCCCAAATCGGTGTACGAAGGCGAGACGAGCACCGAACCCCGGATCTGGTGCGTCTCGGCGTAGCGCAGAGCCGCCACCGCACCAGATGACCAGCCGACGATCACATCCTGCTCACCGATCTTGAGGAAATCCTGCATGCACGGCAGCCAGTATTCGGCCCGAGCAATAATCGAGTCGGGCATCGTCTCGAAGGTCGTATCGTAGCCGCGCTGCTCCAGCTCGGTCTTTAGCCACGGCGTCCAGGCAAAGCGCCAATTGGTAGCCTGGTTGCCATGAATAAAGATGATGCGCGGCTTCATGCTAACAAGTATACAATATGGAGTTTGACCGCAAGCCTAGCGCCGTCGCGAAACGCGAGCCGGCGCCGCCATATGGGCCAGTCCCAGTAAGACCAAGATGAACATAACGAAAGCACCGCTGTAGCAAGCCAAGGCCGACCAGTGCGCGATCAGGCCAAAGCGCGAGAAGGCATAGGCCGTTAGCAGGCTCGACCGCAGCATGTCGCCCTGAAACAGGGTGGCTTTGAGCGCCGCCAGCTTGGGATCCTGGGGGCTGGCCTGGGCCAAGGCACTCACCTCGGCGTAGGTCTTGCCACCCGAGGCCTTCATCATATGGTGCCAAATAAACTGGTCAGCGTAGGCTTTGGCCTTGTCGCCATTATCCACCGGTGTGCCGGCGTACTGCTGCAGACCGGGGAACTCCTTGGGGTCGAGCGCTGGCGAGCCAGCCTTGGGAAAGTAGATCTTTTCCTGGGTCAGCTGCGACTGAATTTGGCTGGCCGCAAAGCTATCACCCCAGGTAGCCAGAGCGCCACCAATAATAAACATGACCATAACCAAAACGCCGGCCGAGGTGAGTAGCTTATCAACAAGCTTGCGGTCCATAATATTCAATCCTTTTTGGCGTTATAGCATAAGTAGTATGCAAATAACAGTGATCAATGTCACAACCGTTGCACAAACCAGATGGCGGCCAGCGCGGCGATGGCGAGCGAGGCACCAAACAGCCAGCGGCGCCGGCCGGACAACGTATCGACCAAGAACAGTAGTGGCAACACCACCGCCATCACGCACAGTTGGCCCAGTTCCACGCCCACATTAAAGAAGAGTAACGACGGCACCAAATAAGCCGCCGGAATATTAGCCTGCGTAATAGCCCCAGCAAAACCCAGGCCATGAATAAGGCCAAATCCGCCGGTAGCGGCCAATCGCGGCAGCGGCCGGTCGGGCCAGCGCCAACGCAGTACGGCCGCATCGCGCAGCGCCATGTAGACGATGGACAGCGCGATAAGCGGCTCCACCAGCCGCGGCGACAGCGCGACGATATGCAGACCGGCCAGAATCAGCGTAATGGAATGGGCCACGGTAAAGGTAGTGAGCAGAACCAGAATGCGCTTCCACGACCGCAACAGCAACACAATGGAAACGAGGAATAGAATGTGATCGTAGCCGGTAAGAATATGCAGAATACCCAGGCCAATAAACTGCCCGGCCACGGCCGAGAACCGAGTGGCGGTAGCGGCCGCAGTGGGCGCAGCCGGCGTATAATGCTGGGCCGCCACATCGCCCGGATAATCCTGGTGTTGCGGCGTAAAGACCAGCTGCCACTGCTGCCCGGCCAAGCCCACGGTCACGAAGTGGTTGGCCGTATCGGAGTGCTCTACGAAGACTTGGCTATGAATCTGCAGCTGTGTCGGGACGGTTACCGGCGTCGAGCAGACAAAGTTGCCGTCGAGCGTATTGATGCTGGGGGCGGTATTGATGGCGGTCAGCGTAAATGGACAAGCCTGGCCGTTTTGGCTAATCGTAAGACCGCGCGCTACGTACGCTTGAAAGTAGCTTAGTTCGGCCGAAGGGTCAGGGTTTTGCTTATTGAGAGCCGAAATAATGCTGGCCGAAATATCGGTATGCAGGCTTATTTGGCTCCCCTGCACATACAAAACCGTCTGAATGGCGTTGTAATTAACCGGGTGTGCCGCGGCCACCGCCGGCAGCGCCAGCGCGGCCAAGACCACGACTGACTGGAGAGCGGCCGCCACGGCCTTTGGCTTTAGCATAAGCACATTATAGCGGATGCGGGCTTAGGACGAACGATGCCGATGGCCGCGCGCGAACACCTTTTGCTCGGTCAGAATCTTCATAATCTGGCGGCCGCTCCCGATCGCCCGACCATACATGGCCCCGGTCAGCAGCGCCAAGCTAATGGCCGGCACCGATTGGCTATGCCTAAATAAATTGACCAAATGATTACGCAGCAGGTCACAACGCTTGGAGGTTTTGTGCAGAGGCTCGCACTGCTAACTTTGTCGGCGCCAAGCAGAATCTTGAGGGAGCCATTTGTTTAAGCTCCACCAAGCCACCAAAGTGGCCAGGCCCGTCACCGCCAAGGCCCCAGCAATATCGAGCGGATGGTGAATACCGGCCATCACCCGAGCCGCACCCACTACCACGGCCACCGCCAACAACGCAGCGCCCCATTTGCGCGAGAACGCCAACACAACCCAGGCTAGCCACGAGGTTAGCAACGTGTGGTCAGACGGGAAGCCATTGTCGTTGGCATGCGGAATCAGGGGCGTAATGTGCTCTGACACGAACGGCCGAGCATCGTAAATGAAGTGGCCCGACAGCTTAGCTAGCGCATACGACAGCACACCGCCCACCACCAGCAGCACCAAAAATGGCTTCTTATCGGCACGAGGTAGCCGCCACCAGTAAACCACCACCGCTATTAGGCTTACTATAAATAGGTACTTGGCGCAGATAATAATAAGTTCGTTCATGCTGGGTCAGTTATCTCCGTTCCCTTTTATCATACACGACCGGCAGCGATTCGGCCGGCTAGAGCGCTGCCGCCGTAGCAAAGGCCTGCTGCATCAGCTGGACTTGGGCGCTCTGCAGATCATTAACCTCAGTCGCATTAGCGGCATTAGCGGCGGTACAGGTGGACTGTGGACCAGCGTAGGCCAGATAAAAGCTGCCCACTTTTTTAACCTTGGCCACATCCATAATCTTGCCTGTAGGATCAAACGAGTAACGCGAGATGAGCCCCAGCGGCATCTTCTCGGACGAGCAGCTCGAGCCAGACCCACCGGCCTGCTGCAGCGACTGGCTCGACAACTTAACCGTCGAGACACTATATGAGGTACCATCGCCCAGGCTGCCGGTCCGGTTGAGGTCGGTGCTATAAACCAGATCAGGCAAGCCAGACGGTGGCGCCAGCTTAAAGCCCAACTCTGGCACATCAAACTCACTGGCCGCTGGCAGGGGCGAGGCATTGCCTAGCGGCGAGGCGCTTGGGCTCATCATTGGTGCTAGCGTAAATGTGCCACGTGCCCGCAACGACGCATACACCGCAAAACTCACCGCCGCTATAGCGACCACGATAATAAACAGCTCCACGACGGGGATTGTGCCGACTTGATCTTTCATATGCTTCGCTATAAGCCCCATCTACCTATAACTCCTTACTGACCACTTCGGCCAGCCGGTCAAGCGAGTTAACAAACATCTCGTTCTTGATCACCGAGACAAGCCCCTCGGCTTTAAGTTTGCCGATCTCGCGGCTAACCGTTTCGCGCGCCAAGCCAGCGTGAATCGCCAGATCGGTCTCGGTCAGAGTCAGCATGACGCCATGGCCCCGCTCCTCACCAAATCGACGGCCCTCAATGAGCAGCTCGTACAGCACCCGGCCGCGCGCACTGCCGGCCATCATGTGAGCCAGTCGGCCCAGTAGGCCGTCCAACCCTTGATAAACCCGCGATAATAAATCATACATAACATCAGGATTAGCTCGAATAAAAGCCACAACTTCGGCCGGGGGCGCGATGTGAGCCGTAGTCTCCACCTCGGCTTCGTAAAAATACTCATTGGGCTGCTTAGTTATAGCGTAGGACATTGGAAAGAAGGCCGGCGACTTAAAGGTGTTAAGCACAACCTCATCGCCCCGCTCTGAGATGTCATACTGCTTTATTCGGCCCTCAACCACATAAAAAACATACTCCGGATTATCCTGAGCCTGAATTAAGATCTGACCAGGTTGGTACTGCCGTCTCGGAAAGTCGGCAAAGAATGTCTCAATTTTCTGTGCTACAACAAGAAGATCCATATTACCACTATACGACCTGAGGTAGCGTTATGCACTCCAACGTCGGGATAAGGCGTACTCGTAGCTGGCTGCCATCCGGTAATCCTGCGGGTAGCAGGTAGCCCTGCCAATGCCGCTTGCCCACCAAGAGCTCAAGGTGCTGCTGACTAGCAAATCGAGCCTCTGATTCCGCCTCATAGAGCCGGTAGCGGCCGGATGCCAAGTGATAGTCAGCCCGGTGCGGCACGTGTGAGGCGATCAAGAGCTCACCGATGTCTTGGGCGTGCACCCAAGCATAAACGTCATCGTCGAGGTACAAGATCTTCACTTGCCCCTTGGTCTCTATGAGGCGGTAATCGCCTTTGCGCAGGAGCGTGAGCATAGCCTAAGCCAATCGAAAGACATGCTTTACGGTCGTCAGTAGCCACAAGGCCACCAGATCGCCAGCCAAGGCAAAGAATAGCCAGCTACTGCCCAAGATGAGCCCGCTTACCACAAACGCGATGGCAATGGCGCCGAGTGCCCCTAATGCTAGATTCCACGGCGTGTAGCCTGGCGCTGGGGCACCGAGGATACACATGGCCAAGCCTACTGCGCCCAGCGTAAGTATGCCCAGCCGCGGCGCTGTCAGCCAGCTGCTCCAGCCAGTGTACTTAGCGTAAGTGAGCGCTGCCACTGCCACCGCAAACACGGTGGTGATAGCGTCTTTCCAGGTGAATGTCATGGCTAATCCTCCTCTTGCTCCGCTCGAGGGCTCACGGATGGCTCCAAAAAGCGGGGATGATCTAAGCGATATTTGGCCTGCTCAAAGGCGGCCTCCCACGAACAATGCGCCTCCGAGCGCAGGATTCGGCGCACCTGAGCGGCGGTCATGAGGTTGTGCGGCGGTGCCTCCGGCAGACGAGCCCTTACTAATGTCTTCATGCCAGCTCCTCCGTTTACGCCCTTAGTGTATCGCTAGAAGGCATCACCCGCAGTGATATGGATCACCCGCAGGCAGTATCGGCTGCTCGCACTGGTCGACGCAGAATGGTGCGCAGCCGCTCGGGGGCCGTCCGACGCGGATCGCTCAAATAAATCTCGTGGTGGTCACCGTTCCAGGCGTAACCGTGGGCCTCGGCGTAGTCGGCTAAGCGCTGCAAGGTCGGCGCCTCGGCGTCATAGGGCCCTTGGTGCATGGTCTGAATCGACCGGCCCTCTTCAAGCACAGCCAGGCGCACCTCATTAAGGATGGCACTCGGCCGCGTGCGCTGAAGTTTTTGTAGGGCAAGGGCGTACTCTTGTGACGTAATAAAATCGGGCTGCATTATCATAGCCGTCCATCGCCAGTCGGCCGGCCGAGCCGAATCAAAATCGGCGTCATCGGCCATGCGCCAACACGCCTCCAGCGGGCCTACCACATAATCCGGCCCGCCAGCCTGCTTGCAAGCAAACTTAAGCGCAAAGCTTAAGCCATACAGCGCCTGGATAGCCTGCTCAAAGGCAGCCGCACCGGCCGGGCTCTCGGGGCTACCTTGGCCATCTACCATAATAAATTGGAGCTTTGGCGCCATCACCTCTTGCACCTGGCCAACCCGAGATCGGTATAGTTGAGGATACTCTTGGCGCAAATCTAGCTTCTTCATGTGGCCTCCTAGCTTTAGAGCCCAAACTTGTTCTTATTCTATGTCGGGCGACTCTTGAGCGCAGTGATCAAACTCACAGACCACCACGATGCATTTACATAAAACTAAGACGCCCCGACAGAGCGAACTTGGCACGAAGCCACTCTGTCGGGGTGCGGACAAAATCGCCCAAATGACCTACTTGACCGAGTCACCCAGCCTGGCCGCTTCGGCCTGGTTGGCCGCGAAGCTGACGCCATCGGCGTTTGTCATGGCGTAGCGGTCGCCCACGATCTGCGGGTCGAAGGTATCGTCCTTGTTGGCCAACTGGCGCAGACCTGTGACGCCCTGAACGTAGCGGTCACGGGCGGCGTTGTCATCAAAGACGAACACCTCAGCCAGCCGATACACCGACGGATCAGTCCGATCGGCTGGCCGGCAGACTATCCAGTACGAGGGATCGGGATGACCACTGCTCGCCGGCAACGGGCTAATGCTCGGACTGACGCAGCCGGTCAGTTCAGCGACCGCTTGAGCCCATTCCGCCGTTGAGCGACTACCGGCCAGGATAGGCGCATTCTTCGGTACGGCCGCCGCAGTCGACGATACCGCCGAGGCCGCGGTGGGCGTCGTGCTCACACTGGCCGACTGGCTGGAGCTGTCGGCGTTACCGCCTTGGTCGTTACAAGCCGCCAGCACAACGATCGCCAAAACTGCCGAGCATAACGCTCGAAAACAAAGCACGAGCTTGCCTCCAGGGGTTGAGGTGAACCGATATGACCCTTTGTAGGCCCGCTATATAATTACACCGAAAGCAGCTTCGTCAACAGCTTATAGCCATCTTGCGAGGCTCGCCTACTTAGCCGCCAGAATATTGATCTGCCAAGTAATGCCGTACTTGTCGGTCAGTTCGCCAAAGATATCGCCCCAGAACATCTTGTCCAGCGGATGATCGGCCGAGCCGCCGGCCGCCAGCTGGTCGTAAATGTGGCGCAGCTTGGCCTCATCCGAGCCTATCAGCGTTAGCGACATCCGGTGCTGCCGCTCGGTCGGCGTGTCGGTGTTGTCGGCACCGCGCAGCGTAAGCTCCCCGCTCGTCAGCTCGGCGTTAATAATGAGCGGCTTCATGTCCTCGGGCGCGGTCGGATCGACCTCGCCGCGGCGCGTTAGCTTGAGCTCGCCACCAAGAACCGACTGGTAAAACTTCATAGCCTCCTCGGCCTGTCGTGGAAAAAATAGATACGCCTCAAGTCTCATCACCCGCTGCTCCGGTTAGTGCCTGGTCTATTATAAAGCGCCGATATACCTACCGCCAGCTACATCTTTAGAAATACCAACCACTGGTAGACCACAAAGGCCGGCCACACTAAAGCCTTAAGAATGCCCACCAGGCCCATGCCAAATGAGGAGGCGTGCCCAAGATAATACACGAGCGCCCCGATTAGGCCCAGGCCATACACCGCACCACCGGCACCAGCGTTCATAGATCCGTGCTTCGACATGATGTTCACCTCAGTTATAGATTGATTGTGCACCAAATGTATGGCCTCAGCAAGGCAGCTTGGCTAGCGTCTCGTCCGAGTCTTAGCTGGACCAAACTGAATAGCAAGCCAGATTAAGGCAACCTCGAGCAGCGCAATGCCAAGACTCGTCACAGCCACCCCTGCATAGCCATTGGTGGCCGGGTCAAGAAATGGATAGGGGTACCAACCCGCGAACCAGCCCCGGATTAGGCTGTACACCACGTAGACCACCGGAAATATCAGCCAGGGCACAGCCTGCCTCAATTGGATCTCAAAAGCTGGCCGTTGTATCAGCCAATCGGCCACTAGTGCCAAAGGCATCAGGTAGTGCAATACGATATTGTCCCATGGCACAGCCGTTAACTCAACATTAAGCCCCGACAGAAGTAGGGCAAAAACGATGCCGGTGGTGGCCATATACACCGTAGCCGCACCGCGCAATAAACTAAGGCGCCGATGAGTCGCGCTGGAGTTCTGAGCCACTGCCAGGGCGCTCAGTAGCAGTACGGCGGCGGCAAATAAGTTTGATTCGACGGTGAAGTAGCCAAAGAAGTTGATTGGCACGAACCGACCGCGCTCAGCGATAGTGGCGATCTCGGTGATGATGGCGCTAAAGGCCAAGAGGCTAAAGATTAGCTTGTAGCCAATCAAAAATGAGCGCTTTGACATGGCTCGCATATTAGCATAAGCGTTTTGTAATAAATAGGCGCAAAGCTCTAGCGGCCTGGCATCAGAGGCCTAGCCCTTTCGCTGCGTCACCTTGTAAACCTGGCTCTGTCGATCGTAGGTGATCCACTCGCCCACCGGGCGGCCCTTACTAAAGTGCCCCGACCGCAACTTTGAACCATCCCGACGAAACCACTCCCAGTAACCCTCAAGCTCACCGTCTACGACCGGTCCCTTGGCCTTAATCGAGCCATCGGGGTAGCGATCGACGTGATCGGGGGAGTTGGCGTTAATGGTCGGCACGATGAACCTGAAACAGTAGATTATCGCACTCTATTTGAGCCGCCGTCATAGCACAGAGCAGCCGCTCCGATTCAATGACATGCCGACCAGGCTCTTTCCAAGGGTCCGCAACGAGATAATTGCCGTGCTTGTCCCGTCCATAAATTACCACGCTATGGTTCTCAACCTTGCCGCTAAGGTCGTCATCCTTCGACTCTCGCAAGCCAATATTCTTGCTTCGACCAGTATTGTAGAGCACCGAGTAGCAAATACACACTAACAACGGACCGTTTACAAGCAGATCATCGATCAGCCCGGTAGTCATAAAGGGCCGAATATAGAGCCCACCACCCGCCTTAACGAAGTCTATGTACGATTGCAGGTAAATCTGCGACCAGGCCTTGCCCAGGGCCGGCACAACCCGATGGTCTTTGGCTAGTTCCATTCGCTCAATAAGTTTAACCTGGGCCAGGTTGGCCCACGATAGATCGATGATCTGAAAATCAGCCGTATGGAGCTCCACGCCATAACCCTGACTACGGCACCAGGTAGCCAGCTGTTGATTGATGGTGCCCCAGTCTTCACCCTGGTCGTTTTTGCCCACCGGAACGCTCTCCATAATATGCTCTGGAGAGAGCTCCTGACCGTAATGCGACAGCAGCATAGCTAAGGCCGCTTGGCTACAGCTGTTGTTGGTGGGCTGGTAGTAGTGCTTGACCGAGTGAGTGATACCGTTCATGTACGCTTTGGTTTTAATTGGCCCTAATCCCATATGGCGCCGCCGCTTCTTGAAGCTCGCGATAAAAGTCGGCTACAAACTGACGCCCTGGCTCGGCCAAGCGTTGGCCTGTTGGCGTTTCGAGTGTGAGATTAAAGATTTCGCTCGCCCGCTCTAGGTTACTCTCTAAGGGGCGGTTGAATTCGCCAAAGGTTCGAATATTTTGATAGACACCAAAGGGCCCAAACTTCTCTAGCATATCGGCATCAGCTACTACTTTGGCTTCCAGACTCTCGGGCTTCTCCTGGTGCATACTGCCCTTATGAGTGCGCAAACAGCTTGCTAGCTTTTCTATGGCCTCGATCGAATAATTGATACCGCCCTCTTTTAGATAACCCGCGAGCTTATCGGCGCCCACTGAGCCATGCGTCTTTCCTGTGGCGCCATACAAAAAGCCGATATCATGCATGCAAGCGGCCGGAAGCACAATGCCCATATCGGCCTTCTCGGCTTCGCCAATCACTATGGCGTTGATTGTATCCCGGCGACAATGTGCCCAATTGTGCGCCGTAAGATTTGTAGCCGCCTCAAATCGCCGCTGAGTGTACTCAAACACGGCCTTAAAATTGGCATCACTATCGAGATATTGGTCAAGCTTTTCTTGCAGTACTGCGTAGCTAATATTCAGGAGTTTCATAGTCGTATCTTATCGCGAAGATTTTAAAACCAACTCTTCTTCTTAAAGTACCGCCACATCGCCAGCACCGGCACCACCGACAGCACAGCCACAATAATGAGTGTGGTGTACTGGCCCCAGAACGTCCAAGGGCCGGTCTCGTTACCGCCCGGCAAGGGGATGTTCATGCCGTAGAGCGAGGCCATCACCGTCACCGGAATCGTAAACGTAAAGATGATGGTCAGGATAGCCAGGGTGGTATTGGTTTTTTGGTTGCTGGCGGTATAATCGGCGTCCTTAAAGATCTCGACGGTCTCCTTGGCCTCCTCCAACAGCAGCGATAGCCGCTGGGCAGTGCGGGCGTTATGGCGGTAGTAGTGCGCGATCTTGTCGCCGGTGTACTCGTCGATGCGCGGCGCTAGGTCGGTCAGGATGGTCTTGAGAAAGTCCATGAGCCGCTTAAGTTTAGTAACCCGCTGCCGCAGCTGGCCGATCTGATAGGTAGCCGCCACGTGATCGCCAAACACTGCGTCCTCGATCTCATCGAGCCTAGACAAGATGGCCTGGATCAGCTCCGACGCCTGGTTCAGTAAACCGTCGATGATGATCGAGAGCAAGTAGCCCGATGATTTCTTAAAGTAATCGTCGCGCAGCTGCTCGTCCTGTTCGCAGGCCTCAAAGATGTGCTGCAAACTGGGAATAACACCGCGATGAATGGTGATCAGGATATCCTTGGCCAAAAAGATGGCTACTTGCTGAGTCTCAACCGTGCCAGTAGCAGGCTTGTAGTCGGGCAGCTGCAGCAGCAAAAAAACGTAATTGTCCTCTTTTTCGACGTGAGGCAGATGGCCATTTAGCAGGCTTGCGTCCAGATGAAGCGGGTGCAGGGCGCGACCGTCCATGGCCTGGCTGATCTGCTCCCTGGTAGGGTCGTTGATATCGATCCAGGTAATGCCGTGATGTTTTTGAGTGCGGAAATGGCTCGATTGCATGATTGTATCTTAGCACAGGCCAGTCACTCGCTACTTCTTAGTGATCTGTCTCCAGAGCCAGACACCAAGCAGAATGAGGTCTGCAAATACCACCAGCCAGAGTAAGAATGCCCAGCCACCCGTAGCTCCCATCATGCCGCCTTGGCCATAGGTCCAGCTATTCATCATATTGCTATCCTCCTTCCGGTCATCATACTCCTTATGTAAGCTTAGCGTAACGCAGCATAAGCGAGCTGACGACTACAGAGACCGAGCTAAAGGCCATGGCAAGCCCGGCCAGAGCAGGACTGAGAGTGAGACCAAGCGGCACAAGCACGCCGGCCGCTATGGGGATGCCTCCCAGGTTGTAAATAAAGGCCCAGAACAGATTGAGTTTGATGCGCGAGAAGGTTTTGCGGCTCAAGGCTAGGGCGCGGGTAACGTCGCGGAGGTCGTTCTTAACGAGCACGATGCCACCAGCCTCCATGGCGATGTCGGTACCGGAGCCCATAGCGATCCCCAGGTCGGCCTGGGCGAGAGCAGGCGCATCATTGAGGCCGTCGCCCACAAAGGCGACGCGGCCGGTGGTCTGGAGAGATTTGATGTGGGCGGCTTTGTCGGCGGGCAGCGCCTGGGCGATAACCTTGGCAATGCCCACCCGAGCCGCGATAGCGTAGGCGGTGGCCTCATTGTCGCCGGTGAGCATAATTGGCTCGAAACCGGCGGCCTTAAGGCCCGCAATGGCTTCTGAGGTCATCGATTTAGGCTCGTCCTGGACGGCAATGAGGCCGAGAAGGCGGTGCTCCGTCGCCACGAGCATAACCGTCTTGCCCTGGGATTCCAGCTCGGTTAGCTGCTTAATGCGAGACTTACTATCGACTTGGAGTTGTTGCATAAGAGCCTGATTACCAATGGCGCCAAGCCGGCCATCGACCTCGCCGGTGACGCCCTGACCTTCGGCAGCCTTGAAATGCATAGCTTCTTCAATGGAGATGTTGGCCGCCTTGGCCCGGGCGAGGATGGCCGAGGCGAGAGGGTGCTCGCTAGCCGACTCGAGGCTGGCCGCAATGCGCAAAACCTCGATCTCATCGCCGACAAGATCGGTAACTACCGGTTTGCCCTTAGTGAGGGTACCGGTCTTGTCGAAGACGATGTACTTGATGTGGTTGGCAGCTTCGAGCACCTCCCCGCTTTTGATGAGGATGCCGAGGCTTGCTCCCCTGCCCGTGCCAACCATGAGCGCAGTAGGGGTAGCCAGACCCAAAGCGCACGGGCAGGCGATGACGACCACCGCCACGGCAAATAGCAGCGCCTGCACAAACGTGGCGCCGAGCAGCACAAACCACACGTTAAATGTGACAATAGCTATAATGAGCACCACCGGCACAAAGACGTTCGAGACATTATCAGCCAACCTTTGAATGGGCGCGCGACTAGTTTGAGCCCGACGGACGAGCTCAACGATCTGAGCGAGGAGCGTCTGCGAACCCACTTTGATGGCGACGAAGTTGAAGGCGCCAGTTTTATTTATGGTGGAGCCAATAACCATGTCGCCGACGCCCTTGGCCACCGGCAGGCTTTCGCCGGTCACCATGGACTCATCAACGCTGGAGTCGCCGTGGACAATTTGACCGTCGACAGCGACCTTATCGCCCGGCCGCACCACTACAATGTCGCCGACTCGAACGTCCTCGAGCGGCACCTGGACTTCCCGGTCGTTCTTGATGATGGTGGCTTGCTTGGCCTGCAAGCCGATGAGTTTCTCTATGGCAGTACTGGCGCGGCTGCGGGTAAGATCCTCAAAGAGTTTGCCGAGCAAAATAAAGGTGATAAGCAGCGCCGCGATCTCAAAGTAACCGGCCATGCCGCGCTCCAAGGCGTAGATACTATAGACGTAGGCCACCCCAGTGCCAAGCGCCACGAGCGTATCCATGCTAGCCTGGCGATGTTTAAAGGCCGCCCAAGCGCCGGCAAAGAATGACCAGCCGCCAATGAACACAACCGGCGTAGCCAGGGCGCATCTGGTAAGCTCGCCGCCCGGTAGCGCCACACCAAGCATGGCGGCCACCAAGGGCAATGATAAGACGAGGCTAATAATGAAGCGGGTACGGATACTCACTTCACTACCACCTGCCCGCTAAACATATGCATGCCACAGGTGTATTTGTAGGTGCCGGCCACTTGAGCCTTTAGCTCAACGGTAGTCTTTTGGCCAAGCGCCAGCTTCTGGGTAATGCCAAAATCGGGCAAGCTCACCTCTTCCAGACAGCTAGAAGGATCTTGGCGGTCAAAGATGAGCTTAGCGGGCACGCCGGCCTTGAGCTGCACCACCTGTGGCGAATAGCCGCCATCCACCACGATCTCGATTTGCTGGACACCGCCGGATTGCGTCGCCATCGCGACAGCCGCCTGACGCTTGCCAAAGAACCACCAGACAATGAGCCCCACAGTGACCACCGACAAACCTAGTGAGAGCATCTTGTCCACCCCATGACTCCTTTGCCGCTATTATCGTCCGGTTGGCCCGAGATAGCTAGTCGCAATCTCGGACGAAGCCTAATCTAGAAGGCCCGCACTAGGGTACTTACTTTACGTTGATAACCCGGCTGGATGAAACCCATTTACGGCCGCACTCAGGCCGGCCAGCACGGCTACTATCGCCACCAGGCTCAGAACTCGGGCGTTACGCCAGCCACTGAGCAGAGCAAACGGACCGCTGATTGACATTATTAAGCCTTTTTTGCTGGTCTTGCCACGTTGTCTTGCCATCGGGGTGGCCCTGTTAAGTTGGGCTAAGCTTAACAGCTTTAGATTAATTATACTAAGAGAGCTTCTCGAGCAGAGTGAAGTGTATGATTGCGCCTTAGCTTAGGTGGTGGTAGCGGCGTCGTTGCCGCTACCACCAACGATCATCTGCCCGCGAGCTTCACTTCATCGAGCAACCGCAGCGCCCAGCCCTGCTCCGGCCTCTCCTCCAGGTAGAGTAGCGCACTCTGGATCGAAGCATTAAGGAGGTCTGCTACCTCCGGCTGGTTTGGCTTGAGGGGCAGCAGCGCCTGGTAGCACTCGGCCACTCGGTAGTTCAGGAGACCCCGGTCGTGGTCGGTCAGCGGCAGCTGCTCGCGCCCAATGTAAGCCTCGATAGCCGCCTCGTACCGGCCCGCTGCCTGGAGATACTCGGCCGAATTCATCGCAGAGGCTTGGTCCAGGACACTGCAGGCACCAGGCGTATCAAACGCCATACCCTCGGCATAGTCCTGGGCCGACATTAGCTCCTCCCAGTACCGCACCTGATCGCCAGCCTCCTGCCAGATAGCAGCCTTGGCCAGAATCAGGCCAATCCGAGCATGAGCATGAGCTCCACCTTCGTCCGTCAAGGCCTCAATGCTTGCTTCGGCCAGCACCTGGTACGCCCGCCAGGCGGCGCGCACCTCAGCCAAACTGCCAGACCTGATAGCGGCCACAACGACGATGCGTTGTGCGGCCAGCAAGTCGTTCTCTCCAAAATCAAATGCCGCCATACTATCGCCTCTCCGGATACAGACCGACCAGTGGTATTTATACGGGTTTACGCCATCTTGATCAAGCTAGCTCTACTAAGGAGGAGTATGATGAAGGCATGAATGTCCTCGTGGTCGATCATTTAACGAAATCGTACGGCCAGGCGCAGGCCGTCCGCGACGTCAGTTTTACCATTGGTGAAGGCGAGATCTTTGCCCTGGTGGGCCCTAACGGCGCCGGCAAATCCACCACCCTCCGAATGATCGCTACCATTCTGCGCCCATCCTCCGGCACCATTACCCTGGCCGGTCACGATGTTCAAAAGGAGGCCGCCAAAGTGCGCGAGCTCATTACCTACCTGCCCGAAGAGTCAGGCGCCTACAAGGCTCTGTCTGGCCGGGAGTACCTGCGTTTTATGGCCGGACTCTACACTAACGACGATGCTAAGCGTAACCAGTGCGTAGAGCGCGCCGAGGCCATTGCTGATCTGGGCGACAAGATTACCGCCAAGGTCTCCACATACAGCAAAGGTATGGCCCGCAAGCTGCTGCTCGCCCGCGCCATCATGACCGAACCCAAGCTGGCCATCTTGGACGAACCCACCAGCGGCCTGGACGTGCTTAATTCGCTGGAGATCCGCAAGCTGATCCACGGCCTCACCGAGCATGGCACGGCCGTGCTGCTATCGAGCCACAATATGCTCGAGATTGAGTATTTGTCGGACCGTATCGGCCTCATCGTGGATGGCCAGCTCAAAGAGACCGGTCGGCCCGCCGACATCAAGGCCAAGTACGGCGCCAAGAATCTGGAAGAGGTCTTCCTTAAGGTGGCCAGCTCATGAAACGGTTTTGGGTCTTGCTCGTTAAAGAGCTGCGAGAGTTGGTGACGCCCCAAACCATTCTGCCGATTGTGCTGGTGGTAATCGTATTTATGGGCTTGGGCAAAGTGATATCGCAGCAAGCTAAGCTCCAGGGCCAATCGCAACCGGTGCTGGTGATCGATAACGATAACTCGTCGGCGTCGGCCACCGTCATCGGCTTGCTGCGGCACGCCAACCTCACCGTAACCCTGCAGCACCAAGCGGCGCTGCCCGACTTTGCCACGCCCAGCAGCCAAAAAGCTGTCATCCTCATCCCGGCCGGCTTCGGCCAAAGTCTCGCCGCCGGCCAACCCGCCAGCCTCGATTCCTACACCATTCAAACCGGCTTCTCCATCGCCCGGCTGGTCGATTCCACCCTGGTGAGCAGCGCCGTGGCCCAAGTAAACGCTGCTCTGGCCGCCAGCCGACTCCAGCAAGCTCTGCCCCACACCGATCCGACCGCCGTCTTGACGCCGGTAAAAAACAACGAGCACATCGTGGTCGGCAGCAAGGTCGCCGCCATCAGCCCGGCCAAAGTAGTGTCGTACCTTAACTCCCAGATCAGCTTTGTGCCGGTCATCCTCTTTATCGTCATCTTGTTCGCCGGCCAAATGGTGGCCACCGCCATGGCCAATGAAAAAGAGAACAAGACGCTCGAAACGCTGCTGTCGGTGCCGATCTCGCGCACCACCATCGTGGGCGCCAAAATGCTGGCGGCCGGTATCGTGGCCAGCGTCACCGCCGCGGCCTATGTGTATGGCCTGCACAGTATTCAATCGAGCTTTACCGGTGGCCAGACCGCCGATGCCACCACCACGGCCGCCATCAACCAGCTCGGGCTCAACCTGTCGCCTCAGAGCTACCTCTTACTTGGCCTCACCCTGTTCCTAGGCATCCTCACCGCACTGGCCATCGCCCTGGTGCTGGGCGCCTTCGCCGACAACATCAAGAGTGTGCAGTCACTCATTATGCCGCTGATGGTGCTGCTGCTCATCCCCTATCTGGCCAGCATGGTCACCGATATTCAATCCCTGCCAGCCGTCTTCAAGGTCATCCTCTACCTCATCCCCTTCACCTACACCTTCCAGGCGCTGCCCAATTTATATACGCACAATGATGGCTTGGTGCTGCTCGGATCGGCCTACGAGCTGGCCTGTTTCATTGGCTTTATGCTGCTGGCGGCCAAGTTGTTCTCATCTGACCAATTACTGACGCTGCGGCTCAGGTGGCTCATCCGCCGGCGCTAGGCATCCTTAGACTGACCGCTCAAGTCCCACTTGAACGCTCGGGCTAAGGCCGATACTAGCACCTAGAGGCGCTAGTATCGGCAGGTGGTACAGGATCAGTCGTCGATCTGGGTCAGGATAATGGCACTGTGACCGTCCTCCCTGCCACCTTCCCAGCCGGCCTCAGCGCGCAGGTTCTGCGCCGTGAGCCCGCCCTGAATCTCGCTGAGCAGTGACGTCAGCTCGGGGTGGGTGGGGCGGGGGCCAGGCAGCAGATCGCTGACCGCCACGGAGGTGGGCCGTCCGAGTGCGAAGTTAGCCTGGGCCGGGCTTGACCCGGCATGCTGAATGAGACCATTGAGGAGCTGGGTACGCAGTTCCTGCCTGCTTGTCATGGCACCCTTCCTGGTGTCTGTTGGGGATGACGAGAATCAGAGTACTGCCATCCCGCGCTGGCGTCAAGACAATCTGAAGCGCTAGCCGAGGCGTTTGACAAACCGCGGCGCCACTTCCCGAGAAGCCCGGGCATTGGGGTGAGAATCGAGCGGCAGCCACCGACGATACGGGCGCCGAAGCAGGTTGGCTCCGGGTTCAGATTCCGGCGCTGCTAGTTGATCAAACAAATTAAAAACGCTGACATTTTGACCCAACTTACTGTCCGCCAACCAGGTCGCCAATATTCGAGCGCGGCGGGCAGCGGCCGGGTTGGTCTTCAGCGGCACAAGTGGCGGCGACGTTACGATAATCAGTTGCTTGGTCGCATGATCGGCAAAGAACCGAGCGATCGACTGATAGTGCCCCTTAACGGCCTCAAGCTGTTCATCACTCGTAATGTGCGAGTTGGGGTAGCAGGATTTAATGACAATACGATCGTAGCTCAAGGCTAGCTCCAGAATCGGCGCGGACGATTCGGCCCTTTGAGCCGAGAATATGGCGGCATAGTCCTGCGGCCTGGTGTCGCCGCCCGGAAAGTTCAACCCTAACTTAGTGCGCCCACTTTCGGTAGTGAGTACATCGATATTCTGATCATAGTCGTCCAGAATAAGGGGCGCCTTGGCCGCCTTTAACAGCTCCCGCACCCGGCCGTCATGCAGCAAGTTGCGACCAACTGACCGATGGATGAAGAGGGCAGTTTTAGCTAGCATAGGATGATTGTACCTTATTCGGCCTGCCCTGGTTTAAGCAACGGGGCAATCAGCGGACGAAGCTAGAACCAGCTTCGGGACAGACCAAATGGTATGATCAGTCCATGAACAATACCGAGCACCCCGAAGGACAAGGCGAGGCCAGCTTCTCCGGACAGTCCGTAGCGAGAGAGCTTCAGGCTGATCAGGCCATCGACGGTGCCGCCATAAATCCATGGGACGCGATGGCTGAGCATCGAGCGGAGGTGCTTAAAAATGGGCTCGATAGGTCATATGAGGATCTCTGCCTGCAGGTTACGGACTCCATCACGGAAGCCGTGGCGCGCGGAAGTAAGGTGCTTGATGTGGGCTGTGGGGTCGGCTACCTCACAAAGAAGCTAACGGACTCGGGCTACAGCGTAGTAGGCGCCGATATTGCCCCTGGGTCCATCGAGGTGGGACGACGAGTGTTTGGCCTCGATGCTGTCGTGGGCGGGCCCCAAGAAGCGGTTGAGCACAACCATGGGGAGCCGTTTGACGCCGTGGTAGCCAACATGGTAGCTCACTGCGTGAAAGATCTGGAGACGTTCTATAGCGATGCGGCAGCGGCGCTGAAACCGGGCGGACTGCTGTTTGTAACCGTGCCCGATCAAATGTGGGCACAGAACCATGCAGACAGCTTAGCGGTGCAAGGCAACTGGTCGGACGACCAATTTACCCACACCACGGTCGCGCGGGAGTTCGCGGCATCAGGGGCTCATTACCAGTCGCAGGTCACCTATTATCTGCGCAATCCGGCCGCTTATCTCCACTATGCGGCTAGCTATTTTGAGGCTGAGGCGCCTGCTTCGCTGGCCACGCCGCTTGATAGAGAAAGCTACGATTTGGGCGAGTCTGAGCGAGCGAGCAATAGTGAAGACGCTCGAGATGCGCTAGGAGATATTATGTTGTTTAAGTTTCGCAAAAAGAACGACGCTTAATTCGAGCTTCATAAGATCGAGCAGCCCCGGCGCAGGAAGCGCCGGGGCCAAGTTGCGGGCCAAGCCTAGGGTGGCTAGATGTTGGTCCGCCGCTGCATTTTGAGCGCGAAGGCCTCGGCCACAGTCGGGCCGTCCAGGTTGTGATGAACCACGTGAATGGTACCGGTAGTCGGGACCACGCCGGGCCGCCGCACCTTGAGATACCAGCCACAGAAACCATTGGCCGCCATTCGCTTGATCATGGACTGGCCGCCGTAGTAAATCACCAGCCCATTGCAAGGCTGGCGCGCCTTCGAGACTTCCAGCTCAGCCTCACCCAGCGTCCAGATGTCGCCGATGCGAACGTCAGCCTCCGAGACACCGCGCAAACGCCAGTTCTCGCCCAGTGATCGCCCGCCCAAACCATCCTCGCCGAGCTCGGCCAGCCAGGCTGGATAGTGTTTGAGCGGATAGGCGTAAACCGCCTTGTCATGGCCCCCGTGGGTCTGGTCAAGACCGCCGGCCGCCGCATTCAGCCGCGTATTGGTGGCGCGGTCACCTGCCAAGCCGGTCCATGTCAGATAGAGCTCCGGCACCTCAACCCGCTGCCGGTCAATGCTTGACCAAAAGTCGGCTCCGCGCTGATCCTGACCAATCTTGCAGGGCTGGCCCAGGCGCGTTTCAACCAGCTCGATCGAGGTCCTCATGATGCCTCCAATGCAACCAGGGTGGACCGATGTATCTTATGACATCCGCACCATAAGATCAAAGGCTTGCATAATCATCAACTATGTGTATACTTGTATGTATAAGTAACAAGTATTATGCCAAACAAAACCATCTACGTTTCAAATGAAGATCAGACCCTGTACGAGCGGGCGCAGCAGCTGGCCGGCGATAATTTGTCGTCGGTGCTGGTGCGGGCGCTCAAGGAGTTCATCACTCGTAGCGAGGCCCAGGCCAAGGGTCTCAAGGAGATCGTGGTGCAAACCGGCACCACGGGCCTACAGCAGGAGAAGCGCTTTAACGGCCGACTGCTCATTAAGTGGCAGGGTGCCGGCGACCACAACGACTGGTACACCGCCCGGGTCTTTAAGACCGCCAAGAACCAGTGGGCGGTGGAGATCACCAAGCAGCCCAATCTGGAGGTCTTTCGCCAGCGCGACTTTTGGCGCACGGCCGACTACTTCGACTACACGCCCGACACTCAGCTCCTGGTGTTTGCGTCGCTGGACGAGGCCGAGGGCCAGCTGCCGAGCGCGCTGCTCAAGCTGATGCACCAGGCGCAGCACCGCGATGAAGCGCCGGTGGAATATTTGGATATTTAATGAAGAAGGAACCCATCATGTCAAACGAACACCCCCAATACCCCACTAACCCGTTTAAAGACTATGAATCGGGCGGCATCGCCCTGGCCGGCTGCTTTATGATCGGCCTCGGCGTCGGACTATTCGTGAAGCCGTTGTGGCTGGGCTTAACTGCCGGCGCCATCATTGGCCTAGGAGTAGGCTTGCTGGTAATGGCTTGGATGAGCCGCGACCGGTAACGAGACGGACGGCGCCATGCCAGCAAAAAGGAGGCCTTGATTGGCCTCCTTTTTGCCTTACCAAAGAGCCGTTCGGCTACTGCGCCGGGCCCTCGACTTCTTTGCCCACAATGATGTGGCTGCCCTCAAACAGCGTCTGCTCCAAATGCTGAAGTACCCGAACTTGGCCCGCCATGGACTTGACGACGTTATCGACCAAGTAGAACTCGGCCGGCGTGGTGTAGCCGGGGAAATGAATCATCTTTAGCAGCTCTATCCAGCGCGCACTGCCGGCGATCTTGTTTAAATCGAGCTGTAGGGCTTTAATCTCACGTTCGAGCCGATCAATATCATGCATAAGGAACTCCTTTGTAGTTTATATGGGCATAGAATGCACGGACGAGGGTTATTTTCCTACAAAACGCTTATGCTTAACATGAGTGATTCATCCAAAAAGTCGGCTGCCTGAGGCTCAAATTTAATCCGGCCAGGACTAGCCAGATAATTCCAACTACAGCTGGACCGCCGAGACGATCACCCGATCGGCATACTGCCCCGTCTTGCCATCGTAGAGGCCGCCACAGGTTATAAGGTTGAGTTGGCGAGCTACTTTGGGATCCTGAGAGAACAACGCCCCCGGCGCCTGGGCTACCGGCAAGCTCTGGAGGCTCATAACCCGATAATGCACGGCCACGCCATCAGTCCGCGCAATCGTTATGCCATCACCCGGCTTAAGCTGGGCCAAATGAAAGAACGCACCCGGCTGTCCAGCCGGACCATCCACGTGACCATCGACGATGCTCAGGCCCAGAGCGCCGGGCTCAACCGAGCGGTCATACCAGCCCACGGTGCTAATATCCGCCGGCGCAACCATCTGGCCGCTGGCATCGAGGCCCAGCGGGTGCATCACCGCCTGGACGCCAATAGCTGGTATCGTGATTCGCCCGACACGAGCGGCGCCTGGGCTTGGAGCGGCCGGTTGAGCCTGGGCGGCGGAGGCCGAACGAGAGGCCGCGGCCGGGGCGGCAGGTCTATAGACGGCGTAATGGTTAGCTAAGGCAAAGACGACTCCACCAGCCGCCACCATGGCCAGGCCGCCGGCCCGATAGCGCCACCAACCGTTAAAAGCGCCCACCGGTGTTGGGCGCGCCAACGACATTACGAGCCAGGCCTACTGGGTCAACGATCACCCCGTTAGCAGTGCCATCTTCATCCAGCGCCCCGCCATCCGTAATTTGGTAAGTGGCCTTAACCGCAGGCTGGCCACCAATGGTAGCCGACGACAGACTAGCTCCAGGAATAGCGCTGTAACCATGAATGGCGGGATTATATTTGCGCACTACGAGATTGGCACTACTGACGCCGTAAAAATACAGGCTAACCGTAGCGGTAAAACCAGGCGTAGCGCAGTTAGAGGTATAGCTAACCAGACCGGCAGGATAATCGTAGCCGGCATCGGCCACGGCATTGGATGATTCGGGCGCCGTGCTGACCGTTCCATTGGAACAAGCGGGATCGAGCGCCACTGCCACATAATGACCATCTACGGCATCGACAAAACTCGTGACGTTGGCCTCGGCCGCATCGTTAATGCCATCGTTATTGGCGTCACCCAGGTTGGGCGCCGTACCCTCTTCGGCCAGTGCAATGCCGTCGCCATCGCTAACTGGGATAAGCGTGGGATAAGTGCCAGGGTTGGTCGTCCAAATGGTACTAAAGTCCCAGTTATTTAACGGCGGGTTGGTACGGTTGGCCTTAAAGTAGCTAGGTTGGGAGCCAGTATCGATCCGGGTGCAGCTGCCGGTGGGCGCCAGCAGCCCGGCACAGACGCTCTGGCCAGTAGCCGGGCCGTCATAAAAATCGTTAGTGGTACTCAAGATTGTGGGCGGGTCGGCACTATTGGCGCCCACGAGCCCACCGCCGTTGGCCACCGTCGCGGTCACTGCGCCGGCCGAGAAGCTATCGGTAATACTAATGGCGTCGCCACTATGCGTCGAGTTGGCGATGCCAAACAAGCCGCCGACTCCATCCGTGCCGATGACCGCGCCCCGGTTATAGACTCGACTGAGGTCGATGATGCTGGTAACCCCGCTGCCGATGGCGATGGCCGAGCCTAGAATACCGCCAACCTCGTTATCGCTCGTGGTAACGGTACCGGCGTTGTAGGAGTCGGCGATGGTGACGGCGGCCGCAGCCGAGTTGCCGGTCACAAAGGCGGCGCCCATGAGGCCACCAACCCGCGAGCCGCTGTTGGCCGAGAGACTACCGGCATAAGACACCCGCTGAAGCGTGGCGGCATCACCGCTATCGGCAATCACCAGCCCAACCAGACCAGCCACGTAGCCGCCGCCAAATAAGCCGCCTGGATCGGTCACGTCGCCCGTAACGGCCACATCTTGAATGAGGGTGGTGCCGGGACTCTGAACTAGACCAATCAAACCACCCACTTGGTCGCCCGCCGAGCTCACATTGACGGCCGAGGTAACGTGTTTAACCGTGGTGTTCTGAGCGAGGCCAATCAGGCCACCGGCAGCGTTGGAGCCAGCCACCGAGCCAGAGACCAGGTTCAGATTTTGAATGGTGGCGCCATTCGTATTGCTAAACAAACCCACGTCATAATTGCCCGGCTGGTTAATCGTGAGGTGGCTGATGCTGTGGTCATGCCCGTCAAACGTGCCGGTGAAGCCACCACTAAAGATGGCTGTAAAGCCCACGCCGGTGCAGTCAAGATCGGCGATTAGGTTAATGGTATCGCCGGCCGCACTGGGGTTAGTGCCCAGGGTAGCTAGGTCGGCGCAGGTGGCGACATTATCAACCGCCGGCCCAGTAGCCTGGGCCTGGGGCCCAATCGGCAATATGGGCGCCAAAACCAGTGCCAGAGCCGCCATGAGCCTGGCGCCACGAACCACGGCTCGAGTTCTCTTAGTTACCACGCATGCCCCGTCTTACTGCTCCTATTTTATAAGCATAAGTAATATGTGCAACTGTGGCATGTTATAAAAGCCAGGCCGGCGACACCATTGGGCATGAGCTAGCCGCCGCTCTTTAGCGTCAGCGCATCGGTTAGCCCTATGCGTTCTAAAAAGTAGGCATCGTGGGAGGCGACTACTATCGCCCCGCCATACTGCTGAAGCCCAGCCTCAAGGTCGTGACGCACCCCGATCTCGAGATGATTGGTCGGCTCGTCGAGAACGAGGAGGTCCACGGGTTGCAGTAATAGCGCCGCAAACCTCAATTTAGCCAGCCCACCATACGAGAGCTGACTGCATAGCTGGCGCACAGCCCCAGGCGATAGCCTAAGGCTCAGCGCCATATCGTAGCAAGCCTGCACCGAGGCGCCCGAGGTTCGCAAATAATCGAGGCCCGTGCCAAGCATCACTTCTGTCGCCTCTTGGGAGTAATAGCCCAGACGCACCCCCTGACCCAGCCTGACTTGGCCGCGGGAAGGCTGGAGCTGACCAGCCACGAGTTTAAGCAGCGTAGACTTACCGGCGCCGTTTGCACCCAGAATTCCCAGCCGCTGTGAGCCACGAATCTCAAATGACACGTCTTCAATTACCTCGTGACCGTTGTAGGCAAAGGCCAAGTTCTCTGCCGCCACGATGAGCTTGGCGGCGGCGGTCTGGCCGGAGACAGTGACGGTATATGTGCGATCCGGCGCCGGCCGCTGAACCTCGGGTAGCCGCTCCAGTCGCTTCGTCATGGTTTTGGCGTCCTTATGGTAGAGGCGCGAAACTTTATCTTGCAGGTAGTGCGTAATCATCTTCTCATTATCAGGCGCACTGGCTCGTCCTGCTTTATCGGCCATGGCGCGCTTTTGAGCGATGGCTTGTTTTAGTTGTTTCTGCTCGGTCCGATAGGTCTGGTACTTTACTGCTTGGGCTGCTCGCTCTATAGCCTTTTGGTCGAGGTAAAAGCTATAGTTGCCACCGTAGTGGGCCAACCGTCCATGAGCCAGCTCCACAACCTGCGTCGTTACCAGATCGAGAACACGCCGGTCGTGCGAGGCCATCAAAGCAGCGCCCTCGAAGCGCCGGATAAACCCAATGAGCCAATCCAGGCTGTCGCTGTCTAAATTATTGGTCGGTTCGTCCAGGAGCAGAACCGAGGGGTTGCTCAAGAGTAGCCCGGCCAGCCCCACGCGCGTCTTTTGACCACCGCTTAGCTCGTCGAGCCAACGAGATTTTAGCTCATAGCCAAGCCCTACTTTGGCCAGAGCAATCTCTAGCCGATAGGCCTCATCGGGCCACGGCAGAAGGTTGGTCAGGTACGCTTCGACGCGTAGGTGCGCGTCCGGCTGCCGCTGCGGCAGGTAGCCAACCGCCTCGCCATCGGTGGTGACCGTACCCCGGCCAGGCTCTACCACCCCAGCCGCTATCTGTAGCAGCGTAGACTTACCGGCCCCGTTAGCCCCGATCAAGCCGACCACGTCACCTGGCTTCAGCGTCAGCTCCACGTTGTCGAGCACGGCCAAGCCATCATATTCTTTTGTCACTGCATGTAATGCCAGCATATACATCTCCTCAAAATAAAACACCGGACCAGCCGGCGCTTCGCGGAGACGTATCTGGACAACAGACTACTCTGTGCGCAAGGGCGCGGCCGATAGATCAGAAAAAGCAGTTCGTCGATATCTCATGGCTACATTATAGCATCTCAATCAAAGCCTGGACCGGCGGCACGGCGTGTTACCCGTTGGTAGAGAAAGATGGCATTACAATACTGAGCGAAAGTAGTGATAATTCTTGGGGGGTCGTAGCGTTTAACTTAAAAAATAATGGCTACATAAAGCCATCATTAAGAATAATTCCTGAGGCGAGCTAGGATTCAAGTTTCGAACGGAGTGCTATGCGGCGATATGTGCGTTGGTGAAGGATATAAAACTCTACTCTTTGGTTGGTTTCCACTCGTAGTAAACGTCTGGCTCATGCTCTTCGTTGTTTGACCCGTCGGTGGAGCGAACATGTTTAAAGCCGTGCTTCTCATAAAATCGCCGGGCCGGTATGTTTACCGCAAATGTTGCCAGACTCAGCCCTTTGGGCCGGATTTGCTTGGCGGTTTCGATGAGTCTTGCGCCTACACCCTTTCCGGTCTCGCGGCTGTCGACGTAAAGCTGCTCGACTGTAGAGGCGCTAAGTGAAATAAAACCGACTATCTTGCCTTCTCGAATAAAGACCCAAGTGTCAGTTTCCGGAAGCAAGTGGTCACGATACCACTGACGTGTTTCGTCATCAGTATGGGCAAGCTTGACTGTCGGCAGTGCCGAGCGGAACGACCGGAGAAATAGATTTGCAAGTGATTCGGCTTCTGCAAGCTGGGCGCGACGTATTTCCATGGGGTAATTATACCAACTTATTGGTACTCAAAAAGTGGCTTCATTAAGCCTCTTTAGGCATAAGTGCTTTGGGACGAGCTAGAGTTCAAGTTTCGAACGGAATGCTACACCGCAGTTTGTGGGATAGTAAAGGATATTAGGTTCAGGACACTAATTGCTGCTTAATGGCTGCGAAATCAGCATCACTCATGTCGAGAGGCTTCATCTCGGTTTTAAGCGGCCAATCTGTGTCCGCATAGGATGAATCGTTTACCTTTACCGAACTCGAATATCGTGGGATGAGATGGAAATGCACATTCGGATCTTTCATCATCAACGCAAGATAGTTAAATTTCTCGGCCTCAAATACTCGCTGGAGCAATCTTTCCATATCTTTCGTGACAGTAGCAAACTCCGCCCAGGCATCAGCCCCTAGTTCACCAAGATTTGTGGCGTCTGATTTGGCAATCACCACCAAACTTCCAACAGTTACCTGCCTAGGACGCAATAAAACAACCCAGTGACCGTATTCATGAATGAGGTTGTCGGGATAGCCAAACTCTTGAATGGTGACGTTCACTGCTTTTCCTTTTCCTCCTTGATAATTTCTAGCAACCTCGGGAACTCTTTGTATTCCGGATTCAATTCGGCGCTAAAGTGCCCTTGTCCGGGTAGCACAATCAATTCCCCGCCCACTTGCTTGCTCAGGTACTCTGCGTGCTCCAACGGGCAATAGGGGTCGTTATCCGAATGGACGAAGATAAACTTCTTGGCTTTGGTTTTAATAAGTTCAAAATCAAACGGCTTCTCGAACAACTCGCTTAGTGAGTCCCAGCCGAGGTCATCCTTGAACGAGCCTACCAATACGCACGTGCCGACAGTTATGTCTTTGGGCAGCGCCTGGAGCAAGCCAAGGATTGCCACCGCGCCGGAGGAATGACCCACAATAAGCGTATCTTTGTTATAATCCCAGCCCATCGGGCAGCTGCCGAGGTCATATTTCGTACTTAAGAGAGTTTTGACATACAGCTCCATGTTTGGCTTATGGGCATTCGGCAATGCTGCCGCCCAGACCAAGTAGCCATCTTTTTCGAGTTCGGCCTTAAGCCAAGGGAACCAGTTGCTTTGTGGAGTGCCATCAGTGCCATGGAGGATGAGTGCAGTTTTCATAGATAGATTATACCTTACTGGAGCTATTTGGATTCGAGCCCCCTGTTTAGACAAAAAAACGGCCTAAATGCCGTTACTTTTGTGAATAATTCCTGGGGCCGGATCGTGAATGACGTTAGAACTATTCTTCTTCAATCACCATCATTGGCGTAATTGTTATTTTGCTTTCTAGCTGCTAAAAATGTGCCTCGTACAAATAGGCGCAAATAAGAAACAAGGCTTTTTGCCCTTAAGAGAGCATTTTTTATTTTTTCCGTCACTTCTCGTATATATAGGGAGCCTATGCCCAACATGGAATATATCTTGCCTGTTTTCGAGATATAGATGTGGGGTCAAATGGCTTAATCATACCCTTTTCCAGGGCTTCACCTATCCAGCGTGATGCAACAGTAGATGATAGCACCCCCTCTGCAAACCTTGAACGCAATGTTTCGTTCGTCATGGACGCGTGCTTGATGTGTTGGAGGCAGCAGTGCATGTACACGAGATTTATACGTTCGTAGCTATTGAATTGACGTAAAGTCTTATGGTCGAAGACAATCACGCGAGTAAAATCATCACTTGTAGTAATTGAGGGCGAAGGAAGATACATTTTTTCGCACTCTGCTTCAACAATATCAATCCCCATACCTCGCTCTTCGCACAGCTTCATGGTTCTCATTAACTTAGCTAGGCGCGGATTACGGCTATTATTGCTATCCAAGAAGCGTGCTACCTCAATCACAGGTGCGCCAGGATTTGTAAATTCAATTCGATCCGTATAAATCTCAACCCTTGGCGCATAGCCAGATACCGAAAAGTCCTGGTGAGTGACCATGTTTGTTGCTAGCTCTTTAACCATTTCGCGCGAGTAAGTTTGACGTGTTTTACGCGTACCCCCTTCAAGGTATTCTTCGCTAGGAAGTAGCAGCATAAGAAAGTCAACGAGATTATCGAGGCTGAGGGCATACCCCATTTGTCCGTCTTGTGACCGCTCAACGGCAGATTTATCATTGCCCTTATATTTAATGACTCTCACGCTTCGGTTCAGCAAAGAATCGAAGTTCGACATATCTTTTGCGAATAAGATGGCTCCGAGGTTGGTTATGAAGTACCTTCCAAGTTTCGATGAAACAACAGCCTCATTTACCATATGGCCAAGAATTGTTTTTCTGAGCGAAGGTACCGCCTGATCTCGACGCGTGTAGTAGGGCGTAAAATCGAGCAGATCAAAAACTTCATTTTCAGTCAATAAATCGCTCGCATTGCCATCTTCAAAGGATATGCGAAGAATCTGTTCCCATAATTTGCGCGCAAGCTCAGGGTGTTCTGATAGCTTTTTCTTAGACTCTCCGACCCGTATATATTCATCACCCTTAAATTTGACGGGGTAGGTTCGGGCACGCGGTATAACAATAATGAGCGCCCGTCCCTGAGGGTGGTCCACCTGAATGTATTGAAGAGCCTCGCAATGATCTAGCCCCGTAGGCAGCCAGTTAAGAAAGGGCTGGCCACCAATCTTTGTTGTGCTGGGTTCGAAGGTGGTGCCGACCACCCTACGGTCGTCATTCACGCCGTATACCAGATAGGCCTCGTCCTTCTTCTGTAGTACAGCACCATTAGCCAGGGCGCTCACAAGCTGGCCGACATTCTCCGGCGCGTTGTTCGAGCCTTTAAACTCAACAAACTCTGACTCATGATGCTGAAGTAAGAACTCAAGGAGTTCGGCTGGTTTCATGGTCTTAGTATAGGGCATATCTCGACTTATATATACAGGGCATCTTATTTTTATACAAATAGGAGCATGGTGTTTATGTTGCCTCGAAAAGCCCAGACTCCTGATTTGTGACACAGAATCGCAGATTATTCCGACGCAGAAACGAAAACAGCGGCTATTACCGCTGTCTATAATTCCTGGGGCGAGTGATGGGGCTCGAACCCACGGCCTCCAGAGCCACAATCTAGCGCTCTAACCAACTGAGCTACACCCGCCACAATATTTGAGTTTTTGGACCTTGCCACTTTACCCTATTTTGGGGCCAAAGTCCATGCCTGAGTGCGACATGCGAGCCAAGAAATTGCAGTTTGGGCGCGGCTCGCCTATAATTACCGAGATCGGCGGGGTGTGGCGCAGTTGGTAGCGCGCGTGCTTTGGGAGCATGAGGCCGAAGGTTCGAGTCCTTTCACCCCGACCAGTCCTTATATGTCCCTGTCAAATCCCCGAGTACCCATTACTCGGGGATTTGCATTGAGGGAGTCGGCACCCCGTACGCCTTGCCGCTAAGCCATACCGACCTCACCACCGCTAGGAGCTTGCGAGATACCACACAAA
>DATIIV010000011.1:0-57691 GCA_035479295.1 Candidatus Saccharimonadia bacterium | reverse complement strand
ATAAGCAGGTGCGCGGCCCACTTGGCACTAGTTGCCAAGTTATGCATGACTCACAACGATACTACTCTGCCAGGATTCTCAGGATTCTGTCCAGCAGCTCTCGCAACTCGTAAAGCTCGGGACCGCCAGCACTGACCCCCTTCAGCATAGCAACCGCTTCAGGGCTGCCGGCCAGTGGGGCACCCAAAGACACAGTCAACCCCACCGCGCGCCAGAAGGCGGTCACGTAGTTGGGATCGAAAGATGTAGCCGCTTCTGATGCCTCCCAACGGATTGAGGCGGCAGGCCGGTTGGCCGCCACGTTCTTGAGACCCTTTCTGACTGCAGCGCGCTTCTCCTGGATTGCCGCTCTGAGCTCGTCATGATGTTCACTGACGAGCGTGGTCACACTCTTGGCCACCTCCGCAGAGACACTCTCGTTTCGGATGATGATACGGTAGAGGCTGTGGGGGTGGCTGCGCCTCTCAAACCCGATGCCTTCCTGAACCTCGAGCGGGTCCTCGATCACTTTCAGCCCCACGATGAGCGCCAGCAATCGCACTGGTTCGCGCATACCCTGAAGCTCGGTAACCTCATACCCGGCCAGGTACAAAAAGCAGCGAGTGCGCAGGAGGTTGGGGCCTCGCAGGCTATCGAAACTGGGCTGCCACCTGTGAACAGTCTCCCTCTCAACCTCACAGAAGCCTCCCAGCAGTCGGTCGAGAGCCAACCGTTGGGAACGCGACCGGTTCTCGTAGAGATGCTGCAGACATTTTGTTGTGGTGTCAACGAGGATAGGCTTTGAACTCACTGGTCGGCCTTCTCCTTCTTGTTGTGCCATGGAGCGATGCGGCGGACCAAAAAGTCGTCGTCCCGCTGGACCTCGATGCGGTGCTTGAAATTGCGGTAACTGGCCGCCGTGGCGTCGGATCGTGAGAGCGCATCTTCAACGCTACGCGAGGAGATACCGCGAAGTTTGTTGATCTCGGGGGCGCGCACCAGTAGGCGTTCCGGCCAGCGCGTATCCCAGAAAGCGGTGAAGTTGCCGAACAATATCGCCAGCCCACGGAGGAAGTCGATGCGGTAAATGACTCGCTCGTAATCACCCTCGTACGTGAAGAAGGCCTCCTTGCCCTCACCCACCTTCGTGCCGAAGCAGCGGTGCAGCGCCTCGAAGAACTTTTTGACGTTTGCCGTGATGCTCTCAGCACCGATGGCGTCGGTCAGCTCCTTGAGGGCATCGAGAATCTCTTCGATCGTATTCTTGGTCTTGTAGCCGTGCAGCATGATCGCCACTTCCAGCAGCATGTGCAGGGTGATCTGCTCACCCTTTTTGCGCTGCTGGTCAGTCTGCACGTTCGGGAACCACGGCGTCTCGGCCGCCATGTCTAGCAGCGCCCTGATGGCCGTGGTGTCGCTGCTGTTGCGCAGATGCACCTGGGTGGCCACGGGCGTCTGTAGACGGTTGACCTGGTAAAAGACGTTCATCTGCTCGGCCAGGGTCAGGCCCAGGATGATCTTGGCGCCGAACGGCAGCGAATGCTGCTTTTCCGCCAGTCGCGCCATCGCTGCGCTATAGCGCTGATGACCATCGAGTACGATCAGCTCTGGCGTCTGCAACAGCACGATGCCGCCGCCTTGGCTGAGCGGCTGTCCCTCAGCGGTGAACAGTAGGTCATCAGGCGAGCCTATACCGCCAGGCGCAAATGCACGCTTAAGGTCATCGTGCTTCTCGCCAATGGTCATAGCCATGCGCTGGTAGGGTGGAACCGTGACAGCTCCAAAGAACTCCTCTACCACCAGACCGCGAACTACCATAACGTCTCGACCCTGGATGCACTCCAAGCCCATACCCGCGTTGCGGATGAGGACTTTGTGCCCCTTGCTTCGCCGTTTGGTTTCAGACATGCTCCGCCTTCCTTGGGAGACTGCATGTACTCTCGTTGTGAGCACATAATACTATAATGGTACTGTTGTTTTTGTCAAGTTGGCCGCACTGCGCCCCAATACCTTGAACGCCTTCCCTGGCCAGCTCTCGGCACAAACAACGTCTCAGTCTGCGGGGAACGCAGCCATGGTGGGGGTCTCAGATTCAAGTCTGAGATGCTTGCTCTTGATCGTTGCCATCCCGTATAGTAAGAGCAAGTTGCATTAGTAGTGAGGGACATGGAGTGGCCAACATCAGCCAAACCAAGTATATCTTTGTGACCGGAGGAGTGCTCTCCGGCCTGGGCAAGGGCATAACCGCGGCGTCGTTAGGAACCATCCTGAAGGCCCGCGGTTTTTCAGTTAATATCCAAAAGCTCGATCCATACTTTAATACCGATGCCGGCACGCTCAACCCGGCCGAGCACGGCGAGGTATTCGTAACGCACGACGGCGCCGAGACCGACCTAGACTTGGGTCACTACGAGCGTTTCCTCGATGAGGAGCTCGGCCAGAGCAGTTCGGTAATGAATGGCCGCATCTACGCCAAGGTCATCGCTGACGAACGGGCAGGGAAGTACCTAGGCAAAACCGTGCAGATCATTCCGCACGTCACCAATGAGATTCAGGAGCAGATCTTGGCGGCCGGGCAGGGCTTCGACTTTCATTTAGTAGAGGTTGGGGGCACGGTAGGAGACTACGAGTCGCAGGCCACTCTGGAGGCCTTACGACAGTTCCGCCGGCGCGTCGGCACCGAGCACACCGCCTACCTGCACCTAGTGTATTTGCCCTACCTGGAGGCCAGCCACGAGCTCAAGAGCAAGCCGGCCCAGAACACCGTGCGCGACCTGCGCGAGGCCGGCATTCACCCCGACGTTATCTTGGCCCGAGCCGAGCGGCCGATCGAGGCCGGCATTATGCGTAAACTCAGCTTGTTCTGCGACGTCGACGAGGAAGCGATTGTGGCGCTGCCAACGGTTAAAACCGTGTATGAGGTGCCGCTAATGCTCGAGAAGGCCGGCCTGGCCGACTACCTCTGTCGCCACTTCGGCGTCAAGACGCGCCGGCCCCAGCTAGCCGACTGGCAGCAATTGGTCCAGCTCATTAAGCACCCCAGCCATCGCCAGGTCACTATTGGCGTGGTGGCTAAATACATGGACAACGAGGACGCCTACATGAGCGTCTTCGAGGCCATTAAGGCCGCCGGCTGGGCCAATCAAGCCCAGCCGCGCATTACCTGGATCGACGCCGAGGCACTGGAGACGGCACCCAGTGCCGGCGATCTTTTGCGCGACTGCGACGGCCTAGTGGTGCCGGGCGGCTTTGGTGAGCGCGGTGTCGAGGGCAAGATTCGCGCCGCCGATTGGGCTATCGAGCAAAGCGTGCCATACCTCGGCCTATGCCTCGGTATGCAGGTCGGCGTAATCGCCTTTGCGCGGCGCCATGGGCTAGCCGGCGCCAGCAGCACCGAGCTCAACCCGCAGACGCCACATCCCGTCATCCATATTATGGAGCATCAAAAGGCCGTTACCGCCAAAGGCGGCACCATGCGCCTGGGCGACTACGCCTGCCACTTGGTGTCCGGCAGTCAGGCAGCCGCGGCCTACGGCGTCGACACGGTTAGGGAGCGCCACCGCCACCGCTACGAGTTCAACAACGCTTATCGAGGTCGGCTCGCCAAAGCCGGCCTTAGCTTCGCCGGCCTCTCACCGGATGGCCAGCTCGTTGAGATCGTAGAGCTTCTTGAGCACCCGTTCTTTATGGCCAGCCAGTTTCACCCCGAATTCAAATCACGACCCGGCCGCCCACATCCCATGTTTAATGCCTTTATGGCAGCGGCACTTCAGCACGATACTACCTCGCGCAATACTGCCATCCAGCAAGAAGCGGCGGCTCGCCATCGATGAAGTATTACGGCTCAGCGATCGGTTGTAGTATAGTAGAACTATGAAAGCACAAGCGCCTCTGCAAAAGCCCAAGGCCCGCATCCTACTGGTAGAGGACGACCTAGCACTGGCGCTGGCCTACAAGGTCCGCATGGAGGCCGAGGGCTTTGATGTGCGACACTGCCCCAATGGCGAGGATGCGCTGCAGGCCGCGCTCGACTACCGACCCGACCTCATTCTGCTCGACATTATGATGCCGCGTATCTCGGGCTATGACGTGCTAGACATTCTGCGCCACACGCCCGCCACCTCGCACACCAAGATCGTCATTCTAACGGCGCTCTCTCAGCCCTCAGACCAGCAGCGCGCCAAAGAGCTCGGCGCCGATGAGTTCTTGGTGAAGTCTCAGGCCGTCATCTCCGACGTAATGAAGCGGATTCGGTTTCACTTGGGGATTAAAGAGCCGGCGGCTTAGATTTGCTGCGTCCTCTGTTCTAATTCTGCTCGCCTACCCGGCATACCAAAAAGACAGACCCTTGCAAGTCTGTCTTTTTGGAGCGATAACTTGTGGCTGCTACCAACTACTTGGGCGGCAGAACCGACACAATGGTGCGACGGACGCGCTTGCCGGTAAACTTCTGGATCTGCTTAGTAGTAAAGGCGACTACGCCGTCGCGCAGAGCAAACAGAGTGTGGTCGACACCCACACCGACGCCTACGCCGGCCTCCATACGCGTACCCCGCTGGCGCACGATGATGCCGCCGGGCTGGACGGCCTGACCGCCAAAGCGCTTAACGCCGAGCCGTCGACCGGCTGAATCGCGACCACCCTTGACTGAACCACCTGCTTTTGTGTGTGACATCTAACGTTTCCTTAGTAACAATAATTGCCGTCCCACTACTTGGTCGGGCCGAGCGTAGAGCACCGGCGCTGGAACGTGCTTAAAAACCTTCATAGTGTAGCCTAAACGCGGCAGATCGTCAACCACTCCCAGGTATTGCCAGCCCTTGGCGGTGCGCCAGGCCGGTGCACACAGAGCCAATTCGGCTCCCGGCGGCAGTTGCGCCGCCCAATGCGTTAAGGCGGCGACATACAGCGCCCGCAGCTCAGCGCGAATCTCTTTGAGCCGAGCGGGCGGGGGAGCAGTGGTTAGATTTGGCCCCAAATAGCCTTCGCTGACGATAGCGCAGGGTTCGACGGGCAGCCGCGCCACCCGAGCATCTACCTCCAGTACACTCCAGCTCCCCAACGAGCGCGGCGTTTCCTCGGCCAACCACGTGAGGTTAACACGCGAGGCCTGCACCATGTCCGGCGCCAGATCGGAGCCAATGACCGACCGGCCGGCCAATAGCGCCTCCTGGAGTACTACGCCGGTGCCGCAAAAGGGATCGACCACGATCGGCGCACTGGTGGTGTTTACCAGCACCTGGGCCAGCTTGGGCGGTAGCATGCCCACCTTGGCACTGCGGGCCGGGCGGCCGTGGTCGCGCTTGGCATAAGCATCTATATTCTGTACCCCCACCGTGCGCGCCACTACCATGCGCTGACCAGCCACCACCACGATTAGCTCGAAGCCGCGCTCTAGTACCCGGTTGTGGCGCAGCTGGGCGGCCGACACTGTCAGCCCCTCGCCCGGCGGCACCAGACGCAATGAGCCGCGTTCGCCCAAGACTTTTTTAAGCGCCAGCCCTGCCGCCATCACAAACCGCGGCGTCGCCCGGATACCATACACGCTCACCGCAAACGGCGTCTTGCCCTCATCGGCCACCGGCAAAACCGCCGGATCGACTGGCACCGGCCGGATATCAGCCGCCGGACCATCGTACAGCACCTCGGCCAGCTTAATGACGCCGCCCAGCTCGTCGATCGGCGGCGCCATCGCCAGCCGCACCGCTTGGCGGCCAAACGGCTCCAGCGCCGCCGGGCCTAGCCGCGACTCTAGCTCCAACAAGCCCAGCTCCGGCTGGCGGCCTAATATCGCGATAAACGGAAATTGGTTCACCGATCTATTGTATATGAAGTTGGGCATTTACCTAAAATCGCTTTAACGAGCCAAAATTGTGTGTTAATACAAAAAACATTGACATTATGCCGATGTTTTTTATAAAATCTACCTATGGTGCGCAGGAATCGTGACGCTTTGCCCCAACCCGTCATACTCCTGCACGCCTTAGCCGCCGCCCGCATCGCCTAGCGATCGGGCGGTTTCGGTTTTCTTTGACAGTACAACCGGTGTTCTAGACCTCGACACCACCCAGGAGGCAGTGTGTCCTCACTAGTTCACGGCCAGTCGCAGATCACTCCCGGCCGCCACGAACGGCCCCGAAAGCAGACCAAGGTTCCCATGCGTCGCCAGCCGGGACGGGCGGCAGCACGCCGCCAGCAGCCGGAACTGCGCACCCGATCCAACGACCTGGTAGCCGCCCAACTGAACGAACTGCGCGACGCACTGGCCGACCGTCTGCCCGCGAGTGAGCTCAGCCTGAGTTGGGACTACGAGCCCACCACGTTCACTACCGGGCGAGACGGCCATGGGCTTGGCCACTTTCGGCCCGACTTCCGCATTCGAGTGGAGTACCTCGGCGCGGTAGGCTGCCCTCAGCTCTTTCGCCACCAAGGCCTGGAGCAGCTGCACCCAAGCTTCGAGTTCCATCTGGAAGTGACCGAGGGCGACAAGCGCACCTACCGTGACAAGCGCCTCAAGGCCGCGGGCGTAAAGCGCGAGCATGGCGTCCACGTCGTGGTGCTGGGTCGAGGGCGCGTTGGCCGTCTGATGACAGGCCAGGCCACTCTCCTCAGCTACTTTCCGCACGATCTGGCCGCCACCATCCGCAGCGTCCTGAGCGAAGCACCCGCCTCGCCGCTCTACCGGTCGGCCGCCTAGCCGCGCCGCGCCCAAGTTGTCCCGCCAACCGCTCGCCCGAAAGGAGACCCGCCATGAAGGGTATCTGCACCGTCTGCCATGACGCTGTCGGCGCGATCTAGGAGGTGACTCGGATCGCTGGCGGCGCCGCCTGCCGGACGTCGCCATTGAGCGGTCATCACCGCCCTTGCCAGAGCGATCCAAGCTACGGCCCTCTCCCATGTGCGCCAGGGAGAGGGCCGTTTCGCTGCTTGCCCCTAGGTCTTGACTTACGGCCTATGTTCGGTATTATTACGAGTGCAGATCGCTATACTTAAAATCAGAGATGAGGGGAGTGCCGTGGCTGAATTAACCGCTGAAATAGTTCGAGAGATCGTGCGCAACGAACTAACCGAGGTGCGCAGTGAGTTAAACGAAATGCGCAGTGGCCTAACCGAAGTCCGTAGTGGGCTAACTGAGGTACACAGTACAATAAGTGATTTGCGCACTGAGGTCCATCAGGAAATAGGTGCACTCGAGAGCCGCTTTGACCAAAAACTTGATCAGGGCATAACGCTCATGATCGACACCATGAATCGGCTGCATAACGAGAATCGCGATGAGCTAGCTGGAATTCGTGGTCGGCTTACCTACCACAATGAGCGTATTGCCAGGCTCGAACAGCTCAATCATTTGCGCTAATTCACCAGAGGTTTTCACCATGTCGCCACAAGTTATTAGCGTCAGCGAGTTTCTAGCCATTATTAATGAGACACTGGGCTTTGCCTATCCGCAGGTGGTAGTGGAGGGCGAGGTATCGAGTTTTAAGGTTAACCAAGGTAAGTTTGTCTTTTTCGACCTCAAGGACGAACAGAATGTGCTGAGCTGTTTTATGATGTTGCACCAGCTCAAGCTGCCGCTCGAGGATGGCATGAAGGTGCGCTTAACAGGCTCACCCAAGGTAACGAGATTTAGTAAGTTCAGCCTCACGGTACGCGCAGTCGAGCTTGCGGGGGAGGGTGAGCTACGGCGGGCCATGGAGCTACTCAAACGCAAGCTCGCGGCCGAGGGCTTGTTTGAGGCGGCGCGCAAGCGGCCGCTCCCGGCCTTTCCGCGCCGCATCGGCCTCATCACCTCGGGCGCCTCGGCGGCCTACAGCGACTTTATCAAGATCCTTAACGCCAGGTGGGGCGGGGTAGTAGTGCAGCTGGCCGACGTCAGCGTGCAAGGTCAGACCGCCGCCGATCAGATCGTCGCGGCGCTCGAGTACTTTAATGGCGCCGCCGAGCCAGCCGATGTAATAGCGCTGATTCGCGGCGGCGGCTCGCTTGAGGATCTAGCCGCCTTTAGCACCGAGCCGGTAGCGCGTGCCGTGGCGGCCAGCCGCACGCCCATCATCGTGGGTGTGGGGCACGAGATAGACACCAGTCTGGCCGACTATACCGCCGACGTGCGCGCTGCCACCCCAACCGACGCCGCTCGACTCATCGTGCCAGATCGCAGTGAGGTGCGAGCGCGGGTCTTGCACCTGGTTCAACGCGCCGAGGCAGCTTTTGGCGCCGTCGCTAGCCAGCGACTTGCTCAGACGGATCAGGCTCTGGCTCGGCTTGAGCGCCAGTTGCGAGCTCCTCGCGAGCGAGTTCAGACCCTTCGGGTGCGGCTGTGGCATGAGCTTGATCGACTCCATAATGCTCGCGAGCAACGGCTCGACCGCACCGAATCACTCCAGCACCGGCTCACAATGGGGCAGACGGCTCGGCTCGCCGAGCGATGGACCCATCTCGCCGGGCTTCAGAGAGCCCTGCGCAGCTTTGATCCGCAAGCTACACTTGACCGTGGTTATGCTATCGTCCGCCAAGATGGCGCCATTCTGCGCGACCCTGCTACCGCCCAAGCCGCCCAACCGCTCATGATACAATTAGCTAAAGGCAACTTGACCGCCGAGGTATCCCAAACCCATGACCACTAAGCCATTTGAATTCGAGAAAGCCCTCCACGAACTCGAGGAGATCACCGCCTGGTTTGAATCATCCCAGGTTGATCTCGACCAGGGCCTCACTAAGTTTGAGCGCGGCATGGAACTGGCTTCGCAGCTTAAGGACCACCTGCAGCTCGTGGAGAATAAGGTGGAGAAGATCAGGCAACGCTTTAGCGAGCCAAAGCCCAGCCTCGAGCAGAGCGCTAGGACTAATCCCGTTGCCGTTAGCCACAACGAGCAGCTTCCCTCCGGCGACGATGAGCCAGGGCCCGAGGCGACCGACGACCAGGCCGGTCTCTTCTAAATGTGGTTTCTGGCAGCACTCGCTCTGGTGGTGCTGCCGTTTGGCTTGGCCGTGACAGTGGGGGCGCCCTATGTACCCATTCTGCAGCGTGACTACGAGCCACTGCTCGACCTGGCCGACCTGGCGCCAGGTCAGACCATTGTTGACCTCGGCTCTGGCGATGGCCGCTTCCTGCGCGCCGCCGCCAAGCGCGGGCTTCACGCTATTGGCTACGAGATCAATCCCGTCTTGTTTCTAATTTCGCTCTTCGTAACTTGGCGTTATCGACACCTCGTAACCGTTCGTTTAGCCGACTTTTGGCGCCAACCTCTGCCCACCGCCGACGCTGTGTACGTTTTTCTGCTTGATCGCTTTATGCGCGACTTAGAGATCTTGCTGCGTCGCGAAATTACTCGCCCTACCAAAGTGGTGTCATTCGTGTTTCCGCTACCGCACCAGCCCCTCGTCAGCCGAAATCGCAACACGTATCTCTACCGCTTTGGCTCTTCGGCTAGCGCTCACCATACCGCCCAGACCTCCCAGGCCTAGCTTGCACTCGGCGTCAACTCGTTCTACCATAAGCAGTAATGGATCCGCAACAACCGGTTACTAACTTCTCGTCTCTCGCGCCCGTCCCTTCTGGCAATAAAAATCTGTTGCTCTGGGCACTGGTCGCCGCTTTGGCCGTGGGAACGGTCGCTTTTGGCATACTCAGCATCGTGGCCTTTGGCCAAGCTCACACCGCTCAAACCACCGTCAACCAGCAAAAAACCGCGGCAGCCAAGGCCGCGCGCGATGACCAAGAGAAGCAAGACGCCATCGCGGCCGAGATCGCCGGCGAATCGCCCTTTCGCTCTTATATCGCTCCGCTCGAGTATGGCTCATTCGAGATTAAATTCCCCAAAAACTGGAGCGCTCAGGTAGACGAGGAGCGCTCCAACACCGTTCAAGTTAGCCTTCTCCTTCATCCCGACTTTGTGCGGACCCAGAACGGCGTACCCGATCTGTACGGCACCAAGGTGCAACTTCTGCAACGTGAACTCAACGAATACACCAGGCCGTTCGATTCTATCAAAACCGTCAAACGAGCCGATATCACCATCTCTAATATTAAGGGCGTCGAGTTTACCGGCACCAAATTCCCCGATAAGCGTGATATCCGCATCGTCGCCGTTCCGATTCGCGACAAGACGCTCATATTTGTGAGCGAAGATGCCACGTACGCGAACGAGTTCAACCAAATCTTAGCTCAATCCAAGATCCTGCCGTAATCAGCGAGGTGATTTTGTCGCCCTTACGCTTGAGCCAACATCAACCGCAGTGATACTCTGGAAGCAGTAACGCAGATGGAGTCTATGGCAGCATCCAAACGAGCGGCTGAGCAGACCCAAGCGAGCAGCTTATCCAAGCTTGAAGCAGCGGTGGCCGAACTTGAGGCCGCTACGACATCAAGCCGTATTGTGCGGCTCCTGACCAGCCAAGTAGGCGAGCTGAGCCGGGGTATTACGGTGGTTGGCTTTGCCTGCCCCGACCCCGAAGCTACCCCCATTATCGACGAGCACCAGCTCGACGCCGCCCAGCGAGGCCAATTAACCTATCCATGGCTAACCGCCGAAACAGACCGCGAGGCGGTCACGCCGGCCAACTGGACGAATCGCAAGGACGTTCAGGGACAAGCCCGCCAGCTCGATGCCACCGCTGTTTACGCGCTACCGCTGGAGCTTAAACAGGGCCATTTGGGCGGCATTGCTATCTTTGCCAGCCAGCCCCTCAGCGATGAACAGCTCCAGTTGGCCCGGCTCTTGGCGCGTGAAGCGGCCACCGCACTCCATCGGCTCCAGCTTGGCCACTCCCTTAAGGCCAACCTGGCGGAGGCCGCCGCTCTGCAACGCATCACGCAAGCTCTTACGCGCACGCTCGACTTCGACAAGGTCGTCCACACGCTGCTCTCTCATACCAAGCGGCTCTTTCGCGTTGATGCCGCCTCGCTTTTTCTGACCGAGCCAAACGGCAAGCAGCTCTATATCTACCGCGCGCTTGGCCTCTCGGAGGCTTACATTAAAGGCATCCGCGTTAGCCCTAACACGTCCATGGCGCGGGCTATGCTGCATAATCGCCAGTCGGTGCAAATTTACGACGCCACAGGCGGAGCGCTCTCTGGCCAAGCCGATCTCATCAACGCCGAGGGCATCCGCAGCCTGCTGATCGCACCCATTTATGCCGGCCACGAGCTCGTCGGGGCGCTCACGCTCTACTCCAAGACGCCGCGCCGATTTGTGGCCTCGGAGCTTAATTTTAGCCAGAATCTAGCCGAGCAAGCGAGCATCGCCTTTGCCAATGCCAACCTCCATGCCAGCCTCATTAAAGCCTCAAACGAGATCGAGCAGACGCGCAACTTGATGCAAGACGGGCTGCTGGTGCTCGACCCGGAACAGCGTCTGCGCTACGTTAATGCCGCGGCCGGCCAGCTCCTGCACCTATCCGACGAGTCGCTAATGCGGCCGTTTCCAGCCGTGGTGGGCCGGCCAGCTGGGCTGTCGTGGCAGAGTCGCCAGGCCAAAGCCGCCGTGGCTCAAGCTCTGGCCGGCCAGCTTGGTCGCACCAGCTTTGCCTCCGTTGACGAGCACAACCATCGCCACTATGAGGCCGTTTACTCGCCCTACCATAGCGCTCAAGGCAAGCCCATTGGCGTTCTTATTAATATTCGGGACGTCACGCCGCTCTACCTGGAAAAAGAGAAACTTCAGACCATTCAAGCCCAGCTCCAGCACGGCCTTATTCTGGTTGATGTGCACGGCCTCGTTACCGAATGCAACGAGGAGTGGCAGCAGCTCTTTGGGCTCAAAACCGATCTGGTCGGTAGTCATTTCTTTAAGGAGGCTCAGCGCCGCACCGATATCACCTTCGACCAAGACCCGAGCGCCCTTCTAGCCAGCGTTCTTCAGGGCAAGCGGCTAACCTGCTATGCTCACCTCGTGAGCCAAGGCCGCCATTTGCAGATCTCGCTGGGGCCGATCGCCACCATGGGCCGCATCACCGGCGCCATCGCTACGGCTCGCGACATTACGCCGCTTATCGAGAAGACCATCGAGGCCAACGAGATGGCGGCCAAGGCCCAGCGCCACCTGCGCGAGCTGTCGCAGCTGGCCGATCTATCGGCCATCGTCGGCTTTAATGTCACCAGCATCTACAAAAAATACTTAGCTAAGATCGCCACGCTGCTCGAGTCACCCTCGGCCAGCATCTACCTGTACGAGCCGGGTCGGCAACAACTCGTGCGCCAGCAGACCCTAAATCCGACCGACCAAGACGCCGAGCTACTCAATCTGGACGCGGCGCATCCGGCCGCCAAGGCCTTTGCCTCGCGCCACGACGTAGCCGGCAACAGTGCCAAACCACCCTATCAGCTAGCGGTGCCCATTATGCATCATTCCAAAACGCTGGGCGTGCTGATCGTTAACCGGTCGCAGCGTACTTTTAGCGACCATGATGCCAAACTGCTGCGCCTGGCCGCCACCCGCCTAGCCGTATTAGTGGAGAACGCCACCCTCTACCACGATGTTAATGCCCGCCGCGAGCGCTGGGAAGCCGTCTTCCGCTTTACCGACGAGGGCATCGTGATCTTTGACCGTACCGGCGTCATCGTCGGCTTTAACCCGGCCGCCAGCGAGATCACCCAGTGGGGCGCGGCCGAGGCCATCGGCAAACCGTTCGAGCGTGTGGTGCGGACCGTGAATGTAGAGACCCAGCGCCTCGGCCCAGCCCCGCTAGCCGGCGTCCTCACCGACGGCGTCACCATCGCCAAGAGCGAGCAGTTGATCGAGAACCAAGTCGGCAACCGCCTGTGGACTGAGATCAGTTATTCGCCAATCTTCGACGACGCCGGCCGTGTCACCTCGGGCATCGCCATTATTCGCAACGTCCAGAAGGACCGCGAGGTCGAGGAGATCAAGAGCGACTTCATCTCCATTGTGTCGCACGAGCTACGCACACCGCTCACCGCCATCAAGGGCTTCCTGTCGATGGTGCTCAAGCAGGACTTTGGCGAGCTGGCCGAGAAGCAGTTCCACTACCTCAGCCGCGTCTACCAGTCCAATCAGCGCATGATCGATCTGGTCGAAGACCTGCTCGACGTCAGCTACATCGAGTCGGGCAAGATCAACCTCAGCATTAACCCCGTCGCCATGGAGACAGTGCTGGCCGAGGTGGTGAGCGAGCTAGCCGGCAAGGGCGCCGCCAACCAGATTATGATTAAGGTGCGGCGGCGGCAACGTCTGCCCCTGGTGCTAGCCGACGAAACGCGTCTGCACCAGATCCTGCTCAATCTGGTCGACAACGCGGTCAAATACTCGTTGCCCGGCACGCAGGTCGAGATCGACTTCCAGATTCAGGGCGACGAGCTCATCACCACCGTGGCCGACCACGGCGTCGGCATCACCAAGAACCAGCTCGACCGGCTCTTCACCAAATTTGGAAGAATCTACAACCCCATGAGCGTCCAAGCCGGCGGCACCGGGCTGGGTCTCTATATCGTCAAAAACCTGATCGAGACCCACGGCGGCCGCATTTGGGTAACCAGCCAAGAGGGTAAGGGTAGCAAATTCCGCTTCACACTGCCCATCGCCAAGCAGCTCCCACTCCTTGGCTAAAATGCCTATTGCGCTTGAGCTTGGGTGCGTGCATGCTATCTGATACACTCACTATTAAGGGTTGCTAAACGTGGAGATAAAAGATGGCAAAAATCCTGCTCGTTGAAGACGATGCGATTCTCGTAGAAATGTACCAAGCGAAATTCGAGCTCGAGGGGCATGAAGTTCGCATCGCTACCAATGGGGAAGAGTGCCTCACCATTCTGCGTGATTTCCAACCAGAACTTATTCTGCTCGATATTCTGATGCCCAAGCTCAATGGCTTCCACGTGCTCAAAGAGATCAAGAAGCAACCCAATCTACGCCAAATTCCCGTCATTTTGCTGACGAATTTAGGCCAGGCCGAGGTCGACATGAACCAGGAGCTGGCTAAGGCGCTGGGCGTCAGCGACTACCTCATCAAGAGCCACCATACGCCCGATGAGGTGGTGGCCAAGGCCGTCAAGGCACTCAAGCGACACTCGGCCGGTTCGGGCAACGCGGCCTAATGCGGCTGTCCGCCAGAGCCCACTAGACTCAGTTTCGTTATCCGCTATTATTCTATAGGCACTGTTTCTTCGACGAACCGGGCTTACTGTGCGATATGAAGATTTGGGTATTACCCGCCAAAGAGGCGTCACGGCTAGTGGCATTGAGGTGGTGTCATACTATAGGCCCGACCGGCCCGTAGCATTCACGGCAGCTTTTAACGCCGGCTCAGTCTACGACCCGGTCAACTTGAATTGCCGAGCCCACGCCGCCGAACACATGCTGATGGCCGGCACTCGTCAACACCCGACTAAGGACAAGCTGGCTGCCCACATCGAGCAACGCGGCGGCACGATCGTAGCCTACACCAAGCTCGATATGCTAGAGCTCGCGTATACCATTGGCGAAGCCGGCCAGTTTGGCTCGGTAGTAGACCTGCTCAATCAGCAGGTCACGGATTCCCTCTACGACGAAGGCGCCTTTGCCAGCGAAAGAGCTTCTGTCCGGCAGGAGCTGGGGAGGCTCAGAACAGAGTGGACCCAACTCAATGAGCGGCTAGGCTGTGCTCATCTGCTCGAGAACACCGTCCTCGGCGGCAAGATAATGGAGACCGAGACGGCCATTAGTGCGATTACCCTCTGGGACGTCCAGGAGCACATAGCACAACGATTCACCGGCAACAACCTTGTGCTGGTGGTGGCCGGCGGCATCACGCTGGAGGACGCCATCGCTGAGTTTGACCGACGCCTCAACCTGGAGCAGGGAACCGCTCCGTTTGTTCGGCCACCCACCGTTGTACACCAGCTGCCCCAGGACCGCATCAGGGTCCACGCTCTTGAGGGCGCCGACCAAACCCGATTGGCTTACAGTTTTGCCGGCTACACGCCTGAGCACCCAGACAACCCCGCCCTGGACGTCCTAACCGCCGCTCTGGGTGGCGGCCGAGCCGCCTCGCTCACGCGCATCTTGCGTTACGGGGCAAAACTTATCTACGTGGTGCGCGCTTTTAACAGGTGTGAAAACTACAATGCCTGGGCCATCTACACTGGCACCGGCCCCGACCACGTGGCGGAAGTAGTAAGGCTCATCAACGGCGAGCTTAACCGAGCTCGTAACGGCGATTTTACCGCCGAGGAAATAGCCATTGCCCGCGATACGCTCATCAACTCGGTACCGCTGCAGCTTGACCCAATCGAGAGTCTGCCGGACTACCATACAAGGGCCGATCTCTATCGTTGGTCGGCGAGGAGCTACATCCCGGGCTGGACGCAGGCGGTGAGCGCCGTTACACCAGACGACATCGCTCGAGTAGCCCAAGATATCTTCCGACCGGGCCAATCAGTGCTAACGCTCTGCGGCGCCAGGCCCACCGATCGCCTGGGGCCGGAGCTGTTGTTCTAGCCACTAGTGGGCCCTCCCTGTGCTTCGGCACGGGGAGGGCCCCAACCACAGCATGTTGCTCGGAGGGTGGGTAGTTGGTTCGGTCGCATTATTGCAGGTATTATTACAAAGGCCCACTCCTTCGACGAACTGAGTTACTGTGCGATATGAAGATTTGGGTATTACTCGCCAAGAAGGTACTACAGCCAGCGGCATTCGGGTGGTGGTGTATCGCATACCGAGAAGACCCATAGCGCTCACGGTGGCCATTAACGCTGGCCGCCGCCATGACCCGCGCAGCTTGGGAGGTCTATCCCACACTCTCGAGCATATGCTGATGGCCGGCACGGAAGAGCTGCCAACCAAACATGAGCTAACGGGCTACATCGAGCAGCTCGGCGGTACGATTGGCGCTCTGACCGGCCTCAATCTCATCATGCTCAACCTGACCCTCGGCACTGCCGAGGACTTTCCCTCGGCAGTGCACGTGCTTAACCAAATGCTCGTCCACTCGCGCTACGATCCGGAAACATTCACCAACGAAATGAGTTCGGTAGAGCAGGAGCTGGCCGCGCTGTGTTCCAACCCAAGGGCATATGCGGAGCGCCTGGCTTACGAGCAACTGGTGGCGGGCTCGGCGCTGGTCGGCATGACCATGGACAACCCAACCAGCCTCCAGCGCATCACACTGGAGGCGGTTCGGCAGCACGCCTCCCAACAGCTGACGGGCCACAATCTGGTCTTCGTGCTGGCGGGCGGCATCACCCTAGAGGCGGCCATTGCAGCGCTCGACCGCGGCCTCAACCTGGAGTCGACCGGTCAGCCCCTCACGCCGCCGGCGCCTATCGTCCGTCAGGCCAACGTGCCGTCCCTGCAGGTGAAGTCGTTCGCCAACGCCCCGCAAGCCCAGCTCGTCTACAGTTTTGTGGCTTATCCGCCCGGCCACCCCGACAACCCAGCCCTGGATATCTTGGTGCAACTGCTGGGCAAAGGCGGGTCCAGCCTGCTCTTTCAGCAACTGCGGTACCGGGCCGGCCTGGTTTACGGGGTCGGTGCCGACACCCTTTACCGCTGGGGCTACGATGGCCTAACGATCTCCACCGCCACCAAGCCGGCGAACGTCAAGCGGGTTATGCGGCTGATTAATGTTGAGCTGGAGCGGGCGGCCAGCGGTGAGCTCTCACCGCAGGACATCGCCGCGGCCCAAGAGGCATTGATCAAATCAATGCCGCTTCAGCTTGATCAGCTCGGAATGCTCGTTGAACTCCACCTAGGCCCCGACTTGTACCGTTGGCCCGACGTCACTCGGGTGCTTGGCTGGCTGGAGGCGGTCAAGGCCGTTACTCCGGCTGATATTGCCCGGGTCGCCCGAGCTGTCTTTCGGCCGGACAGCGCAAACCTGGCGCTGTGCGGTACGGCACCAGCCGACCTGGACATGAGTATCCTCCTGTAGCTTGAGTTCCCTCCAGGTTTACTTGGCCCCTTTCGTCGCACCGGCGAGAGGGGCCGCTCCTTATCTATAGCGTAGAATAAACCTATGGCCACCTACCAAACCACCGCCATCGTCATTGGCCGCACCAATTTGGGCGAGGCCGATCGGATTGTGCGGCTACTCACGCCCCGCCATGGCAAGCTGAGTGCCGTGGCCAAAGGTGTGCGCAAGATCAAGAGTCGCGCGGGCGGACATTTGGAATTATTTGGCGAAGTCGGACTAATGCTGGCCGAAGGGCGGGGGAGCCTGGACATCATCACCTCAGCCCGGCTGGCCTGGTACCCCCACACACTGGCCGACAATTACGTCGGGCTGGGCCTGGCCTACGCCTTTGCCGGCCTAATCGATCGCCTAGCCCAAGAACGCCAGGCCCAGCCCGAGCTGTACGACCACCTGGCCGAAGCACTACGGGCGGTCAATGACGGCGCGGCTGGCTCGCTAGTGGAGCTATGGTACAAGCTGCGCCTCCTGCAGCTCACGGGCTACCGGCCCGAGCTCACCGCTTGCCTCAGCTGCGGCCGCCGCGATGCCACCGAGTACCGCTTTGACGCCGCCCGCGGCGGCATCGTCTGTGACGCTTGCGCCGATGCTATCGCTCGGCCCATCAGCCTCAGTACTATTAAGTTATGGCGCCTGCTATCCGATTATCCCTACGCCACCGTCGCCCACATTACCGATGGCCCAACCTTAGCCACCGCCAGCCTAGCCCTGTGCGACGAGTTCTATGAACATCATATTGGCAAGGCATTTCGGCCGGGAATAGGGTAGAAGGATAATGCGCTTTTATTTATAAGATCATTGTGCTGTAATAAGGCAGCTCGACAACCCAGTCGGGCCAGCGCCCAGCGTTTGGGAGAACCAATGTCTGCACGCGGATGCCAGTTCCTGGCGGTCGCCTTGTTTACTCTGGGATTAACAGCTGGGGCGCCGGTAGCGGCTACCGTCTGGGCCGGCGGCAGTGAGTGCTCGGTCGGCTACGATCAGAGCTACCTCATCCCCGACGCCAGCCCGGAAGGCCTCACCTCTGCCCGGAGCCAGGGCCAAGCCCAGTCCTATGGCTGGCTGCCGCCCACACTGCTGCCCGCCGGACCCTACGAGCTTACGAGCCTAGAGGTAACTGGCGCCAGCAGTCAGCCGGCCCTGGCTGCTATGGCCCGCCTGTGTCGCGCCAGCAGCCAGGTGAATCTATCGCCCAGCAACCTCGGCAACGAGGCCGATCAGCACGACTGCCCGGCTGGGCAGGCCGCAGTCAGCTTTAATAACCCAGAAGTGCCCGGCCTTGGCCAATATGGCCTGGAGCCTCGCACCACCCAATGGCTGGCGGCCGGCGCCTACCAGTTGGCGGCTCGCCGCCAGGACGGCCGCAATCTCGTCCTCTGTTTTCGGCCCACGCCGGTAACCGCCATCGCCACCATGGCATCGACGGCGCCGAACAGCTTCCTCGATCAGTTGTCGGTGCCGCAGGTACTGGGGCTAATTATAGGCGCAACGATCCTCCTAACGGCTCTAATCGTCGGCTGCACCCGCCTCACTCACTGGTGGCTGACCCGCACCGACCGCAAGAACTCTCAGAACCAAGACCAAGAAGAATCGGCTTGACGAGAATTGAGCATCTAGTACCATAAGGTAGGCGCTCCCCAGCTGTGCGCGTAGTTCACGCCCAAGACACAGCTCACCAGAACGGCCGCCAGCTCCAAAGCAGGCGGTCGAGGCCACACCCTGGAATGCGCCTTCCAGGGTGTGGCTCTCAAAAACTGTTCCGCCCCAGGGGGCGACTGACACGGAGTCAGTGCGTTGCAGCTGGCGTCCGCACCGCTCAACGTATCCCGGTCCCAACCCGGGCGCCTCACGACATATCATATAAAATATGATATAATATCTCCATCCTTCACCAGGCCTGACCGGCTCATTTTCCGGTCAGGCCTTACCCTTGGGCGACTATTCAGGAGGGGGTTTAATCTATACAATGGTCAACGAATAAGACTGATCGAGCCTACTATGCCCACACCTACATCCGAACTTGCCTGGCGTCTCGCCGACTACCGCGCCGCCGGCATCGAGGCGCCCGCTCGCTGCGTCTCTAATCCCGAGCTGACCGAGGGTGAGATGATGACGACCGACGAGGTCGAGGCCTTTATTAAGGACTCCATTGCTACCTTACGCATTCTGGCCGACAAGCAGTCGCCGCGCCTGGCTCAGCTCATCGAGGCCTACCGCGCCGATCTGGCCTACCTGGTAGAAGTTGGCTCACTCAGCCAAGACGACTATAATGGCCTCACACACGAATCTAATTTACGCTTTTAGGAACGCACATATGCCAGCCCCCACACATCCCTCCATGGAAACCCTCGTCTCACTGTCGAAGCGCCGAGGCTTCGTCTTTCAGGCCTCCGAGATCTATGGTGGCATCGCGGGCTTCTGGGATTATGGCCCGTATGGAGTGGAGCTGGCCAAGAACATCAAGGAAGCGTGGTGGAGAGAGTTCGTTAACCAGCAGATCAATGTGGTTGGCCTCGACACTATGATCATTCAGAACCCCAAACTCTGGGAGGCCTCGGGTCACGTCGCCACCTTCGTCGATCCATTGGTCGACTGCAAGTCCTGCAAGCATCGTTTTCGCGCCGACCACATCACCGATTTCGAGTCCAAGGACTTATCCAAGTACGACCAGGCCCTAGGGAAGATTAAATGTCCACACTGCAGCAAGATCGGCCAGTGGACCCCGGTCCGTCAGTTTAATATGATGTTCCAGACCCACGTCGGGCCGGTGAGCGATGATACCAACATTGCCTATCTGCGCCCCGAAACCGCCGGCGGCATCTTTGCCCAATTTATGAACACGCTTGAGACCAGCCGCCAAAAGATTCCCTTTGGCATCGCCCAGATCGGCAAAGGCTTCCGCAACGAGATCACGCCAGGCGACTTCATCTTCCGCGTCCGCGAATTCGACATGATGGAGATGGAGTACTTCGTGGAGCCAGAGCAGGGTCTGGCCGAGCACAAACGCTGGCTCGATTTCTGCGTCGCCTGGCTCCACCAGATCGGCCTCAAAAAGGATGATCTCAAGCTCTACGAGCACACCGCCGACGAGCGCGCCCACTACGCCGCCGCCAGCACCGATGTGCAGTACAACTTCCCGATGGGCTTTAAAGAGCTCTACGGCGTGGCTTATCGCACCGATTTCGACCTCAAAGCCCAGAGCGAGGGAAGTGGCAAGGACCTGAGCTACTTCGACGAAGCCACCAAGACTAGGTATACGCCCCATGTCGTCGAGCCGGCGATCGGCGTCGGTCGGCTCTTCCTAGCTTTACTGCACTCTGCCTACCACGAAGAAGAGGTGAGCGGGGAGACGCGCGTAGTGCTGCGTTTTAAGCCCGAGATCGCGCCCATCAAGGTAGCCGTCTTGCCGCTATCCAAGAAAGATGAGCTGACCGGCCCAGCCAAGACAGTCTTTGCCGAGCTGGCGCGCCAGTTCCGCACCGAGTACGACGAGACCCAGTCGATCGGCAAGCGCTACCGCCGCCAGGATGAGATTGGCACGCCGCTGTGCGTCACCTTCGACTTCGACTCGCTCGAGGACCAGGCCGTCACCGTGCGCCACCGCGACACTATGGAGCAGGCGCGCGTGCCGATCGCCGAGCTGCCGGCCACCATCGCCAAGCTGCTCCAAGAGTTTTAGCCGGTGGCCACGGCGCGCAGCCCCAAGGTAGTGGTGATCGGCGGCGGCACCGGCAGCTTTGCGGTTTTGTCGTCGCTCAAATACTACGTGCGCGACCTCACCGCCGTAGTCAACATGGTGGACGACGGCGGCTCCACCGGCCAGCTGCGCGATGACCTGGGTGTGCTGCCGCCGGGCGACGTGCGCCAGTGTCTGGTAGCGCTGTCCGAGTCGAGCGAGACCATGCGCGACCTATTCAATTATCGCTTTGGCGAGGGTAGTCTCCATGGCCACTCGTTCGGCAATTTGTTTCTGACGGCGCTCGAAAAAACCACCGGCAGCTTTGCTACCGCCGTGCAGATGGCCAGCCAGGTGCTCAATATTACCGGCCGCGTCGTGCCCGTCACCCTCAAGCACACCGACCTAGTGCTAGCACGACCCGATGGCGCCACGCTCGTCGGCCAGCACACCGTGGAGCTGGCCGACTTTGGCGGCCAGCGGCCGGAGCTATCGCTCAAACCGCAGGCCAAACTCAATCCGGCCGCCGGGCGCGCTATCACCGAAGCCGACCTAGTGGTGATCGCGCCCGGCAACCTCTACGCCTCACTGGCGCCGGCCCTCATTGTGCAAGGCATGGCCGAGGCGCTCGCTGCCACCTCCGCCAAAGTTATTTACGTCGCTAATCTCGTTACCAAGCCTGGCCAGACCGATGGCTATCAAGTGCATGATTATGTAGACGAGCTTGAGCGCCTCACCACGCCGGGCCTCATCGATTACGTGCTCTACAACAGCCACCAGCCCAGCCCACAGTTGCTCAAGGCCTACGCCCAGGCCGGCGAGTACGCGGTGGCCGTGGACGCCCAGCACCTGGCCGCCGCCAGCTACGAAGCCATCGGCGAAGACCTGGTCTCCGACACCATCCCCAAGCTCAGCGCCGCCGACAAGCTTATTCCGCGCACGCTTATTCGCCACGACGGCGACAAAGTAGCCCGGTTAATTATGCGCATTTACTTTAGCTAGCCTTATGTCAAAGCCAAAACTTATCATCATGGACTTCGACCGCACCATCTTTAACGCGGCCTTCTACACCGAATTCTTGGCACTGCTCACCAGCCGCCGACTCCTCGATGCTGCCACCAATCAGCGCATTGTGGACCTCCTCGCCGACACCAATATCTCGCTCGATCTGATGGATGTGCTGCGCCGCTGCCACCTTAATGTGGTGCAAGCGCTGGAGCTGGCCCGCACCGCTCTCGACCCTAACGACTTCTTGTACGACGACGTCAGCCCGTTTTTGGAGCGCGGCCGCGATGATAAGCTGGTCGTCATGACCACCGGCGTGCGGCGCTGGCAGATGATTAAGCTTGATTTCTGTGCCTCACTGCAACCTTATCCCAAGATTATTCTGCAAGACAACAAGGGCGAATATGTGCGTGATACCTTGCTGCAGAGCCAAAAGGGGATTAGCATTCAAGACTATGAGGGCCAATGGTTCAGCGAACTCGTGCTCATTGATGACCGCGTCGACAGCCTCACGCCGTTGGTCGGCCGTGACCGCGTCTCGCTCTGGCACCTGGAGCGGCCCGACGCCAAATACCGCCGCGACCGCGATTACGACGGCATTACCCACATCACCAGCCTCAAGGAGATCATATGACTTCACCCAAACCCGTCACCACCGCCGTTATCCTCGCGAGCGGTTACGGCACCCGCATGCTACCCATTACCGCCGGCGTACAGAAGGAGCTTCTGCCCATTCTCAACCGGCCTGTCATCGACTACGTGGTGCAAGACTGCTTAAGAGCCGGCATTAAGCGCGTCATCTTTGTGGTACGGCCCGGTACCCACGCGCTCCAGGACTACTACCTGGGTAGCGAGGCCTTGCAGCGGCACTTAGAGCACTTTGGCAAGCAGGAGGCGCTGGCTGAGCTACGGCAGCTGCACCAAGCGGCGAGCTTTGAGTTTGTAGAGCAGCCCTCGGATGCCGGCTATGGTACCGGCGTGCCGCCTCGGCTAGTTCGGCCTTTGTTGGCCGCCGACGAGGGCATTATCATGTGCGGGGGCGACGACTTTGTTTGGCACGCCGACGGCCGCTCCGAGGTGGCCGCCATGCTCGCGCTTCTGGCCGAGCAGCCCAATGCCGCTGGCGTCATTAGCTGCCTAGCTAAGCCGGTCGATCAACTCCACAAATATGGCGTCATCAAGCCACGCACCGAGGCGGGCAGGGAAGTGCTCGATGGCTTTGTAGAGAAGCCGGCGACCGGCCAAGCGCCCTCTAATTTGGTTAACATCAGCAAGTACGTCATGATGCCGGCCATGCTCAACCATATCGACCAGCTCAAACCCGACACCAAGTCGGGTGAGTACTTCGTCACCGACGCGGTGCTAGCCTGCGCTCAGGAGCAAACGGTACTAATCCACCAAGCCACCGGCCAGTTTTTGGATGCCGGCAGCCTCGCCGGTTGGCTCCAGGCTAATCTGGTGGTAGCTCGCCAGGACGAGGCGCTGGCGGCCATTATTCGCGAAAATAGCAAATAGCTATTTACATTTGCGAGCTAATGTTTTAATATTATAGCACTTGAGGTGGTAAATTGAATTATTCTTGTCAAGCCGCTGCGAATTGACACGGATAAACACTTATTTTATAATTTAGAGCAATGTTACCCACTATGACTACCAAGACCGCTACATCGTACGACTACAAAGCCGCCACCCAACAGATCTTGGGCGAGCTGCGGCGCGACCGTGACCGACAAATCATCGCTCGCCGGTTCGGTTTTGGCCTTAACAAGCGCCAAACGCTCGAGAAGATCGGCAACGACTTTAACATTACCCGCGAACGCGTCCGCCAAATTGAGAAGGCCGCTATTGCCAAGATGCGCGCCTCCGGCTCAGCTCAAATTGAACAGTCCGGCCAACTGATCGCCGAAACGGTGCGCCAATACGGCGGCCTAGCTCTCATTACCGACATCGCCGGCACGCTGGGCGTAGACGAGCACGACATTGCTTACGTGGTCTTCCTCACCCTCCTAGCTGGCAACGTTGAGTTAATCGAAGACGACGATCACCTTCGTGCCGCCGCTGGCCTACTGCCGGAGCTCGGTCGCAGCCAAGTCAGCCAACTGCTGGCCGAGATCACTGCAGCCATCAAAGAGTACGGCAAGCCAATTACGCTCGCTAAACTGCGCACCAAACTAACCTCGGAGCTAGAGACCGATACCCTCGAGCAGCTTATGCGCGCATCCAAGGGCCTGTCCTATTTTGACGGCAAATGGGGCCTCCACACCTGGCCTGAGGTTAACCCCAAGAGCATTCGCGACAAGACCTACCTGGTCTTAAGCCGCCACGGCCGGCCGCTCCACTTTAGTGACATCGCCAGCAACGTCCGTGGCCTCGGCGCTGCCAAGCGCGACGTCACCGTGCAAGCTGTACACAATGAGCTCATTAAAGACGAGCGCTTCATTCTGATCGGCCGCGGCATCTACGCCCTGGCCGAGTGGGGCTACACGCCTGGCACCGTCGCCGAGATTATCTCGAGCGTCCTGCGCGAAGAGCAGCCGCTGCACAAGGACGAGATCGTTCGTCGCGTGCTGATGAAGCGCCAGGTTAAGACCACTACCATCATCCTCAATCTGCAAGAAAAAGCCCAGTTCGTGCGCACCGCTAAGGCGACCTACAAACTCAAGGAGGATTAAACCATTAGCGTTCTGGAGGGGATCGTTGGGTTTATCATTGCCGTCCTGCAGCTAGTCGGGTTGGTGCTGTTTAAGTTTTACGGTTGGGTGATTGTGGTAGCTATTTTAGGCTACCTTATCTTTCAAAATCGGCGCCGCGAGCAGTGGGTGAGCGAGGTCGATAATATTTTACTTCTCATCGAGGTCCCCAAAGACAACGAAAAAAAGGAGCTCTCGGCCGAGCAAATGTTTGCCTCGCTCCACGGTATTCTGCGGCCCAAAGCCGAGCTTCTGCGCGAAGGTTCGCTGCAGGAGCACATCTCGTTCGAGATCGTGGCCCGCGAGAACTCGATCCAGTTCTATATTTGGTGCCCAGTCCACCTCAAAGACTTTGTGGAGAGCCAAGTCTACGCCCAGTACCCAACGGTGCAGATCAAAGAAGGCACCGACGACTACTCGCGCACGCCCATCGGCGAACGCACCATCTACGGCGCCGAGCTTAGCCTCAACAAAAACGAGGTCCTACCCATCAAGACCTTCGCCTCGTTCGAGGTCGACCCGCTGGCCGGCATTACCGGCGTTCTGGCCAAATTAGAGCAGCTCGGCGAGGAGGTCTGGATCCAAATTTTAGCTCGACCCATCGACGACTCGTGGCAAGACAAAGGCAAACACTACATCGAGCAAGTGAAGCTGGGTAAAACCGGCAGCCTGCGCGACGAGCTGATTAATGCGCTCCTGCATCTCCCCATCTACATTATCTCTAACTTCTTTGCCGCTCTGGGCACGCCACCCGGCTCGGCCAGCAAGGACAAGAAGCCGGCCGAGAAAAAGGTGGAGTTATCAACCGGCCAACAGACCGTCATCAAGGCCGTCGAGGAGAAGATCACCAAGCTGGGCTACGGGGTCAAGATTCGCATTGCCTACCTGGGACCAGATCAGACGCTAGCGCGCCAACGCATGCAGGCAATGGTGGGCGGCTTTAAACAGTTTAATACCACCAACCTTAATGGCTTTGAGAACATCAAAACCTACAACACTGTGGAGTTTATCGAGGACTTTCAGGCCCGCCTCTTCGTCGACGATGGCTCAATTCTGAATATCGAGGAACTGGCCTCGCTCTACCACCTGCCGCACAAGTCGGTGGAGACGCCCAACATGGTCTGGACCACCTCCAAGACCAGCGAGCCACCGTCCAACCTGCCCATCGAGGGCACCACCGAGGCTGACGAGATCAGCCTGTTTGGCCTCACCAACTTCCGCGGTCGGCACCAAAAGTTTGGCATTAAGCGCAAGGACCGCGGCCGCCACATGTACATCATCGGCCAGACCGGCGCCGGTAAATCCATGCTACTGCAGCTCATCACGCTGTCGGACATCTACCACGACCAGGGCCTCGCCATCATCGACCCGCACGGCGACTACGCCACCGACATTATGCGCTACATCCCCGAGCACCGCTTGCAAGATGTGGTCTACCTTAACCCGGCCGACCGCGAGCACCCCATGGCCTTCAACCCCATGGAGGTAACCGACCCCGCCATGAAAGGCCATATTAGCTCCGAGCTCGTCGGCGTACTTAAGCGCATGTTCGAGAGCTGGGGCCCGCGCCTTGAGTACATTCTGCGTTACACCATCCTCGCCTTGCTCGATTACCCCGGCGCCACCATGCTCGACATTACGCGTATGCTCAACGAGAAAGACTTTCGCAAGAAGGTGATTAAAGAGATTCAGGACCCGGTGGTAAAGAGCTTCTGGATCACCGAGTTTGCCTCCTGGAACGAAAAGTTCGCCAGTGAAGCGGTGGCACCAGTCCTAAATAAGGTCGGCGCCTTCGTAGCCAGTCCGCTCGTGCGCAACATTGTAGGTCAGCAAAAGAGCGCCTTCAACATTCGCAACCTGATGGATGAGGGCAAGATCCTCATCGTTAACCTTAGCCGCGGTCAAGTGGGCGAGGACAACGCGGCTATTCTGGGCGCGCTCATGGTCACCAAGATTCAGCTGGCGGCGATGAGCCGGGCCGATATGGCGCTGGAGTCGCGGCGACCGTTTTATCTGTACGTCGACGAGTTCCAGAACTTCGCCACCGACTCATTCGCGGTAATTTTGAGTGAGGCGCGCAAGTACGGCCTTAACCTTACCGTGGCCAACCAGTACGTGTCGCAGATGCCCGAGGTGGTGCGCGACGCTGTCTTTGGTAACGTTGGTACCATGATTAGCTTTCGCGTGGGCCCCGGCGACTCCACCGTATTGGGCAAGTACTTTGAGCCGGTCTTTGAGGCGGCTGACCTGACGCGCCTGCACAACCAGAACATCTTCATCTCTATGATCATTAACGGCGAAAAGGCCTTGCCATTCTCGGCCCGAACCCTGCGTATGCCCGACCCGGAGCGCGACCTAACCGAGCGCATCATTAGCCAATCGCGCGAGCGCTTTGCCTCGGATCGCGAAGGTGTGGAGGCCGATATTCGCTCGCGCACCGAAGACAATACCGGCCCGGCCGACGCGGGCGCTCGCGCCGTAGGCACCGTGCTCCAAGACGGCGCGGCCCGACCGGCTCTATCCGGGGGTGATCAAACACCGAACAGGCCCAAGAGCGAGTTTTTGGCCGCCCTCAAGAATCCGGATCTACCCCCGGTAGCCGCAGCTCCACGACCCGCAGCCAGCGGGCGAGGGGAGGGCCGGGGCGGTGACGGTCGACGCGACGATCGGCCGGGTGACCGCCGAGACCGCGACCGCGATAGAGACCGCAACCGTGACCGTGGCCGCCCGCGCGGAGCTAGTGCGCCCGATCGCAGCGGACAGCAATCCCAGCCCAGCGGTAGCCACGGCAACGAGGCTGTCCGCCAAGCCATTCGCGAAGTTCAGGCCAACCTGAACCCACAGCCACAGCCACAGCCACAGCCACAGCCACAGCCACAAGCAGTTTACCAGCCGGCGCCTCCAGCCGCACCCGCTACGCCAGTAGCGCCCACGGGCCACCTGCTTCCCAACCAGCCTAGCAGTGTTCATTCGCACACTCCTTATGACCCGCAAGCTTAAGTATCCGCTTACCCGTGACGAGTTTAACGCCATCTATGGGCGGGTGCCGCGCTTAACGGTCGAGGTAGTGGCTCACACGAGCCAGGGCATCATCCTTACCCAAATCGCTCAAGGCGTACTTAAGGGTCAGTGGAATCTGCCTGGCGGCACGGTCTATTTTGGCGAAACGCTCCACCAAGCCGTTCAGCGGGCGACTCAAGATGAGCTTGGCATCGCAGCCACCGTAGGGCGGCTCTTGGGTTATATCGAGTATCCAAACCTTCGTGCGGCCGGCTATGTAGGCTGGCCCATTGGCATAGCTTTCGAGGTCAGCTTGGCCGAAGGGGAAGAACCCAGTCTCAGCGACCAGGCCACGGCTCTGCGCCCATTTGCTCAGTTGCCGCTTAATACGATGGAGGAGCAACGAGTCTTTCTGACGAGCCACTACCCAGCCCTAGCGGCGAGGTAGAAAATGTTTAAGTTCGGTTTTTGTCTAATCCTGTCTAACGGCAGCGCATCTCCTGCCACCAGGCCAAATCACCAATACCACACTCCCCGGCCTTAGTTTGGCGCCGACAAATCCAGCAGCTGGCGGTGCAAATCTTAAATAGTATGGTTAAAAAATTAATCTAACCAGTTGAACTATGGCGAGTCAGCGCAGAAGAAGACCTAGGGAATCAGAGGTTATGATGGGTATAAAACTTAGAATAATAAGCTTTTGGCTTGGTATAAGCATTAATAGGAATTATCTAAAGGTATAAGCATACACGAAGAGAGTAAAGAATGTAATGTCGCACAATGTATATTTTACGACGCAAACCGACTATTTAAGAAAAGCGGCCAATTTAGGCGCATTTATCAGCTCAATTTGCTAACTAACCAGATTATCGGCTTTTGAGCCTCTCTCTTCCCGCTAGCATCTACCGATCCAGACTCATATTAATGTTAGCATAGTGGTAATTGCGTCGTTATACAAAAACCGAACTTAGAGTAGGGGGCGCAAATATATTATTTATAGTAAGCCTTGCCCGCAATACGCAAATCGATGTAGGCCGTAGGCGATTTGCCCTGCTTGCCCAGAAAGCCCACCAGAGTGCGAAGATCGTTTACTTCCCCTTGAGGGTCGCGACTGGTGTCCAGAATGAGCTGGTAACCCTTGTTGGTGGTAATGTACAGATCAAGCGTTGTATCTTTTACTTCGTAGCGCGTAGCCGTGAGGCCGGTAGCGGACAGAGCGCTCGCCATACCGCCAACGAAGGCAATAAAACGGCTACTGGCGACTTGCTGGCCTACCGTTACCGGCAGGTTGCTATCGTCAAAGACCACTGGCCGGGTAAAGCCAGCCGGCAGCGGGCTAATCACCCCGCCATCGTGGTCGAGCAGGTAAGCCTGATCGCCGCTGGACCAGCCGAGACTGGGCTGCTTAAGTGTTACCGTAAGGGTCAGGCTGCGCGGCCAGCGTCGCTGCACGTCCACGGTTTTGAGGAATGGGTCGGCGCGGAGCAGGCTCGACTGGAGGGCGGCGGCGTTGAGTGTCAGGAGATTTTGCTGCCAGAGGCTGGCGCCTAAGCCCTTCTGGGCCTCAACAGTAATATCGGCCACCCGCGCCGGCGATTTGACATCGATAGTTTTGATGGCAAAAAATTGCCACAGACCGATAACGGCCAGAATAATCGCTCCGCCCAGTACCAGCAGCCGGCGCGGAATCAGGCCCAAATTGAGCCGCCGAGCCGCGGGTCTTCCCCGCCGCCCGGTCGCCGGCTGCAGCCGACCATAGGTGGGTCGGCCCACCGTTCGTACCCGGCGCTGATTCAAAGCCGACCCCCAGTGGGCTCAGCCGGCCGCGGCGTCTCCCCCGCCCCGCCCACATCCAGTACTAGCCGTGCCAGATCCCGCGCCGCCTCGGGCCGACCAAACCGCCGAATCGCCCGGCTGAGGCGGCTCTGCTCCGCCGGATCATCCAGAATGCGTTTGATCTCCCCCACCAGCCGGGCCGGCGTTAGGCTGCGCCCGTCGAGCACTCGCACGGCGCCATTGCGAGCCAGCACCTTCGCATTCTCGACCTGATGACCTGCCATCTCGTAGTTCGGTATTAGTACGGTTGGCTTGCCCAAGACCGCCGACTCCATGATCGTGCTAACGCCGGCCCGGCCCACCACCACGTCGGCCGCCGCCAGGGCCTGCGGCATCTCTTTGAGCGATAGAAACGCTCGCGGGTGGTAGCGCCGCACGTGCGGGAGTTTGGCAAACCGCCGCAGCTCAAACCGCATGCGCTCGGCATCGTATTCGCCCACCTGATGAATAACCTGCCACTGTTCCACCAGTTGCGGCAGCGCCTGCAACACTACCTCGTTAATCTGCACCGCGCCCTGCGAGCCACCAGTAATGAGAATAACTGGCAGCTGTTCATTAAGCTTAAACCGAGCCAGGCCCTCCAGCCGATGAGCCGTTAGAATCTCCCGACGCACCGGATTGCCCACATACACCAGTCGCGTGCGGTCAAAATCGTAGTAGCTCTTAACGGGAAAGCCCACGGCAACTTTGGCCGCCCAACGTCCCAGAATCCGATTGGCTAACCCCGGTGCCACATCCGATTCATGAATAACATACGGAATGCGCAACAGATGCGCCGCCAGGCCTACGGGCAGGCAAACAAACCCGCCTTTTAGGAACACCACATCGGGCTTAAACCGCCGGAGTATGCGCAACGAGCCGCCCACCCCATGCACCAATCGAAAAACATCGCGCAGATTGAGCCCCAACGTGGCCGGATTGAGCAGCTTGGCGAGTGCTCCGGCCGAATGTAGCCGCCGAAACTTACCGGCCTTGATGGCCGCAAACTGGTAGCCCGAGGCCGCCACGATCCGCGCCTCCATACTGCCGGCTTGGCCGACATAGAGCAGCTCGGCCTGGCTATCGAGCGACCGAAGCGCGTCGCATACTGCGAGCGCTGGCGCTATGTGTCCGGCCGAACCCCCGCCGCTGACGACTATCCGCATCACTGCCCTCTCTTATGGTGTATTTGGAAATATTAAGTAGAATACCGGCACCGAATAACGAGATGATCAGGCTCGTGCCACCGTAGGAAATAAATGGCAGCGGAATACCCGTTAGCGGCAGAATCGAGACCATGGCGCCAATATTAATGAAGGCCTGAAACAGCAGCCACAGCGAGATACCGGTCGCTACCAACCGGGCGAACATGTCCGGCGCGCTGCGAGCCACCATAAGTCCACGATACACCAGGTAGCCCAGCAAGCCCACCACCGCCAGCGCGCCGATCAGACCAAACTCCTCGGCGATGATGGCAAAGATGGAGTCGTTGGCCGCCTCGGGCAGGTAGCCGTATACTTGGATGCTGCGGCCCAGCCCCAGGCCAAATAGACCGCCCGAGCCCGTCGCGATCAACGCCTGGCAGGCATGATAGTTGGGGCTCGAGGCCAGCGCCGCCAGATCATCACATTTAAGGTTAAGAAAGGTCGTGACGCGCTCTACGCGGTGCGGAAAAGCCGCGATAGCCGCCAGACCAGCGCCGAGCCCAGCAGCAATTAATAATCCCAAATGAGTTATGCGTAGGCCGGCCGCAAAGAACATACCCAAGGCTGCAAACGCCAGCACTGCCATCGTGCCCATATCGCGCTGAAACACCACAATCACAAAGCAGGCCGCGCCTACCATCACCACAAAGGGCAGCACGCCGTCCCACAGCGACCGCAGCTCCTCGGCCCGGCGCTCAAACCAGGCCGCCAAGTACAAGATGAGCGCCACCTTAAGGATCTCGGCCGGCTGAAACTGGAGCGACCCGAAGTGCAGCCAACGGGTGGCACCGTTTTGAGAGGTGGAGAGGCCCGGCACCAGCAACGCCAGCATGGCCACAATCGATAATCCCAGCAGCGTCGGCGCATACCGCCGCCAGACCGTGTAGGGCACCGAGGCCGCCACGATCCACACTACAATCCCGGCGCCAATGTACTTAATTTGATTTAAGAAGTAGTAGTTGCGATCGACGCTGCCGGTGAGTTTTTGGCTTAAGATCGGACTAACCGAGTACATCATAACCAGCCCCACCGCCAGCAAAATCGCGATCACCAAAGCAATCACATAATCCGGGTGGTGCGCTCGCAGCGACCGAGCCGCCGAGACATTGCTGACCGAGACGGCGCTCATTGGACTCGATTCCCGAGGAGGCCCAGAATCAGCCCCAGCGCGCCCAGCACCTGACCGATCACCCACAGCCGCATCGTCACCTTGGTTTCGGGCCAGCCAATCGCCTCTAAGTGGTGATGCAACGGCGCCGACAGAAAGATCTTGCGCTTAAACAGTTTCTTGGAGATGATCTGCAGCAGACTTGAGCCGGCCTCCACCACAAACACGCCGGCGATGATCACGAACACTACCACCGTATTGGTAAGCATGGCGATAACGCCCAACGTAATACCCAGCCCAAAGGCGCCCGAGTCGCCCAAGAAGAACCGAGCCGGGTAAATATTAAACCAGGTAAAGGTAAGGATGGCCCCTACCACCGTGGCACAGAAGCCGGCGATACCGAAGTTGTGCTGAAAGTAAGCGATAACCGCGTACACGCCAAAGGCCGTCGACAGCAGACCGCCACTTAAACCATCGAGCCCATCGGTGATGTTAACGGCATTGGCCGTGCTCACCACCACGGCAATGAAGAGCGGAATATAGAGCCAGCCCAAGTCAAAATTGCCCACCGCCGGAATGTGAATGAGGCTGTAGCCCAGCTTGTAGTAAAAGTACAGCGCACCCAGAATAGCGATACCCAGAATAAGGCCAAACTTAATGCGGCCACGCATGCCGGCGATGCCCAGACCCTCGCTGCGGATGTTCAGATAATCATCGAACAAGCCGACCAAGCCGGCCGCCACCAGCACGAACACCGGTAGCCACGTTTGGCTGCGCGACAGGTTGAAGAGCAGCGTAATAACGGCAATAGCCACAATGGTAACCGTGCCGCCCATCGTTGGGATGTGACGCTTATGCTTGGCGGCGTGGATCTTCTGATAGACCGTGGCCGCCTCGCCCGTCACCGAGGTCTCGCGCGGCTGCTTCCACAGCTTGTACTTAAAGGCCAGTCGAGTGTACATCGGCGTCAGGGCCATCGACAGCAAGAAGGAGCCGAAGGCCAGCGAACCAATGCGCGATAGCGAGGTGACTTGTTGAGCGTGGATAAAATTGATCGTAGGTAAGAATGACATAGCTGGTATCTGTTATTTTAACATAAGCGTCGGGCGGCTAACATCGGCTAGCCTCACGAACTAGGCGGTATACCATAATACCTAAACAGCCAGCTGCAAATATCGCCAAACACCGGTACCGTCGTCGTCTCGGCGTAGCCATCGACCCCCGGCCGATCGATCCGCACCATCACCACAAACTTGGGGCTCTCCGCCGGTGCATAGCCTGTAAATGAGCCCACATTAGCGCCCTCAATGTAGCCGGTGCCGTCAGGTTTGGGGATCTGGGCCGTTCCGGTTTTGCCTGCAATGTTATAACCCTGGTTCTTGCCGTTCTCATAGATCCTCCAGCCAGAGCCGTGACGTGCCACCACCTCCAGCATCTGGTTGAGCTGCTGATCGGCCTGCTGCGAGATAACGTGATCACGCACCAGCTTGGGCGCCACTGGCGTAGCTGTGCCGTCGGCCGACAGTCGTGCGTCCACCAGATGCGGCTGCCACAGTTTGCCGCCGTTGGCGATGGCGCCCATGGCCGCCACCATCTGCACCATCGTTACACTCACGCCCTGGCCAAAGCTCATATTGGCGTAGTTAACATCATTGCCGGCGGCGTTGCTTGCCTGGTTAACGGCACCGGCCACCTCGTTGGCCTGCTCGATGCCAGTGCGCTCGCCAAAGCCAAAGTGCTGAGTAAAGTAATTATAGAGCAGCTGCTTGCCGGCCAGGGTAAACTTATCGGGATCGGCGCCCAGCTTGCGCAGCACAAACATAACGCCCGTGTTAAGCGAGTCTTTAAGCACCGCCGTCATCGTCTTGTTTGGCCCTGGCTTATCGCCCTCGGCGTTGCATACATTCCGGTCATCAATGTGATAGCAACCGGGGTCATCGTAGGTAGTGTCGGGCGTGACTTTGCCCTGATCGAGGCCGGCCGCCATAGTAAAGACCTTCATGCCCGAGCCCGGTTCAAACTGCACATCGGCCGCTTGGTTAAGAAATACGCTATAGTCCGTCGTCTTGCTGTAAGCGTTCGGGTTAAATGTAGGGTAGCTGGCCATGGCTCGAATGGCGCCGCTAGCCGGATCCATGACGATCACGCCACCCGAAGCCGCATGAACCGCCTGAACCTGCTTAGCCAACTCGCTCTCGACCATGGCTTGAATATTGCGGTCGATCGTCAGCACGTAGCTTTGGCCATCCACCGGCGCCTGTTGGACATTGTCAGCCGTGGCAATGGGGATGCCGCGCGTGTCGGTCTTGGCCGCGAGCCGCCCCGGCTGGCCGGCTAGCCGATCGTTCAGATACTGCTCAATGCCATACTGACCCTGGTCGCTGGCATTAACAAACCCCAGCACCTGGGCAGCCAGGGTGCCCTCGGGGTAGGTCCGATAATCGTGCTGGGTCAGGCCGACGCCGGCTAAATTGAGCGCCTTTATCTTGGCGGCCAGATCGTTTGATAGGCGGTCGGCCAATACCACATATTGGCTGCCGGCGGCCGCAGCCGTCTCAATTTGGTGTTGGTAGTCGGCCGCCTTGGCGCCAGTAGCGGCCGCCAGCTGCTGCGCTACCGTGGTGCGCGCCTTGGCGCTGATATAGCTTGGATCAGCATACAGCACATTGAGCTGCTGATTTAGCGCCACCGGCGACCGGCCGTCACCATCGTGCACATACAGCTCGCCACGCCGGGCCGGAATATCGTATTTGTGGGTGTGCTCGCTGATAGCCTCGGCCAAATATTTGCCGTGCTGCCAGACCTGCAGATAAAACAGCCGTACCCCTAGCACTACGCCAAAAATGGCCAGACCCAGAATGAGGATGGCCAGTCGTCGGCGCTGCAAAATTGTATCGCTGTAGTTGGTCACTACCCTGCTCTTGCCATTGGCGCTTACTTGCTACTTAACGGACGTAGGATACCTGGTCGGTCGGCACCATGTGGTGCGCCGCGGCCGTGGCCTGCGTCGACTGAATGGACTGCAGCCGGGCGGCTTCTACGCTCAAATCCTGCTTTTGCGCTAGCACCTGGGCCCGCTGAGCCGCCAGGCTACTCACCTTGTAGGTAAACAGACCGGTCTTGGTAATCTGATTTAAATAGAGTAAGGCCAGAACGACGATAAGTGCAATCACCACAAAGGTGGCCGAGGTCGGACCGAGCTGGAGTTTGGTGGGCTGCCGATAAAGGTTTTGATTACGGCGCGCCGTCATCACTGCGGTAGACATGGTTTTTATTTCTCCGGACGTTTGTTTTTATTGAGGGTGAACGTATTTTGGTGGGGCAAATTTGGCCCCAGGGCGAGCGGCGCGGCCGCAGGTTTTTTGCGCGGCCGCGCCCGCCCAGGTGAGCAGTGTTACTTGCTCTTCTTGCTGATGACGCGGATCGGCACCATCTTGCGAACCGAACGGCCTTGTACTTTGATAGACATTTAGTCTCTCCTTTTATTTTGGTTTAGGTTTTCGGCGGCCCGCAGCTTAGCGCTACGAGCTCGCGGGTTGTTGGCAATTTCAACAGAATCTCCGGTGATGGGCTTGGCAGTCAGTTTGCGCAAGCTAGCCACGTGGTCACAGGTACAAATGGGCTGCTTGGGCGGGCAGAGGCAATCCCGGGATTCTTGGTCAAAGAACTGTTTAACAATGCGGTCTTCGAGCGAGTGGAAGCTAATGACGGCCAGCCGGCCGCCGGGCGCTAGTAAGCGTACCAGCAGCGGCAAGGTCTGGCGCAGCTGCTCTAGCTCGCGGTTAACCTCGATGCGAATGGCCTGGAAGGTGCGGGTGGCGGCATCAATCTCGGTGGTGCGCGCCGCCGCCGGTCGCACCGCTCGAGCTAGCTCGGTGGTGGTGCTAAACGGCCGCCCCGCCACGATAGCGCGGGCCACGGCGCGAGCCTTGGGCTCCTCGCCATAGTCGCGGATGATGCGCTCCAGCTCGGCCGCTCGGTAGCCATTAACCACGTCGGCAGCCGTAACGGCCTGCGACTGGTCCATGCGCATATCGAGTGGCGCCTCGGCCTTAAAGCTAAAGCCTCGCTCTGCATTGTCAAGTTGTGGTGACGATACCCCCAAATCGAGCAGAATCAGATCAACCAATTCGCCGGCGGCGACTAATTGCTCGGCCGCTTCCAAAAAACTGGCGTGAATAACCTGTGCCCGATCGCCAAACCGCTGCTGCAAATGCGCTACGGCCCGACTGTCCCGATCGACCAATAAGAGCTCGCCCGTCGGGCCGGTCAGCTCGGCAATGGCGGCCGCGTGGCCACCGTATCCGGCCGTGCCGTCCAAATAGCGCTCGCCCTGGTGAGGGGCAAGAACACTAACGACTTGGTTGAGTAATACAGGTTGATGGTTCATGGGGTTTTCATTTCAAGGCCACCTATTCAGCAGCCAGCTGTTTGTTTGAACATTTTTGTTTTTTGTTGGAGTGGAGTTTGTTGTGTGGTAAGGAATTATCGGTTGATAATTCCTAAAAAAGAGTGTGTTGTGAGGTGGAGTTTACACGAAAGGTTCGAGGCCTATTAACGGAGACCTATGGACCGTTGGTGCTGACTGCCAAACAGGTGCCTTCAAAATGTTTGTTTTGGTTTTTAAGGTTCGGATCAAATTGACAAAGAGTTAATGCTTGGCAGTGAGCCGCCAGTACTGGCCAGCCCGCACTGCCACCACCTCGCGGCTAATACCGGCGTAATCGAGGAGGTGCTGTTCCAGAGTAACACGGCCTTGCTTGGCATCCATGGCAGCGGCCGTCTTTCCGGTGCGGAGTTGAACGTTGAGGTCGGCCACTCGCTCATCGAGTATATCACCCGCCAGGGCCGGCTCCATCGCTTGATTCCAAGTCTTTTCAGTGTACAGATGCAGGTATTGCTTAAAGCCGCGCGTTACAATCACTTGGCCGCCCTCGAACTCGTGACGAAGCTCCGCTGGAAGCGTAAGCCGGTTTTTGTCGTCTAGTTTGCGCTCGAAGTAGTCCATATTTGGTGATTGAGGTGTGGCTCGTGCTACCCACTGCAACCCACTGAGACCAGTATAATCCCCACTTCTACCCACTGTCTAGCCCCCTACTATACGTTCTCTAAAAGTCACTTGAGTAGCGTATTTTGGCTCTGCATGAGCATTGTTTGGCCAGCAGACCTACTGCTGCAGTTGATGCCGCCCAGGGCAATCACATTGTTATCCACATCCAGGCGCAACAAGCACCTGGCCCGGCACCCAAGACGGCTATCAGGCCTTATTTTTTAGGCATTACGTTTGACGTAGTATCGTTTCGCGTAGTAGTTAGTCATTTATTTATTGGCCCCTCCAGCAATGCAGCGAATAAAAAGACCCCCGTTTTCTTGGGGGGGTCTTTTTATTGAGCGAACGTAGCGCTCAGTCGATTACTTACGACGCAGGCTGTCGACTAGCGACTTGCGCGAGCGCAGGTAGCTGCGAGCGGCGTAGCCAATGGCGCCAAAACCGGTCACACCAGCGGCCGCACCTACCGGGCCGGTGTCCGGCAGCGAGGCCGGTGGCGTCGGACTGGGGCTCGGGCTTACTGGCACGCTCGGCGAGGGGCTGGGGCTAGGCGAAGCGCTAGGGCTGGGCGAGGGCTTAGGTGAAGGGCTCGGTGAGGGGCTGGGGCTAGGACTCGGGCTCGGTGCCGGAGTAGCCGTACCGCCACCCGTGTTGCCACACGACTTAATGATGTACCACTGCATCTGACCGTTCTTCATATAGACCCAGGCGTCGATCTGGTTGCTCAGGAACTGCACCGAGTTGGGCGAGGCCCACAGTGAACCACTAGCCCAGGTGCCCGGTACCTGATTGCGGCCGGTGCTCCAGGCGCCGGTAGCGACCGTCTCACCATTAACAATAACGCGGCCGTCCTTGGTAACTTCGCCGTCCAGCGTATTGCCCGACATAAAGTCGGCCATAGTAATACCGCGGCCTTCGCCAAAGTACACCTGCTGCAGGTTGGCAGCGGTGTGGTGGCCGTCGCCCTGAGTTGCCTTCTGCTGAAATTCGGCCTTGGTGTAAGCGCCACACCAGATGACCGAGTTGTTATTACAGTCGCGCGGGCCGTCGGCAAGCGCGGCCGGGGCAAAGCCCAGTGTCGTCACTACAGCCCCGGCGGCCGCAAGCATCGCAATGTTACGTCCTTTCATGAACGATCTCCTTTTCACAAGAATTAAGGCAATTGATTTCGTCTGGAGTATCTTACCATGAAATTGCACAAAAAAGCAAGTATTAACATATTACTAATGCTTTGTACATACAAAAAGACCCTTGGGAAAGGGCCTTTTTGTAACTGATCGCGCAACTTGAAAGTTCTGCGATGAGCGCCAATTTACACGTTCCGGGGCCGAGGCCCCGTGTGCCGACGCTACCGGCGACGCAGGCTGCCCACCAGCGACTTGCGCGAACGCAGGTAGCTGCGAGCGGCATAGCCCATGGCCGTGAGGCCGGCGACGCCAGCCAAGGCGCCCTCCGGACCGGTCGCCGGCAGGTCGCTGCTTGTGCCCAGCACAGCCGGGCTAGCGCTGGTGGCGGGAGCAGCCGGTGCCGGCGTCTGGCTGGTCGAGCCGGCCGTCACCTGCACGGTGCAGGCGTCGCTGGCGGCCGAGAAGCCGCTGGCACCCTTCACCTGGCCAGTCACCGTGTAAGTACCGCTCTGCGCAAAGGTAAACTCGGTGCTCTGGTGGCCGGAGGTCAAGTCAACATCCTGCTTGGCACCCGCACTATTGGTGAGCTCGAGACGGTAGCCGCTCGGGCCCTCGCCGGTGGGCGTAATGGTAAAGATGTAGATGAGCGAGTTGAGGTCGCCGCCCTTGGGGGTGGCGGTGAGCGTACCGCAGGCCGGAGCGCTGGGCGCCGGGCTGGGACTGGGCGAAGGACTCGTCGACGGACGTGGGCTAGGGCTTGGGCTCACCGACGGCGACGGACTGGTGCTGGGCGCCGGCGAAGCCGTCGCTGCCGCGTACCCCACCGGCACTACCAGCGCAACCGCAGCCACGCCGGCCAGTAGCCAGCGCTTGTGAGCAAAAATGTTTGGCATTTTTATGAGCATTATGGGCTCCTTCCTCAAGCGAATCTACGATTGTATCGTAACTTTCACCAAAAGTCGAGTAGTCAACGAACATAAAGGTCGGCCAAGGGGAAAACGGCTGGTGTCCGGGGCAATCCCGGGCCTGGCCGCCTTCCCGCTTGGGTGGTTGATGATTCGGTTATTTGGTGGGCGGCGGCGTGGTGGTTGGGGTCGCGGCGTTGTGCTGCGCGCCCTGGACCATGGCCTCGGCGTCGCTCTTGACGGTCTTGCTCCAGGTATCCAACTGGGGCGTGTACTTGTCACAGGCCTCCTTGACCTTGCTGGTTACAACCGCAGTCCCGCACACTTCCTTGAGGGCGCCGCCGAAAGCCTGAACATTGTTGCTCAAGTCCGTGCCCAACAGCTGGCAAGCCTTGGCGTCCCCGGCGGCACAGGAGTTGGTCTCCACCTGCGTGACTGGCTGCGGTGTCGCGTTGGGCGCGTGCACCAGGGACAGCGAGAGCAGACTCGCCGACAGCAGCGCCGTCCAGCCCAGGTTGATCCGATGCCGGGCCGGCGCGAAGAGCCAGGCCGCGAGGCAGATCAGGCCCACCACCGCGATGAGCCACGGCGAGACACTGATGCCCATACCGCTGAAGATCCACAGCAGCAGCACACCACCCGCCGCAAAGAACCAGAACCGAGCCGCGCGCAGGGGCTTCTCGACTCCGGTGTGCCTCTTGAGCCGATACTCGAAGATGCCGGCCAACACCAGTCCCGCCGCGAAGAGCATCCAGCCCCAAGCCGGCACACTGGACAGGAGCGCCGGCGAGTCGATGCTCACCTGCTGCTCGTCGTGGGCGGCCAGCACCAGGTGAGTCATGATGCCGCCCAGGACGAGCCAGGTCACACAGACAACCGCCGTGAGCACGAACAGGCGCACGAAGAGCTTGGCCCAGAGCGACTTGTTGTCGGGGTCGGCGCCGGGCGCGGGGTGCTTGAGCGCCTCAAGGCGCCGCTTGGCTCCGTCGCGGAGGTTACTCCAGCGGCTCATGGCCGCCTCCTTTTCGATTGTGGGGTTTGGAGCAGAGCAAGAACGAGGTTGCAGGGACGAGCTCGCCCCAGAGGGCAGAGCCGAATCATCCGGTCATAATCGCGAGCGATTTATGGCCGTTGACTACTCAACTTTGTTTCAATGAGCGGCTCGCAGACCGGCGGCATACGGCAAAAAAGCCGCGCCGATAACACAGCGAGCGCGATCAGCAAAGATATCATAAAAGCGCGCCTTTGTCAATGACGAGCCGGCCGCCTCAGGCGCTGCCCTACTCCCAGATCGCCGCCAACCGCTTAGCATAAGAGCTCGCCGCCAAGTCATCAACGTCGCCCACCACGCTAAAGCCATGCCGGCCCGACAGCGCGATCTTGCCAGCCACCGCCACTACCTCGGCCGGCGTCACCGCCTGCAGCTCGTCCAAATAACCATTAAAATCAACCACCTTACCCTCGTTGTCATAAGGCGCTACGTACCAGCTCAAGATGTCGGCCGCCGTCTGATACGATCGCTTGGTAGAGCCGATACCGAGCTGCTTGGCAGCCGTCAGCTCGGCCTCCTCCAGCCGTCCCTCGCGCATCGCCCGCATCTCGCGCGCGATCAGCTTGTACAGCTCCTCGGCGTTGGCGGGCGTAACGTAGCCCGAGAACGAGAAGGCGCTATTGCCTGGCTCGGTCTGGCCGCTGGCACTAAGGCCATAGGCTAGGCCCCGGCGGCGCGCCTCGCCCAGAATGCGCGAACTAAAGCCGCCCACCAGCACCAACCGCAGCAGCGACATGGCGCGGCGCTCAGCCTCGGTGAGCTCGCCCAGGTACAGCCCCAGCGCGTAATAGAGCTGCTTAATATCGCGGCGCGCCACCAACGGCTCCGGCACATTGTGGCCGATGGCCTGACTGCGCGGCAGCCGCCGGCCGGTTGGCAATTGGGCAAAAATACGCTCCAGCCGCCGCACCACCGCCGCTCCCCCATCGGCAAAGGTGCCGGCCACAAAGAAGCGCGCGTTGGCCGCCGTATGCGTGTGATGATAATGACGCTCCACCGATTCGAGCGTAATGTCGTCGAGCTGGGCGATGCGCGCCTCATAATCCATAATTTGGCCCGGATAGGCCTTTTCGCCCAACCGAATCGAACAGACCGAACCATGCTGCGTGGTGTTGCGGCTCAGCTCCTCGCGCACATTGCCCAGCTCGGCCGCCAGCGCTTTCGGCGCAAACAGCGGCCGCACCACCTGCTCTTCTACCAAGTCTAAAATGCGGTCTAACTCAAAGTCGGCGCACTCATACACGTAGCCATTGTAATTTGAAGACGTATTGGCATTAACGTAAGCACCGTTCTTTTGGGCCTCAATCATAAACTGATTGGGCGCCGGATACTTCTGCGTCACCGTCGCCAACAGGTGCTCCATTACGTGCGGTACCTCGTACACGTGTTGGTCGGCAAATTGATAGCCCGAATTAAAGCGCACCAGAATATTCACCACATCCGAACTGGGTACATTAATGACGAGACCGCGCGCGCCGCTATCAAGTTTGTGCTGGGTAACCGTATGTTTCATAATCGTTCCTTCAATTGCTGAACCGCCGCCTTGAACTGATCGCCGCGAGCCTTGTAATCGGTAAAGAGGCCAAAGGAGGCGCAGGCTGGCGAGAGCAAGACCACGTCGCCCGGCTCGGTGATATGATAGCAGGTTTCGATAAGATGCGGCATGTCGGTGAAACCGGTGGTGAAGTGCGTAAAGCCGGCCCGGCGCAGCGCGGCCTCGAGCTGAGCGGCCGTCTCGCCAATGAGCAGTGCGTGAATAACGCCGCCGTGCTCCACGGCCTGAGCCAGCCGGGTAAAATTGGCGCCTTTATCGGAGCCGCCCAGAATGATGACCTTCGGCTCGGCGAAGGCCTTAATGGCGGCAATAGCGGCGTCCGGCGTAGTCGAGAATGAGTCGTCGTAGTAGCGTACCCCGGCCACCTCGCCGGCCAGCTCCAGCCGATGCGGCAGGCCGGTAAAGCTGGTGATGGCGGCGCGAATCGGCGCTGGATCGTGGCCCACGAGCTCCCAAGTGGCGGTGACGGCGGCGCAGACATTCTCTAGGTTGTGAGCACCCACCAGCGCTACCTCGGCCACGTCGCAGACCTTGGCGCCGTCGATGACGACGGCGCCGTTGGCCACCACCGCGCCCGGCTCGGCCCCATAGGGCAGCCGCTGGCCGGCCGACAGCTTGGCCAGCTCGATCGCGCGAGCATCGCCAGCCTTGTATACGGCCAGATCGTCGGCCCGCTGGTGCGCAAAGATATTGCCCTTGGCGGCCACGTACTCGGCCATATCGGTATGCCAGTTGAGGTGCTCCGGTGCGATCATAAGGCAGACCGCCACCTCGGGGCTCTGCTCCAAATCCAGTAATTGAAAACTGGACAGCTCCAGCACCACCAGGTGGTCCTCACGAACTTGGCTCAAAAATTCTAGGGCCGGCCGGCCAATATTGCCGCCCAACCAGACGGTGCGCCCGGCCGCCTCCAGGATGCGCGCGATCAGCGTACTGGTAGTCCCCTTGCCCTTGGTGCCAGTAACGCCAATGATAGGCGCCGGGCACTGGGCAAAGAACTCGCGCGTGCCGCTGGTAATGCGGCCGGCCAGCCCCGGCGACCGCGGATTGGCCGCCAAAATGGCGTCCGGCCGCGTTCCCGGCGAGCGCACAATCAGGTCCATGGCGCCGAGCTGCGCCAAGTAACCCACTCCGGGTCCGTGCGCATTTGGCCCCAGCGCCGCGGCGTACTGTTTGGGTACCTTTAGCTCGGCGTCGGCATCGCAGATGATGATGCGCGCACCCTCGTCCGCCCAGTACTTGGCCGCCGCCTGCCCTTCTATGCCATAGCCGATGATCGCCACGTTCTTCATGGTCTTTATTGTATCAGGTTGAGGATAGGCTAAACGGACTGCGTTGCCACTTATTTCGTGTAAGCTTATATAGTATATATGCTATGCTCTATATAACGTTACAAGCAGAACATGGCTTGTCATTAGCCGCATTATAACAACAGCGCCTCGCGCAGAGCCGTCCGAAGCGCCGGCAGGCGCTCCTCACTAAACTCGGGGTGGTCCTTGAGCCATTTAGCGTTGAGCGGTGAGGGATGCGGCAATACAAGCGCCGGCACGTCATTAATAGTTTGATTGGCGCCTACAAGCTCGGCAAAATCACGTCTGGGAAAGAAAAAATCAGCCGCCATTCGGCCTACCACTAAATATAATTGCGGCCGCAAATAGGTTAGCTCTTGACGCAGCCAAACCTCGGCCAGAGCGGAATCGGGTTTGCAATCGTTGCCCCGCGCGTCTTTACCAGGAAAATACATGCCGATGGCCGTAAGGTAAATGTTTTCGGGATCGTAAAACTCAGCCTCAGAGAGCTGAAGCCAGCGCTCACGCAGGGTCTTGCCGCTAGCATTACTCCACGGCCGCAGCTGCACCGAAGTGCCACCCGGAGCCTGGCCCACAACCACGACTTTGGCGGTCTGGCCGCCAAAGAATGGCGCCACCTGTTCGGCACCGAACGCTGCCACGAGTTCCCGGCGCATGGCCTGGCGAAAATCAGCGAAGGATAACGCTTCCAGATCGGCCGGCCGCCTCACGGCTAACGCCGCTTCTTGCGCTTCTTGTGGCTACCGCTCGAGGCGGCTGGCTTGGTGGCACTCGGCGCGCCCACCGGCCGCATCGCCTTGGCGGCCGCCCGGCGCTCGGCGCGCGAACCACCGGCCTCGGCCTCGACTACCCCACTCCGCGCCTGCACGCCATCGATGGCGCCGGCGTTGGTGCGCGCCTGAGCGGCCGCTCGCGTCAACGCTGTCTCCACCGGCGCCTCGGCCGGCGGCAGCTCCTCGCGATTAACGCTTATCTTAAACAGTGTCGTCGCCACCTCGGCCTCCAACAGTTTCAGCAGCTGCTGGAACATGCGAAAGCCCTCGCGCTTGTACTCAACCAGCGGGTCGCGCTGGCCAATGGCTCGCAGACCAATGCCGTTGCGCAGACTATCCATGGCCTCTAGGTGTTCAATCCACAGTCGATCGAGCGCGCTCACATAGACGTAGCGCTCGACCAGCCTCATTACCGGCGGCGAGAACAGCTCAATGCGCGCAGCATACAATGCCCGCACCTGTTCCATCACCAGCTCCACGATCTCGCTAGGATGCGCCCGCTCTAGCTTGTCGGCCAGCTCGCCCTCTACCGGCAAGATACTCGAGACAGCTTCGCGCAGGGGCTCGTGGTCGATCTCGCTGGTCCGCTGATTGGTGTGCGCCTGCACCATGGCTTCCAGCTCGTGCGGCACCATGGCTAGGATCTCGTCTTCGAGGCTCTCGGCCGCCAGCGCCCGCCGCCGCCGGGCATAAATCGCCTCGCGGTGCTTATTCATTACGTCATCATACTCAACCAGCTGCTTGCGGGTGTCGAAGTTGTGACCCTCCACCTTCTTCTGGGCGCTCTCCAGGCTGCGCGAGACGATCTTATTCTCGATGGGTGTCTCTTCGTCGAGTCCCAGCGTATCCATGATATTGGCGATGCGCTCGGAGCCAAAGATGCGCATCAAGTCGTCGTCGAGCGAGACGTAGAACTGGCTCGAGCCCGGATCGCCTTGGCGGCCGGCGCGACCACGCAGCTGATTATCGATGCGGCGCGACTCGTGGCGCTCGGTGCCGAGCACGTGCAGGCCACCCACATCGGCCACACCGGCCTCGAGCACAATGTCGGTACCCCGGCCGGCGATGTTGGTCGCCAACGTCACCGCCCCGCGCCGGCCAGCCCCCGCAATAATCGCCGCCTCGGCCTCGTTATTCTTGGCATTCAGCACCTGGTGCGGCACCTTAAGCTGGTGGAGATAGTCGCTCAGCAGCTCGTTCTTGGCAATCGAGACCGTACCAATGAGCACCGGCCGACCCTGCCGATGCAGCTCAGCCACCTCTTTGGCCACCGCCCGAAACTTACCGGCCTCGGTCTTGTAAATGCGGTCGGGCAGATCGCGCCGCACCATCGGCTGGTGGGTCGGAATCGTCACCACATCGAGCTGGTAAATTTTGCCGAACTCCTCAGCCTCAGTGGCGGCCGTACCGGTCATGCCGGCCAATTTTTTGTACAAGCGGAAGTAGTTCTGGAACGTAATAGTGGCCAGCGTCAGCGACTCTTGCTTAATCGGCACACCCTCCTTGGCCTCGATGGCCTGGTGCAGGCCATCGCTCCAACGACGGCCAGGCATGAGGCGACCGGTAAACTCGTCCACAATCACGATCTCGCCGCCCTGAATGACGTAGTCGCGGTCGCGCTGATACAGCGCCACAGCCCGCAGCGATTGCTCAATGTGATGGACGTCGTCGATGCGACCGGCCTCATACACATTCTCGACGCCCAGCGCTTGCTCGATCGCCTCCACACCGGCATCGGTTAGCGAGGCCGCCTTGAGCTTCTCGTCGAGCGTGTAGTGCTCCTCGGGCTTAAGGCGGGCGGCCAGCTTGGCAAACTCATAGTACTTGTCGGTCGCCTCGTTGGCCGGGGCACTAATGATGAGCGGCGTCCGAGCCTCATCGATCAAGATCGAGTCGACCTCGTCGACGATGGCGTAATTGAGCGGCCGCTGCACCATCTTGGCCAGGTCATCGACCATATTGTCGCGCAGGTAATCAAATCCGAACTCATTGTTGGTGCCATAGGTAATGTCGGCCGCATAGGCCTCCTGGCGCGACACCGGCCGCAGATGCATGAGCCGCTCATCGGTGGCCTCGGGGTCGGTGTAATCGGGGTCGTACAGCAGTGCCGGCACCCCAAAGCTGGCATCGGGCACGATAATACCCGTGCTCAGACCCAGCGCATGGTACACCTGAGCCATCCAGCCGGCGTCACGGCGAGTCAAGTAGTCGTTGACGGTCACCACGTGCACGCCGTCACCGGTCAGCGCATTCAGGTAAACCGGCGCCGTCTCCATGAGCGTCTTGCCCTCGCCAGTCTTCATCTCGGCGATCTTGCCTCGGTGCAGCATAATGCCGCCGATCAGCTGCACATCATAGTGCCGCATACCAATCACCCGCTTAGCCGCCTCGCGCACCACCGCAAACGCCTCGGGCAGCAGGGCGTCCAGCTTCTCGCCAGCCGCTAGCCGCTCCTTAAATTTAGCCGTCTGCTCGCGCAGCTCAGACTCGCTGAGCTTGGTTAAAGCCGCTTCGTGGCCGTTAATACGCTCTACCAGACCACGCGCTCGCTTCACCTCGCGCACACTGGGGTCGCCTAGAATTTTCGTCAGTAAATTGGTCATACCCTAATAGGATACTACAAAGTTGGCTCGGATGTGCCTAAATCTGACTCCTGAGTCCGACCAAACCAGCGGGAGAGCATACGCAAACGCCGCGGACCTTTCACGTGCTTCTCCTTGTAGGTGCAGATTTGAGCCTTAAGTTTGGCCACAACGATATCGACCGAGGCGTACATGTTGATAGCCCCCTCTCGGCAGACCAGGGTGGTGCCGCCAATGGTGAGTATGGCCTCGCAGACCAGTCGGTTGTCCTCCCGGCCGTTGGGATCGGTTTCGAGCACTATTTTGCCCTCAGCCAAACCGCGAACACTTCGCGGCAAGAACTTGTCGAGGCTGCCGATCTTCTCCTCAATGTAGTCTTTGAGCTTGGTATCGGCCTCAAAGTTGCGCGTCGCAATGTTGAGCTTGATCATAGAATCTCACCTCCATAATATTTTTGCAGCACGGCCGGCACTCGAATAGTGCCATCGGCCTGCTGGTAATTCTCGATGATGGCGATGAGCGGCCGCTGCGAGAAAGCAGTGGCGTCGTTGGTGTGGGCCAGCTCAACCTGGCCGCTGGTTCGCCGTACGCGGGTCTGGAGCCGGCGCGTCTGGTAATCGGTGATGAGGTCGGCCGTGTGGGTCTCGCGGTACTTACCCTGCGCCGGCAGCCAGGCCTCCAGGTCGACGCCCCGTGCATTAGGTTTACCAATATCGGCCGTGCATTTCATCAGCACTTGGTACGGAATCTCCAGCTGCTGCATCAGGTATTCTTGGATGGCCACCATAAAGAGGTGCTCATCGAGTGAGGCCTCGGCCACCGTAAAGCTCTCCAGCTCCAATTTATCGAACTGATGCAGCCGGAAGATGCCCTCGGTGTCTTTGCCATAGGTGCCGGCCTCGCGCCGAAAACTGGTAGCGTAACCGGCAAAGCGCAACGGCAGCTCGGCCTCCTCCACAATCTCGTTCTGGTACATCGGCGCCATACTGTGCTCGGCGCTGGCATTGAGCCACAGGTCGTCGTCCTCGAGCTTGTAGGTGACCTCCTGCGCGTTGAGGCGGCCGGTGGCCTCGTACACCTCAGTGCGCACCACCGCCGGCGGCATCACCAGCGTAAAAGGCCTGGTAGAGACCTTGCCGGCTAGACCAGCCCGCTCGGCGATCTCGGCCAGAACGGTCTCGCTCGTTAGCACATCCATGCCAAATTGAATCATGGCAAAGTGCAGCCGCACCAGATTGCCCTTAAGGTAAGCAAACCGGGCACCCGCTACCTTAGCCGCCCGCTCCTTGTCGATCCAGCCGTGGGGCTCGGCCAGCTGCCAATGGTTCTTGGGCTCAAAGTCGAATTTGGTTGGCTCGCCCCACGTCTTGGCCACCACATTGTCGGCCTCGGTCTTACCCACCGGCACATCGGCGGCCGGCAGGTTGGGAATCTGCTTCCAGATCACCAGAATATCGGCATCGAGCTGGGCTAGCTTAGCCTCGGCGGCCGCCAGCTCCTCGCGCAACGACTTGCCGCGCGCCATCTGTGCCTCCGACGGCTTGCCGCCTTGGCTCTCGGCCGCCAGGACTTTGCGCTCATGCGACAGCTGCTCGGTCTTGGCCAGCAGCTCGCGCCGCTCACCGTCCAGCTTGAGTAAGTGGTCGACGTCTTTATCAGAAACTGCCGCGTTCTTGGTGCGGCAGGCCGTTTTTACCAGATCAGGTTGTTCGCGAATTACTCGAATATCTATCATGGCTTCAGTATACTCGGGCGGGCGGGAGAAATAAAATAGCCAGCGCTATCGGCTTGCCACGCTAGCGCGCAGCCGTTCGAGCAGCCAAGCCCGATCAAGAGAGGCCAGAAACCAGCCAGCCTTTGGCCCGGAGTCTTTGTTTAAAATTACCCGATAAATAGCCTGAAAGACTAACGAAGCCTTGATGCCTACCACCTCCGCAGCGGTGTAAATAGCATCGTGAATACCCTGAGCCGCTAAGTCTTGCTCGGCCTCAATCGTGTCGGCTAGTTTCGCCAATGCCGCGCACTGCTCCGTGCTCAGTTCTACATGGGGCAATTCAGACTGCACCACAAATTTCACACTCTCTGGAGCATGACTATTGAGCCAAGCGTGCACGAATCCGAGCTCCCGTTCAATAATAGGCCATTGATCGCGCACCGCTTCCTCGTAACCCGTGCGCTCCAGAATCTGGCGCACCTCTTCAGTCTTCTGTTGCGCTGCCTGGTATACCGACACCAGATGGTTAAACGGTACAGCCGCGATCACTTGCTGGCCCGAGCTAGCCCGTGCATAGGCCACACTAGCGCCAGTCATGTCCATTGACGCTCTGGTAAACTCATCGATCAGGTTATAGAGACCCACGCCAGGATCAAAAGTTAATGTGCGAGAGGGCCGGGGGTGGACCACAAAATAGCGCAAAATCTCGGGAGGCATAACCTGAAGCGCTCCATCAGGCGTCAACACGTCGCCCGATGACTTGCTCATTTTTTTGGTCTGGCCCAGTGAGTTAATGAATTCGTATGGTACAGGCAAGGGCGCATGGCCGCCAAAGATACGCTCTACCAGAACTTTACCGGTCTCGTAAGAACCACCCTTGGTAGCATGATCTCGGCCAAACGGTTCTACGCCCACGCCCCACTTGGCCCAGCGAGCCGGCCAATCCAGACGCCAATCCAGCTTGACTCGGCCCTCGTCCAGACCAACGCTGCCAGTTTGGCCAGCTTTATCACGCCACATCACCTGCCGCGTCGCGTCATTCCAGCCGGCAAAATGGAGCGTCCTCAGATTCTGCTGTTCATCCATAATCTGTACCGGCGCCCAGTGCTCGTCCAGCTGGCGACCGCCCACCTCGGTCAGAATGGTTCGCGCCTCGTCTAGGTGGTCTAGGCTAGCCGCGATCTGCTCAATCAGCGCCCCGCTCCGATAGTTCTCATAGCCAGAGATAGTCTCATCAGGCAAACAACCTAACTGTCCCAGACCACCTTGGAGTTCACTCAAGAAATGCTGGCCATAGCTAACATGACAGTCAAACGGGTCTGGCACGAGCGCTAGCGGCCGCCCCAGATACTGGCTCCAAGACTCCGGCACTACCGTCGGCACTTTACGAAATGCGTCAAAGTCGTCCACAAAATCGACGTGCCTTGCCTTGCGCCCTGCTCGTCGCAGCGCCCATGCAATAGCATTGGCCGTCATGATCTCTCGCAACGTACCCACGTGATACACGCCAGACGGCGAATGACCGCTGGAGACAATAATTTCACCCGCAGGGCGCGCAACGTTAATCTGATCAACTAGCTGGTCAAGCCAGTCATTATGAGGTGTGGTCATGCGGCCTATTCTAACCGAAAAGCCGCCTCCAGCCAAGCGGGGCGACAGTTCGGGTTAGAGGTCGAACGGAGCGATTCTATTTTGGCGAGAACAAAGCGCCGATTATGGTAAAGTTGCTCCGATAAATCGGGTCGCGTTCGCTTTGTTCTCGCAAAATAGATCGCGCAGTAAAGGCAAAGACCCTACTGGTTACTCGACCTTCATAATCTTGTACGTCAACTTGCCCGACGGCACCTCGATCTCGACCTCTTCGCCCGGCTTCTTGCCCAGCAGCGCCTTGCCCACCAGCGACTCGTCCGAGATCTTGCCCTCGTCGGGGTTGGCCTCGGTGGAGCCCACGATAGTGTAGCGCTGCGAGCCGCCCTCGAGCTCTACGTGAACCGTCGAACCCAGCGAGACCTTGTCGCCCTTCTTGGCCGAAATAATAATAGCGTGCTTCAGAATATGCTCGATCTCGGCGATGCGACCCTCGATAAAGCCCTGCTCATCGCGAGCCGCGTCATACATGGCATTCTCGCCCAGGTCGCCGTCGGCCTTGGCTTCTTTAAGGCGCTCAGCAATCTCGACTCGCTTCGTCGTGGTCAGCTCTTTCAGCTCGTCCTTAAGCGCCTGAATGCCATCCGCGGTTAAATGAAATTCGGTTTTAGTAGTGTTACTCATTGATAATAGTCTCCTAATCAAGATCAAGCATAAGCGTGGACAAGGGGGCGGAAAAAAGAATTCTCGGGAAAACCCCGAGCCTACGAGCGCTTGCGTCTTAGTTTCTAATTGCTATCTGTTTTGCTTTACTATGTTCCTCTATGGTCCGGTTGGCGTCAAGAGTTACTATTGTTTAACGAGTATAGATGCCTCTGCCAAGCCATAAAGACGCCTCTTAGTGCTTGGCTCCGGCACCTTGAGTGAAATACCAAGCCAACGTCTCGCGAGCAGCCGGCACCGCATATTCGGCGCCCTCGCCCGAGTTCTCAATCAAAATGACGATAACGATCTGCGGATCGTTGTAGGGCGCAAAGCCCTCAAACCAGGCATCGGACTTGCTCTGATTGGCGGCATCGGGACCCTGATCGTGGACCACCGTCTCGGCCGTGCCGGTCTTGCCGGCCACTTGCACCGGCACCTCCTGCTTAATGCGGCAACAGGCCGTACCGGATGAATCATTGACGGCCAGCCACATGCCCTGTCGTACGGTTGCCAGGTTGGCCGAGCTAATGAAGCCCTGGCGCACCACTTGCGGCGCGATCTGCTGCAGCACCTTGCCGGCCTGGTCGACCACCTGATTAACCAGGTGCGGCTTATACATCGTACCGCCATTGGCGATAGCCGAGACCGCCGCCGCCATCTGGAGCGGGCTCACCAGCAGGTCGCCCTGACCCACCGAGATATTGTAGGTGTCGCCGGTATACCAGGACTGGCCCGAGTAGGCCTTCTTCCAGTCCGGTGTTGGCACCCGACCCGACGCCTCGCCCGGCAGATCGATGCCGGTGCGCGAGCCCAAACCAAATTTTTGATAGTACTCGGCTAGTTTGGTAACGCCCAGCGGATGCGTGAAGTCCTCATTAGTGCCGACCAGTCCCCCCATTACTTTATAAAAGAAGATGTCGGAGCTACGAGCCAAGGCCGTTAACACCGTCACGATACCCAAGCCGTTGGTACGCTCCCAACCATAGTAGACCGATGGATTGGCCGGGTCGTATTTATTGGGAATGGTGATCTTGCCGCCGTCGAGCACCGAGGTGGCCACCGAGACAATGCCCTCCTGAAGCGCTGCGGCCGCCCCCAGCGGCTTAATGATTGAGCCCGACGGATAGCCGCCAGCGATCACCTTATTAAAGAGTGGCTGACCGGGATCGCTGGTGAGCTTGGCGTAGTCGGCGGCCGAGATGCCGCGACTAAACTGGTTGTTGTCGTAGCTGGGCAGCGACACGGCCGCCAGCACCTCGCCGGTCTTGGGATTGAGCGCCACGCCCGAGGCGCGCTTGGAGCCCGAAGCCGCCATTTGGCGCTGAATGGCCACCGCTAACTGCTGCTCGAGGCCTTGGTCGATCGAGAGCACCAGGTTGTTGCCCGGCACAGGGTCGCGGCTGGCCAGCACCCGGATGGGCTTGCCGGTAGCATCGACCTCGGTCTCTTCGCCGCCGTTGGTGCCGCGCAGCTGAGTCTCGTACTGCTTCTCCAGCCCCAGCTTGCCGATGAGGTCGGTGGGGCCATAATCGGGGTTATCCTTGGCCTCATCGGCATTAACCCGCCCAGTATAACCCAAAAAAACCGACAGCAAGCTCGCATCGGAGTACTGGCGAATGGGGTTAACGTCGAGCGCAAAGCCCGGCAGCGTACCCGAGGACTGATCGAGCAGCAGCGCCTGATCGCGCGTGACGCCGCTGGCCACCAGCTGCGGCACCGGCGTCGCCAGACAATCCGGCGCCGGATCCTTGGCGGTGCAGAGCGCCTCGGCCTTGGCGCCGATCTGGGTGCCGGGCTGAGCCAAAATAGCCCCCACCCGCTCGTATTCGGCCCGGCGGTCGGCTGCCCTGCTCGGCAGCAGCTGCGGCACCACGGTTACATCGTAGCTGGCCTGATTGCTAGCCAGAACCTGCCTATTGCGATCATAAATAATACCACGGGGCGCCCGTTCGATACGTTCGCGCAGGCGATTGCCGTTGGCAAGCGCCAGATTGCGACTGCCGGCCAGCACTTGCAGCGTAAATAGCCGGCCCGCCAGCACCACCAGCGCCAATGCTACCAGCGCACCAAACCACACCAAGGGCCGACGGTTGGTCTCGCCCTCGGCGGCACTTGCCTCGGCGTCGGCCGGCAGAATCGCCTCAGTCCACTCCTCGTGCTTGGCCAGGTTGCGGCTTAGCTTAAGACTGCGCCGATTAACGTCGCCCTCCAGATAGCCAAAGATCGATCGCCGCATACGCTCCCCCTATCCCAAACTCACCATGCCGCCGTCGCTCGCCACCGCCCAGTTCACCAACGGGCGCAGCAAGAGCGTCAGCCCCAAGTTTAGCATAATCTCAACGGTCAGACGCCGCAGCAGTTCGCCGATGGGCCAGGCGCCAACGGTACCAGCGATATTGGCCAGCACCACCAGATCACCCAAAAGAGTAGCCGCGGCCACCAACGCCAATGCCACCACCGGCCCCATGAGGTTAAGGCCCGCCCGATGAACCAATCCCGTCACCAAGGCGACCAGCGCAAATAAGCCTAGCCGCAAACCAAAATCCGCGCCGCTGGTGAGATCGAGCAACAAGCCGCCGGCCACCGCCACCGCCAGCGCCGCCGAAGCCGTACCGGCCAAACCCACCGACACCACCAGCGCCAGCGCCAGATCAGGCACCACTCCAAACGGCCGCAACGCCGGTATAAAGCCAATCTGCAAGATTAAAACGAGAATCGTAACCAGATACAACCGCCACAGTCTCATTGGCTCAGCACCACAAAGACAAATCGCAAATGATTAATCTGTAGCGGCGACGAGATCTGAGCCGACTGAAAGATCTCGTTCTCCGGCGCGTTAACCGCCTGCACCTGGCCAATAAAGAGCCCGGCCGGCACCAAGCCGCCCAGGCCCGAGGTGGTAATAGTGTCACCCGGCTTAACGGTATCGGTCTGGCCGATCTTGTCCATAATGAGGCCGTTGCCCAGCTGGCCCTGCAGAATACCCAACGCATTGGTGTCTTGGTCTTTGGCCGCCAGCTTAAACTCGGGATCGGCCACCAGCATAATCTTGGCGGTACCGGCCTGCACGTCCGACAGCGTACCCACCAGCACGCCCTGGCTCATGGCGGCCATGCCCGGCTTAAGGCCCGAGCTCGAGCCTTTGTTGATAGTGACGAACTGGCGATATGAGTCGGGCTGAAACGCCACCACCTCAGCCGCTACTTGCTGCGGCGTGCCGGCCACCTCCAGGCCCAGCTGGTTGCGCAATAGATCGTTGTCGCGCCGGGTCTCGGCGTCGGCAGCGAGGCGCTGGCGCAGGTCGGCGTTCTCGCGCTGCAGGCGCTGGTTGTCGGCAGCCAGCTGGCGGATCTGGCCCAGGTTGCTCATGGCCTCACTGGCCGTACTGCCGGCCGTAGCCAGCCCCGAGCTCACCGGTACCACCGTGTGGTCGTAGACCCAGCGCAGCGGGCCAAGCCAGCCCAGCAGGCCAGCCACGGCCAGTGCCCCGCCGATGCCGACGGCCAGATAAATACGACGATTGGCTTTGGAGCGGTTCATAGCGCCACCCGCTTGTAGTGGCTTCGGGCCTTGCCGGATTCGGCATCACGAACCGGTGAGCGTCTCGTCCCATGAAGTCGCGGCAGCTTACCCGCGATGCACTCATCCGGCAAGGCCCTTCGCTCTACCCGTAGTGTTCTTGCCCGCATCGTCATAATCATCCGCATCGTTTCACCCACCCTTCGCGTGTCTATCGGGGCAATTTGCCATATTGTGTCGGCACCAGCACCTCTTTAAGGGCGTCCAGATCCTCTAGTACCAAACCGGTGCCGCGCGCCACGGCCGTCAGGGGGTCGTCGGCCACATGCACTGGCATCTTGGTCTCACGACGGATCATCTCATCGAGGCCTTTGAGTAGCGCCCCACCGCCGGCCAGGTACACGCCGCGCTCCATGATGTCGGCTACTAGCTCGGGCGGCGTCTCCTCGATGGTAATCTTAATAGCCTCCACGATTTCGCGCACGCTCTTGGCCAGCGCCGCCCGCACTTGGTCGGGCTCAATCATAATCTCCTTGGGCAAGCCGGTCACTAGATCGCGCCCGCGCATTGGCACCGGTTTGGCGTCTTTGAGCGGGTAGGCCGAGCCAATAGCAATCTTGATGTTTTCGGCCGTGCGCTCGCCAATTTGCAGATTAAACTCTTCGCGGGCATACTGAATAATATCGTCACTGAGCTCATCGCCCGCGATGCGAAGCGACCGCGAGGCCACAATGCCGCCCAGGCTAATAATGGCCACCTCGGTGGTACCGCCACCAATATCCACGATCATGCTGCCGGCCGCATCCTGAATCGGCAGCCGCGAGCCAATGGCCGCCGCCATCGGTTCTTCGATCAAGAAGGTCTGGCGCGCCCCGGCATTCGTAGCCGCGTCCTCCACCGCCCGCTTCTCTACCTCGGTTACGCCGCTGGGAATACCCACCACCACGCGCGGCCGCGGGAACACGCTATAGCTCTCCTGGTGCACCTTATTAATAAAGTACTTGAGCATCTGCTCGGTCACTTCAAAGTCGCTCACCACCCCATCCACCAGCGGCCGGGTCGCCACAATGCTAGCCGGCGTCTTGCCCACCATCTTCTTGGCCTCATCGCCAATCGCCAGCACTTGCTTGGTCTTGGTATTAACCGCCACTACGCTGGGCTCGTTAATGACGATGCCTTTGCCGCGCACATACACCAAGGTATTGGCCGTTCCCAGGTCAATGCCAATATCATGCGACAGCAAACCGAGCAGTCGGTTAATCATAGAGCAACCATCTTCATCCTCACTAGTGTACCAGCCGCTATCTGATGCCCGCAAGGCAGGCTATGGGCCCGAAGCGCTTGCGTAAGCGCTTCGGGCCCTCAATACGGCAGCTAAACCGACGGCGGCCACTGCGGCCATACTGGGTAGATCAGCTCTTCGGCCACCCGCAGCCCAAAGAGCAACAGCAAGGTAACGCGATCAAACCCACCATCATCGCCCCAAATAGCTCGCAGCAAAGGATAACGGCGCGCAAAAGCAGCAAAAAAGCGCACTGCGCGCTCCCGGTCGGCGGGCTCCGGCGACCATAGCATCGATATAGCCACACAGGCCCGGTGATGCTCCCAGGGTTGATTTCGCAGCCCCGTAGCTAGCCAGCTACAGAGCGGCAGTGCGGCCTCGGCATCAGATTTGTCGAGTCGATCGGCAAAAAACGCTTGGGCACCCTCCAAAACAGCTTTTTCATAGGCGCCAAACCCCTGGATTAACATCTGCCCAACCACATAGATATAGCGCTTAAACGCTTCTCGACCTATCGTCGCCGCCCAGCTCAAGGCATCAATCTTAGCCGAAGCCTCAGCAGCCAGATGCCGCCCGATCAAAGGCCGATGAGGCTGGCGATGCGTCGGTTCAATCCCAGCCAAGAGAAGCAACTCTAGGGCCGCTTGAGATGATTCCGGAATCGTTTCCTGCATCCAACAGTCGTAGGCATCCGGACCAACGACAGGGCCTGGCGAAACAACCTGCCGCGCCTCGCGCAGTCGTTTTTGGCAATCATTGAAGGCCAACCACAGCTGATGCCGAGGATGGTCGGGCTGCTGCCACGGCAACAGTACTTCTTGGCTGGCCCGCCGTTGCCAGTAAATGATGGTTCGCAAAAAGCGATCGGTGGTGCTTCCTGGCTCTATTTCTATCCAGCCCCCTCCCCGGACCTCGGCTGCTCCTTCATCAAGCAAGGATGGCGCCATCACCGTGGCCGCCACCACCGATCCATCGTGCTCGATCAAGGGCAAGATAAGCTCAATGAGCCGACTATACACCAGGTGGCTGACCGCGCCCCACACGGCTGATCGCAGCCAGGCTGCAATCACAAATTCAGCCTTGGCCGGCTGACGCTGCAGCAGACGTCGATAGTACCACCTAAGACGTCGCTTGAGCCGCTTTAGCTCTCGGTTTACCTTAGTTGGATGATTCAGAAGATACTGAGAACACTGCTCAGCCCAAAGCCCTGGTCTAGCTGCCACAGCTCTGTCCCTTCAGTCCGCCAGCTGGTCACGAGGCATTTTCAGCATAGCGGGCTAGGTATTCTGCTTCCATATTGACTATATGCTTTAAATCGTTTATTGTATGTTTTTGAATAATAACGACAACTTCTATGCCAACTCCCCCTTCCGCTCCTACCGAAACGCTGACCTCACTCTTGTCGCACCTGGTGCGCTTTCCAACCGTGCCCGAGGATTTAGCCACTAACCGGGCGCCCTTGACCTCTTGGCCACTACCCATAATCTTCGCCAGCCTAAGCTGTGGTTGATGGGCCACATTGATGTGGTGCCGACGCCGGTTAGCGCTTTGTTTCATTGCCTTGTTGCAGGAATTAGGACCCGAATTGACCCGCTACGATCTGGGGCCGATGCTGACCGCCGACGAAGAAGCCGGCAGCGCTAACGGTACCGAGTGGCTGGCGGCTCAGGGTTACCACAAAACCAGCCGAGCTAGATCGGTGTACACCAAGATGCCGATAGCAAGGGGCCCGAAGCGCCCATTAACGAGTGCTTCGGGCCGTATTTGAGCCAGCCTGGTCGGTTCAGGCCGACAAGCGTTCACCCCAAAATGACGCGGGGCCAAACCGGGTAAATCGTCTCCTGGGCTATCAAGCACCCCACCATGAGTCCGAGAGTAGCGATATCACACAGGCCCTTCTCCTCTGATGCCAGCCAGATGATCTGTGCCTCCGGGTATCTCCGCTGATACTCAGCACAAAAAGACACCACTACTCTTCGCCTCTTAGGCGAGGGTGGCTGGACACTAGTAGTTGCCGGACAATCACCCGGGTTTGGATCCCACGGGCCATCCTGGAGCCCCGCCTTAGCCCAGTGCTGAGGCAGCCACTGACCATTCTCCGTATAGACGGGAATCGACTCGGGAAGAAAGTCGGCTAGGTCGGTCAAGACTCGGCCCTCGTACTGACCAAATCGCCGCGAAATCGACTCCGGGCCGTGAAAGTACGATACCATCGAGCGGCGGCTGGCATGAGCCATCCAGCTTATCGGATCAAGCCAAGAATTCACCTGACGAGCCAACTCCCGCACCGATAGCGATCTACGCTGCGCGTGTGTACCGGCCGCTGCCCACAGAATCAAAGCTCCCATGATGGCCTCGGCATTTACCGGCATGGAATCGTGTTGCCAACTATCATATGTTTCAAACAGTCTAGCAGCCGCAGAGGGATGGTTCTGGTAGTAACCGTCGTAGGCTGGCTTGTAGGCTAGGATGGCCTCACCCACCCGCCGCCCCGCCGTCTCAAACGCACCCCAAAGCGGAGCATTTGGATCGTTCGCGTCTTGTCGCAGACGCGTGATCACTCGATCTGAGGCGGCCTGAAGCCAGGCGGTCAGCGTCTGCATAAACACATGGCAGGCGCCCGAATACGGCACCGAGAGATCTCCCATACAGTAGTTAGTAGGCGTTATCGCGGCCACCAACGAGATCCGCTCTTGCCACCAAGGCTCGATCATTTCGAGCACCTCAACGTACACCAAATGGGCCATAGCCGCAAACAGCTCAACTCGCAGCTCACGCGCTATCCAGAACTCAGCCTTGCGGGGCGAGCGGCGACAGACCGTGGCATACCGCTGGCGTAGTTCCTTCTCCCTTGCGCCCAGAATATCTGCGTAAGCCGCCGAATCATTCAGTAGCCATTGCACCGTTCGGTCGCGTGCAGCCAACAGGCTCAAAGCATCCTCCCATGACACCGAGTACGAGCTATTAGAGTATACCAAGTATTTGCCAGCTCAGCGTGCTAGCCACAACTCTGAACCACCCCACACCTCACACCCCACCCCAAGCCAGCTCGGCTAACTCCTGCTGCAGCTGCTCGTAAGCTTGGCGTAGCCAGGAGATTTGCTTCTTGGGGTTACCCTGTGCCACGGTCTGCTTAGTGGGTCTTGTTGCC
>DATIIV010000010.1:0-40883 GCA_035479295.1 Candidatus Saccharimonadia bacterium | reverse complement strand
CGCCCCCCGATGCGCTAGTGGGATGGGGTTACAGGAGGCCGGCTAGCCGGGCCAGCTCTAGGCCTTGTATGGCTTTGCCGTCGACCCGGCCGGAGCTGCTGAGGTGCGTCAGGGCCTCGGCCGCCGGCACCACGTGAACCGTGATATGCTCGCCTTCAGCGACCAGGCCGGCGGTGGCGCCGTGCAAGGCCTCGATTTCGGCCCTCGTGGCCTGAGCTTGGATGGCGAGGTAATGGACGTTCTCGCTGGTGCTGCCAGGACTGACGTGGAAAGGCCCAGGGGCGCCGCAGCACCAGCGGTTGAGCGGCTGCGGCAAACCCCAGGGCAGCCTCCTCCTCACCTCTTCGCGGACCTCGCGCTGCGCGGCTTGCTCCGGGGTCTCGCCTGGTTCGATGCCGCCGGCCACATTAGAGATCACATAGGCGCCAACCGCCAGCCGATACTGCTTCACAAAAACACAGTGCAGCTGGTCCTTCTCGTCGCGCAGCAGCGCTACCACATCGACAGTGTCGGATCGTAGCGTGAAGGAGTCCTGCTTAGTGTGGCCCTCGGGGTCGCGCACGGTAGCTTGCAGGTCCAACTGGGTAATGGCGCTCGTTGTCGGCTCGATTACAGCGCTGCGCACCTCTACCCGTTCGACCCGGGCGCCACTGCGCTCGTTGCGCGTCACCCAATCGCGAAACAGGGGTGATTCTCGGATGACCGTGGGACCTACTCGTAGGTCGAGCGCGCAGTCGATGTCAGTCACTCGTGATCTCCTTCATCAGTTTCGGGGCGCGGTGTAAGCGCCTTCGATATTATGCCATAACGGTGGCAAACGGTATGATAAGACGGATGAAAGTAAAGGCCTTATCGTTGCAGCAACCCTATGCCAACTGGGTAGCTGAGGGCAAAAAGACGATCGAGACGCGCAAATGGACCACCAAGTATCGTGGTGATATTCTGATTTGCGCCTCGCAGAGCGGGGCGGGAGAACCCCATGGCGTGGCGCTCTGCCTGGTGCGCCTCGTGGGCATGCGGCCAATGACCGAGGCCGACGAGGCGGCCGGCTGCGTAGCGCTGTATCCGCGGGCCCAGGCTTGGCTGATCGAGGATGTGCGGGTGTTGCGGCGGCCGTTTGCGGTGAAGGGCCAGTTGGGGCTGTTTAACGTAGAGGTGCCGGAGGCAGCGTTGGAATGCTATACTCGGGAGCGAAATTAAGTATTGAGGACCCGATATGTTTGAAGTGCCTACCAAGACGACCATAAATACAACTGAGCCGACGGTAGAGCGCTACGCCTTGGCCTTCTCGCCCGAACTGGCGGAGTTTGTGAAGACCGGCCAAATGAAGACAGCTTATCGATTTGGCAAAAAGTATGACTACTTGCAGGCTGGCGATGAGATCGAGATTTTAAACTTGGCCACCGGCGAGTCGGTGGGGCGAGCGCGTATCGCGAGTAAGGCTGAGGTGGCCTTTGGCGACCTGCCAATTGCGACCGACCGGCACGAGTCCTACCGCGACAAGGAGCACCAGCGCCAGGTGATGTCGGGCTACTACGCCTTTTTGGGCCGGCCCATTGCCGACGAGGACCCATTCTTGGTGTTTGATCTGGAATTGCTTTAGCAGAGTTCTTTTGACCGTAAGTGGTATGGTATGCTCTGATACATAAAGGATATCTATCAATGAGCGAGCAACCGCATCAAGGAGAGAACGAGGTAGCAAGAACGCCATTAGGGTCGGCTGGCCAAGAGACTAAAATGTGGAGCGATGTGGCGCGTGACCAGCAGCGCGCCGAAGGAGCTTATAGCCAAGGTCCGAGCCGCACTCAAGTCGAGGCGCATAAGGCGGCTCTTGATCGGGGTGAGGACACGCAGGATCCACGCGATACTAACGTAGAGAAAGCCCGTGAGATGGCCGATGCTAGTGACGAGTCTCGCACTAGGATAGCTGAGCTGAATGCTAATAGAGAGGCCGACTTAGCCCAAGCTAGAGCCAAGATCAAGCAGCAGAATCCCGAGCTAGGTCCGGATCAGCTAGAAGCTAAGATTAGGGCGCATCAAGGTACTCGCGATGTCGGCCATGCCGCAGAGGTGGGCTATCACGAACGAAAGGCCGATGCACTGGAAGAGGCGGCAGGAAGCGCCTACGACAAGAATCAAGCCTCGCTGCTTGGTCGTATCAAAAGAATGTTTGGCGGCAATTAGCTCTAGCAGCGTTGGCGCGGAGCCAAGGCGCTGGGGTCTTGGGGCTGGTCGCGGAAGGTAGTTTCGGCAAAGTCGAGAAAGGCGGCCACATCGGCGAAGTTGCTGGCGAGGCCGAGTGAGACCCGGACGGCGCCGGCGCTCTGTAGGCCGATGACGCTCAGGTATTCGTCGAAGCCGACCTGGCGGCCGTCGCTGTAGCCGGCGGCTAGTTTGGCGGGCGCTAGGCCAAAGGCCACCTCACCGGAGCCAGGATTGCAGAAGCAACCGGTGCGCAATGAGAGGCCGGCAGTGGCCGCAGCTTGGTCAACTAGGCGCTCGTCGACGATGCGGCCGTCGGGATCGAGGAAGTTAAAGGCGATGGTAGCGCCGCGGCCGGCCGTGTTGTGGGGGCCATAAATCTCCACCATCGGCCGGCCGTTGCTGTGCCGCAGGGCTGTTAGCTCGGTCAGTAGCCAGCTGGTTAGGCACATCACCCGGCGATGGATGGTGCTTAGGCCCAGGCGCTTCAGATAGCGCAAACCTAGCGGAATAGCCGGCAGACTCAGATAATTAACCGTGCCGTCCTCGAACGCCTCGCCGTCACTGGCCATCACGTGCCAGTCAGCCTGCACGCTAACGGCCCAGATGGTGCCGCCGGCAAACCACGGCCGCCGCAGCCGCGCCAATGCCGGACGCCGAGCCAGCAGGCAGCCCACGCCGGTCGGCCAACCAAACAGCTTGTAGAACGAGAGCGGCACAAAGTCGGGGTGGTAGCGGCTCAGATCAAGCCGATTGGTCGGCGCAAAGGCGGCCGCGTCCAGCAGTACGTCCCAGCCAAGCTCCTGGGCCTGGGCGATCCAGCGCAGCGAATGCTGTACCCCGGTAAAGTTCGACTGGGCTGGGTAGGCAAATAGGCTGGGTGCGGTCGGTCGCTCGGCTAGCTCGGCGCGCAAAGCGGCCTCATCAATCTGCAAATCGACGCCATTAACCGTCGTTCGCACCGCGGCTCCTTTGGCTTTGGCGAATTCGCGCAGCCCGTTAACCGAGTTGTGGTTGTCGCTGATTTGCAAAAAGTGGCTGCCAACCTCAAACGGATACGATTCGCCCACCAACCGTAGCGCGCCCGATGCGTTAGGCGTAAAGATCACGACGTACTCCTCGGGATCGGCCCGAAAGAACTCCAGCACCGCCGCCCGCGCCGCCTCCACATGGTGAGTTGAGCGGGCCGAAGTCGGATTAATGGAGTGTGGATTGCCGAACACCGCGCCCTGTAGCAGTGCGGCATGGTCGCGCACCAGGCTAGCGGGGTAGAGGCTGCCGCCGGTGTAGTCCAGGTAAACTTGACCGGTCTCGTCGAGGCGGGCAAAGTCGGTGGCGCGCATGGTGTCGAGCACGTGAGTGCGGGCATAGTCGGGGTAGGTTTGGCTAAATGCCGTAAATGAGCGATCTGGGGCGACCATTTTAGGCAATTGGCCCATTGTCATTCTCCCGGGCTTATGAACCATAACTAATTAGTCTCTAGTATACATCTACTTACTAGATTGAGTTGCCAAAAACACATTGCATTTATTGCTTTGGCTAGGCACAATAACCAAGGCAATTGAGCGAGGGTGAGAAAGGTTGGGGCAGCATGCGCCGAACGACGGCGATGTGGCTGACGTGTGGAGTGATCTTAGGCGGCTTGACGCTGGGGCGGTTGGGCGTAGTGGCGCCAAGCTGGGCGTGGGCGGTGGCGACCGGCCTAGTGCTGGCGACCGGAGCTTTGGCATTGGCCGGCCGACGGCGCTGGTTGGTGGGCGCGTTGCTGGTGGCGGCGCTGGTGGCCGGCCTGTGGCGGGCCCAGGTCTGGCGGGCCCAGCAGGCGGCTTGGTTGGGGCTGGTCGGCCAGTCAGTTAGCCTGGACGGCGTGGTGGCCGACGACCCAGGTGTGGCGGCCGGCGGGTCGCTTAACTTTAATCTTGGTCAGCTGCGTCGCGCCGGCCGCCCCGTCCCCGGCCAGCTCAGCGTCCACATGCACCAAACCAATCTCCATCGCGGCTGGCAGGTTCACGCCGAGGGCAAGGTTAAGCCTGGCTTTGGCAATAGCCCGGTCGAGCTGAGCTACCCCAAGCTCACCGTGGTCTCAACGCATCAGTCGTGGCTCGAGCAGCTGCGGCAGCGCTTCTTTGTGGGTATGAAGGGGGCGTTGCCCGAGCCGATCGCTTCGTTTGCGCTGGGGCTACTGGTAGGCGTGCGAGCGCTCATTCCCAAGGCGTTGCAAGACCAACTGGCGCTGGTCGGCCTCAGTCATTTGGTGGCGGTGTCCGGTTATAATCTCACGATTATTGTGGCGGCGGCTCATCGGTTGCTAGCGCGGCTGGGCCGGGGTGTGGCGCTGGCGGCCTCGTTGTGGCTCATCGGTGGCTTTGTGCTGGTCACCGGCGCCAGCGCCAGTATTGTGAGGGCGGCGCTGGTGTCGGTGTTAGCGTTGCTGGCGACGTTTTACGGCCGCCGGTTTCAGCCGCTGGTGCTCATTGCGCTCACGGCCGCCGCTACGGCGCTCTATCGGCCCGACTTCCTGACCGACTTAGGTTGGCTCCTGTCGTTCTTGGCCTTCTTTGGCATTATGATTCTGGCGCCAGCCGTCTCAGCGCGCCTGGGCAATCCCCACAACCTGCTGGTGCGGCTTTTTATCGAGTCGACCGCCGCGCAGGTGATGACTATTCCTATCATCCTATTTGCCTTTGGTCAGCTCTCAATCGTGGCACCGCTCACCAACCTGATCGTTTTGCCGATGGTGCCCCTGGCCATGCTGCTGTCGTTTGCGGCCGGCCTGGCCGGGCTTCTGCTGCCGGCCTTTGCTGGTTGGCTGGCCTGGCCGGCCGGGCTGTTACTGCACTTTATGCTCAAGCTCATTGGCGGCTTCGCAGGGTTGCCCTGGGCCGGCACGACCTTTCGCATCGACCTCGTCACGATGCTGGCCATGTACGCTAGTCTGCTCGTAGCGGTGCTCTTGCTGCAGTGCACCAATCGCCGCACTGGCGCCACCGAACTAGCGCCGCTGGCCGAGCCCCTCACCGCCAACGAGCCGGCTGCGATAGCCGGCTCGTTTGGTCGCGTTGCGCGCGAAACTTAAGCGTCCTTGGGGTCGCTCAGCATGTGGGTCAATGCCATCACGGCCACCGCAAAGAACAGGACCGTGTCGCTGGTATTAATCGTTACCAGGCCGAGCACCGAGCCCTTCTGTACTACGCTAGCCAGGGTGATGAGCGCGTAGGTAATGCCGACCACCTGCGTCCATAGGCCAACGTATTTCTTGGCTTGCTTAAGGCACCAAAGCGCCGTTAAGCCGGTTAATAAATAGAGCGAAACCTGCAGGGGGCTGTTGGAGAACAGACCCAGGACGAGGCCGCCCTTGTCGCTCGCCGGCACCAGCGAGGTGAGGTAGCCCAGGAAGCCGAGAAACGTGAACCCGACGCCGAGCATTAATGTCGTGTGCTTGGTCATTGGTGGATTACTCCTCCTTTATAATCAGGCTTTGTCAACCTGTGCGCTCATCATATTGCTAAACATAAGCTTTTTCAAGAGATCATCGGCTATTTCTCCAAAAATACTTATGCTTTTGCTAATAACGTCTGTCAGATGCGACTAATTGACCTTAAAGTCATGGCTTTACCTGGCCTTGAGAGTCTGCTACATTAGGCGAGCCCACTCAGGCCTCATGATTGGAGGGGAGATCTCAATGCGTAAACTGAGCCGCCTCATGGTGGTACTCGGTTTAACACTAGTGGTTCTAGCAACCTCACTCGTTGGGTTGCCAGCCCTGGGGAGTTCAGCGACTCCTACCGCTAACCCTAAGCCGGGATTGTCGGGTTATGGAAGTCCGAGCACCGAAGCTTGCGGGCCGTACCAGGGCCGGGCGTTACCCGAGGGCACCACTAGCGATGCGGCTACCGACTTGCTACTCAACAATCGGGGAACTGAGGTGCCGGCGGGTCACTGGGTGATACAACAAGATGCCTCGGGCCAGGGACTGGTGCAGATCTGCGGCCTGCCTGACCCGGCGCCCACAGCCAACTCACCCTGGAGCTGGCTCCTTGCGGTAATCGCCGCCTTTGGCGCTGGCTTTGGGCTCGGATCCGGGCACAGACAGCGCCGTCGCATCAACACGTAGGACTGCCTATGTGAATCCAATGGCGCCTGAGGTGAAAACTCGGGCGCCATTTGCTATAATTGAGCTCAAGAACTGTCTGGTCGGACTAAGCGTGCCGCCGGGCCGTATTATGGTAGTAGGAGAAACCAGATGTCGGGACACTCAAAATGGGCCTCAATTAAGCACCAAAAGGGCATTAAAGATGCGCGGCGCGGCGCTAGCTTTACTAAGTTTGCCAACCTCATCTCGGTGGCGGCTCGCAGCGGCGCCGATCCGGCCACCAACTTTAAGCTACGGCTAGCGGTCGATTCGGCCAAGAAGGCGGCCGTGCCCAATGCCAACATTGAGCGAGCCATTAAGCGCGGCGCCGGTCTGGACGGTGGCGGCAACTTCGAAGAGGTGATGTACGAAGGCTACGGCTCGGGCGGCGTGGCCGTGCTGGTAGAGACCGCCACGGACAACCGCAATCGCACCGCCAGCGACGTGCGCAGTGCCTTTAGCAAGCACGGCGGCAGTCTGGGCACCAACGGCTCGGTGGCCTACCAGTTTACGCAGCGTGGTCTCATTGTTATCCCGGCCACCGATCTGGACGCCGCCACCATGGACGCCATCGAGGCCGGCGCCGAGGATGTGGAAGAAGGCGATGGCCAGCTTATTGTCTACACCAAGCCGACCGACCTCGACGCCGTGCGCAAAGCGCTGGCCGAGAAGGGTTACGAGGCCGAGAAAGCTGAGCTCAGCTTTGAGCCCAACACTACCGTGGCTATCACTGATGAGGCCACCGCTCGCAAGCTGATGCGCCTGATGGATGCGCTCGATGAACTCGATGACGTCACAGGCACGTACGCCAACTTCGACATTGCGCCGGAGCTGATGGAGACGCTGGCGTAAGCGCCGCAGAACCGGTTCTGCTAAGTGCTGTCGGCATGCCAGGCTCTGGCAAGTCGACCTTTTTGCGCCGGTTTGCACAAGAGCAGCGGTTCTTCTATTGGGAGAACGATGTGGCTCGCCGCCGTTTGTTTGACGATCCTCGCCATGACCAGTTTGAGGGTAAGCTGTTAAGCCGAGCGGCTCGATACGTGCTAGAGGAGGCACTGCAGGCTGACGTCTCGTGCGTCTATGATGTGAACTCCAATCGGCGCCAGCATCGCCAGGAGCTGGCCCGACTGGCCGAGCTCCACGGTGGTCGGTTCTGGTTGCTGTGGGTGCAAACGCCGCTGGAATTAGCCCGCGAGCGCACCGAGCAGCGCCGCCAAGCCGCTACCGGCGAGCTGCGGACTTACTACGATGGCTTCGGCCGGACTGATCCGAACTACGTAGAGCACATGCATCAGCGCCTGGAACTGCCGGCCGATGACGAGCGCGTTATTGTGCTGGACGGTCGCGCTGATTATGACGAGCAGCGGGCTGCGGTATTGGAACGGCTGGCTGCTACTGCTTAAATTGGCCAATATTGCGAGCGTAAGATACTAAAACTATACCTTACTTATTGCAGAAGGTAATGAGTTGTGATAAGGTAAGAACATGAGAGATACCATTACTATCACTAGTAAAGGCCAGACCACGCTGCCAGCTCCATTGCGCCGCAAGCTAGGGCTCGGGGAGACGGGGGGTATCTTGAGATTAAGTTTTAACGAAGCCAAAGGCGAGCTCATCATCTCGCGACCAGTGAGCGTCATCGAGCTAAGTGAGCGCCTCAGTAGCTACATTAGGCCTGGCACCGAGCCGGTACGCAGCGTTGACCAATATTATCAGGATCATCGTGAGGTGCGCTCGTAATGGCTAAATTAGCTGGCTCGGTCGATGCCAATGTGCTCCTTCGGCTCATCTTAAACGATGTAGCTGACCAGCATAAGGCGGCCGTTGAGCTGTTTCAATACGCTCCCGGTCAATTCGCTGTAGCCGATGTGGCGGTGATTGAGTTGGCGTTTGTGCTAGCTCGGCACTACGGCTTTACGCGTGAGCAGATTCGCGAGGCGATAGACGGCGTTATGGCGCTGGCTGAGGTGAACTGTAATCGCTTATTGTTCGAGAAGGTGCTGCCGTTATTCGTTAAGCATCCCAAACTATCATTCGAGGACTGTTGTCTCGTGGTTTATGCTGAGTTGAACGAGACTGAGCCGCTGTGGACCTTCGATCAGAAGCTGGCTAGCCAGACTCCAGGCGCCCAGCTCGTGACCGCAGCCAAAAATTAGTGCCCAGCCGTTGATGGCGGGCACTAACTCTTTGGGCGAACGGGATTAGGCTACGAGACCTAAAAGTAGGTCAGACTCATGTCGTAGGTGGCGTCGTCGACGCGGTTGGTCAGGCCGGTGCCATGGTTGCGCACCTGGACTTTAACCGGGAACGTACAGACCGTGGTGTTGCTGTTGGCCGGGCAGCTCAGGTAAGCGGTGCGCGAGAAGGCGTTGCTCTCCCAGGCGTTGGGGTCGACCTGGCTGTTGCTCCAGGCAAACGAGTCGGGTTCGGGCGCGGTGGGCTGGCCCTCCAGGCCGTTGATGAGCACGCGGCCTTGGCACCACTGGCTGTCGGCGGCGTTGGTGGTAGTACAGGTAACCTCGGCGTCAACCTTAACCACGGCCAGGGCGGAGCGGCCGCGCGGCACCGTGACGCTGGTAGAGCCGCAGGCTACGTCGGTCCAGTTGGTGGAGGTATTGACGAACGGCGTGTTGTTGGTGAGTACGCGTCGCTGCACGCTGCTGTTCGTGGCCGAGAAGAAGTGGCAGTCCGAGGCAGCAGCAGCTCTGGCCGCCACTTGAGTGGCGGTGTCTTGGGCGCTGCGGGTTAGGCTATCGGCCAAGGCCGGCGCGCCGGCAATCAGCAGAGCGGCCGCGGCTCCGCCGATGATGGCCAGTTTCTTTGATAAGACAAATTTCATGATGATCTCCCGTTAGTTCTGCGTGCTTAGATTTAGCCTAATGTTGCTCAGCCCACTCTCATCATGCGCGTAAGTATAAGCGTAATAAGCTTTCAAAACTGAGAAGATTTTAGGTAAAATATGGCGGCTTTTGGGCCGTTTGGCCAACTATCAGATACGACGGAAGAACACGATGAAGCCCCCGGACGCGGAAGCGGGGGGGGCTTCATCGCCGGGGGCGGGGTTGACGGGCGGGAGTGCGGGGCGCCGGGACTACGGCTTGTTGAGGTCCCGGAGTTGCGCGCGGAAGCGCTCGCTGGCGGCGCGGGTCTGGACTTGCTGCGCCGCGAGCTTTCTCAGCAAGTAGTCCCGGTACTCGTTGCCCCGCCGGTCCATCCACGCCTGGAAGGCGCGGTCGCCGTCGACGACGCGGCCGGCCCAGTGGCCGAGGAAGTGGACTGCCAGGTCCTTGGTGCGGTCGCCGGTGTTCGGCACGGTTACCACGAGGCCGGGGAGCGAGACGAGCATGAGGGCGAGGGTGGCCATCGCCATCCATGTGCTGTGGGTCTCGGTGGCGATGATGGCGCTGACGCCTGACGCCAGGGCGCCGAGTCGCAGCCAGTTGCGCGGACCGTTCATGACAGCCTCTAGGGCTTGGTCGGGGTTGATGTCAACGACTAAACATTACCATTTTAAATCGGTAATCCGGCTATCCGATCCCCCGCCTCTATCGGCCTACCCCTACCTCATGGTTCTCAAGCGAGGACTGCGTGAGCCAAGCGAGTTCCGCAGCTTGAAACTATGAGGTAGGGGTAGGCCTGAATTTGGGGCCCAGAGATCAAACCATAACTGCTATCATAAGACCATGAGAATCTTAGGCGTCGACCCAGGCACGGCTACCACCGGCTTCGGCGTGATCGATCATGTGCACGGGCAGATCAAGTTTGTCGATGCTGGCGTGATTATTACGCCGCCCAATCAACCCATGCCACAGCGGCTCGTTACGCTGCACGAGGAGTTGGCGCAGGTGATCGCCGAGACGAAGCCGGAGCAGGCCGCCGTGGAGCTACTATATTTTTCTACGAATGTAACTACGGCCATCAGCGTGGGCCAGGCGCGGGGGGTGATTCTACTGACGCTGGCTGAGGCGGGCCTGTGGCCGGCCGAGTACACGCCCATGCAGATTAAGCAGGCCGTTACCGGCTACGGCGGCGCCAAAAAACCGCAGATCCAAGAGATGGTGCGGGTGCTGCTAGGCCTGCCAACTATTCCGCGGCCGGACGATGCCGCCGATGGTCTGGCTATTGCTATCACTCATGCCAATCAGGCGCGGTCGCCCGTGACGAGCTAGCCTTGGTAGAGCCGGTCGTAGTACTCATTGAGCATGCGCGTGGCGGTAAACTGATGCTCGGTTAGGTCGATGGCGGCCCGCATTTTTTTAATCCAGCCCTGGGGCAGGCCGGCCGATTGGTTGTAGAACAACGGAGCGACCTCGTGCTCGAGGATGTGGTAGAGCGCCGGGCCCGGTTCGTCTACTGGCAGCTCCCAGCCGAGCGGCTCAATCTCGATCTCGTCGATCCAGCCGTCGGAGGTGCTTAGCTGCAATGCGCCGTTCAGGCTGGCCTTCATGCCCGAGGTGCCGCAAGCCTCTTGGCCGCGGATCGGCGTATTAAGCCACAGATCGCCGCCCTGCACTAGCAGCCGAGCCGTCATGGGGTTGTAGTGCGGCAGATAGGCAAAGCTGTCGGCCAGCTCGGGCCGGCGCGAGGCCGCGATCACCTGGTTCATTAATGCTAGGCCGGCCGAATCCGCCAAGTTAGCCTGGCCGGCCACCACAAACTGGATCGGGCGAGTGCTGTGGTGGGCCAAAGCAATGAGCCGGTCCAGATCGCTTACGAGCAGCTCGGGTCGCTTGTAAGCCGTCATACGGCGCGCCCACACCACGGTGAGATGATCGGGATGGAAGCGCTTGCCGGTCTCGGCCTTTACGTAATCAAGCAGGAGGCCGCGGTTTTCGCGATGCATTTGCCAGAGATTATGGTCGTCAAACTCCAGCGGCGTGCCGTCCAAACTAGCGGCTCGCCAGCGCGACACAAAGACACCGTTGGTGATAGTGATGAGCGGACTATTGGGATGGGCCTCGGCCTCGGACCGTACATGGATGGCCGAGACACCGTTAGCGCGATGGGTGAGAGCGAGCAAGAACTTGGTGGTAGAGAAGCGGCCATCGTGCCGTCCGCCCAGCGTCATCAGGTCGTAAGCGCTGCCTTTGGCGGCGGCCAGCACCGGTCCCAGCGCCGCCTCTAGCTCGTTATGCTCGAGCATCAGCCCAGCCCCGGCCAGAATGGTGTGCTTGGTAGCGACCAGCTTTGGCTTAACGGCAGCGATAGCTTCGGTGAGCGAGAGCTCGGGATGGAGCCGCTGATGCCGCAGCGCCACGGCTAGCCCCACAAATGCCATGTGGCCCTCGTTCAGGTGGTAAATGTCGGGCTCAATACCCAAATTCTCCATGAGCGCTATGGCTCCCAAGCCCAGCACAACCTGTTGCTGCAGCATCACTCCGGGGAGGCTGTCATAGAGGTGGTTGGTGATCTTTTGGGCGCCGGGGGAGTTGTCTTCGAGGCGAGTATCGAGCAGTGTGAGGCAGGCTGTCTGGTAGTATTTGCGCCAAGCTCGAACTTTAACCATTTCGCCACTTACGGGTATCTCGAGAATGAGCGGCTGATTGGCGTCGTTGCGTACAATCTCGAAGCCGTCAGCCGAGAGGCGGCCCATAATCGGGCGATTGTCGGTGTCGCCGGCGGTAAAGGCTTCATGGTAGACCAGGCCAAAGGCGTGGAACGAGCGGCCTTGGGCGCCGGCCTCCTGCACCGTGTCGCCGGCCAAGATACCGAGGCCGCCGGCATAGATGGGCAGGGAATCAGCCACCGAGTATTCGGCAGAAAAGTAGGCAATGGTGCGCGAGGGTTTCATGCTTGGTATGGTAGCAAATCCGTTAAGGCTTGCGCTAGTGCGGGGGCGGCCATGACGCTAATGGTTCCAGTCTTGGGTGCCGGTCTGGCCCAGCTCCACGGCGTCGGTGTCGCCGGCCAGGTTGTCGAGCTCGCGAATGCGATCGCGCAGACTGGCAGCGCGCTCAAAGTCCTCGCGATTGGCCGCCGTGTGCATGTCGCGGCGCAGGCGTTTAACCATGGCCTCAACCTCGGCTCGCGGCAGCTTGGTGTGAGTGCCGGCGGCCTGCCGCAGCTCTTCGTCGTCGCGGCGGGCGAGCTCATCCACCTTGCCGCTGCGCTGCCAATCGAAGGCTTGGGCCAGAATATGGCGGTAGTGGGTCTCGGCTTGCTGGCGCTGCGCAGTGGTGGCGTCGGGCGAGGCCGCAATAGCGTCCATGAGCTCTTTGGCGCCGGCCTCGATCATCTCGATACTCCACCACGGGCGGGCCGAGGCCCACCAAAATTGGTCGGAGTGCAGCGCCCGGTCAAGCATGTCCTCGCGGGGTGCGGTCGGATCGTCGTGGTGAGGGCAGGCCGCCAGGGCCAGCCCCAGCAGCTCCCATTGCTCGGCATGTATGGTGTTATCGGGATCGCGCCAGCGAATAAACGGCGCCGATCGTTCCAATGTTTTATCCATAAAGGCCCAGGTTGAGGGGCGTGGCTCAATCGTCGTTGCGTGAGTAAATTTAGTGCTCAGTTCCGAGATGAGGGTCGTCGGTAGTTCTTTTTCGTCTGCCAAGTCGAACAACAGATTCTCGAGGCCGGGCCGATGGTGACCAAAGGTCTCGCCGTCCATGGCTGTTAGCAGAAATCCTGGCCGCTGCAACCGCTGGCCCAGATGAGCCTTAACGAGGCTAGGCGTGCCCAGCTCACCGGCCAGAATGGACCAGCTGACGCGCCGTTCGCGAAAGTAAATCTCCAGCCCTTCGGCGCCCTTGACGAGGTAGCGCTGATCATAACGGATCGCTTCGGGTCCGCCGGGACAGGAGTACTCGTCGGCGATAACCCAGCGAAAGCCCTCGTCGCGAATGAGTGGCATAATCTCTGGTGTCACCGCCATTTCGGGCGGAAAGAAACCGGCCGGCTGGTAGGCCTCGCCAAAGTAATGCCGCAGCACCTGTTGGTTGAGGCGAATCTGCCGTCGCGCTTCGGCCTCGGGCAAAAACGGCAGCAACGCATGGTACTTGGCGCTGCCAGTGAGCTCAATCTGGCCGCGCTCGAGCAGGGTACGCAGCCCGGTAATAATGTCGCCCTGGTCATAGCGGTCCAGTTGCTCAAGCAGCACAGCGCTAATATTAAGAGTAATTTTGGCTCCCGGATGGGCTAGCAACCCCTCCACAATCGGCCGGTAGGACTCTTTGGCAATGCGGGTAATCCAGTAAGGTTTTTGGGTGGGTGGTTGGTAAAAATGTAAGAAGTTTGCCCAGACCATATCGCCCCGATCGGTTATTCGTCCGTTAAGTATACCTATGCTGGCCACTCCCGTATAGATCTCGTATGATAGAGCCCATGACACGATCTACGCCGCGCGTTATTACTACGGTTTTATTGGATATGGGCGGGGTACTTACGAGTGATATTTTAGAGCGTGTGATGTTTGACCGACGTTATGGCGTGGGGCCGCGGGGCTGGCTGGCCCGGCGACGCTGGTGGCGGGCGGCGGCGCCGGTATGGCGGCGGTATGCCCTGGGCGCCGAGACAAATGAGACTGATTTTTGGGCGGCCATCTCGGCGGCCACGGGTTTAACCACGACGCCGGCGGTGGCCGAAGCGGTCCGGCGCCACACCATGCAGGTTAACACGGAGGCCGACCAGCTGCTGCCAGCGCTGCGGGCGGCCGGGCTGCGGGTGGGAGTGGTCTCGGATAATGTGGCCTTCTGGTACCCGCGGCAGTTGGCGGCGCTGGGGCCGGCGGCCCAGGCGGCCATTGATCCTGAGTTAGTGTTTCTGTCGTACCGCCTGGGTCGGCAGAAGTGCTGCGGGCTGTATGCGGCGGTGGCGCGCGTGGTCGATCCGGCCACTACGCTGGTCGTCGACGACCGCGCGCCGTATCGTCAGGCCGCGCGGCGGGCTGGTTTTCGGGTAGCGGCCTACCATCTGGCGCCGGGTGCCTCGCTCACCGCTGCGCTGCAGCGTCACGGTGTCTGGCCGGCGGCCCAAGCCAAAGGCCGGTCGGTCTAAAGCGCTTAAGCTGGGGCGACGAGCGGCTCCTCGAGTAACTCAAGCGCTTTGCGAGTGGCGGCCGGCCAGTCGTCTACAATCTGAAGATGAGGCAGGGCCGGCCCATTGCTCCAGCTGTAGCGCTTAACCAAGATCGCCTCAATACCGGCTTGAGCGCAGCCGGCGGCGTAATCGTAACGATCTTCGATGATGACACTTACGCCCAGCCGCCGACAGTGCTCGGCCTTGGTCTCGCCTGGCTTCAAAAATACCATCTCGTGAATAAGGCCGGGGAAATGACGCGCTAGCCAGACCTGCTTGGGCACATAATGCTCGTCGTAGCCGGCCGTAATCACCACGATCTTGGCCACGCGCGCCAGCTGCTGCACCGCCGCTAAGGCGCCTTCCACGACCTCGCAATGAGCCAGTCCGGCCCGAGGGTCGGCATAGAAGGCCGCCTCGGGTGCGGCAGCCGTCCAGAGCTGCTCGAGCAGCGGGGACGGGTAGGCGGCTAAATTAAATTGCGCGTTATGTGCCCACCGGACCTTTGCCAGTGAGGTCTGCGACAACGTATCATCATAATCTAGGGCGACAACCAACCGATCAGCCATAATAATAGTAGTATAGAGTACAAACCAAGATTGGTAACCCATGAAGCTACCCGATTCGCCCGAAATTTTGCAGCCCAAGCTCGTCGACGCCCTCCAGCGACAGGGGGTGGAGGTCGAGGCGCTGCATCTCATTGGTCTGCTCGACCATAGCGCCCGCTCCTCAGTGTTCTCGGCGCTGATCAACCATGAGTATTACGTTATTAAGCTGTACCACATTCATGCTAACTTTGTCCGTGATATGCGCAATTATCGGCGTCTAACCTGGCCGCCGCCGATCTTTTTAAGTAGCAAACGCAGCGAAAATGCCCTGGGGCGCGACCTGGTGATTACGCGGGTGCCAGCGGGTTCTAGTTTTACCTCGGCCAACTTGCTGGACTGGGTGCGCGATCGGTTGGGCGCTCACCTGGTGGAGCTGCACCGGTCGCAGCGGGCTCGGCGGGTGAGCGTGGCCGGGCTTCACCGCTCGGTGAACGATACCGAGGCCGGCGCGTTGGCCGCCGCCGAGCAGCATGGTGGCCCGACTGCGCGTCAAGCTACCAGCGCCGTTATCGAGCAGATGCACCAATTTTTAAACCACCGCGCTCCGATTATGCGCGTTAAGCCGTCGCTGCTCCACAACGACCCGTGGTGGGATAACATTATTGTGGCCAAGGACGATGTTTATCTGATCGACTGGGAGTGGATGAGCGTGGGAGATTACGCGCTCGACATTGCCTATGCGCGCATTATGTTGTTCTTTCGGCCGGTGCACGATCACTCGCGCGGCTTCTGGGTGACGCCGCGCGACGAGGATGCGGCCGACCGGTTCTTTGCCGGCATCGCCGAGGCCCACTGCCAAGAGTTTAACGACCACACGCTGTTTGAGCGGCTCAAGTTTTATCTGGCGCTTCAGACGTTGCGCCGCCTGAGCGATTACGCTGCCGGCACCTTTGAGGATTACCCAGAGCTGCTAGCGTATTGGGTGGAGCAGCTGCCGCGATTCTGGCATCACGGCCTGGGCGAGGCGGCCGCTTCTACCACTTCTTGGGAATCTGCCACGGCTCGCCCCGATGCTCCTTAACGGCCGCCTTGTACATGCGCTCATACTTTTTGGCCGGGATCTCCCAGGAGTACGATAAAGCCATGGCGCGCAGCATCAGCGCCTGCCAGCGCGGCTTGTCGGCCCATAACTCAAGCGCCTGGCTAATGGCCTCTAGCAGTGCTGGCCCAGTATAGTCGTCGAACACAAAGCCATTGCCGGTGCCGGTGCGACGGTTGTAGTCAAAGATAGTATCGGCCAGGCCGCCGGTCCGCCGCACCACCGGAATCGTGCCGTAGCGCAGGCTCACCAGCTGGCCCAGGCCGCTCGGCTCATACAGCGACGGCATCAAAAAGATATCGGCGCCGGCGTACACCAGGCTACCCAGCTCCTCGGAGTAGGCGCGGTAGGCCATCTGCCGCGGGTACTGCTTCATCTTCTCGTCGAGCAGGCGAATGTAGGCGTCCTGCCCGCTGCCTACTACTACGAGCTGCACGCCTTTGGCCATTAATTGATCGAAGATCTCGAACACCAAATCGTAGCCCTTCTGCTCGATAAAGCGCGAATTCATGCCCAGAATCGGCACGTCGTCGATGGGCAGACCGAGCCGGTGCTGCAACGCCCGCTTATTGTCGTACTTGCGGTGAATAATTTCAAAGTCGTAGTTAACCGGCAGATGGGTATCGAATAATGGGTTCCAGTAGGAATAATCCACGCCGTTGCGAATACCAAAGAAGGTACGGGCCCGTGGCGCCAGCACCTCGTACAGACCATGGCTGGTCTCGGGCACCAGTAGCTCCTTGGCGTACTGCTCGCTTACGGTCGTTACGATGTCGGCGTTGGCGATGCCGCGTTTGAGGAAGTTGATGTACTGCACCTTGGCGACATCGGTTGGCGGAATGCCCTTGCCATCGTCGCGTTGCTCGTCGGGAATATGCCACTGATCGGCGATAGCCACATAGGCCGAGTTGTGGATCGTCGCCACCGTAGCAATATTCTTGTACGGCGAGTCGTCGGGCAGGTGCTTAATAATATTGGGAATGAGTCCGGCATGCCAGTCGTGCACATGAATCACGTCCGGAATCCAGTCGAGCGTCTCTAGCAGCCGAAACACGCTCAAATTAAAGGCGTAGTAGGGTAGGTTGCCGTCTTCGGCTCGATACATGCCCTTGCCGAGCGGAAAGTACTGCGGCGACTCCAAGAAGTAGATCGGCACCTCTTGTGCCAGGATGCTGGCATGAAAATGAATCGGCGACCGCTCGCCACCCACCACCAGCTGCTGAGTCTTGCCGATGGGCAAGAAGGCAAACTTTTGGCGGTTAATATTGCCATACAGCGGCATAAATACGCGCACGTCATGGCCCAGCCGATGTACTGCCTTGGGCAGTGCGGCCATCACCTCGCCCAGGCCGCCCGTCTTGGCGTAGGGCAGAACCTCTCCGGCTATCATGAGGATGTTCATGCAGTATTTATTTCCCTAGGCGCGTCATCGGGCGCGTTAATGCGCAAGTTGCTAGTATCTAGTGTAATCTATATGGACCGGCTCCGCCAAGCAAGCATGAGGGGGATGGGCTAGAACCGCGTTCCGGCCGGCTTATCTGGTACAATGAGGCCATGATTGCAGCATTGCGGGGCGAAATTAGCGATAAGTTGCCCGACAGTCTCGTGCTGGAAGTGGGCGGCGTGGGCTACGAACTGTTCGTGACGGCCGATGATTGGGGTGCGGCTGCGGCGGGCCAGATCGCTCGGTTTCACGTTTATGAACAAATTCGTGAGGATGCCCACAATCTGTACGGCTTTAGCCAGCTTGGGGCGAAGCAATTATTTGTGCAACTGGTGGGCGTAAATGGCGTGGGGCCCAAGCTGGCGCTGCAAATCCTCAGCGCGGCCGGCGAAAAGCGCTTGCGCCAAGCCATTGCCAGCGGCGATCCGGCGCTGCTCAAGGGCATCAGCGGCGTTGGTCCCAAGACGGCGCAGCGCGTCATCCTAGATCTGCGTGGCAAGGTGGAGGAGGGCGCCGTGGGTTTGGCACCGGTGGCCGACAGCACCTACCAAGCGTTGGTGGCGCTAGGTTACACCCCGGCCCAAGCCACCGAGGCCGTGGCCGCGCTGCCGCCCGACGTCACCGACGAACAAGCCCGCGTCAAACTGGCACTTAAGGGCGCCGGCAAGCGCTAAACGCCTCATTTCGAGCTCAGCCGAGGTTGACGGGGGTGCTAGTATGAGTTTGGCGCCTAGGCGTCGGTCTTTGTCGGTTACTCTCCAGTAGGGAGCTGTAGTGACTTCGTCTCATGCCGGTCCACCCCCAGGACCGGGCGATCGCCGGCCTGTCCGGTGGGAGCATCAGCGGCGCATTAGGCTCGAGCCTGAGTCGCGGGTTCAGAAGCGGTTGTTAAGGCCGACCGCAATGCTGGCCTATGTGGCTGATGCTGCTGGCGTTGGGGGCTTGATTGCCGGTCAGCTCAACATGATCGTGCTGGCAACTGCGCTGTTGGGGGTAGTTGCCAGCCTGACAGTGCTGATTTTCCGCCGCTATCGCTTCATCGACCGCCTGAATTGGCTGGCCATTGGTGGACTCGTGGCGTCGGCGGTGCTGCTGGCTCTCATGGTGTCGCCGGCTCGGGCACAGATGGCGGTTCAGTCTGGCGGCTCAGCCTCGCCGGCGGCCTCGGCTAGCTCTACGGCTACCAGCACCGTCACGTCGCCGACTAGCGGCGCTTCACCTAGCAGCGCAGCAAGTGGTACCAGCTCCCCGGTCGGCTCAACCTCGAGTCCAGATTCAGCGAAACCACGGGTTATCTACGCAGGCGCGGTCACGCTCGATCTTTACGACGGCATCGACGTCGATAACAGCAGTGGCGTGGTTAGCCACAATCTCAAAAGCGCCACTGGTGCCATTGATCTCTTTCTTGATCACGGTGCCGGCGGCATAACGGTAGTGGTGCCGAACGCCAATCACAATCAGATGGCTCAGTACACCGGGGGTAACGAGGACGGCGCGCCCAAGCGCTGTCCAGTCGATCTGCAGACGGCCACCGAATCATCTGCCTACGGCAACATTCCGCTCCAGTTCTGCTTTGTCACCTCCGACGGCCATGTGGGCTACTTTGAGCCCACCAAGGAGTTGCCGGACGGCAGTACCGTGGTGCTAACGATTCGCGTCTGGGACGAGCCGCCGCTATCGTAATACCATGCTGGCGAGGCCGGACTTCTTGGTGCTTGTCGCCGAGAGGTCCGGCCGTTCTTTGCTACAATGTGGATATAGTAAAACTTCATGCTTTTAGGAGCTGGCAGATACGTAATGCAGTGCCTGATAGTTATCGAGATTAAGAATCTTGGGTGTGAGTCGCTAGCATGACGATCGAGACTATTACCTCTGTACTCTTTGACCTGGTTTTTATTGGCAGTATTGTGGCCATTATTTGGTTTGTGCGGCGTGGCCTGCGTGGGGGTGATGACTACTGGCGGCAGTTTGCGGAGGCGCGCGGCTACCGATTGACCGTGCAGCATGGCCCGAGGAGCCAGAATCGCCCTGAGCCGGTAGCGGAGCTAGAGACGATTATGCCGGTGATGCAGTATAAATCGCTGGCTATGCTTCGGCCGCGGCTGATCGAAGGGATGGTGAATGGCCGGCAGTTTGCGCTAATGGAGCTGAACCCTACTTGGCAGCGGTGGTTCTTTGACGCCTTACGGCCTCGCGGTCTTGCCGTGGCGCCGAGCTTTATCTTTGGCGTGCGGGTTGAGGTGCGAACCATGCTACTGTCCGTGCTGGTGATGCCACTGGCCGGGTCAAAGTTTAGCTACTTTTACCCAACGTTGCCACAAGGTTACGTGACGGCTGGTCAGTGGCAGGGCCATTCGGTCTGGGCAGCCGATAAAGCGACGGCGACGTGGGCGCTGGAGCGGTTGAGCCGGGTGCAGCTGCCCGATGCCGAAGAGACGCAGCAATGGTCGATTCTAACGACCGGACAAGCGGTCTGGCTGTTGATGCCGTGGCGGCCGCAATTGGAGAGCTTTGTGGACGCGGCTGGAGCGATCGCGGCGGCGCTTGACGCGGTGTAGGGCGCGGTTCCTGATATAATAGAACCAATGGCAATCGAACGCATCGTTAATCCAGAGGTAGCCGACGAGGCCGCGCAGGTCGAGGAGCAGGCGCTCGAGGGCCTGCGGCCGCGTAGTTTTGCGGCCTACGTGGGGCAGCCGCTGCTCAAGCAGAATCTGGGGCTGGCGATCGATGCCGCCAAGGTACGCCAGGAGCCGGTCGATCACATTCTGCTGTATGGCCCGCCTGGTCTGGGCAAAACGACCATGGCCGGCGTGATCGCGGCCGAGCTGGGGGCCGGCTTTCGCGTTACCAGCGGGCCGGCCATCGAGCGGGCGGGGGATTTGGCCTCGTTGCTCACCAACCTGGGTGATGGCGATGTGCTCTTTATCGACGAGATCCACCGTTTGCCTAAGACGGTTGAAGAAGTTTTGTACCCCGCCATGGAAGATTTTGGCCTGGACGTGATGCTGGGCAAGGGGCCGAGTGCCAAAAGTATTCGCTTGGACCTGCCGAAGTTTACGATTATTGGCGCGACCACCCGGGCCGGCGCGCTGTCGGCGCCGCTGCGTGATCGGTTTGGCCATGTGCACCGGCTGGAGTTTTATTCGACCGCCGAAATGATCCAAATTATTGAGCGGGCGGCTGGTATTCTGGGCGTGGTGCTCGATCGCGAGGCGGCCGAGGAGATCGCCGCCCGCTCGCGCCTGACGCCGCGCATCGCTAACCGCCTGCTCAAGCGGGTGCGCGATTACGCTCAGGTGAAACAGGTCGACACCATTACTCGTCGCCATGCTCGCGAGGCGCTGCACTTATTGGAGATCGACGACCTCGGCCTTGATACCTCCGACCGGCGGCTGCTTTCGGCCATCATTGAGCACTATGGCGGCGGGCCGGTCGGCGTGGAGACGCTGGCAGCCATTTGCGCCGAGGAGCGCGCCACCATCGAGGACGTCTACGAGCCCTACCTCATGCAGATCGGCTTCCTCGAGCGCACGCCGCGCGGCCGCAAGGTTACGGCCAAAGCGTACCAGCATCTGGGCGTAGAGCCGGCCGCAGCTTAGCCAGGGAGCTAGACTTCCGCGTCGTATGCGCGTATAATATGTATTTGGGTCGAGGCTAACCCGGCCTTGTTAACCAATGTGAAGGAAGTAAATGGCCTGCCGAAAAGAGCGGTGCAGTTCTTACGTGAGCAACACCCAAGGGCGGTCGGACTCCGACGTTGCGCAGGTGCTCCAGGCCTGCAACGCCGGTGAGGGAACATTTCCCAGTGCAAGTTGTCCCTTCGATGCAGTCGCGGCGGCCGTGGACCAGCCCCTCCCCGAGGTAAATCCCGAGGTGAGCAAGGAGTGGCGGGAGAGCTGATCCCGGACATGTCTACCGACCCCGACGCTTTCGCCTGATCTTCCCGCTCGTGCTATACCCGGCTGAGCCGCCACCTTTCGTGGTAGCTCAGCCGTTTTTCGTTTCGGGGCTTCCACTTAAGTCTCTGTCAGCACTAGTTGTATAATACAACCAACCTCACGGGAGCCAATTGGTTGTATTATACAACTAGTTAGCTTGCAGAATATTCGAGGCGCTGCAGTCTAATTCCCGAACGGATCGCTCTTGCCCAGGTCTGCAGGGGCGACTTGCCCCGGCACCACGTGCAGATTCTTGATGGCCGTGATGGTCTTTTGATCGAAGGTGATGCGGGGCGCGGCTGGGGCGGTGGCGCTATCGGCGCTGGGCTGTACGTTAAAGGCCCGATTAATAATCCACCCGGTGTAGCCAAATATTCCTACTAAAGCTAGGCCGGCTAGGGTGGGGCCAAATTGGCGGCCAAGCTTGAGCAGGCTGGGGAGGTCGAGTTTGAGTTTGAGGTTCATATTCATAATTATGGCTTTACATAAGCATTAACGGTCATCGCGTAGACAATTGGCTTGGTCTTATCGGGCCGGGTAATGGCGAGGGTAGTGACATTGGTGTAGCGGCTCAGATTCTCTACGCTCGTCAAGAAGGTCTGTAATTGGGCATACGAACCCTGCACCTGAAAGCTGATCGGGAGGGCCAGCACACCGCCGCTAGCCACCGTTTGCGAAGTGTTGGTGGGTAGGCCTTGGGCGCTGGCAAAGGTAACGCTCGAGATGGCCAGTCCGGCGCCACCGGCCAGGCTTTGCAGTTGGGCTAGGATCTCGGTCTGGTTCTTGGTGCGGGGCAGTGCCTCATCGATCAGCGGCAGAATCGGCACGATCTCGTGAGCATACTGAGTGCTGAGCTTGCCGATGTACTGAATCTCGGCGTCGGCGGCGTTGCTCTGGGCCTCTTGGTCGGCAATCTTGGTTTGAGTAGTTTGAACGGTGGTGAGAGCGTAGTAGTAACCAGCGCCGCCGGCTGCTACGAGCAAGGTCGTTATGGCGATAAGAATAAAGAAGAGTTGCTTCGGCTTCATCGGGCGGCTCCGGGCTTAAAGCCCACTACGACGCTGGCCTGAAAACTACTGCCGCCAGCTTGGGCGATGGTCTCGAGGTCGACCCCGCTGATCCGCGATGAGGCGGCCAGCGCCTCGCGAAAAGCCAATACCGAGTCGTAGGTGGCGCCGGTTACGGCAATGCGCACGGGCTTGGTGTCGTCGCCGGTGAGGGTAATACTGTCGATGGAGACGCCTTGCGGGAGTACTTTGGCTAGGTCGTCGAGCAGGAGCGAAAAGCGCGTCTGCGAAGCCCGAATCGCCTTGATGGTGGTGAGGCGGTCGGCGGCGCTCTTGGCGAGCTTTAGTTTGGGCGCGGCGGCCGTAATGGTCTCCTGCTTGGTACTAATATCGGCCGCCAGCTGGTCGGACTGCCGTCCCAGCAAGTAAATGCTGGCGCCGAAGATGCCGGCCAATACCACGATTACTACCAGAATAACGCGCAGGTAGCGCAGGGTTAGCTGGTTGAGCCGGGCATATCGCAGCTGCTCTTTGTGGGCTGGCGGCAGAAGGTTGATCATGGCCGGTGGCCCTCCAGCCGGGCCAGACCGATGGCGGTGGTATACATGGGGGCGTCAAACTTGGAGACCTGGTCTACATGCGAGACGTCCAGTCCGGCCCAGGGGTCGGCCACAATGACCGGAATGCTAATCTCGGCCGCCATGTACTCCAGAAAGCCTGGCATGCTGGCGCTGCCGCCGCCCACCACGATGGCCTCGATTTTGCGCTTGTGCTCACCCCGGTCCTGGTAGTACTTCATCACGCGGCGCATCTCGTCGCACATCTTCTTGAGCGGGTCACCCAGCGCGGCCATAATCTTGGGCTGTAGGCCGGAGGGGCCGATGCCAAATTTGTACTTAATCTCGTTGGCCTGCTCTAGGGTGATGCCGAGATCTTGCACTAGTTTTTGGGTGAGCGTGTCGCCGCCCATGGCGATGCTGTCGGTGAGGCGTAGCACTTGGTCGTAGACGGCCAGGTCGATTGAGCCCGAGCCGATGTCGGCCACCAAGGTGACCTTGCCGAGCGGTGAGGCAGCTACCAGGGCGCGCGTCACGGCCGATAAGCTGGACTCAATCACCCCGACCTCTAGCTCCATCAGGTCAAATAACTTGATGTACGAGTCGACGATGGCTCGGGGCGCCGCCACCATGAGCACCTGCTGCAGCTCGGTGCCGGCCTCGATCACCTCGTAATCGATGTACAGGTCGGGCAGCGGCACGGGCACATACTGCTCGGCCTCGAGGCGCACAGCGGCGTCGAGGTCGGTTGGTCCCATGGGCGGCAGCTGCAGGACGCGCGTAAAGATCTTGGCTACCGGCAGTGAAGTCGCTACGCGCGTGGCCGTAATCTTGCCATAGGGCAGCTTGGCCAGCACCGGTTTGAGCGCCTTGGCGATCTCCTGCGGGTCCACGATGATGCCCTCAACGATGGCGTCGGCCGGAAAATTCGCATAACCATACCCCATCACCCGCATCGATTTCCCGACCGGCTTCAGCTGGATCATCTTGGCCGTGCGGGTTCCCAAGTCAAACCCAAACAGCGGCTGCTCCTTGTATATGAGGGGAACGCGCATTCCTTAGCTAACCGTAAGCATTACCATTATTGTAGCACAAGCTGGCAGCTAGCTGGGCGACTTAGTTTTGATTACACTAGACTGGACATGCCTTGACATATATGATTAACTATTTCACGGCTCCAAATTTGCTTCAGTCGATCCAATCCGAGCAATCTAGGAGGTAACCTTGAGTAAGCCAACGCCCAAGTCCGGCCTGGACTTGAACGACCTGAAGGTCCTGGTGGTGTCCGTCGTGCCGGGCCTCATTCTAGGGGCCAACGACGAAGCCGTGGACGGCTTTCCGCAGGCCGGGCCCGGTCTGGCTGCCAAGTGCGCCATCGAGGTGTACGGCAAGTTGATCGACTGGGAAGCCGTCCGACGTGGAATCGAGGCGGCCGCCTCTCGGGTGCTCCAAGACGCGCCCCACCCCAGCGCCGAGCTCGATGCGGCCAGGCAGCTGGACGAGATGCTGGTAGCCATCGAGGAAGAGGCGCACGACAGCGATGACGTCCAGATCGTTGAAGGCCAACCGCAGTTGCTCAATCTGGCCGCGACGTATCGGGGGGCACTCGAGGTTTACCTCATGTGCTGTGGCTTCGCGGCAATGCGCGAGCTGCGGGAGCTCCAGGCCCAAACCGCGAGAGGCGGGCTTTGAGCAAGAAGCCCAAGCTTGGCCTGGCCGAGCTGACGCGGATCTTCACCGACCACTCGGCCGGGAGCAGTCTCGGCCCATCCGCACCGAAGAGCTGCTACCCGCGCGCCGAGTACGTGCTGGAGTGTTACGGCACCAGATTAACTGGGAGGCTGTGCGCAAGGAGTTGCCAACGGTCATCGAGCACGGGTTGGGCGAGACCGTGCCGCCGCTGCTCTCTGCGGGGCAATCGCGCATCCGGGCGGCTCTGGCCGACCCGGAGGTAACGCGCGAGCAGGTGCTACGGCGGTACCTAGCCTACTTGGGCTTTGTGTTGATCGGACGACGGGAGTGGGCGTAGTAGGCATATGAGCCGCCGCTCCGGTTTTGGCCTGTCTCCCGTCGCTTCGGCGCGCGGGAGACAGGCCAGCTTTGTGTGCGGGCGGAGTGGCTTTTTGGCCTAATCGGAGGACTTTTCCAGAATATGGAATATTGCCATCAAAGGGGAGCCGCCGGCCCGCGCCGAAGCCGAACCTTTACGGATTGTACAGCTGCTCGCGCCAGTTCAAAATGCTGTAATTGCCGGTGGTGGGGTACTGGGGTGGCGGCGCATAGATCAAATTTGAGTCAAAGTTAGTGGCCGTGGTCGCATAGCCGGCCGTCACATTATTGTGGTTATCGACCCAGGTCCAGGTCCAGTAGTCGTAACTGGCGATGGCGCCAAACGTGGTGATCTTGGTCTTGGCCGGCGCATTGCTATCAACCCAGACGTGGCCTTTTTGAGCCAAGAACGCACCATCGATCTCGAGCGTATCCGGGGCGTAATCGGCTATGTGGATGTCCTTTTGGGCGATAAAGCCGAGCGCCGCGCTCCCATCTTTGGCCTTATAAGTGATGTTGCCAACGATGTTGATACTGGCGTTGGTGGCCGCATTGTCGGGCAGTCGTGAGGCGACCACACTCATGCGGCCGGGGTAGTTGGTGCCCTCCACCCACACATTATCCGAGACGAAGAAGATGCCGTTAGCCGGAGCGGCTTTATTGTACAGAAAGGTTTTGTTAAGGCCCGCGCCGGTCTCGCTGTTAACCTTATATACGTCGACGGTGCCATCGCTACGCAGGAGCAAGTAGTAGCCCTGGCCGGGCGATTTGGCCAAGTACACGCCATTGGCCTGGGCGGCGGCCGAGAGTGTCTGCAGATCGGTGGTTACCTTGGTAAAGTCGATGGCGGGCACCGGATACTGCCACTGGCTGGTGGGCCCGCCATTGCCCCAAACGCCATTATGCACCGTGCCATCGCCGCCAAACTGAGGCGTGGGTTTGTAGGTGGAGCTGGCCGCGTAGACCGGGCCGTTATTGGTGCCGTCAAAGTGTACGCCGACGTTGGAGTGGACCGGTCCGGTGGTGCTCTCGTTGCTGCCAAACCACACCTCGGTGGCGGTGAGCAGCACGTAGTTGGCGAACGACGGCTGGCCGATCTGGGCCAGAACCGTTCGGCTGCCCGGCATATGAGGCACCTGGCCCACCGACCGGATCGTCGTGACGGTCGAGCCGCTCGACGGCGGCGTGATGGTAAGGGTGTAGGTGCCCAGCAGGTTGCCGTCGTTGTCGTAATAATTATGCACATAGGGCCCATACGGCGCGCTGGCCGGAGTGGTGCCACCATCTTTGTAGTCGGTGGGATTGTGCGCCAGGTGCCACAGGTAATAGTTGATACCGGCCTCGGCTACGTCCAGCGCCGCCGACTGCCGCTGCTCAAACTTGGTGAAGCGGCCATTATTAATCAGCACCTGAGCGCCGATCGCGCCGAGCATCGACAGTACTATGGCCATCACGAGTACCGTTAGCATAATGTAGCCAGATTGTGAGCGAGTGTCGTTCATAGATTGGTCTTTAAGTTACGGAGCGTGACGCGCGTAGTGAGCGAGATAGGTATGGGCACTTGTTTGGCATTGGGATTGGCAGCGACATAAATGCCCACGTTCTTGATCTGGCTCGTAGCAAAGGCGCCCGAGAGCTGGTTGCCGGCGTCATCGTAGTAGGTAAAGAGTGGCTTGCCGCCCATCACCAGGTCGATACGGGTGGTAGTGATAACTTCATTGGCCGAGTCATAGATGTAATTGGGGGCCGTGCCGGTGGGCGGCGTCACGCCAATGTTGAGGTTGGTGCCGCTAATAAAGTAGCGAATCTTCTTGATGGTGGTGTCTTGCGGCGAAAAGTAGCCATAAACAATCAGGGTATTGGACTGAGCGGTATCGACGCTGGTGGCGCCGCGCACCACTTTGGCGATGCGGTTGGTTAGGATATTGAGCTCCAGGGCGGTGTTGCTCTGCGCCTCCAAGAAGTTGTACGAAGTGAGGCCCTTAATAGCAAAGAGGCTGAGCGGTACGGCAATGGCCGTCGTAATAACGATGACCACGAGGAGCTCAATGAGCGTATACCCGGCCTGGTTACGGTGTAACACTAAAACCTCCCGTTTGGGTGACGGTATTGCCGCTGCTGGTTACCACCACATCCCAAGCGCCAGTGGCCGCGCCAGTCAGATTAAAGTTGCCGGTTAGCTTGGTAGAGCCCGTTACGTTCAGGCCGCTGGCGGTAATATCGGGCTGGCCCGATTGGCGCAGTTTCACTGTGGTGCTACCGTTAAAGTTGCTACCGGTTAGGGTAAAGCTAGCACTGGCCGTGCCGGTTTGACCTGAGGTCGGCGTCATGGTGGCGATGGCTACATATGAGGACGAGTTTGATAGCACCAGGTTAACGGTCTGGGAGGTGTTGGGCGCTAACGCGACGGGCTGGTAAGGCTGTGCCGATACGAGATACCAGCCGCTGGGTGGAATAAAGCTGTAGCCATCCCATTCCATCGTGTTCAAGTTAATGTTGCCGCTAGCATCAGTGGTGCTGGTGACGTCGTATTTGTACTTGCTGGGCACGCTGGGATTGCCGCCACTTTTCTCTAAGACTTTCGCGCCGCGGATCTCGATGGCCTTTGAGGCCAGAGCCGCGCCACTCGTATCGGTTACATGCACAAACATCGTTGAAACGCGGTCGATCGACAGGGTAAGGCTGGTAATCTGCTGCACCAGCACATTGGGGTTAAGCTCCACAGCCGTGGTGGTGCCAGCCGGGTCGGCCTCGGTGGCGTCGGTGGAGTAGCCCGACAGCGAAGCGGTAACCTGGTATTCATTCTTGGAGTCTGGCGGCAGGTTGGGAATGACAACCAGACCTTGGTTGTCGGTGGTGGTCGTGATATCAACGTCGGGATTGGGGGCGGTGTTAAGGATATGCACGCTAGCATTGGCCACCGGCTGACCATTAGCATCGATTACCTTAACGCTTAGTACGCCGGTGTTTGAGGCGGTTTCGGCGGCTTTGCCGGCGAGATCGGTGGTGAGCTGGTCGACGAGCTGGCCACTCGATTTAAGGTAGACGCTAATTTGGGCCTTTTTGTAGTCGGCCGGATTGAGATCCTGCGGCTTGCCGGCAGCCGGTCCACTGGCGCAGGGGCAGCTGGCATAGCCATCGTAGGGGTCGTCTACATAGGTGATCTCGGTTTTGAGGTTAAAGGTATAACCGCCGCGGCTCACTACTTGGTTGTCGGCAATGAGGCCGGGCGGGTAAATTGCGCCTAGTTGGGTAGCCACACTCTGGTAGGGCAGATCGCGCAGGTACTCCATCTGCTCATTGGCTAGCGAGAGGCCGATAGCCCGCGCTTTGCCCAGCGTTACCACACGCAGGTTGTCTACGAATAATTGCGTAATAGCCGTTACCATAATCGTCATGACGACCAGTCCCAGGATCGTCTCGATCAACGTAAAACCGCCCTCACCTCGGGTATCCATAGGCTGATTATAGCGCTTATGCTCACTAAAAACGACCCCGAGATGGGGCCGTTTTTAGTGAGCTCGGTCCGGGCTAGTTGTTGTTAACCAGCTGGAAGTCCGCCGTACTGCAGCCTGCGCCGTAGTTACTTGCCGCCTTAACGCCGGTGCCGGTGTCGTTGGCGTTCTCCAAGCAAGCGTTCAGCGTGTAGGTGCTGTTGGTGTTGGCTGGAGTGTAGGTGTAAGGCGTGGTCGAGTTGTGGTTCGGGTCGGTCGGGATGGCCTTCATGATCGGTGGGTTGCCGCCGGTCAGGTCGGTTAGGGCGTTGGGGTAGACGTTGTTGGAAACGAAGTACTCCTCGAGGCCCTTCTGAATAGCCCGAAGGTCGGTCTTGCGCTGGGTGTCGCGCGCCTTCTTGGGGGCCGACGTAATATTCGGAATAATGAGCAATGCCAAAATACCGATAATAACGATGACGATCAAGAGCTCGAGGAGCGTAAAGCCGCCTTCTTTTTTAAGAATTCCTTTTAACACGAGTGCTCACCTCCTTATGATTTGTGGATGAATAGAGATAATAAGCTCTATTTAAGCTCACTATAAAGCGCTTGTGGTTATGTGTCAATCGAAGCGGCCAAGAATACGGCGGCCCCGCCTCCGGGGAGATGGAGGCGGGGCCGATGGGGCGAACACGGACACCGATGCGGCGTCAGCTCTCGCCCTCGCGGGTGAATTGGCGCTTCCACTCGCTGGGGCGCTGGGTGTACTTCGGGGGCATGTCGTGCCTCCTCTCTGATCACAAATGCCGGGAAAGCCGATGGTGCGCGTCAGTTGACGCGGATGCCGCGGTTGTTCATGGCGGTCTCCTTCCGGGTCGGTGGGGCACAGCTGCGGTTGGGGCGGGTGGCTCTCAGGCCGCCGCCGGGTCGTCGTCGGGGTTCGGGTCCGGGTCGGTGGGCGGCGGCGATAGCCTCCTGGGTAAGGGGATAACCTCGGCCGTGGTGCCGTCGTCGGCGTTGTTGCTCATGGTGCTCCATAGACTGGGCAGATTGCGGTGCGGGCCGTAGCGCGGTTGGCCGCGGCGAGCAGTTTTACATTTGTAGCATAATAACGATGATAAAACAAGACGTGGAAAGCGAGAACGCCGTCCTCCCGTGCTGGGAGGACGGCGCTGTGGCTCAGCTGCCAGCCGGCGCGGAGCTGTAGGGGTTCCGCTTGGTGCGCCTGCGGCGGATCAGTAACACTGCGCCCAGGATGGCGGCGACTGCGATGACGCCCTTGATCATTCCTGCTCCTGTTGCTTGTACGCCCATGCGCTCGCGCGGTCCAGGCGGCGCAGGATGGATTTACGCTTCTCGGCGTAGCTGATCAGGGTGGTCAGGAGGAGGGAAGCACGCTGGGATCCACCCTGAGCTCGGTTCCTCCTCAGCCCGATGAGCGTGACGATCGCGAACGGCATCGCCGCCACGATCTCGCGCCCGATTCGCGACCCGAGGGTCTTGCCGTGGAGTCCGGCGACGAGCCCCAGCCCGTAGTGCTTGACAACGGCGAGTCCCTCGGTCGCGCCGAGACTGGACTCCATATCGGCGAATCCGGTCGTCGGGTCGTCCGCGATGCCCGTTTCCTTGTCGATCATCTGGCTCCTTGGTCGAGCGTTATCCCGCACAATCGCGCAGAACTAAACGATTATACCAGATAACCGCAATACCGCTAACAATTACACCGAGTTGCTAATAGCCGAGATCGGTCCAAACACCGAGATGACGATAAAACCGACCATGCCGCCGAGCACCATAATCAGAATAGGCTCAATGATGGAGGTGATGCCCGCGATCACGGTATCGACCTCGCGCTCGTAAAAGCCAGCCAGCTTAATAAGAATCTCGTCGATCTTGCCGGTCTCTTCGCCGACGGCCAGCATTTGGCCGACGATGGCGGGGAAGTGCTTACTGGCGCGAATCTGCTCGCTCATGGGGCGGCCGTTCTTGACCTTTTGGGCCACGATCGTTAGCTCGTCGCGGTAAATTGAGCTGCTGAGGGCCGATTTAGTGGAGCCCAGCGCGTCGAGCACCGAGATGCCCGAGGCCATGAGCGAGCCAAAGGTGCGGGCGAAACGGGCCACATTAACCTTAACCAGAATCGGGCCGAGAATCGGCGCTCGCAGCATGAGCTCATCGACGATGCGGCGGCCGCTCTCGGTGCGATGCCAGCGAATAAAGACCACCACCGCTACCACCGTCACGATGAGCAGAATGTACCAGTCATGCACCAAAAAATCGGAGATGGCTAGCATGATCTTGGTGTAAATGGGCAGACTGGCGCCGGCGTCCTTAAAGATGCTTGATAGCTTCGGTACGATCACTGTCATGAGAAAGAAGAAGGCCGCAATGGTGGCGGTAGAGATGACGGCAGGATAAATCATAGCGCTCTTAACCTTGCTGACGATCTCGGCGTCTTTCTCTTGCTGAGTTGCTAGCCGCTCGAGCACGTCGTCGAGGATGCCGCCGCTCTCGCCGGCCTTTACCATGTTTATGAAAATATCGTTAAAGACGTCGCGGTGACTCGTGAGGGCAGTGGCAAGGGTGGCGCCGCCCTCGACTTGTTTGGCTACGTCGGCCACCACGGTGCGTAACTTCTTGGACTCGGATTGCTCGCGGAGAATATTGAGCGACTGCACAATGGGCACCCCGGCGTTGATCATGGTAGCGAATTGACGGCTAAAGATGACCTTATCCTGCATCTTAACCTTTTGCAGGCCATTGAGTCGGGCCATCAGACCGGCCAGTCCGCTCTGCGCGCCGGGTGCTGCTGCCTCTTTAACGAGGATGGGAGTAAGGCCCTTCTCGGTTAGGGCCGCCGTTGCGCCGGCACGATCAGGCGCAAACAAGCTACCTTTTTGGATAACGCCGGTTTTATCGCGCGCACTGTAGGTAAATGAGGCCATCGTTGGTTACTCCCGCGTTACTCTGAGAATTTCTTCAATCGTCGTTTTGCCCATTAAAGCTTTTACGAAGCCATCTTGTTGCATTGTTAGCATGCCGTCGCGAATCGCCTGCATCTGGATATCGTCGGCGGTGGCGTGGCCTACGATCATCTTTTGGACCATCTCGGTGACCTCGAGCACCTCGTAGATGCCCATACGACCCTGATAGCCAGCACCGCCGCAGGCCTCGCAGCCCGGACCGGCTTTATAGAGAATGAATTGTCCAGACTTAAGCTTGCCGGGATCGGGTGCCGGAGTAGATGGCGGCGGCGGTGGGGTTGTCGTGGTGGCACTGGCCGCCGCCGCGGCCAACGCCACCGGGTCTGGCACCGGCACCTGGCCGGCTTTGCGGGCGTCTTCGGCCGAGCGATTGATAATATTTGGATCGGCCGCGATCTTGTCTAGGATGCTCTTAGTTGTCTCCAGATCGTGCTCGGGCTGAATAATGCGGCCTTTTTTGTGCTCGGTTGGCTCAACCGCGGTTGGTTTGGGCGCGATCTGAGTCACCGGTGGTGGCGCCGCTGGTGCTGCCGGCGCCACCGCTTCTTCGGCGACACTCCCGCGCATTGCGTTAAAGTGCTTAAGCGCTATATCGAGCTGGAAGTCGCGCTTAATGTTAGTTAATTCGGTGCCCTCTGGCACAAAGGCCGTTCGACAGACTGGGCACAATCGCCGCACTAACCGCTGGCCAATCACGGTGTTAACGGTGCTGGCAATCAGGAAAGGCTCAATACCCATATCGAGCAATCGCGGCAGAGTGGTGGCGGCGTTATTAGTGTGGAGGGTGCTGAGCACCACGTGGCCAGTTAAGGCGGCTTGCACGGCTAGGTCTGCCGTCTCGCCATCGCGAATCTCGCCGACCATGATGATGTTTGGATCCTGACGCAGGAGAGCTCGCAAACCACTCGCGAACGTCATGCCGGCCTTGGGGTTTACTTGAGTCTGATTAACGCCCTGCACCCGGTACTCAACCGGATCTTCCACGGTGCTAATATTAACGCCTGCCGTATTGAGCATGCTTAGCACCGAGTAGAGCGTAGTGGACTTGCCCGAGCCGGTCGGGCCGGTCACCAGTGTCATGCCGTGGGGCTTATGAAGGTTACGACCGATCGTCTCCAGCGCACGACCTTCAAAGCCAAGCTCCTCGAGAGTAAGCGCGCGCGCCGACTCATCGAGAATACGCATAACCACTTTTTCGCCGTCCATAATAGGCAGCGTGCTAACGCGGAGCGCTACTTGCTTGGTGCCGATGCTAAACTTAAACCGCCCATCTTGGGGCACACGATGCTCATCGATTTTAAGGTTTGACAGGATTTTGATGCGGCTAACAACCGCAGCCAGAATTGGCTTAGGCAAAGTCATCGTCTCGCGCAGCACGCCGTCGATGCGATAGCGCACCTGCACGATGTTCTCGCGCGGCTCAATATGAATATCAGAAGCCCGACTCTTAACGGCATACTCCAGGATCACGTTAACCGTCTTGGCGATTGGCGCGTCCTCAGCCAGGTCTTTGGCGCTGATCTTCTCTTCTTCGGCGGCATCGGCCGATGAATCTTTGATGGCCTTGGTGATCTCAGTGCTAATGTTGCCCTTGTACTGGTCGATGGCGGCCAGAATATCCCCGGCGGTAGCTACGTAAACCTTGAGCTTGCCACCTACTTGCTTAGTGATAAAGTCGGCGGCCTGAAAGTCTTCGGGGTCGGCCATCGCTAGCTGGTAGTGATCCTCTTCGGTGCCAAACAGCACCGCCTGGTACTTGCGCGCGATACGCTCGGGGATTTTTAGCAGAACCTCCCGCGGAATCTTAATATCTACAAGCTCGGCAAAAGGTACCTCAATACTTTTGGCGTAGAGCTTGGTTAAATCTTTCTCGGAAATCAACTTTTTTTTGAGAACAATACTCTGGAGGGGCTCCGTCGAGCCATCCTTTGGCATAGCCTCATTCAGTGCCGACTCTTTAACTTGGCCGGAGTCAACCAGAATCTTTTTTAACTCACCGTCAGAGATATGCATATTCAGAGATATTGTAGCATAAGAGGCTTGGTGTTCATGTGCACGAACTCACTATACCAAACACAAACCGAAAGTAAAGTCCCTTTTTGATCGAACTCAAATTGGAGAGTAATTCCGCTGGTGCTTGCGTTTCGGATTTTGTTCATATACATTGCGTGAGGATTTTTCGAAAAATCTTTATAGCAGGTTACTAATGGGAGAAATCGCGCATGGGGTTACGCGTGGCAGTGCTTATTGGATTATTGTTAGGTCAAATGCTGGGAGTGCTAGCAGTGCCTGGGTCGGCTATGGCCATGGGCGCAAACGTTTACATTAGCGAGCTTCAGACCGGCGATGCGGTAAGCGCTAATGATGAGTTCATTGAGCTTTATAACGGTACTAATGTGGATGTATCGGTGGCTAACTGGCAGCTGCAATACCGCTCGGCGACGGCCGCCAACGGAAGTGATTGTGGCGCTAAAGTCTGGTCCAAACTGGCTACGTTGCCAAACAAAACCATTAAAGCTCATGGTTACTTTTTACTGGCCAGCAATGGCTATCCGCTTCTTGCCGATGCTACATTCTCGGCCGGAATGGCGAGCACGGCCGGTACGCTCCAGCTGGTAAACGCAGTTCAAGCGGCTAGCCCAGTGGTTATTGATGCGCTGGCTTGGGGTGACGGTGCTTGTGGACACGGTCAGCCAGCTATGTTTAGCAGTGGCCAGAGCTTGGAGCGGCTGCCCGGCGCTGATGCGGCTAACGGGGGCAATAGTTACGATTCGGCTAATAATGTCGCCGATTTTATGATTCGGTCTACGCCTGAGCCCCAATCCAGTAAGGCAACGGTCGAGGCACCTCTGGCTGTAGCCGATATGACCGCGGGTGATTCGAATGGTCAGCTTGAGCTATCGGAAGTGCTGCCAGTGCCCCGCTCCGGCAACCCGATGTTTGTAGAATTTCACAACACTGGCAGCACCGCGGTAGTTTTAAGCAGTTACAGCTTGGCGGTGGGCGCTGTGCGGTACGCTCTACCACCGCATGTCCTATTGCCCGATGGCTACGTCGCCATCAACAGCGATACGTTTCCATTCTCTTTGCCTGCAGCCGGTAGCGTAAGTTTGATTGATGCCGCTGGTGCTTCGATTGACGACACTGCTTGGAACGGTGCACCTAAGTCGGCTAGCTGGATTCGCGATGGCGGGCTCTGGACTTGGACGGCCACACCAACGCCGGCCGCGGCTAATCTGTTTGCTCCTTTGGCTAGTGATGATCCGCACCAGGGCGAGGCAGATTCTTCCAACTACCCGGAGCTGCAGATTACTGAGCTCTTACCTAATCCGGCGCCACCGGCCACCGACGCGAGCGATGAGTTTATAGAACTCTATAATCCAAATCCATCCACTATTAATCTCAGAGGCTACATCCTCAAGACCGGCCAGGCATGGGGCAATCACTACACGCTGCCGGATGAGCAGTTGGCGCCAGGGGGCTACATTGCCTTTAAGTCAGCCCAGAGTCACTTGCCCCTCTCGAACAGCGGCACAAATGTAGGGCTCTTTGACCCGGCCGATAATCAGATTGGAGCGACGATCACCTATGGCGCGGCGAGCGAGGGCCAGGCGTGGGCGAAATTTGATGCCGGTTGGGCGTGGACGATTACGCCAACTCCAGCGTCAGCCAATCTTCTTGCAACGGCCGGTGCGGGAGCTGGAGTGAGCACAAAGGTTAAGGCTACTGCAGCTCCTAAGGTGCACGCTACGGCTAAGCCCGCTGCCACTAAGCCGGTTAAGGCCAAACAGCCGGCTAAGCCAAAGGCTAAGGTTGCCACTACCGCCAAACCCAAGCCGGTTCTATCCGCCGCTCAAGCCAGCGGGCCCTGGTTGCTCTTTGCGCTGGCTAGTCTTACCATTTGCTATGTTATCTATGAATTTCGCTATGACTTACTCAGTTACTACCACAAGCTCCGAGGCTACTCAACGTCTGGCCGGTCGGCTGGCACCGCTCTTGCAGGGCGGGGAAGTGATCGAGCTCAGCAGCGATCTCGGCGGGGGCAAGACCACGTTCGTCCAGGGGTTAGCGCATAGCCTCGGTTACCACGGTGAAGTTACGAGCCCCACGTTTACCCTGAGCCAGATTTATCCGCTGAAGTCAGGTCTTGAGCTTCATCACTACGATCTTTATCGGCTGCAGAGTAGTGGCATTGTTGGCCGGGAGGTGACCGAGAATATGGGCGCGCTGGGAGTGGTTACCATAATTGAGTGGGCAGGAGTATTGGGCAAGGAGCTGCCGACCGACCGGCTTCGGATTGAGCTGGAAGTAGTGGGTGAGACTAGTCGGCGGCTGGTATTTGAGGCCGCAGGACCAATCTCTCGGCGGCTCCTGCAGGGATTACAGGGATGATTCTAGCTCTTCAAACAGCTGATGCGACGAGCCGCCTATGGCTTATCGACGAAGGATCGACGCAACCGCCCAAACCGGTTAGTGTGCGCGAAAGCGGTCGGGCGTTGTCGGATGAGCTGCTGCCACAGATCATGGCAGTCGTACAGGAGCGAGCAATTGAACTCCAGGATCTAACAGGCTTGGTTATCTTTAGTGGCCCAGGCTCGTTCACCTCCTTACGTATCGGCCATACGGTAGCCAATGCCTTGGCGGAGAGCCTTAAGATCCCGATCCTGGGCACACAAGGAGAGGGTTGGCTCAAGGATGGTTTGCAACAGCTAAAGGGGGCTCAACCTGGCCAGATTGCACTGCCGCATTATGGCGCCGAAGCCCACATCACCAGACCCAAAGCTTGACTCAGTCCAAAAACTCCCGTTTAATATGAACTAGTCTTCGTATTATCTGATATTGGCCACTCTCGGTAGATTCTTTTCTAGTTACTGTATGATCCGCTTGGCCCTAGGACAATTTTATGATCCCTCTTTTGCTCGGTGCCGTACTGTTTGGCGGGGCGGCCGGTTATTCATACAACTATGTGATGGGGAAGCGCCGTACCGATTCGGCGTCACATCAAGCTCAAAAGATTCTCGACGAGGCTCAGGCGAAAGCTAAAGAAACGGCTTTGGAGGCCAAATCCGAGGCGCTTAAGGCAGCTGAAGCGGCTAAGCGCGAGGAGGCTGAGCGCCGCTCGCAGCTGGCCGCTACCGAGCGCCAACTACTGCAGCGCCAAAGCAACCTTGACCAGAAGATGGAAGAACTCGATAAGCGTCAAGAGAAGTTGCGTAAGCATGAAGCTGATCTTGAGCTCCTCAAGGAAGATCTGCGGGGCATTCGCGCCAAGCAACAGGAAAATTTGGAGAAGATCGCGAGTTTATCCAAAGACGAAGCACGTGCCAAGCTCATGCAGATGACCGAGCGCGACATCAAGTCTGACCTGGTGAAACTAGTGGCTAAGTTGCAGGCGGATGCCAAAGAAGACGCCGAAGAGCGTGCCCGCCTCGTGATCGCCGAGGCCATGGAGCGCATGGCCTCCGAGCAGACCGCTGAGCGAACCATCACCACTGTGGCGCTGCCGAGCGATGAGCTAAAGGGGCGCGTGATTGGCAAAGAGGGGCGCAATATTCAGTCGCTGGAGCGAGCCACGGGGGTTGACGTCATTATCGATGAGACACCCGGCGCCATCGTGCTCTCTAGCTTTGACCCGATGCGACGGCAGGTGGCTCGGGTAGCGCTCGAGCGCCTCCTCTCCGATGGCCGTATTCATCCGGGTCGTATTGAAGAAGTTGTGGCCAAGGCTAAAACCGACATCGATAAGCAGGTAAAAGAGGCCGGCGAAAAGGCGCTTAAAGAGACCGGTGTGGTGGGCGTGCCGGCCGAGCTCATCCAGCTGCTGGGGCAGCTCAAGTTTCGCACCTCGTTCTCGCAGAATGTGCTCAAGCACTCGATTGAGATGGCGCATTTGGCCGGCATGATCGCCAAGGAGATCGGTGCCGATGTGCGCGTGGCCAAGACGGCCGCCCTGCTCCATGACATCGGCAAAGCCGTTACCCACGAGGTGGAGGGCGGCCACCACCACATCGGCGCCGATTTGGCCGCCAAGTACGGCATGGACGAGGCCATCGTGCACGCTATTCAGGCTCACCACGATGATGTGGAGGCCACCACGCCCGAAGCCCTGGTAGTGCGCGTCTGCGATGCACTGAGCGCCGGCCGGCCCGGTGCCCGCGGCGACACTCTGGAAAACTACGCCAAGCGCATGACCGAGCTCGAGAACCTGGCCAACACCTTCCCGGGCGTGCACAAATCCTATGCCATCTCGGCTGGCCGCGAACTGCGCATTATCGTTCAGCCCGAGCGCGTCGATGACCTGCAAGCCATTAAAATGGCGCGCGATATCGCTATCAAAGTCGAGGCTACCCTTAAGTATCCCGGCGTTATCAAGGTTAATGTTATCCGCGAGACACGCGCCATCGAGTTTGCTAAGTGATCACGCTGAGCAAGCTGCTCGCCATCTTAAGTTGACCTCGCGCGCTGCTTCCCTCATACTCGGTTCATAATTATGAAGATTCTCTACACGGGCGACATTATGGGTAAGGTCGGCCGGCAGGTGATAAAACAGCTGCTGCCCGAACTGCGGCGCGAATACGGCGTCGATTTTGTGGTGGCACAGGGCGAAAATCTCAGTCATGGCAAGGGCATGGCTATTAACCACACCCAAGAGATGCTGGAGGCCGGAGTCGACTTCTTCACCGGCGGTAATTGGACGCTGCACCGGCCCGAGATCATTCCCTGGCTCGAGGACCCGGCCAAGCCTGTCATTCGCCCAGCCAACTACAAGGCCGGTACGCCAGGCCGCGGCTACAAAGTGGCCGAGACGCCGTTCGGCAAGATCCAGGTTATTAGTCTGCTCGGTCAGATCGTCGGCGCTTTCCCCGCTGATATCGATAACCCGCTCAAAGTGGTCGACGCCATTCTCGAGGAGACCAAGGCCGACCCCTACGCCGCCCGCATCGTCAACTTTCATGGCGACTTCTCCAGCGAGAAGCTAGTGATTGGCCAGTACCTCGATGGCCGCGTCACCGCTGTAGTCGGCGACCATTGGCATGTGCCCACGGCCGACGCCAAACTGCTGCCCGGCGGCACCGCCCACATTACCGATGTTGGCATGGTTGGTTCGCATGATTCTTGCTTAGGCGTCAAAACCGATGTTATCGTTAAACGCTGGCTTACCGACCAGCCGAGTCGCAATGAGCTCGAAACCGGCGGCCGCATGTGGTTCTGTGGGCTTCTAATAGAGACGAATGGTGCATCTGGCCAAGCAAAGGCCGTCCAACAGATCATAAAATTTGTAGAATTCTAGCCTTTACCTATCTCAAGCCTCTGGTAGAGTAGTGATGTAACCTGGAGTATTGGATGACAAAGCAACAGTTAATCGAGACTTTGGCGGCCGAGACGAATACCACCAAACGCCAAGTCGAGCAGACGCTCAGTACGTTCGTAAATATCGTTGAGCGAACCGTTGCCAAGGGCGAGAAGGTTTCTATTACGGGCTTTGGTACCTTTGATTTGGGCAAGCGAGCGGCGCGCCGTGGCGTTAACCCGCAGACCGGTGCCGAGATTCAAATCCCCGAGATGGCCATGCCTCGCTTCCGTGCTGGTAAGCGCCTCAAAGAGACGCTGCGCTAAGCTTTCGTTAGCTAAAGACCAAAAAGAGACCGCCTTGGGCGGTCTCTTTTTGATTGGTTATTATTTCTGGTGCCCCCGGCAGGATTCGAACCTGCGACCGATGGCTTAGAAGTCCACTGCTCTATCCAGCTGAGCTACAGGGGCGCGTTGCCCACCCATACTAGCAGGATCGAACGGTTTCGGCTAGCGGTAGGTTTTGGCATTTTGCCTATGGCGACGTTATTTCAGCTGTTTTAATTCTATAGTTGGCTTTATATGATGAAGCGCCACGGCGCCAAGCTAAAGCCATAGAAGTCGCTCATACAACGAGGTCAGCATGAATACACGAGATGTTTTTAGCGTCCCCGGGGATCCTGAGCGCAAACCCAAGCCATTCCCGGAGCCCCGAGGTTGGCCGTTTAAGACATCCAGGCGGCCGGAAGAAAAGGCCAACGACTTGACCCCCGAGGACACCACTCCAACCCCCGACGATCAAGAGCAGCACTAACCACCGCCCGGCTCGGGCGCCTTATGATCCCTCGGCAGAGTGCTTTCTGGGGTACTCTGCCGAGCTTTTACGTTAATTGGACGTATAATTTCTGGAGCGGGTGGAGGGATTCGAACCCACGTAGCCTGCTTGGAAGGCAGGAACACTAACCACTGTGCTACACCCGCATATTGAACTCAACTTTAGCATACCAACCCTGGTTTTACCAAGCGTTAGAGCATCAAGGTAAAACGCTAGCGCAATTATTAAATTCATGTTACACTAAGGCCTTGATGTTGTGGGGCCAGCGTCAGAACTCTCAGGCGCTTGCGCTCTACAACCTAGACCTTCTTGCGAAGGAGGTGACTACACCATGACCAACTATGGCAGCTTCATCGGTCGCACCGACCCGCACGCGCTCGGGCGCAGCCACACCAGCTCGGCCCCCAGCAGCTGGGACCTGAACGTCCCCGACCCCAAGAAGAAGTGAGGCTACCGGTCATGCGCGGAGACGAGAAGGGCTTCGCCCCCAGCAGCTGGAACACCAGTGTCTACCCGCCGCCGGCCAAGCCCGGCAAGTAGCCCGCTCTCCAGCTACCGTGCCCTAAACGGCCCGATGAGCTTGCGTTCATTTACGCAACTTCATCGGGCCGTCAGTACGTTTGAGTTAAGCCGCAAAGGTTGTGCCAAAAGCCGGCTTGAGCCGCTGGAACCCGGCGTTAAGCTGGTCGATAATAGCTGGTAGCTCTTGGTCCATTTCGGCTTGCTGAGTCTCCGCCAGGGCCATGGCCTGACTACGCGAGGTGGGTGCTCCACCCAGCTGCCCTAAGCTTTGCTGCCGGCCACGCCAATATGCAGGCCCTCCAAGATTAGAACTTAGTTGGACCCTGCTGGTACGGCCCCAGCCGTCCCTTTGCGGTGCTGAATCTCGGGATTATTGGGTTCGTAGCGGTGCTCGGTTCCTAGAATAGTCACATTGCAGCCACCGGCCGGCTGGTAGTGCTGCTCCACGATGCCCGTGGCGGGTCTTTGTCGAGCTCCTTTTGGCGTTCGGCCGCGTTGTACTCGGTCGAACCGGCCACCACGATGGCGTCTCGGGCACCGGCTACGTTAGCCTTTTGATTGCGGCGTTGCTCCACAATTGCCATTAAGTCCTTGCTTAAAGCCGCCGATTGTCCTGACTGATTCTGATTGGTTTCAGGCTGGCCAGCCTCTGCCTCTGTCATATGCTCAAAGCGTAGCATAGAGCTAATAATTCCTCGTATATTAAACCCATCCCACTCACACGATGTGGGATAATCATAACTGGTGTGGAGGTCTACAAATAATTCCTAGGGAGGCGTCTATTCGTTTTCTCGCACACCAGAGAGTAGCTTCCAAAGCCAGCAGT
>DATIIV010000009.1:0-23930 GCA_035479295.1 Candidatus Saccharimonadia bacterium | reverse complement strand
GCTCAACCCGCTGGTCGCGGGTAAGATGGGTGTAGGACACCGTTAATCTCCTGTTTACTTGGAAGTCTTCCAACTACCAGTTTACAGATACGGTGTCCGCATTTATTTCAGGGTTGTTGCACTTCGGGGTGGAACTCAAGTCCGAAAACTTGACTAAAGCGAACTTATATAGCAATACAATATACGTTGCAATGCGGCTCCAACCGCTCCGCCGCGTTGTCCTTGACTTGCTCGGTCCCACCGCTCGAAAGGCGCGATCATGATCCCTTTCCTGAAGCTCTGCCGTGACATCCCCGGCCTCACTCCGACCAACAGCCGATTCGCTCTGGCGGACGACGTAGCCTGGGGCGAGTTCGTCTCCCGGCTGATGAGGCACTTCGGTGCCGACGAGGCCGAGTACGAAATCCGGCGCACCTGTAGCGACGGCGCCCTGATCAACCTGGAGCCGCAGCACTGGGTGCCCACGACGCTTGTCCGGATCACCAGCCGACGCCAGCCCGTCAACGGCGGCTACCTGACGGTCGAGGTCCAGTCGGACCCATACACCGAGCTCGAAGCCCGCAAGGTCGGCGCCGTCAAGCGCTGTGCCATACTCCGGCTCACCGCCACCGGCCCGACCGATCCGGCCACGCTCCGCCAGCTGATGGCGTCCATTCTGGACCCGGCCGCGGCCACGCTCGCCGTGACCACCGAGGTCACCCAGGTCGTCGCCGCCATCCGGGAGGCCGCCGGCCTAGATCCGACCATCGACTGAGCGAGCAACACCGGGCCCGACCCCAATCGCATCTAATGCGGCGGGGCCGGGCCCTTCGCATAGACCGGGGCCTAGGAAGCGGCGGCCTTGCGCTCCATTAGCTCCAACGCCTTGGCCACAAAGCCCGGCGTAGTGAGACCAAAATGCTCTAATAATTCCTCGGGTTTGCCGCTCTCGCCAAACCGGTCTTGCATGCCCAGACGGGCCATTGGCACAGGATGATGCTCGGCCAGGGTCTCGGCCACAGCGCCGCCCAAGCCGCCGGCGATCTGGGCCTCTTCGGCCGTGAGTACGGCGCCGGTCTTGCGAGCGCTGGCCACAATGGTGACGGTGTCGAGCGGCTTGATGACGGCGGCATTAATCACCTCCACCTCGATCTTATGCTTGACCGATAGCTCCTCAGCCGCCATCAGCGCGTAGTAAACCATAGTGCCACAGGCCACGATGGTGAGGTCGCCACCGGTACGCAGCACCTGAGCCTTGCCCAGCGCAAATGGCGTCTTATCGGTCGTCATCACCGGCGACTTTTCGCGCGCCAGCCGAATGTAGCCTGGGCCCACGTGACTAGCCAGCGCGCGCGTGGCTTTCTCGGCCTCAACCGCGTCGCACGGCACGATCACCGTCATCTTGGGCAGCACCCGCATCAGCGCGATGTCTTCGAGCATCTGGTGGGTGGCGCCGTCGGGCCCCACGCTCACCCCAGCGTGCGAGCCGGCAATCTTAACATTGGCTTCATTAAGGCAAATAGTAGTACGAATCTGCTCCCAGTTACGGCCCGGTGAAAACGCCGCGTAACTACTGGCAAACGGAATCTTGCCGGCCAGCGACATGCCGGCCGCCACCGTAACGAGATTCTGCTCGGCCACGCCGATCTCCACGAACCGGTCCGGGAAGCTCTTAGCAAAATCGCCCATCTTGGTGGAGTCGGTCAGGTCAGCACAGAGCGCCACCACATTGGCGTTGGCCTCGCCGGCCGCCACTAGCCCCCGCCCAAAGCCGGTCCGAATCGGCTCCTGCTTGATTTCGGGCGATAGCAGGTCGGGGTTGAGGTGCATGTGCGTATCAATCATAGCCCTATGATACGGCGCCACGTCCGAGAACGCAAAACGCTTATGGCTCGAAAGAGAGGCCGATTAATCATTAATTAAGCTGGCCCACGCGCACTACTACCTCAACCGGCCCAGCCGCATAGCTAGCGCCGGGCTGAGCCGAGTCGGGCGCCACATCCACCTGCAGGCTAACGCCACCCGTGATTAAGTCACGATAGAGCGTAGCGGTCTGCGCCCCGATCACATCGGGCCGGGACTGCTTAACCTGGTAGCCGCCGTGGCCTAGCTGCGCCTGCAACTGTGCCACCGCCGCCGGACCCGACACGTTCGCCCGATACACGTACTTCCAATCGCCGTGGCCACCCACCTGGCCGTCGGCCTCCCAGCTCTGGCTAGACGGCATAAACGGCGCACCTAGTGCCTGAGCCCGATAGGCCCGATCGAAGGCTGTGCGATTATGATCGGACTGGATCTGCCCCACCGTCAGCGCCACGCCCACACCCATGGCTGCCAGTATAATGATAGCGATTGCGATAGCAGCCCCACGCCTCATCGCTAATGAGCCGCCCGCACTTGCAACTCGGCGATATCGGCCGAATGCTTGCGCACCACTTGTTTTAGGCCACGAACCTCATACTCGATGCGGTCGAGCCGGGGATAAATTTGGCCAAAGTGGAAGGTCAGAAACTCTTTGAGCTGCTCGTCGTAGACCTCAAGCTCGCTACGCACCACTTCCCGCGCCACTTCATACATCAACTGACGCGTATGCTGACGCTCGGCCTTAAACCGCTCATCGAGCCGTACCTCGAGCCGCTCGTCGACCACCTCCTCGACTACTTGTCTAACATCGTCTAGCGTGAAATCAACCGTCGCCATATCTGCCCCTTTGCCTTAGTATATCGTGTGCCCGGGTTGCAATATACCGAACAAAGGCCGATAATGCAAGTGTACGATTATTCGTGCTCGCCGCGAATACGGCCGCCTAACGTTCGCAACTCGTGCAGAGCAACTTTGGCCTGGTCTGCCTTCGGCGGCGCTCCGGGCGTCTCGAGCGTGCCGGGCGGATTACCGTGCCAATGGTAGTCGTACTCCATATAATCGACGCCCTTGCCCGGAATGGTGTGGGCGATAATAACGGTGGGCCGCTCCACGATGGCCTTAGCCAGATTGCAGGCCGCGATAATAGCCTGCATGTTGTGGCCGTCGATCTCGATGACGTGCCAGCCAAAGGCCGCCCACTTGGCCGCCAGATCGTCCAGCGGCATGACGCGCTCGGTCGGGCCGTCGATCTGGATGTTGTTGCGGTCGACGATGGCCGTCAGGTTGCTTAGCTTATTCTTGGCCGCAAACATGATGGCTTCCCAGTTCTGGCCCTCATCGAGCTCGCCGTCACCGGTGATGCAGTAGACCCGGCTGCGCGAATGGTCCAGGCGCAGCGCCAGTGCGTAGCCCGAGGCCTGACTAAGCCCACTGCCGAGCGGACCGCTGGTGCTCTCGAGCCCCGGCAGCCGCAGCCGCTCGGGGTGGCCCTGCAGCCGCGAGCCAAACTTGCGCAGCGTCGCTAGCTCGCTCAGTGGCAGGTAGCCGGCCCGCGCCATGGTAGCGTAACGCACCGGCACAATGTGGCCGTTACTCAGGAAGAGCCGGTCGCGCTCGGGCCAATCGGGCTGCTTGGGCCGATGGTTAAGCACCTCAAAGTAGAGCGCCGTAAAGACATCGGCCATACCCAGCGGCCCGGCGCTGTGGCCGCTGCCCGCCTCCACCAGCATCTTAATGATATCCTGGCGAATGTCGTTGGCCATGAGTTCGAGTTCGCGGTGCGTCATATCTCAAGCATAACTGGAATTAGCCAACTTGGCGAGCCCGATTGATCAAAAACCAATCGAGTCAGCCCCCGTAATCGCTACGACGCCCCTTCGGCAATCGCCGCCACCGCCACATAAGCGATCTCGGGGTCGTCGGCGTCGTGAATGAACGAGCCAACATCGAGCAGGTTGGCGCCGGCCTCTACCGCCAGCCGGCCGGTCTCTTGATTCACGCCGCCATCCACGGCGATCTCTAGCTCCGGATTGATGGCCCGGGCCTGCGCGATCTTCTCCAGGCAATCGGCCCGAAACTCGCCGCCATTGTGGCCGAGCTTACCGGTAAACACCACCAAATGGTCGATGGTCGGCAGAATATCGCGCACCTGCTCAATGGTAGTCTCTACATTTATAGCCATGCCCACGCGAATATCAACCGACCGCAGCTCCTTGTAGAACTCCTCGCGATCAAACGGCGCCTCAAAGTGCGTAATCACCAGTTGCGGCTGCAGCGAGCAAATGTTCTCGAGCTGGCTCTCGGGGTGCGTCATCATCAGGTGCAGGTCAAACGGCACGCCGTCGATATCGTAGACCTGACTCAACCCCACCGTCTTCACATCGGTAAAGACGCCGTCGCCCACATCGATGTGCAAGCGCTTAGCAAAGCCCTTTACATTATTAATGCGGCGAGCGTAATCGTCGGGGGTCATGGCGTTAATGGTCGGCGCGACACTAGCCATACAGCTGCTCTAGCTCATCCAACCGGCGCTGGTACTTGGGATCGGCCTTAAATTTAGCCTCTAGCCAGGCGTCGATCATTTCCAGCGCGGCGTACTCGCTGACGAACCGAGCCGGCAGCACCAGTACATTGGCATTGTCGTCTTCGCGGGCGGCGGTGGCCGACTCCACGCTCCAGGCTAGCGCTGCCCGCACACCGTTGACCCGATTGGCCGCCATGCTCATGCCCTGGCCCGAGCCGCACAGCAGCACACCCCGGTCATCGTCATCGCCGCCGAGGATCTTGCCGGCCACGCTGTAGGCGTAGCGCGGATAATCGTCCTCGTCGTTGAGCGTTTTGGCGCCCACGTCCACCACCTCGTAGCCTTTGTGGTGCAAGTGCTCACTCACCATCATCTTTAATTTGTAACCTGCGTGATCGGCCCCAATAAATATTTTCATATGGCTTAGTGTAGCAGATTAAATCGTCTTACCGGCGTTGATCACCGTCTCGACCAGCCGGTTAGAGTAGCCCCACTCGTTGTCGTACCAGGCCACCACCTTTAGCAAGTTGCCGCCGACTACCTTGGTGAGCGCTAGGTCGACGATGCTGGAGTGTGGGTTGCCAATGTAATCCGAGCTCACAAGCGGCTCGTCGCTCACATCCAGAATGCCTTGGTAGCGCGGCTCTTTGCTGGCGCTGGTGAGAGCCGCATTGACCTCCTCCACCGTTACATCGCGCTTAATAACCATCACGATGTCGCTCAGGCTGACGACCGGAGTGGGCACGCGCACGCTCATGCCGTCGAACTTACCGGCCAGCGGCGTGTAAGCCTTAGCGGCGGCCGTGGCGGCGCCGGTGGTCGTCGGCACGATGTTCTCGGCGGCGTTGCGGCCTTCGCGCAGGTCTTTGTTGGGCGCGTCTTGCAGCGCCTGGCTGGCGGTGTAGCTGTGCACCGTGGTCATAATGGCCTTCTCGATGCCGAACTTCTGGTCGATAATGGCCACCAGCGGCGCGATCGAGTTGGTGGTGCACGAGGCGTTGGACACAATGCCGTCGTCGGCGCCGAGCGCCTCCTCGTTAACACCGATCACAAACGTGCCCACGTCGTCACCCTTGGCCGGGGCCGAGATCACCACCCGCTTGGCGCCGGCGTCCAGGTGCTTCTTGGCGTCTTCGCCCTTGGTAAAGCGGCCGGTGCTCTCGATCACCACGTCGACCTTCAGGTCCTTCCATGGCAATGCGGCCGGATCTTTCTCGGCAATTACGCGGATCTTTTTGCCGCCGACGATTAAGTTCTGATCGTCCGAGCCGACCTCTTCGTGGTACAAGCCGTAGTTCGAGTCATGCTTGAGCAAGTAGGCCAGCGTCTTGGTGTCGGTCAGGTCATTAATAGCCACCACCTCGAGCTCCGGGTGGTTCATGGCGATCTTAAAAGCGTTCCGGCCGATCCGCCCAAAGCCGTTAATTGCAACATTGTAGGACATAATTTTGGTTTTACCCTCTTATTGCCTTAACCATATAAGCTTTAGCGGTTTTGGGCAAGGGCAAGGCGGCCGACGCCAAGCCGAGCGCCGCCGCCGACCAGCCGCCGCCTCGCCGGCGGCGCGCCACCCGACCGGCCGGCGGACCCAGGTCCCAGCAGAACGGGGCGTGAGCCGGCCGAACTTCGGCCGGCTCCATCGCCGGACGACGCCCTGCGTCGTCCGGCACCCACATGACCGATCAAGCATCCGCTTGATCCGCCGTGTGAGTACCAAACATGAATGCCATTGACAGCCGTCAAACCGCTGGCTATCTTAAATGAGCTTGCGTTACGCAGGCCAGGCTACGGAAGGATTCTTATGAAGTCGAAGGGTGGCGAGCTCCATGTTACCGGAGCTCAGTTCGGCTGGACCATGGCGCTGATCTACCATGCATGCCGGCTGGTGGTCGGGGCGCTCACGCAGACACTGACCCTGACGGATCTCGGCTGGATGGTCGTCAGCGCCGCCCTAATGGGGTTGCTCCTGAGCGCCATTTTCTCCGACTCGCCCCCTCTCCAGCTGGCGTGGCAGGTGCGCTGGTCGGCCGGACGGTTGACCACGGTGCAGTTCAAGTTCAATGCCGGCCCCGAGCCGAAGCCCCAGCAGCTGTAGGGGCCTTTGTCACAAGGCCGCCAGGTCTCACGACCTGGCGGCCGTTATTGTAGTAATCCAAGTACTCATCCAGGTGCGTACTTGCCTCAAACGCCGTTGACAGGCTGGAGCAAGCCGAATATTGTAAATGAGCTTGCGACACTGCGCGGGCGCCAGATCACCGGCCTCCAGCTCAGCTGGGTGGCCTCAACGCGACTACTGAGTTCGAAAAGGACAAGCGTGGAACGATCGGAACTCGTTCACTCCAGCCGCCAGGCTCTACTCCTCGGCTTACTGGCGGGGTTCACCAGCCTGGCCGGGGGACTGATGCTGACAGCAGTGACCCAGGGCCTTACTCTTTTGACTATAGGTGAGGTTGGGCTGAAAAGTGCCCTCGAGGGCGTAGTGGTATTTATACTGGCTGCTCTCTACTTTTCGTGGCTACGCCGAGCCACGGATCTGCCGAAGCCGCCTCCCGCTCTACCGGTCACGGCTGCTGCAATAATGAGCCTAGTGATCTACCTGCTGCCACCGTCCGCCTGGACTCGCGGCATTCTCTACGCCGACATACCGGCGGCGAGCACGTTCATGTGCATCGAAGCCACTGCTTTTGCAACCTGGTTCCTGGCTAGCGTCAGCTACAGGTTGCTCAAGCAAGCATAGCAACCAAGGCCAACGCGCCCTAAATCAACTGTGCTCGCACAACGCGGCCGCCGGGTCCTAGAGGATTCGGCGGCCGTTGTACATTTTTAGGCTAAGGCTCTAAAGAGCTTAATTCGTGGGCTACTTTTGCCCCTGGTACAACTCAATCGAGTCGCGCACCACTTGCTTAGCCGCGGCCGCGTCGCCCCAGCCGTTAAAGCTGACCTCGGCGCCCTTCCAGCCCTTCTTCCAGTCCTTGTAGTGTGAGTAGAAGTGCTCGACGATGCGCGGGAACTCCGGGCCAAGGTCGGCCAGATCTTGCAGGTGGTCTTTGGTGATGTCGTCGGCCGGCACACAAATGAGCTTCTCGTCACCCTCGCCGGCGTCCACCATGCGCAACACACCGATCGGCCGGGCCGGCACGCACACGCCATGCGGCACACTCTCATCGATGATGAGCAGCGCATCGAGCGGGTCGCCGTCGTCGCACAGGGTCTGCGGCACGTAGCCATAGTCAGTCGGGTAACCCAGCATGGTGGCGTTCACGCGATCGAGCGTAAGGTAGCCGGTATCTTTGTCCATCTCGTACTTGTTGCGCTCACCCCGGCGAATCTCGATCACCACGTTAATAACCTCAGGTGCCTGCTGGCCGGCGGTAAGTTCCTTCATGTTCGTTCCTGCAGTTAATTTCGGGCTTAATTATAGCATAACCTGGGTGAAATCAGATCGTTTAGACATTCTACTAAGAGGAGCGAGACTTAGTCGTAATCTATTGGAACTTCGACCATTACCGGCACCCTTGGACGGCGCGTATGATGCAGATGGAATTAAGGATAAGTACTAGAGGAGGTGGAGTATGCTCTGGACAATCATTACTTGGATCGTCTTGGGGGCGCTAGCCGGCTGGATCGCGTCCATGATTACCGGCACTAACGCACAGGTTAACGGCGTTATGAATGTGATAGTCGGCGTGATCGGCGCTGTTATCGGTGGCCTGGTGTTACAACTACTGGGCGTGTCGGTAAACGGCGGCTTTAACCTCGGCAGCCTACTCACGGCTATTCTGGGCGCCATTATTCTGCTATCGCTGGTGCGAGCCTTTCGCCGCGATACGATCTAGGCTAGCTTAAGCTCGTGAACCAGGCGGTCGCGGTCAAAGCCAACGATAGCCACCTCACTCCCGTCATCGTGAGTGATGCGTGTCACCGGCACGCCCATCTGCTGGGTTAATTTGACCATCTCTTGCGCGGCCGCCTGGTCTTCTTCGACATTAACGTCTTCGTACGTCACCCCCTTTTGATCGAGAAATTCCTTTTCGGCCTTACAGAAAGCACACCAGGATGTGGAGTAAATTTTGATATGGCTCATAAGTAGGGTCTCCTTGCCTCAACTATAGCAAACGTGGCAAGAGCTAGGGGATAGTCGGCGGTTCGGACCGGGTGCTCGGGCCGGGAGCGGGCGTAGCGGTAGGCGCCGGCACGGGCTTAGGGCTGGGGGCTGGCGTAGGCTGGGGTAAGCTGGTTAACGTTGCCCCCGCAGCCGGCTTAACCGGCTGAGTATCCTGGTCGGCCGGCGCGAGGGCCGTCACCGTGACGGCGTCGAGCAGGGGCGCCACCTGCTCGGTGGCGGCAGGCGTAGGCGCCTGAGCGGCCGCGGCTAGCACCACCAAATGCGAGGCGCTCCCCAGCCGGAGCCGAGCCGGCATAGCCACGGAGGGCGCCGGCGATTCGGGCAGCACGCGGGGCGCCACCGCTCCGGCGATCTCGTCGTGCGATACCGTGGCACCGGGTAGGCCGTCCGGGCTCATCAACCGCGCCACCGCCCGTTGGTTGGTGAGGAGCAGCGCTAATAACCCACCCACCAGCACTACCGCCAAACTGGCCTTAGGGAGGTGGGTCTTAAGGAAGTCATGGCGGAGCTTAAGCGCTGCGTTCACTCGCTTGAGATCGGCGCTGGCAAGGACCTGGCCGAGGTGCCGCACGCGCACGCGCCGCTCCTGGCCGTCGCTGAACTCCAGCAAAACCAGCTCATCGGTCTCGACGCTAAAATTGGCTAAACGCTGCTGCATGGCTGCATTCTACCACGACCAGAAAGCCAGACCTATGGCCTCGACGTCAAATGTGATGCGGGGCTGTTGTTGTTCTGAAGAAACGCTTATGCTTATACTAACCAGAGGAGAGCAGCCATGTCCGTCAGCGTCGAGTTAAACCATGTAACGCGAACTTACCGCATGGGCGACGAGACGCTGCATGCGCTGGACGATGTAAGCCTAACCATTACACCCGGCGAGTTCATCGCCATTACCGGCCCATCGGGCTCGGGCAAGTCTACGCTGGCCAACATTATTGGCGGCCTCGATATGCCCGACAGTGGCAGCGTTACGGTGGATGGCCTTAACCTGGCCCAGGCCCATGATCGCCAACTGTCGGCCTATCGCAACCAAGCCATTGGCTTTGTGTTTCAATCGTTTAACCTGCAGCCCAACGCCACCGCGCTCGAGAATGTAATGCTGCCCCTAACACTGGCCCGCATGCATGCCGGACCGCGCCGGGCTCGGGCCAAGGAGTGCCTGGAGGCCGTGGGCCTGGGCGAGCGCCTGCGCCACCGGCCCACCGAGCTGTCCGGCGGCCAACGGCAACGCGTAGCGATTGCCCGGGCGCTGGCCAATAAGCCCAGCATTATCATTGCCGATGAGCCCACCGGCAACCTCGACTCCGAACGCGGCGGCGAGATTATGAAGGTCCTCAAACGGCTTAACGCCGACGGCATTACACTCATTATCATCACCCACGACCTCACCGTAGCCGCTATGGCTGATCGCATCTTGCACATCAAAGACGGCCGCCTCACCGAAAGGACCAAGTAGTATGCGCGCCATCGACCTGATCACCACCGCCCTGCGCAACCTGCAGCGGCAAAAACTGCGCTCAATCCTCACCATCTTTGCGGTAGTGATCGGCGCCACCAGCGTCACCATCATGCTAGCCTTGGTAACCGGCGCCAAGGGCTTCTTTATTAGCCAGTTCTCGGCCAATGGTACGCTGCAGCAGGTGGCGGTGTCGTCCAAGACCGATCTCACCAAGTTCAACGATAATTCCGGCGGCGGCAATAGCTGCGACAGCTGCGTTAAATTGAGCGACGACCTGGTAAATAAGATCAAAGCGCTGCCGCACGTAACCGGCGTGGCCCGGCGATTGAGCGCCGGCGCCTTTGAGGCCATCATTTATAATGGCACACCTAAGCTGAGCCTCAACCAGATCGTCGGCTATGACGCCAACGGTATCCTTACCAACACCATGTTGGTCGGCCGCGATATTAGCAGTAATGACACTACTGGCGTAGTTACCGTCACTTCGGATTATGCCGACAAATGGGGCTTTAAGGGCCACTACGGCGACCTCATCGGCCAGCCCGTTCAGCTACTGAGCCGCACCTGGTACCAGGGCGTGGGTGCCGTTATTACCCCGCCTTCCAACCAGCCGGGCGACCATAATGGCCCGCGGGCCGGTACGTCTACCACCCTCACCGCTACAGTGGTGGGCGTTAGCGATGCGACCAGCCAGTCGGCCTCGGTGCGAGCGCCCCTAGCCTGGGTGCGTCAAATGAACGAGCAACAGATGTACCAGCAGACCGACGCCGACCGCCAGGCTCAGCAGGCCGAGTGCCAAGGCAGCCATGGTCCTTGTAACCCGCAGCCACACTTTACGCTGGTGGTAACGGACATGCTGGCCACAAACGGCTACGATGCCCTAACGGCCAAGGCTGCCACCCCGGCCAACGCGGCCGCCGTGGCAGCCAGCATTCGCAAGCTGGGCGTGGGAGCGGCCGACGCCGAGAGTTTTATTCAGGCCCAACTGCAGATCTTTAACATCATCAGCTTGGTACTGGGCGGCATCGGTGGTATCGCACTGGCAGTGGCGGCCATCGGCGTGGTCAATACCATGGTGATGGCAATCCTAGAACGCACTCGCGAGATCGGCGTGATGCGAGCCTGCGGCGCCACTCGTGCCACCATCCGCCGGCTCTTTACGATTGAGGCCGGCCTGCTGGGCTGTTTGGGCGGCGTGGTGGGCGTGGCGGCCGGTTATGGCCTCACCTACGTGGCCAATATTTTGATCAACCGCCAGCTGCTGGCCGGCAGCGTTCAGGCCAAAAACATCATTGGCCTGCCGCTGTGGCTAATCGCGGCCGTCATCGGCGCCACCACGATTATCGGCATGCTGGCCGGCCTGTACCCGGCTTTTCGGGCGGCGCGGCTGAATCCGGTGGAGGCGTTGCGATACGAGTAGCGCCTACTCCTTCGCCAATTTATCTCGCAAATAATCCCGAAACTGCGGCCCCAGCTCCTCGCTGGCCAGCGCCATCTCCACGATGCACTCCAGGTACTTGGCCTTATTGCCGGTGTCGTGCCAGGTGCCGTCCAAGACTTGGCCGTACACGGCGCCGGTGCGAGCCAGCTGGTCGATGGCGGCCGAGAGATAAATCTCGCCGGTGGCATCGGGCTGGGCGGCGGCCAGCAGCTTCACGATCTGCGGGGTCAAAATGTAGCCGCCCACCGAGGCGTACTGCGACGGCGCGGCACCGGGCGCCGGCTTCTCCACCAAGTGGTTGAGCCGGAGCAGGCCGTCGCCCAGATCCTGGCCGACCTTGGGCACCCCATAGTGGCTCAGCCGCTCGGCCGCCATTGGCATCAGCGAGATCACCGGCGCCTGCAGTCGCTCGTACGCCTCCACCAGCTGCACCGCCCGCGGCTTGGGGCCGGTAAAGATCTCGTCGGCCCAGAGCACCAAGAACGGCTCGTCGTCGTCCAGCAGATGAGCCGCATTCAGAATCGGCGTGCCATTGCCATAACTCCCTTTTTGGCGAATATAAACAAAATTAGCCTGCTCGGCGATGCGCCGCAACTCATCGGCCATCTGGCCTTTGCCGTCATGATCAAGTTTAGCCTCTAGCTCATACTGGTGATCAAAGTGGTCCTCAATGCTCCGCTTATGCGCGCCGGTTACGATAATAATATCGGTGATACCGGCCGCCACCGCCTCCTCCACCACATATTGAATAATCGGCTTATCGATGAGCGGCAGCATCTCTTTGGGCATGGCCTTGGTCTGCGGCAAAAAGCGGGTGCCGAGGCCGGCCGCGGGAATAATTGCTTTGGTAACTTTAAGCTTACTTGGCATAGTTGTCCTTTGGTTTACCTGCTCTTTACGGTAGCATATTACTGCACCATGAGGGCTGGCCCGAACACGGCCGAACTGCTATGCTCATCTTTATGAGGAGAGCATTAACGACGACCCCTGCCCTACTGCGACAGCCGCTGGCTTTCGTGGATATCGAGACTACCGGCGGCAGCCCGGCGCGATCACGCGTGCTGGAGATTGGCGTGGTGCGCGTGGAGGCTGGACGAGTAGTGGCCGAGTTTCGGTCGCTGGTTGATCCGGAGCAGCCCGTGCCGGCCTTTATTACGAGCATTACGGGAATTCGCCAGGCAGATACCGTGGGGGCGCCGCGCTTCGGCCAATTGGCCGGCAAGGTAGCGGAGCTGCTCGATGGCGCCGTGTTTGTAGCTCACAATGTGCACTTTGATTACAGCTTTCTGCGGGCTGAATTTGAGCGCCTCGGCGCAACGTTCCGGCCATCACTGCTCTGCACCGTGCGGCTAAGCCGAGCGCTGTATCCGGCGGCGCGCGGCCACAAACTGCAAGACCTTATCGACCGCCACGGCCTGCGCGCCGACCACCGCCACCGCGCCTACGACGACGCGCTGGTGCTGTGGCAGTTCTGGCAGCTGGTGCTGCGCGACTTTGATCTTGCAACGATCGAAGCGGCTCTAGCGCGCCAGCTGCAGCCTAAGCCTCGGCTAGCGGCAGCCGAATCGTAAAGACTGTGCCTTTCTCCAAGACACTCTTGGCCTCAATGGTGCCCTGGTGCAGATCGACGATCTTTTTGGCGATAGACAGACCCAAGCCGTAGCCATCGGCCTTAACCTTAGAACGCGATGAGTCGGAGCGATAAAAGCGATCAAAGATGTGCGGCAGGTCCGAGCCACGAATACCCTGGCCCTGGTCGGTCACCACGAGACTGGCAAGCCTGCCCTGACGGTGCGCCGTGAGCCGCACGGTAGTGCCCTGGTCGCTGTACTTAACCGCGTTGTCGAGCAGGATCACCAGCAGCTCTTTAAGGCTCGGCAGGTCACCGCGCACCATGAGCTGGCCCACTTCATTATCGATAGCCACACCTTTGGCCTGGGCCACGGCCAGCACCTGATTCATGGCCTGCGAGGCTGCCTCCTCCAGCGACACCACCCGGAGCGCCAGCGGCGTCTCAGCCTGCCGAGCCAACCGCAGCAGGCCGTCGGCCAGGGCGCGCAGTTTGCCCACCTCCTCCAGGTTGCTGCGCAGGAGCGCCACCGCCTGGGCGTGCGTCAGTCCGGCGTCGCGCAGCGCCACCTCGATCTCGGTCTGCATAGCCGTCAGCGGCGTGCGCAGCTCGTGCGAGGCGTCGGCCGTAAACCGCGTCTGCGCCGCTAGCGCCTCCTCGATCGGCCGTAACGTCCGCTTGGCCAGCCAGTAGCTCAGGCCGCTGCCCGCCAGCAAGATCACCACATTAAAGTACACTAACTGCAGCCGCAACTGGCCCAACGCCGCATCAATCTCGTCCTGAGCCGAGCCCAGCGGCATCAAATCGCCATCGGCATTATACTGAAACGCCCGGTAGCGAATATACTCACGGTGGACCGTGGTCGAGAGCTGGTTGGCCGATACCCGATACAGCGCCACCGTAAAGAACAAGCTGATCACCATAATAATCAGCGTGTAGGCCAGCATTAGCTTGAGCGACGGCGAGGTCTTGCTCCACCATTGCGCCAGATGATTCACGTCTCAGTTCCTAACTTATAACCAAAGCCTCGGACCGTATGAATGAGATTGGGGCCTTTAAACGGCTTGTCGATTTTATTGCGTAAATATCCAATATACACCTCAACCGTGTTGGGCAATACGTCGGCATCGTAGTCCCAGACATGGCCAATGATGTTGCTTTTGGTAAGAACGCGATTCTGGTTGCGCAGCATGTACTCGAGCAGCGCGTACTCCTTGCTGGAGAGGGCGATGGCGCGTCCACCTCGCTTAACCGAGTAGGTTAGGGTGTCGAGCGTCAAGTCGGCGGCCTGCAGCGTACTACCCAGAGCGTCTTGCGGCCGGCGTAGCAGCGCCCGCACCCGAGCCAACAGCTCCTCAAAGGCAAACGGTTTCACCAAATAGTCGTCGGCGCCAGCGTTAAGGCCAGTCACGCGATCCTGGATCTGGTCTTTGGCCGTCAGCATGATAATAGGTGTGTGAATATTATTGGCCCGCACCTCTTTACATACATCAACGCCTTCGATCAGACCCGGCAACATGCGGTCAAGCACGATCAGATCGTACTCGTCGGTTAAGGCCGAGCTTAAGCCGTCTTCGGCGTCATAGGCTACGTCGACCGCGTACGACTCCTGGCGCAAGCCCTGAGCCACGGCATTCGCGATCTTGTGTTCGTCTTCGACCACCAGAATTCTCATGCTGCCATTATAGCGGAAACCGCCTGAGAACCAGCTGAATGTATCCCCGACCTGAGCCAATCTACAGCTTTATCTCAGAAAGTGGCTCTATTATGGGATTATGAAGACGAAGATTTACGTAGCGATTGTGGCCATTATTATTGGCGCCGGCATCTTCTGGTTTGTCCGGACGGGCCAGACCAGCCCAACGACAACGCCGAGCAATGCTACAAGCAGCTCGGCCGCTGGCGGCTCCCCGAGCACCACGCCTACCTCATATAAAGATGGCACGTACACCGGCAATGCTACCGACATGGAGCATGGCATCGTCCAAGTGTCGGCTGTTATCAGCGGCGGCAAGCTAACGGATGTGCAGTTCTTGCAGCTGCCGCAGGATGGTCGCTCGGGTGAGATCTCGAGCTTGGCTGGGCCGCAGCTAAGGAGCGAGGCGCTGAAGACCCAGAGCGCTCAGGTCGATATCGTATCGGGTGCCACCCAGACGAGCCAGGCTTTCGCACAATCGCTGCAGTCGGCGCTGAGCCAGGCCGGCGCGTGATCCACGACACTCGCCTCATTATGGGCATGCCGATTACGGTGGCGCTGGTGGATGGCGGGCAGCCGGCGGCGCGGCAGCTCGAGGAGGCATTTGCCACTCTTGTGGCGGTAGACGCGCGCTTTAGCACGTACAAGCCCGATAGTGAGGTGAGTCGACTGAACACGGGCGCTCTAACTGCGGCCGATTACAGCGCCGATCTGCGCGAAGTATTGGCCAAATGTGAGGCCGCCACGGCTACCACCAATGGCTTCTTTGACGCTCAGCGACCCGATAGCCAACTCGATCCGTCGGGCCTGGTAAAGGGCTGGGCCATCGCGCGGGTGGCCGAGCAGCTGCGGGCGGGCGGCGCGCGCCATTTCTTTGTCGATGCCGGCGGCGACATCGTGGCGGCCGGCTATACTGCTGCTGGTCGGCCCTGGTCGGTAGGCATTCGCCACCCGTGCCGGCCGGATCAGTTGGCTCGGCAGCTGGCCATCAGCGACGGCGCCGTGGCCACCTCGGGCGTGTACGAGCGCGGTCGACATATCTACAATCCACACACGGCCCAGCCGGCTGCGCCACAGCTGCTCAGCCTCACCGTGGTCGGCCCCAACATCGAGACGGCCGATGTACTCGCCACCGCCGCCTTTGCCATGGGCGCGTCGGCCGGCCTACAGTTTGTGGCCGACCAGCCCGGTTACGAGGCCCTGGCCATCACGGCCGACGAGCGCACACTCAGCACCACCGGATTTCCGGCTCAGTAGCAGAACACCCATTGGCGCTTACTGGTATCATTTAGAAGATATCTATGGAAAGGCCCGCCACATGCCGAATTCATCCTTAACTGATGACGTAGTCAGACTATCCTCCGACCTCCTGGTGCCAGCGGCCACTACCTTTCGCACGATTAAACTCCAGTGGGAGCTGGATCGATTTGAAAATGACGCCGAGCATAGCTTTCTGCTGGCGTCCTTAGGCTGCGCCCTGGCACAACGCCTAGACCCGGCCTTAGATTTAGGCAAAGTTAGCCAGTATGCGCTGGTACATGATTTGGTAGAGGTCTACGCCGGCGACACTTCGATTTGGGATGCAGTGGAAAAGCATGCCAGCAAAGCTGAGCGGGAGGCAAAGGCCCTCACTACTATCGAACAGCGCTTTGGCGCAAGCTTCCCCTGGGTTTCTCAGACTATTCACGCCTACGAACGGCTTGATGAGCCAGAGAGCTGCTTTGTCTACGCACTCGACAAGATAATTCCCTATGTAGTTATGGCAGCGATTGACCACCAGCCGTTTCCGCCGAGTCGCACGGTATACGAAGAAAAGATGGCGATTGCGCGTGAGAAGATCGCGCACTATCCGGCCTTATTGGAATTGTTTGAGGGCTTGGATGCCGATTACAAGAAGCGGCCTCATTTCTTTGCTGATTGAAGAGAGACCCATCCGGCGCGTTTGTTCTTAAGTTATATGTCGTCAATCGTTATATTGGTACGGCGTCGCTAGATGACGATTGACGACATATTGGCGCAAAGAAGACTCAGCAGTCGGCAGAGCGAGGCAGCCGCCTAAAACGCGAACCGCTCCGAGTGCAATCGAGCCTCAGCCACGCCGACCTGCAGCAGCACCAACCGCATCGCCTCGACCATGACCGGCGGGCCACAGACGTAGGCGTCGCGGTCGGCCGCATCGGGCACCAGGTGCGCTAGCTGGGCGGCGCTGAGGCGGCCGGCCTCTTCTTCGATCACCGTCACCACGCGCAGATTGGGGTGGCGGCGGGCCAGCTCGGTCAGCTCACTAGCGAAAGCGCGTTGATCGCGCCGGCACGCATACACCAGCACAGCATCGTAGTCGGCCGGCAGCGCCTCGGCCATGGCCCGCAGTGGCGTAATGCCGATGCCGCCGGCCAAGAGCAGCAGCTGCCGCCCGTGTGCCCGGTCGAGCGTAAAGTTGCCGCGCGGGCCATCGAGCACCACCGATGTGCCCGGCTTAACCGCCGCCAGTCGCTGCGTAAAATCACCTACCTGCTTAAAGGTTAGCCGCAGCTCGTGTCCGCCGGGCGCCATCGACAATGAGAATGGATGCGTCTCCCACCACAGCTCCGGCGCCAAGAAGCGCCAAATGTAAAACTGCCCAGCCACCACCTCCATCCGCTCCAGTCGTCGGCCCGTAATATAAAGAGAGTAGATGCCCTTAGCCTCCGCCTCGACCCGCGCTACCCGAAAATCATGGCGCAGCCACTGCACCACCGGGTCTACAAACCGAAACAGCCCAATCAGTCCAAACACCGCCAGATACAGGCCCCACCAAAAGGCCCCAAACAGCGGATGACCCACAAAATCGCCGCCGGCCGACAGCTGATGGCTAAACGCTAGCACGATCGCCAGATAAGTCGTGAGGTGCACCCAGTACCACCACTCATAATTAAGCCGCAGCCGCACAATACTCACCGAGATGCCCACAATAACCAGAAACATCAGCGCACCCAGCAACGCCTTAAGTACATCCGGGTAATTAAAGATAAAGTCCCAGAACTGCGCCCATAGCCCCGATCGGCCATCGATTTGATAGCCATAAACGAGCAGCAGCACATGCAAGACGATGCCGATAATGATGCTGTAGCCAATGAGCTTGTGCCACTTAAGCAGCTGCTCAAAGCCAAAACCTTGCTCCAGCACCCGCAACCGAGCCATCATCACGAGCTCTAGCAGTGAGCCGTACACGGCCACGAGGCCCATTAGCCGGCCCAGCGCGATCTCCTTGCTGGCCATGGTGGTAGCCGGCGCCGCCGAGGTGTGCCACCAGGCCACCAAAATCACCGCCAAGCCGACACCCACCACGATAAGGCTGAGATGACGCTGAAGTGCTTGTTTGGCTCGCGCCGGCGCCCAATTAGTTATACTCATACTACCTAGTGTAGCGCAGCTCCTTGAGTTCTACCTGAGAGCAGACAACTGGTCGTTTCTCGAGTCGGCCATCATCGGTTATACTACAAAAGGTACGCGCAAAGACATTGGCGCAAGGTTACGGGAGAGGGTCTGCGAACCCGCTTCAGGGAATCCTCAGAAAGACCCTGATATGGTTAAGAGAGTTAAGGCAAATAGGTTAGGTGGAGGCAGATGGGAAGATTTTTGGCTTATATCGACGCCGGCACAGGCAGCTTTGTACTGCAGGCAACGGTAGGTGTAATTATTGGCGTCTCGTACGCTGTTCGCAATCGAGTCCGCATGGTAATCGGCAAGTTCAAAAAGGGACCAAGCGCTGAAAAATCGGAGTAACTCCCAGTCTGGCTCGGTTAATCGGCGCGAGCCATCATCGTTTCGCGACAATCGTGGCTTTGTGTTTTGGCGCGGTGGTCAGCCCTATCGGCAGATCAACACGTCGGCGCAAGCAGCCTACGACCAGCTGATGGCTGGCGGGCTGTATGAGCGCCTCGTAAAAGACAGCCTGCTCGTAGCCCACCACGAGGAGTCCGAGGTGCCAGCCGGAGCCTACAAGGTGATTCGGCCGGAGCTGCTCGAGCTCGTCACCTACCCGTACGAGTGGTCGTTCTCGCAGCTGCAAGATGCCGCGCTGGCCACCCTCAAGGTTCAGCGGCTGGCGCTGGAGCACGGCCTAACGCTGCGCGACGCCAGCGCCTACAACATTCAATTTGTGGCCGGTCGGCCGCAGCTCATCGACACGCTGTCCTTCGACGTTTACGAGCCGGGCAAGCCATGGATCGCTTACCGACAGTTCTGCCAACATTTTTTGGCGCCGCTGGCACTCATGAGCTACGTCGACGTCGATTTGTTGCAGTTATTGCGGGTGCACCTGGACGGCGTACCGCTGCCGCTGGCGGCCAAGCTGCTGCCTCTGCGCGCGAGCCTCAAGCTCGGCTTGGCCACGCACATTAAGCTACATGCTCGCCTGCAGCGTCAGCATGAGGGGACGGCCAAGCGCGCCAAGGGCAGTGTGAGCCAGCTGGCGCTCAACGGCCTCCTCGACAGCCTCGCCGCCACCACCAAGGCGCTGCGGCTAGCCCAGTACGACACGCAGTGGGCCGACTACTATAATGATACCAATTACAACGACACCGCCCGCACCGCCAAGGGCCAGCTGATCGGCCGGCTCACGCAGCAGGTGAAGCCGCAGCGCATCATCGATCTAGGCGCCAACAACGGCCCGTTTAGCCGTATCGCGGCGGCCGCAGCGCCTCAGGCGCTGGTCATCAGCGCCGACATCGACCCCCTGGCCGTCGACCAGAACTACCGCCGCCTAAAGGCGGCCGGCGAGACGCGCCTCATGCCACTGCTGGTCGACCTCACCAATCCCAGCCCCGGCCTGGGCTGGGCCAATCAAGAACGGTCGAGCTTCGCCACCCGGGCCGGCGCCGACCTGGCCATCGCCTTGGCGCTCATCCACCATCTGGCCATCGCCAGCAACGTGCCACTCGAGCTCGTGGCAGCTTACTTTGCCGAGCTAGCGCCGCAGCTCATCATTGAGTTCGTTCCCAAGGAAGACTCCCAGGTGCAGCGGCTGCTGGCCACGCGCGAGGACATCTTTGTCGACTACACGCCGGCCGGCTTTGAGGCGGCCTTTGGCGCCCACTACGAGACTATCGCTAAAGAGCCAGTACCGGACTCGGCCCGCACGCTGTACCTGATGCGACGGCGAGCCCACCCTAAGACGATTCAGGAGGCTTAAGTCACCATGAAGACTGTTCGCGCTGTCGGCCGCCGAGGCCTGGCGCTGGCCCGACGCTGGCTAGCTCTATGGTTGCCGCTCACCATGCTGGCGCTCCTGCCTCTTTTGACGGACTTTCTAAGCAACCGCTACCAGGTGGCCGTACAAGACCTCTACCTGCCTACCGCCACAATCCTCCTGACCACGCTGGTAGTCTGGGCCATCTTTTATCGATTATGGCGGCGCGATGCGCTGGCCGGCTACAGCGCAGCTCTGCTTACTACCGCCTTCTTCTCCTTTAACTACGACGGCCGCCTGACGGCCCTCTACCCATTCTTGCAAGCCTTAGTTCCCACCAGCGCGCTGGGATTCCTGGAGGGGCCGGTCTTCAGCCTCGTCTTTATGGCGGCCATCGTGCTGGGCGCCTACTGGACCGGGCGCGGCGTTAGCCGGGCGGTGGCCGGGCGGCGCTGGCCAGCTCGCGAGATCATGGCGGCGGCCACCATCGCCATCACCGCCACCTTTGTGTTTCAGGCGCTCCCTACAATGCACGACCTGGTCGTGGCCTGGCCACAGTTCTTTTACAAGCCGCCCCAGTTAACCAGCCTGCCAGCCTCCGCCAAATCGGCCCCCAAGCCCGATATCTACTATATCGTCATGGACCGCTATGCCAACCAGGATGTGTTGCAGAGCCAGTTTAGTTTTGACAACAGCAGCTTCATCAACTTCCTCAAGGATAACCAGTACTACGTTAACCCGTCGGATCACAACAACTACCCCTACACCACCATGTCGATCGCCTCGACCATGGATGCCGACTACCTGGGCGACGCCATCAGTAAGTTTGGCAAATCGACCGAGCAGACCGTCATCCCCTACCATGAGTCGATTCGTAACTCGCCGGTCGCCCAGGCGCTGGCGGGCATCGGCTATCAGTACGACTTTATCGGCAACTGGTACGAGACCTCAAACCTGACCGAGGTTCCCAATGCCACCACCTATCAACCTGAAGGCGTTCTGACCATCCTGGGCCGCTCCTGGACGCTCAACAACTTCGGCAAAGCTAAGCTTAATGCCAGTATCTTCTGGCGCTTCTTGCCTAATAGCCCTAAGCTCGATAATAACTTCCGCTGGCTCAACTACAGCGGCCAGAGCGGCCCAGACATGACGCACTACCAGCTCCAGACGCTGACTAACTTAGCCAACCAACAGCCCGGCGGTCGCTTCATCTTTGCCCACATTCTGGTGCCGCATGACCCCTACTTCTTTAATGCCGATGGATCGATCAATACCAATATCAACGACGACAATACCGGCGAACCGGTTAAGCAGAAGTACCTGGGCCAAGTGCAGTATATTAATGGCCAGATGAAGACCCTGCTGACCAAAATCAACCAGAACAGTCACGGCCAAGCGGTGATAGTGCTGCAATCTGACGAGGGGCCCTACCCGTTCCAGCTCAACGATGAGAACTTTAATAATGCCGGCGTCGACGAAGAGCTGGCCGATGGCGACATGCGCAGCTGGTCGGCGGCTGACCTGCAGATGAAGTATGGCAACCTCGCCGCATACCATGTGCCGGCCGCCGATCTGGCCGCCAACCCCACCGGCGCCGATCCGGTCAATATCTTTCGGCTGGTGCTCAACGATTACTTTGGCGGCCAGTTCCCCTACCTGCCGGAGTGCTACTACGCCTATCCCGATGGCCGCAACCGTCCGCTCAACTACGCTAATATCACCAAGACGCTCACTGGCCAGGATAATCCAGCCTGCCAAGACGACGGCAGCGGCCCCAAGCCGTAGATCTGATAGAATGGCGTCGCAGCTATTCCTCCGCCAGAGACGAGGTAGGGCATGAGCGGTTGTGACTGTTGCGACGATGGTGGGTCCGACTTAGGGTTCACCGATGAGCACGAGTACGACGAGGGCGGCGCATGCCTCCCGGACTGCAGCGCTTGCAAGAGGGAGCTCGGGCAAGGCTCGGGCCTCGACAATCCGTGGGTGATCGCGGCCATCGTGTTCGCGGTTGTCCTCCTGGTGGCGATCGTCGGTGCCGTGGCGGCCGCGCACACGAATGTGCCGGCCAACTGGAGATAACTCAACGACGACAGCAGCAGGATGCGCGCGGTCCCGGCTTCCTTGCTTTACGAGCGAGGAAGCCGGGACCTTTTCGTTTACCGAGGGCCGCCCATTAGCGCAGCCAGCGATAGACCGCAATAACCGCCGCCACACCGCCAACCGTGCCACCGAGAATGCTCCAGCCCGAGAAGTCGCCGGCACCAAACAGGGTTGGGAGCCAACCGCCCACAATGGAGCCCAACGTAGCGGCGATCCACAAAGTGCTTTTGTTCATGGCTTTATCATACCAAGTCTGGCCAATTTTGGCTCGCAGCCCTTGCCTTTCGGGGCTAAATCACCGACCATAACCTTGATGCCCTATGTCACCACTATTCCGGTTGTGTTTCCCGAGGAGCCGGCCGTCGTCTATGCGGCGCTGCTGGATCTGGCCAGTTACCCGCTCTGGAATAGCGGCATGAAGCAAATATCGACCACTCAGCCGATGCGCGAGGGGCTGCAATATGAGACCGAGACAGTGGTGGCCGGCCGGGTTAATCGCGCTACCATCACGGTCGTACGATTGGTGCCAAATGAAGAGATCGAGCTGATCAGCCACGGCGGCATCATTGTGTACCGCGCCGACTACAAGCTGGTAGCAACCGGCCCGCGGCAGACACGCGTCACCTGCCGGCTCAAGTTTGAGTTTCGCAACTTTATGCTCGAGCTGACGCGCTCCACCATTGAGTCGATGGCTCGGGCGCGCATCGGGGCCGACCTGGCGGCGCTGCGGGCACTGCTGGCCGACCACCAAGACGACTAAGCCCCGCCGTTGCCAAACCGATGGCCCATGCCACGCAGGCCCAGGCCGCCTACCACATAGCGCGCCGGAATGCTGTTATCCTTGGTCCACTGCTGCAGCTGGTGGCGCTCCTGGTCGAGCGCGGCCTTGCGGTCGGCGGCCGACTTGCCCTTGAGCGACTCCATAAAGCTGAGCACTTCTTGGTGTTTGGCTAAAATTTGGTCTTTTTGAGCGGCGGTCAGCTTGCCGGCCGCCACATCGGCCGCTAGCCGCTGCTCGTACTTGGCCTCATGGTCGGACTGAGCTTCGCTGCGATGCTGGTCAAACACCGCCTGCACATCAGCCTTGTTCAGGTTAAACTTCTGCGCCAGCTCATCTACGAGCGAAGCCGGCTTAGTGCCAGTCGCCGCCGAGGCGATGCCGACGCCGGCCAAACCAGCCAGTGCCACACTGCCAGCTAATGCCGCAGCCACAATGTAGGTCTTCTTGTTAAGAGCCATCATAATCTCCTTATCTATATAGCGTAATGCGCCCATTACGCCTGCTCATCATAGCGGCCGAAGCTGATAATTCGCTTAAGGACGCGAAAGTTTATAGCTTCTTATTGGCTTTATATGAGAAATATTATAGTATGTAAATCCCTCACAAACCCGTGAAAGGAGAGGGACATGGAACCGCAGAATAGCCCCGTGGTGGCCTGCGAACGCGAACTCAAGAACAGCACCAACAAGGTCACCATCACGCTCCGGTCGGAGCTGACTGGTGACACGGCTGCCGTGGCGCAGCTGTGCCGCATGATTCAGGTTCTCGTCCCGCACGCTCAGATTCTCGACGGGCAGGGCCGCAACCGCAGTGTGCTGGAAGTCCGGCCGAAGGACCACGACTACAGAAACCTGGCCGCATTACAGTACGCGGACGTCGACCAGCTCAACGCTCGGCTGGCCGAGCTGACCGGAGACACAGTGCTAGCAGTGACCAGGGGCAACTTGCCCATGCAGGTCATGGTGGCACTAAACCACCGAGCCACCAGCCGAGACATCGACCACCTGCAGGCCCAGTTGGCCAACAGCGGTGTCAAGGTGCTGAACGCCACCCTGGCGGAGCCCCGCAACCTGTACGACGGCTTCGTGCTGTCGCTGCTGGTGCCGCAGCTCGACGAGCTTGACGACTGGGAGTCGTTCGAAGAGGTCGTGCGCACCGCGCTGGCCTTCCCCAAGCTCTGACCGCATCCCCCACCACATTGGGCGCGAACGACTACCGTCG
>DATIIV010000008.1:0-46528 GCA_035479295.1 Candidatus Saccharimonadia bacterium | reverse complement strand
GGAGCAGTTGGTTTTGTATACAAGTACGGATACCGCGTACAATATTGAGTGACGACATAGTTGTTTTCCTGTTTGTTTAGAGCGGACAGAAAACAGTGTGTCGTCTTTTTAGTTGGGGTTCAAGGTGTGGGGTGGTTCAGGAGGGCATGATTGACAGCGTCTATATAAGATTTTAGAATAGTATTTGCCTTAGACCGTATGCTGCCGAGCATGCACCGGCTAAGCTTCGACCATTGACATTACCCCGAACAAACGAGGAAGCCGCTTATGACCTCAAGCTCGGATGTTCCCCAGCCCCACACCGAGGAGATCAACGGTCACCAGGTGACGGTCACCTACACCGCCGATCGCTATACCGAGGGTTGCTTGAAGGCGCGAGTAGCCGTGCCGGTGGAGCTGGTCGATGCTGCAGAGCAGCTCCGGCGAGTTCGGGTGGATCCTCGAGCCTCGAGCTGGGATACAACCTATCTCGTCGTCGATGGCAGTAGCAAGGAGCTGCTGAGCAGCCCTTCGCCTTACTGGCTGGGCACGAACTACCGTGACTACCTCAAGAAGCAAGCCGAGGAGCGAGCCGAAACGGCCATCCGCGAGCAGCTCGAACAGCTACGAGCCAAGGTTGAGACGCTGAGGGAGCTGGATCGTTGTACGCCTGGCTTGAGCGCCGCCTTGCAGCAGTGTGAGGAGACGGCGCGAGGAAAATACCAGGAAGGACCCAACTACGCCAGTACCCAGGCCGCCATCCGCCGAGTCGAGCGGCTCGTGGCCGAGATCGAGACCTCGTTTATCGAGGTGGTGGTGCGGGAGCTCGTGGCCGGCGCCTACCATCAGTGGCGATACCATAATAACGAGGTGCGAACGCAACTGGTTGCCCTGTGGATCCGCTCCGGAGGCAACTCGCTGATCCAGCTCCTCGACGACACGGCGATGACCCAGATCTACCGCGAGCGACTGGCTCAGGCCCAATGCATGGACGACGTCTGGCGAGCCAAGCTGGGCATCGATCTGGAAGACTATGCGCCACGCTGGCTCCGGGAAGATCCGGAGCTGGAGCTTGCACCAGCTCGGATCACTGTCACCACCCGTAGTGGCAGCCACCAACTCTTGTTGTCCTACTACTTGAAACCAGACAAAGAGGAGCAGGTTCCCACGGCCACCGCGCGCCTGCCGCTCAAGGTGTACGAAGGTGTGGCAACGATGCCGACTCTGCCATACGGGATCGACCTCTGCCTGGAACTAACAGTCGGGGAAACGGTGGTGGTAAAGGGGATCGCCGGCGAGGAGCTGACGGGGCGAGTCAAGAGGTACCGCGGTGCCCGGCGCCGGGGCGATATCATTAGTACCCCAGGGGGACGCCGACATAAGCCCGTCGAGGTCACCGATGTGCCATCCTGGCACGTTGGCCAGGTGCGCTGGCGCTAACAAGGCGTTAGCCAGACCCGCAGCACTAGCGGGTCATACTTCGTATCTTCTCGGATGCGAGGGTGCCCGGAGTTATCCGGGCACCAACCCAAGCTCTAAATAACTTATTTAGGTCTTAGGCTGGTTCTTATTGAAGGCAGCAGGGATCAGACGAATCAAGGTCCGGGGCGCCTATGGCGGGTACGACGCCCTTGGTGCTATCCACGGGCCCAGTCATGATCTTCCTGCCGAAGAGTTGCGTCGAGGCTCCGGTGCCGATTCGTTCAGCACCGGGGCCTCCTCTCATTTTAGCGGCCGCCAGGCCTGGCCTCGTCAGCGCTCGGGATACAGCCGCACATCAACCACGGCGAAACTAAACTTGGTGGTGATGCCCTGGACGGTGCCGCTAGCTGCGCCGCGATAGCCGGGCGTGGCCGCATAGACGCCGACGGTGGCGAGGGCAGGGCAATTCTTGGGCGCGCCATCAAACGTCACAGCATAAGTGCCGTCACTGCCGGTGGTGTCGATCAGGCTCCAGCCATTGCAGTCGACCACAATGTTGGCGCCGGCTACCGGTACACCGTTCTTGGTAACCTGGCCGGTAACGACAGCCTGAGCATCGATGGAAGGTGCAGTATCAGGCGAGATACGGCCGATACTATTATTATCAAACTCAGTAAACCAGATCTTGCCGTCCGGACCCCGCGTGATGCTACCAATCTCGGTATCGGCCGCCAGCCGGTAACGAGCCAGACTGTGACCGGTCAGGTCCAAGCTATCAACCTCACCATTATTTCCGCCCAACCAGATTCGGCCATCCGGCCCGCTGGTAAGACTGAGCGGCCCAAAGCCATCGGGCAGCGGATACTCAGTGATGGCGCCGCCGGTGGTCATGCGGCCGACCTTATCGACCTGCATCTCGCTAAACCACAGATTGCCGTCCGCTCCAGCCGTTATGCCGTATGGAAGCGCCGAGGACGTAGGTGGCACGTATTCGGTAATGTGGCCGCCAGGCGTAATCTTGGCAACCTTATTGGCGGACTGCTCCGTAAACCACATGTTGCCGTCGGGCCCGGCGGTAATGAGAGCCAGGCCGGCGCGTGGCGAGGGCACAGGATACAGCGTAATGGCGCCGGCCGGCGTAATCCGGCCCACCTGGTTGGCCGAAGACTCGGTGAACCAGATCGCGCCGTCCGGTCCTAGCGCCAGGCCGGCGGGGTAGGAGGTGCTATCCAGCTGGTACTCCGTGATGTGGCCAGCCGGAGTCACCTTAGCTAGCTTGCCGCTGCTCTCAGCCACCCAGAGGTTGCCGTCCGCATCCCGAGTAATGTCGATTGGCCCGGCGTTGACCGTCGGCAGGGCGTACTCGGTAATGGCGCCAGTCGGGGTAATCTTGCCCACTCGACCGGTCTCATACTCGGTAAACCAAACATTACCGTCCGGCCCACCGGTAACGCCGCTGGGGCCAGAGAACGTTGACGGAATGGGATATTCCGTAATCGCCGACATCGCCAAAACCGGCGCTGCCCACCCTAGCACGAGAACTATTAAGCCAAATAACCAGCGCCTCATTCGCTCATCTCCTGCCACTTATTATTAATCGATTGTTTTGCTCTGTACCCAAGCGCGCCGCCGAGCCCATACCGCCGCACCACCTCCTGCCACCAGCGCCGCCGCTGCACCCGCCTCGCCATATTCGGGCACCGCCACCGGATGCAGGTCGCCCAACCTAATATTTACCGTAGTCTGCGTATGCGCGTAGGCCAGCCCCACGCCAACCACGTCATCGCCGTTCTGATACGCCACGGCCGAGAGCAGTACGCCCAGCGGGCAGGTCGCCGTATCGGCCCGAATCATAAAGTGACCACGGCCATCCGACCAGGTCGACCCGCCAAAGTGCGAGATATCGCCGCACCACACCACCACAACCTGGCCTGCAACCGGCGCACCATGATCGGTCACAACGCCGTCAACCGTAATCCAGCCAGGCGAGGCCTGAGCCTGGGCAACTTTCGGCAGACTCAGGCTCGCGACTAAGGCCAGCACAATGAAGACCGCTCCGGTAGGCGATTGTTTTGCACCAAGACGCATACTGTCATAATGGCACCGGCTCCTTAAATGATCATGAACTGGTTATGGCAATCACATACCCTTCATGCGGCGGCAGCACCACCTCGCTCAGGCCGATCGGCTCATGATCCTGGATTGACTGTGCGGCGCACAGCAGCAGTCCCCGGCCCAGCTCGGTATGGACGGTAGCCGCTTGGTCAGAAAAGTTTAACAGCACCACCAGCCGCTGGCCGCCATGCTCGCGCACATAGCCAAAGACCGCCGGGTGACCCAACTCAAGCGGCTCATACTCGCTGCCCTGAAGCGCCGGCGAGGTGTTGCGCAAATGAATGAGGCGGCGGTACTCCCACAGCACCGAGGCCGGATCGGCTGCCTCGGCCGCTGCGTTGAGCTGCGCGTAGTTGGGCGCCACCGGCAGCCAGGGCTCGCGGCCGGTAAAACCGGCCTGTGGTGCGGCCGACCATTGCATCGGAGTGCGATTGGGGTCGCGCCCCAGCCCCAGGCCCGGCACGCGCCTCTCAAATGGATCTTGAATGCGGTCCGGTGGTATCGCCACATCCTCCATGCCCAGCTCATCGCCGTAGTACACAAAGGCCACACCGGGCAGCGTCAGCAACATCATGGCGGCAGTGCGGGCGGCCTGCCGGCCGATGCGGCTAGCCACCCGAGAGTTATCGTGGTTGCCCAGCACATAAATCGGCAGATGCCCCGGCTGCAGCCCGGCCTGAAACTGGTCCACGAAGGCCTTAAAGTCCGGCGCCGACCAGGGCAACATAATACCTTCAAAGTTAAACGGCGCCGACACCTCCGTCAGATATTGGTCGTACAGCTTGAGGTACTCGGCCACGATATTGCGCCGATCGGGATAGGTCTCGGTCACCATAAAGCCACCCGGATACTCTTTGACCACCGCCGCCATCTCGCGCAGATAGCTCGTCAACTGCGGCGCATTCTGGCTGTAAATGCGGTCAAAGGCATGGTAGGGGTCATCCGCGCCGGGCCGGTAGCGCCGGTTGACCGGATTATCTCGGAACGCCCGGTCCTTGGCCATCCAGTCCACCGCATCGACCCGAATGCCGGTGACGCCCAGATCGAGCCAGAACCGCATCGCGCTCTTCATGGCCGCCCGCACCTCGGGGTTGTCCCAGTTGAGGTCGGGCTGCTGAGCCAAGAAGCTGTGCATGTAGTACTGGCCAGATGCCTCATCCCGCTGCCAGGCCGAGCCGCCAAAGACACTCAGCCAATTATTGGGCGGCCCGCCACCAACGGCGCCGTCGCGCCAAATGTACCAGTCGCGCTTAGCGTCACTCCGCGAGGATCGCGACGCCACAAACCACGGGTGCTGATCCGAGGTGTGGCTGGGCACAAAGTCGATCATCAGCTGAATGCCGCGCCGCTGCGCCTCGCTTACCAATCGCTTAAAGTCGGCCAGGGTACCAAACAGCGGATCGACATCACAATAATCGCTGATGTCATAGCCAAAATCGGCCATGGGCGAGGGATAAAACGGCGATAGCCAGATCATATTAATGCCCAGCGAATCGAGCGAACCAGGCCGGCCGTTATTCAAGTAATCTAATTTCTCGATAATACCCGGCAGGTCGCCCACGCCGTCACCGTTGCCATCATAAAAACTGCGCGGATAGATCTGATACACCACCTTACCGAGCAGCGCGGGCGAGTTCGTCATGGTGCGTATCCTAGTTAAGCTTAATCATAGGCCAAGTGTGAGCATGTTACTATAAGGTGGATTAATAAGGAACCCGAAGCAGCAATGGAGCCTCCTAAGATTGATGCCGAAGAGCTATGGAAAGTTGCCTGGACATATATTCAGACCGTGGTTGATACCGTACGCGAGCCTTTTTTGGTACTGGACGAGAACCTACAAGTATTATCAGCCAACAAAATCTTCTATGCGTTTTTTCAGGTTACACCCGAAGAGACCGAGGGTAAGCGCGTTTACGAGCTGGGCAATGGCCAATGGAGCGATACCAAGCTGAGTATTCTGCTTGAGGATATTCTACCCAAGAATACCTTCTTTACCGACTTTAAGGTCGAGCACACCTTTCCCCGTATTGGCCACAAGATCATGCTGCTCAACGCCCGCAGAATTTACAAAACCGGCGAGGAGCGGCCCATCATGTTGTTGGCCATGGAAGACATCACCAAGCAAAAGGAGCTCGAGGAGCAACTACGGTCCTACGCCAAGCGGCTAAACTTTGAGGTGGCCAAGCGGACCGCCCAGCTGGAGCGCCGGGTGAGGGAGCTGGAGAAGACCGATGCACTCTTGCGCAGCTATCAGCAACAGGTGACGGAGCTCAGAAAGGAGCTCGAGGAGTTTAAGAAGTCCAACCAGTAGGAGCGGCTACGGTCACGGTCGCTTGGCCGGGCCACCATAGGCCGATGAGCCATAGGCGGAACCCGCTGAATGCCGCTGTTGTTCTAGCGCCTTAAGCACGGTGGTTACACCCACCAGCGCCAAGGCGACTGCTCCAGCACTGGCCAGAAACTGACGGCGATCCATGGGGCGGGCGGCTAGTTCGTCGACCGATTGTTTGATCTTCATCGGGCACTCCTTTCGTTACGATTGTGGGCTGCGCAGATCGAGCAGGTGACTCGGGTCGATGCCAGGATAAAGCCGTGATGGCCTGGAGGCAGACCGGAGATCGATCACACCGCTAGGAGCAGCGCGCCGACGGGATGGTGCCGCCGCCGATGGCTTAGCAGGAGGCGCGGTCAACGGCGGCCGAGCTTGGCGCGCCCGAGCTCGCAGCCACACCGCCGCCAGCGACACCTCGTAGAGCAAGATGATCGGCAGCGCCAGAATCAGCTGCGACAGGGGATCCGGTGCCGACGGCGTAATGAGCGCGATAGCAAAGGCCGCCACCACCACCAGCTTGCGCCATTTGCGCAAGGCCTTGGGGCCCAGGGGTGTAATGTGGTCGAGCAGAAGCAGCAATAACGGCAGCTGAAACACCACCGCAAACGTCGCCAAGTAGGCAAAGACAAACCGAGCATACTGATCGATACTAATGAGCGGCCGCAGATGGCTCGCGCCCACGCTACCAAAGAAATGTAGCGCTGCCGGCAAACTTACACAGTACGCAAAGGCCGCGCCGCTCACTGCTAGCCCAAACGACAAGGTGACGACCGTGGCTAACAACCCAGCCGAGAGCCGCTTTGGCAGCGCCGGCTCCAAAAAGCGCAACAGATGAAACACCACCATCGGCAGGGCAGCCATGAGCCCCACCACAGCGCAGACTTGCATCACAAACTCAAAGGAGCCCATCGGCGTAGTGTAGTACAGCGTTTGGTGCAATGGCCGCTGCAAGAACGTGATAATCGGCCCCCGCAACAGATACCCCGCCACCGCTCCAACCGCAAACACGGCCGCACACCACAGTAACCGGCCACGTAACTCACGCACATGGTCCATAAGCGTAAGTGACGTGGTCGTGGTCACGGCCGCTAGGCCTTCTGGCTGGTCGTATCGACCCCGGCTTTGGGCTCGGGCAGGGCCTCATCCTTAAAGCCTTTGCGCACCTCCCGCACACTCTGGGCGATACCTTTGCTCAGCTCCGGCAGCTTCTTGGCGCCAAACAGCACCAGGACAATAATGAGCACAATGGCTAACTCTTCCACTTTTCCAAACATTCGTTTGCTCCGCCCATGTTAATGGTTAAGCTCATCGTAGCACAGGCAAAATGATGCACAAGGCAGTTAATAATTGGAGTCGCTGAATTGCATATTTGGGCTTTGTAAAGACACTTTCTCATTAAATGGGGTGTAGATTGGACCATCATACTAGATCTGCCATGATAGCCAAATTACAGCTGGTTCCAGTCAAATTTGCTCATTCTACCAATAAAGGCCTGGCCCTTTGAACGTTTATCGAGTGATTGCTGAACCGACCATTCAAGGTCATCGAGCAGCCGATAAATTTCGTTCGGGCTACGCAAAAGCTGACTCTTGCCGAAGGCTCGTCGTGACAGCTGAATGTGCCGCAAGATGCACCGGCAGACCTTGGGCATGGTGCCTCGCCGAAAGCCGCGCCGCATCAGTGGTAGAAGCGTCTCCAAGTCGTATCCACCTGGTTTTATATGCAGGTCGCGCAAAATAGCCGTCACCACATAGCTGGCCTGGCCGGCTCGTATGTCCTCGAGCCAATCGCGCAGGTCATCGTTAAGCTGCCGGGCGATCAGGTAGTGGCGAAAACCAACCTCGATGCAATGGACCTTGGCGCTACTAGACGACCCCTGCGCCAAGACCGCCATGGGCCCCAGAGCATGGCCAAACGACCGTGCCGCCAACACCGCGCGGCGACCATACCGAGGCAATTTCATGATGGTAACCCGCTCATGCTGAACGACAAATCGGCAGTGACTAACTTCCCAGGTGTTAGCCTCGTCTATGCCGGCAAACGTCTTGTTGACGTAACGATGAAACTTGGTGTGGTCGGGTAAAACGATGCGAAAACAATCCAATGAGGCCCGCATAGCGATGTTAGCGATGGGCAAGTAGACAGACGCCCCTTCGTGGTCTAAGAAGTCATCGTAAAGCGTGTAGGCCATCCAGCCGCACAGGTTGGCCAAGCCCAGAATGGTATATTGACTACCAGTGAGAGAGGCGGGAGTCTCCAATGCCTGAGCAAACAGGTAGGGTAACAACGTAATCTCCAGATTTTCGTCCGCACCACAGATTCGCCCGGCAACCAGCAGAGCCGAGGACCGCAGCGGCTCCGTGTAGACGTCAAAGAGTTGCCAAGCTGCCTGTGCCACGGCGTCGTGCCGATGCTGCAGGCTCGTTTGAGCAACCTCAACGGTGCCGTGGCGAAAGTGGGCTAAGGCCTCTACAATAAGCGCTGTGGTAGCAAAACGAGAGCCCGCCCCAGCTGTCGCCAACAAGAGCTCGGCGGCCCAGAAGCCGCTGGCGTGCTGCCGCTGGCAAATCGCCGCCAGCGCTTGCTGGCGCCGCGAAGCCGGCACCGCGCCCTTGAGGAGCGTGACCGCTACAGCCTGGCCCTGAGGTGTCTGCCAATCGCGTTGCTGCCAGTAACGCGCAACATGTTCGACCAGTACCGGATTGTCGCTCGCCCTCGCTAACAAATAGACGAGGCCAGCCTCAGCCTGCTTCGATTGTTTGAGGCACCCCGAGTCGATGGCCTTCGCCAAGAACGCGTCGACCTGGGGCAGGGGAGTCGCCACCAGCCGCATAAACCACGCAATCTGGGCATTGGCGGCTACCGGCACCGTGCCGTTTGCGCGGTAGGGGCCACCAACGGCGGCCTCGCAACAAATCAACCGCTGCACCGCGCCAGCCAAGTGCTCGCCAGTGACATGGGCCGCGTCGTACTGCCACAGCGCCGCTAGCACCGCAAAGACCTCACCAAGATCACCGCGCTCGATCCAAGCTAGCTCAAGCTGCTGATCGAGGCGCTGGGCTAGCCGTTGGCGCACCTTAGCCAATTCTGGCGCGCGCGACAATGCGGTTAAGCTAAAGGCGCAGTCAAAAAGCGAGAGGCGCTCAAGCTCGCTATCCGACACAGTGGCTAGGGCCTGCATCGACCGGGTAAAAGCCGGCTCAAAAACGTTAGCCCTCATGTTTTAGCGCAAGCTTAATTATAAATTCGGTGTGATCGCTCTGAGGATTGAGCGTAACAGAGCCCAAGAATTGCGTCTCCACGGTCTGCTGGGCGATATAGAGACCAAGCCCCAAACCCGACTTTTTGGTACTGTGAAACGGCTTAAACAGGTTTTTACGCTCACTCTTGCTAATGCCCTTACCCCAATCGCTCACTCGAATAGTTATAAAAGCCTCGTCCCGCTGCATCACCACGACTACGCGGCGCGGCTGAGACAGCGCAGCCGAAGCCGGTCCGTAAGCGTCGATGGCGTTACTGATGATCGTCGCCACCACCTGACAGAAGCAGGTGGGATCGCCCACGTAACTCCACGACTGGGCTGGCGGCTGCCACTCGATGGTCACTCCTCTTTTTGCCGCTTTGTAGTGCAAGAATGTCACAACCTCATTAGTCTTGCGAATAATATCAAAGCTCTGCTTCTTGGTATCACCACGCAAACGTTCGCGAGTACTGTCAACGATCTTCTCTAGATAGCCGATAATCTGCCCAGCCCGCGTGATAGCCTGAGAATGCTGCTCGCTGTGCAGGCCTTCAATCTCGAGCGTTAGGGCAGTGAGGTGATTGGCTAGATCGTGCAGCAAGGTGACTCCTAACTGACCCAGCTCGGCAAACCGGTACATCTGCCGCATCTCCTCCAGCTGGACTCGGCGCAACTCGGCGGTGCGCTCCTTAACCTGCGACTTCAACGTGGCCTTTTGCAGCCGCAGCGCCAGCTCGGCCTGTTTAGCCTGAGCGAGCGAGCGCTCCATCTCGCGGTTGTACAGCCAAGAGACGAGGGCCAGCATACCAAACACCACGCAATACCCCAGAACGTCGCCGAAACTAGATTGGACACTCGTCCAGGATGTGTCGGGCCGATGCCAGCCAAGGCTGATGGCCGACTGAATGATGGCAAGAATCGAGCCCGCCGCCACGGCCGCATACAGGGCGTGACGAGCCGTCAATAATATACCAGCCAGCACAATGACCAGACCAAAGATCAGCGTACCCATAGCCAGATTAATACCCCAGCTCCAAGCGATGCCGGCGGCCAGCAGCAGATAAAAGAGCACCAGCAAGTAGGCCGCTACCTGACGATAGCCACGACGCGCTAGCAACTGGACCGCCGCTATAGACAAAAAGGCAATTCCGCACACACCCAACGACCCAGGCGCCGATGCGTCACTATTGCTCCAGCTAACTAACAACAGTATAACGATGGCCGCTATAACGGCATAAGTGCCAATAAATATGACATCACAGACGACCTTGAGATTGCGGAGGGTGTAGCCTAGCTGCTCCGACACCGTTAACTCAAAAGGCCTGGCACAGTCGCGGCAAGCCAAGGGTTACCAACATGAAACTCCTGGTCTAACCGCGCCTCGATTAACTTAACGTCGCGGGCCTGCTTGCTCGTAAGCAACGCAAATAGTACTTTTTGCATAGGACTCATCCTTGTTCTTAATTCTTATTCGATCAGCGTGTCGTCTACCATGTAGCCAATGCCGTATGCCGTCTTGATGAGTGGTCGGCCAAACGGGCGGTCGATCTTGTCGCGCAGGTGCTTAATGTGGACGTCAACCGTGTTATTCCAGCCCTCGGTGCCGGCCTCCCAGGCGTGTTCTAGAATCATCGACCGAGTAAGCGCGCGGCCGCGATTGGTAATCAAGTACTCCAGGATGTCAAACTCCTTGCGGCGCAGCTTGATGCTGACACCCGAGCGCGAGACCTGTCGGCGAGTGAGGTTGATGGTGAGGTCGCCTACCCCGATGATCTTCTCTTGCCGAAGCTCTTTGCCACGCCGCAGCAGCGCCGCGATGCGCGCCCGCAGCACCTCACCATTAAACGGCTTGGTTAAGTAGTCGTCGGCGCCGCAGTTAAGAAGCTGCACCGAGGTAGCCGGATCGTTCTTGACGGTTAATATGAGAATGGGAGTTGCAAGATTGGCGCGGCGCAGCTCGCGACAGACCTCAAGCCCATCCATGTCGGGCAGGCCCAGGTCGAGAAGTATGGCGGCGTATTCAACAGTCCGCGCCTGCTCGATGCCTTCATGGCCGGTGTCGGCAAAGTCTATAATATAGGTGGAGCCAAGCCGAGCTTTAACGCTCTCGATCAGCAACTGATTATCATCTATAAACAGGATTTTCATGAAGCTTGAGCCAAGTTAACCGTTTATTCATAAGATAACGAGAATAAAGATACAATGTGCACATTAAAAATTAATTAACACTTTAATTACATTTAGCCATCCCGCACCTGCCAGCATCGCCAGATAGGGCCAGATGGAGCCATGATAACGCCATAAAACTCATCCCGAATTTCAGAGAAAGTTAATTTTGGGCCGCTACACTCCTGGTGTTCATAGGTGTTCATAACTAATTTCTTAAAAGAAGGTGGTCAGAATATGAAAAAAATTGGGTTAGGGTTATTAACGGCCGCAGTGATCTCGGCTAGTGGCTTTGCCGCCAACGCTGGCGCTACGGCCTCCCAGACCGACGTGACGGGCGTGGTAACCGCTCATCAGGTGGCTGTAGCCAACGCCAGCGTTAGGGTGACGTGCAACGGCCACACCCAGACCGATGCGACCGATACGCACGGATCCTATCTGGTGGTGTTCCCGGTGTCGCAGTGTATGTTTGGTGATACGGTCATAGTGTCGGCTCGGAAAGGCTCTATGAGTGGCGTTACGAGTGGCACGGTTCGCGGCATTACGACGCGGCTAAACCTAGCTATCGTCAACGTCTCGATCCCAGAGTACGGCCTGCTCGGAGCCCTGGCCGCTGGTGGTGCCGGCATCGGCCTCATCGCCTACAAGCGTCGTCGGCAGGGGCAGGAGTTTTAGTCAACGACTAAGCTCTTACCAGTAGTGCAGCTGTCTTCCAAAACTATCATCCCGCTGTTATGGCGGGTGATAGTTTTTTTGATGCTGTTCATCGTCGTCTCGGGCGTAGTTGGGCCGAGGGTAATTAGCGGCGGTATTTTATTCCGCGACGGCTTCGCTGTCTACGGCGGAATTGGCAAAGCGCTGATCTTTGGATTGATAGCTTTCGTGCTATTGGCGCGCCATCACCGGCTCAATGTGGGGCTGAGGCCGTGGCGGCCGGCCTTGCTCGGCTGGCTGGTGGCGGCGCTGGCGGCGCTTGGGCTGGCCTGGGTTGGCCTGGGCCAGCTGCTAGCAGGGGAGCAAACGCCGCTGAACCTTGGGCTGGCCCACGGCGGCCTGCTGCTGGGCCTGGCGCTGGCGGCCATCGGCTGCATTGGCCCCCACAACCTCCGGGCCATCGGCCGCCAGTATCGGCGCGAGCTAGCCGGCTCGGTGGCACTGGCGGCCGGATTCTACGCCTTTTTGCTGGCGGTCTATGCGCTCTGGCAACCGCTGGCCGCCACCGTGCTGGTGGGCGTCACCGGCCTACTGAGCCTGAGCGGCCTGCACGCCACCATTATTCCGCCCAACATCCTAATGTTCGATAAGTTCGGCATCAGCATCGCCGAGTACTGCTCGGGCATCGAGTCGATCGCACTCTTTACCGGGCTCTATGTGGTAGTGGGCGTGCTCGACTGGCGGCGACTGCGCAAAGGACGTTACGCCACCATCTTCCCGCTGGCTCTGCTGGTGCTATTTCTGCTCAACATCGTACGCGTTTACGGACTGATCATGGCCGGCTACTATATAAACCCGCAGCTGGCTTTTAGCCTCTTTCACACCTACGCCGGCATGGTGTTCTTTATTGGGTATAGCGCGATTTTTTGGGCCGTCGCCTACGATCATTTGGTTAGACCAAGCTGGGATGTAGTGTGAGGCCGCCCCAAAACATCATCATTTCGCACGTCTACTCGAGCGACAATAAGGGTGACGCCGCCCTCACTAGCGTACTTATTCAGGACTTGCGGCGTAAGTTTCCGGCCGCGGCCATCACCATCTTGCGGCTGGAGTCGGCGCAGCCGGGCGGACGGTTTGAGGGCGTGCCGGAGCAACCGAGTTTTATGTACCATGTGGCCAACCGGCACCATCGGCCGCTCACCAAGCTGGCTTATGCGCTAGCGATGATGCCGGCCACGCTGGCTTGGGCGGCCTGGTATCGTGCCACCGGCCGGCACCTATATTTGCCGCAGCATCTGCGGTCGGTGGCGCAGGCCTACGCCCAGGCCGACCTGATCGTGCCGGTGGGCGGCGGCTACTTGCGCAGTCGCCGGGGCTTGGCCAACCGATTTAACGTGCCGCTGCTCTTGCATCCGCTGCTGCTGGGCTACCTGCTCGGCACGCCCACGGTACTGTACGCGCAGTCGGTGGGGCCATTCCAGAACCAATTCGAGGAGGCCCTCGTGACCTACGTCCTGCAGCGTATGACGCTGATTCTGCTGCGCGAGGACACCTCGATGGCGCTCCTGGCCAGCCTGGGTGTGACAACCAATGTGGCACGGGCCATCGACTCGGGGTTTCTGCTCCGCAGCCACGAGCGGCTCGACCTGCGCCGCTGCTATGGGCTGCCGGCCGACCGGCTGCTGATGGGCGTCACGGTGCGCTCGTGGCTGACGGGGGCGGCTCAGGTCGGCTACGAGCGGGCCGTGGCCGAAGCGCTGGATAGTCTCATCAAAACCACGGCGGCTCACGTCATCTTCATCCCCCAAGTGACGGCCACCAAGGGCGACGACGACCGCGTGGTGAGCCGCCGAGTGCATGGGCTGATGCGCCACCCGCAGGCGGCCACAGTGGTCAGTGACGCGCCCGACCACCATCGCATTAAGGCGATGTACGACGGCCTCGACCTACTGCTGGGTACGCGCTTTCATTCGGTGATCTTCTCATTAACCTCGTACGTGCCGGTGGTGGCGATCGAGTATGAACACAAGACCAGCGGCATCATGCACGACCTGGACCTCGATCAGTGGGTCATTAAGATCGAGGACGTGACAGCGCCCAGGCTAACACGCCTATTACGCAAGCTGGTGCGCGAGCAGGCGGCCTACCGGGTGCAGCTGCATTTAAAGTTGCCGCCCTATATCCGGCAAGCCGAGCAGACCGCCAACTTGCTGGCGCGCAGCTACGCACCAGCTAAGCGATCACCACGTAGTCGAAGTTAAGAATGGAGCCACCGCCCAACGCACTGCGCGTAGACACCGTGAAGCCAGTGGCGCTGCGGGCCGAGATGTACAGATTAGCCGCCGTTGCCGAGTTGTCATTAAGAATGATGCTCAGTGGCGCGGCATTGTATGGTCGCGAGAACGTCACGCTTGCAATAGTACCCGGTGCCGTGGGCGACGGCCGTACCGCCGCCGTAATGTTGCCGGCAATGTCGCGCACCTGCAGGCCCGGATTAGCGTAGCTCACCTGTGCGCCGGGTGTCACCCGCGGCGGCGTGCCCACCGCCACCGGCCGGCCATTTGAGTCGATCGACAGACCCTGGATATTGTAGGTCTCGTCCTGGAATTCCATCAGTCGATTGGTGGCAGTGCTGGTTGGCCGCACCACCGCAATACCGCGATCGCCCTCCACGGCTGCCCGAATCAACAGCGCTATGCTCGTGAACGGCATGGCGTTGATAGCCGCGTAGCCCTTGGTGCTCTCAATCTGGAACTTGCCAGCCGCAAACCGGGCCGCACCGGTCGCGCCAATCACTCGCCATTTCTCGGTGACATAGGCGTCCGAAAAGCCAACTACATCGAGCCCGTTCACCGCCTGAAACGCCGGGCGCGTAGTGTTGTTGGAGACGCCGATGAGATCCGTGTTCTGTGGCGTCACAATGCGAAAGGTGCCAGTATTGTCGATCGGAAACATGTAGCCCATCGTCTGCCCGCCCTCCAAAAAAGCGGAGCTCTGCCCCACAACGGCCTGACCGCGATTAGACCAGAAACACGAGATCATGACAATACTAGCGGCCGGTTCTACTACAACTGAGCCGGTAGCCGGGCCCTCGGTGGGATAGAACGAACACATTTCAAAGTACATGTGCGGACCCGCATTCCAAATGTGTACCAGTGAGTTAGCTAATCCTACCGCCGGCCCCCACTGCACATACACAGCTGTAATAAACACGTGACTTGCATGATCCTCAATGGCGTCGATCGGGCTGGTATAGCTCGGGTCGGCGCTATCAATGGCGATGTAAAGCTGCTTCACAAACACAATAGTGGTACCAAAGTAGAGCTGCAGCGCCGAGCCAGCCGCAAACCGCGTCTCCATCTTGCACGACACAAAGAAGACGCCGTTAAGCAGGCTGGCGGAGCCATTGGCCGCACCATCCAGCCGCACCGCCCCGTTGCGAAAACTCTCCCAGCGGCAGCCCAAAAAGTGAATCTGATTGGTGTTGTCGGTGCTATAGCCAAAGGTGCCGGGCGGCGTGCTATTGCGAAACAATGTGGCTGGATCGGTCAGCGAGCCGCAGTCCTCCCAGCTGCAGTTATCGAAGCGAGTGTCCCAGACCTCCACAAAATCTACCGCTAGACCATCACAATGAATGAAGCTCGTGTTCAGAAAGATGCCATTGTCGGAGTAGTACGACCGCAGCAAAACTCCAGGCAGAAAGTTGCCGCTTAGCATGATGTTAAAGAGCGAGCAGTACTTGAGATGACCGTTAACTGGCGCCGTGCCGCTCATATCTACCAACGGCTGAGTGCCGCTAAGCCGCACAATACGCGTACCCCAGCGCGCCCCGCCAACCAGCTGAGTGCCGTGCGTGCGCAGTTTGAGTCCCGTCACCATGTAGATGCCGCGCGGAAACACGATAGCGCCGCCCATGGCGGCCGAGTCGATGGCGACCTGAATAGCAGCCGTGTCGTCGGTGACGCCGTCGCCCACCGCGCCAAAGTCGTGTACATCGATGACGGTATCGCGCTTCCAGACCAAGTTGGTGCCGTCGTTCGACAACCGCAGTTTTTGAATATTCTCGCCCGGCGCGTTGGTGGTACGCAGGTCGGTGAGGCCGACGGTGGCCTGAAATGGCACATCGGCCGGACCACCATCGGTACGCGGCGTGCCATCGGCATTGTGCGCCACTAGTAAATAATCGTTTAAAAGTTGCGCCCAGATGCCTTCATCGCTACCGGGCTTGGGGAGTCGTGCCATATTATATTCTCCTGCTTAAAAATGGTTACGCTATCACGCTGTAGTCAAAGTTTAAGATCGAGCCGCCGCGCAGAGCCGAGCGCGTAGAGACCGTAAAGCTACTGGCGTCGCGGGCTGACACGTACAAGTCGCCGGGGATGGCCGAGTGGTCGTTGATGGCGATGTTGAGGGGCGCGGCGGCATACGGCCGCGAGAACGTAACGGTAGCGATGGTGCCGGGCGCGGTCGGCGAAGGTTTTACGGCCGCTGATATGTTGCCGGCAATATCGCGCACCTGCAGGCCGGGGCTGGCGTAGCTCACCTGCGTGCCCGGCGTTACCCGTGGTGGCGTGCCCACCGCCACCGGCCGGCCGTTCGAGTCGATGGCTAGACCCTGGATATTATGGGTCTCGTCCTGGAATTCCATGAGCCGGCCGGTGGCGGCGGGGGACGACCTCATAATCGCCAATCCGCGGTCGCTATCAGCCGCCAGCTTTACCAGCGCTGCAATGCCAGCAAAGGCCGGCGTGTTGACGCCCACGTAACCCTTGGTCGCCTCGATCTGGAACTTGCCGGCCGCGAATCGAGCCGCCCCACTCGCACCAATAACTCGCCATTTTTCGGTGATGTAGGCGTCCGAGAACCCCACCGTATCAACGCCGTTAAGCGTATGCAGGGCCGGCCGATTAGGATTATTGTCGATCTTTACCAAATCCCTGCCACTATCATGATCGGTCACTCTAAATACGCCCGGATCTCGAAGTGGCAAGTTTAGACCGGCCAGCGGATTGCTATCAAGCAGTTTGCTAAAGTTACCGATACCTGGCCGGCCACGATTCACCCACAACGATGAGACCGTCACATCCGAGGCCGCCGGCTCCACCCAGATCGTGGCCTGAGCCGGATCGCCGCCAGGATAAAAGGCTCCCAGCTCGTGATACATATGAGGCGCTTCGCTGACGATGTGAGCTACCGAGTTGGGCAGGCCGGTGGCGGCGCCCCACTGCACATACACGTTGGTCATAAATAAATGAGAGGCATGGTCTTCGATCACATCGATGGGCGCTGTATAGCTCGGGTCGGCGGCCATAATGGCCAGATACAGCTGGTTTACAAATATAACCGTAGTGTTGTCTAACAGCTGAATGGCTGAGCCGGCCGCCAGCCGCGTCTCCATCTTGCATGACACAAAGAAGATGCCGTTGAGTTTTTGGGTCGAGCCACCGGCTGCGCCATCAAGGCAAATGGCGCCGTTGCGAAAGTCTTCCCAGCGGCAGCCGGTAAAGTAAATTTGGTTGGTATTGTCGGCGCTGAAGCCAAAGGTACCGGGCGGCGTACTATTGCGCAACAAGGTAGCCGGAGCCTCCACCGAACCGCAGTCCTCCCAAGTACACTCGTCGAAGCGCGTGTCCCAAACCTCCACCAGGTCCACAGCCGTTCCGCGGCAATGAATAAAACTGACTTCACGATAAACGCAGGTATCGGCATAATATGACCGCAGCAGGGGACCCGGCAGCCCAGCGCCGTCGATCATCAAGCTATTGATGTTGTCGTAGCGAGCATGGCCAATGCCGGTACCGGAGCCGCTAATATCGATGAGCGGATCGGTGCCACTGAGCCGCACGATGCGGGTGGCCCAACGGCCGTCGCCAACCAGCGAGGTGCCTTTATTGTTGATCTTGATACCGCGTATCATAAAGACGCCGCGCGGAAAGACCACCGCGCCCCCATCGGTGGTGTCGTTAATAGCGGCCTGAATAGCCTCGGTGTCATCGTGGACGCCGTCGCCTAGAGCGCCATAGTCGCGCACGTTCACCTCGATAGTCTGCTTCCAGACCAGATCGGTACCGGTGTTTGAGAGCAGCAAGTTTCGGATCGGTTGGCCGGGCGGATTAACGGTGCGCAGGTCTCTTAGCCCCACCGTGGCCGTCGTCAGGGCGCGGGCGGCTTCAGGGCGCGGTGTGCCGTCGGGATTGTGCGCCACGAGCAAGAAATCGTTTAATACTTTGGCCCATTGTCCATCGTCACCGCCGGGTCGGGGAAGTCGTGCCATATCTGAACTCCTTTTTATACCTATGCTTAACCAAGAACAGCCCGCCCACGCCGCAGGCCGCCGTATTGCCGATCAGCCAGGACCAGCCCACGGCCACCAGCCCAAATTGGGGCACCAGCCAGTAGCTCAGGCCCAATATGAGCGCCGCGTACACCACGTTCATGGTTACGACGCCGCGCAGATTCTTGGTAATCTTAAAGATCGCACCCAGCGCCGAATAAACCGCCACTGGCAGCGCGCCCACGGCAAATAGCTGGAGCAGCGTCGCGGCGCCCTGAGCGTAAGCGTGGCCGAAGAGCGTGAGTAGATCGTGGCTTATCAAAGCGATTAATAGCGCTGCCGGCAGCAACAAAACCGCGATCAGCCGGGCCGCCCTGGCCACGTGCTGGCGAATAGCCGCCTCATCATGCGAGCCCTCGGCAAAGACCGACTGCATCGACGAGTAGGCGATGGTGTAGAGCACGCCGGCGATGGTAAAGGCCATGTAATAGTAGGCAGCGCTGGCCGAGCTCATCTGCCGCACGATGATCAGCGGCAGCAGCGTCGGCGGCAGCAAATTAAGAATGCTCGAGGCATAGACCGACAGCGAGAACCTTCGCACCAGCCGCAGCGCCTCCAGATCGAGCCGGGGCCAGAATCGCCAGCCGCAGCGCCGGCGCATCCAGACCAGGCTGAGCGCCAGGCCAATGAGCTGGGCCAGGCCGGCCAGCACAAAGATGGTAACGGCATCGCCGCGGCCGGCCAGCACCGGCGCCACTACCTTAACGGCACTAAACAGCGCATTAATAATGAAGATGGAGCGCGCCTGCTTAAAGGCCAAGAATACCGCGTTGGTCAGCACATTGAGCGAAGTAATAGCCGTAAAGAAGACGAACCCAATCAACGCCCAGCCGCCGCTGACCACCCCCAACTGCGGCGCCACCCGCGGCAAGACCACCGCCACACCGGCCGCCAGCACCGCGCTCATAAGCGCCACGATGATGAGGCCGCTATTGATGTAGTCGTTCTGGCGCTGCGAGCGGGGCAGAAAACGCACAAAGGTAGTATCGAACCCGGCCAGACCCAGCAGCGACAGCAGCCCCGACACCGATAGCAACGTGGTGGCCACACCCACCGCCGCCGTGTCATATCGGCGCGTCACCACCAGCCAGAACAAGAAGCCGGCGCCGGCCACCACCAGGGCCGACAACATTAAATAGAAGGCGTTCTTAACCAGCGTGCTGCGCGGCGCCATCCGGCTCATCGGTAGACCCTGGTAGTTGGCGTGCTGTAGATCTGGTTCTTGGCCGCCACATAATAGTCGAGCGGAAAGGTCATAATGAGCGGACTGCTGTCGTAGTAGGCGTAAAGCCGCTGGGCCTGCACCTGAGCCTGATCCAGGTACACGTACGTCTTATCGCCCAACTGAGACGGCAGAATGCCTGTGCGGGCAAATGGGTACTCTGGATCGTGCATGAGCGCCCGGTTAACGTTGGCCGCCCGCACGTCGCTGCCGCGCGCAATGTGAGCCTTAAGCCAAGCAAACGACCGCGCATCGGCCGCCGGCGCGTAGTACAGGCCGTAATACAAACCCTGATTATTCATGCTTAACGCCGGACTGGTGCCACCCAGCAACTGCGCAAATAGCCCCGTAAAGAGCAAAAATAGCCCCATCATGCCCAGCGTAGCGACGGTGGTTTTGAGCCAATTCCAGAGCGGCCGCACTAACCGAGCCAGTAAGAGCATGATGGGTACAACAAGAAAGATCAGCGTCTGCTGAAAGGCACGCAGAATGCCGTAGTTAACCGACAGGACCGGCAGCACCACCATCAGCGCCAACAGCACAAAGCCGGCCACGCTCAGGCAGATAACGTCGATGCTAAGCGTGTCGGGCCGGCGACGCAGCAGGCGATAGACGGCGTAAACCACGCCGGCCAAGGCTAGCAGCTGCAGCACCTTGGCAACGTTCTGGCGCAGCGTGGTGATCAGAGCCGGGTTGAGGCCGAGGGAGCGAGCCTTGAGGCCCAACGCAGTATACGGCAGGTCGTCGCTGGTGAGCGTCGGCCCATAGCGCGTCGCCACCACCGCATCCACCGCGCGGCTGCCCTGGGCGCTCGTCACAAAGGCCTGATACAGGTCGGCCTGGTCTCGGCCGCCGCCAAACAGCAGCGCCGTCGAGGTATCAGACGATTTATTGTCGGTTGAGAAGAGCTTGGGAATATTGGCCAACGAGGTATGCAGCGTCACCACCAATCCGCTCGACGTCGCCGTCACCTGGGTATACCACACAAACGTCATGGCAAACAGCACGCCGGCAAACAGCGGCGACACCACCGTCCCCGGCCCGCGCGGCAACGGCGCACCTGGCCCGCGGCGCTGCCACCTGGTAACAATGAGCTTGCAGGCCACTGCCACGATAAACAGCGCCACAAACATATAAGCCGTGGAGTAGTGAGACAATATCGCCCCCAGAGCGCACAGCAGCGCGAGCAGTTTGTAGGCCGGCCGCTGGGTCTTGTTTGATATCACCAGCAAGGTGAGTGCAAAGAACAAGTAGGCCACACCCTGGCGCGTCAGCATAGCCGAGTCATTAATAAAGGTGGGGTAGGAGATAAAGACCAGGCTGCCAATCAAGGCGCCCAGCTTAGAGACATAGCGGCGCAACAGCATAAAGATCACCACCGGACAGGCCGCAAAGATCAGCTGCAGTACCACCTTAAACGCCACCAGTCCCGAGATATTTAGTAGCTTGGTCAACATCTGCGGCAAGATGGTGATGCTGAGGCAGGCATTATAGGGGTCACGGTCAAAGCCGATATCCCAGCGCCCGTGCATAGCCGTGAGCGTGTATACGCGGAACTCGCGCTCAATATCATGGCCGACGATATCCCAGCCGCGTAGCGACGTCATGAGCAAGACCGATAGGCCAATGACGAAGATCAGCCAGGCCAACAGCTCGTTGGACAGGCGCCGCCGCAGGATGAGAGCGGCGGCCATGAGGCCGGCGGCATAGCCCAGCGTGAGCTCGGCCATTACGGCGCCGCCGCCATTATTGAGGTGAAAGGCGCCGAACATCGCCCCCACTGGCAGCAGCAGGCTCAGTGCCGCCAGGAGCCAGTCCGGTCCGGACAACGCCCGCACCGGCCAGCGCCGCAGTTGCACCGGCCGCCGGTTAGTAGCCGTGCCGACCGCGATCAGCAGCGCCGTGACGGCGTTCCAGGCACCTAGGCTGCCCCACAGCTCCAGCGGCCGCGCCACCCCAACCAACGGCAGAAGCTGATTGGCGGCCAACCCGCTCAGCATTACGACAAGGATGCTAAGCCCAAAACTGTAAAGTACCCCCACGATGCTGTTTCTGGGCGCCACCCGCATCAGCCGCAGCAGCGCCAGCCCCGGCAAGAATGACAAGCAGGCCAGTGCCGCCACCTGAGCGGGCCACCAACCCAGCTGGGCTAGCCAAATGCAGAGGTTGGCCACCACCAGCCAGCTGCTCAGACCAATGACGGTGGCGCGAGCGCTAATCCCGGGCGGCGGCGTCATAGAGGGCCTCGTAATCTTTGAGCAACCGCGGCCAACACCGCTGCTGCGCCCGAGCGTAGCCACGCTCCACCATGGCTGGCAGCTCAGCGTAGCGCCGGCCATACTGCCCGAACCCTTCGGCCAGACCGGCCGGCGTCGGTTCCACCACGATCCCGGCACCGGCAATGTGCTCGGCCACGCCAACCACGTTCGTGCCAATGATCGGCAGGCGAGCCGCCATGGCCTCGAGTAGCACCAGCGGCTGGGCCTCGTACAGCGACGGCATGATGAGCGCGTCGCAGGTAACATAAAACTTCATGACCTCGGTGCGCTCCAGCCGGCCGTGCAGCGTAACATTGGTGAGGCCATAATGCGCTATCAGGCACTCAAGCGAGGCGCGCTCCTCGCCGTCACCAACCACATCGAGACGCACGTTTTGCTTGGTAATGGCCAGCGCCTCAATCAAGGCGGCCAAGTTCTTCTGCTTGCTCAAGCGGCCCACGAATAGCAGCCGCAGCGTCTGAGGCAGCTGGTGTGCTAACGGTGGGCGCTTCAGCGCAAAGTAGGCCTCATCGATGCCATTGCTGATAATTTGCGCCGGGCCAGTGTAGCCATAAACCTCGCGAACGGCCCGCAGCATCGGCTCATTAAGCACAACGACAGCGCTGGCCGACCGCAGCACCGGCCCCAAGATTAGCCGCTTATACAGCGGCAGCAGCACACCGACGGGACCGGACGGCTCAAAGTCGATGTGCAGCTCGGCCACGTAGCGCAGACCGCGCAGCTTTGAGACCAACCAGACCATCTCGGGTGTAAAGGCTTGGCCAATATGGAGATGAACCAAGCTATTCGTCCGCGATAGCCACAGCAGCGCGTAGGGGAGCCAGGGCATAATCGGCGCATGGCCAAAGACGAACGCCGGCAGCCGGCTAACCCGCACTCCGGCCTCGAGGCAACTGCCAACCACGCCGCCGCCCAGCGTCGACGTCACCACCTGCACCTGGTGGCCGGCGGCCGCCAGCTGGCCGGCCAAGTCGCAGACGGCGTTCTCTTGGCCGCCCAGATGCGGCGGATAGTAGGCGCTCACTTGAATGAGTTGGCGCGGCCTCATTGAGCGCCTCGATAGATCGTTTCGGCCAGCTGGGCGATCCGCGGCCAGGCATACTGCTTGGCCTCCGCCTGGCCGCGCGCCGCCACTCTTAGGCGCAGCGGTGGAGCGGTGAGGCAGTGGTTCATCGCGATCATCAGGGCCGGCGCGTCCTTGGCCGGCACCACAAAGGCGGCCTCAAAGTCCGGCGGCGCAGTGCGCATAATGCCGACGGGCGTAACGATGGTGGCCACACCGGCCGCCCAGGCCTCGAGCAGCGTCAGAGGCGTCGTCTCGTACAGCGATGGCACCACCATCACGTCGGCCTGAGCCAGTAAGGCACGGACCTCGGCCGGCGTCTTGGGCCCTACCAGCGACAGGCGATCGCCCACGCCCAGCCTCTGCGCCAGCTCCCTCAGCGCCGGCCCCTGCGAGCCATCGCCGACGATCGTAACCCGAAAGGGCCGAGCCGTCGCATCGGCCAGCAGCGCCGTAGCCTTAATGAGGTACTCGTAGCCCTTCTGCGGCTCCAGCCGACCCACCGACAGAAACTCAAACTCGGCGCTGTGCCTCAGGCGATCGCCGCGCCGCCAGAACGTTAAGTCGACGCCGTTAGGTAGCAGCGTCGTCTGTTTTAGCCCCGCCGCCCGCAGCTTCTGCACGTCGTAGGTATTAGGCGCAGTAATAACCCGTGGCCTGGCGTGCTTAATCAGCCATAGCTCCGTCAGGCGGCGCAGCGCCGACTGTTGGCGATCGTAGAACGTTACGATATGAAAGGTATGAACCATGGGCACGCCATAGAGCCGCGCCGCCAGCGAAGCCGCCAACGCCAGATCAGCCGAGTGAGTATGGATGATATCGGGCCGCTCTCGCCGCACAATGCCAACCAGCCGCAGCGCCAAGGTCACCAGCGACAGCAATCGCCCAGGCGTGATCTTGTCCAGACCAGCTGGCGTAGTCCTAAGACCCACCTTGTAAACCGCCGGGCCAGCAGCGATCTCGTCGCAGTTAGAGGTAACGATAGCAACGTGGTGGCCGGCCGCCGCCTGCTCTTTTTGCAGACTCGCCACCACCACCGCATCGCCGCCCATGGCCGGAGGGTACTTTTTGCAGACATGCAGAATTCTCATTGCAAGTAGACCTCGGCCTGTTTTTTGGCTAGCTGCCGCCAATCGTAGTCGGCCACACGGGCCGCCACATCGGGTTTGTTCGGCACCGCCACCCAGTACGCCATGGCCTCGGCCAGTGCCACCGGCGTCAGCGGCACAATGGCGCCATTTTGGCCGTCGGCTATTAAGTGCCGCGCCGCATTACCCGGACTATCAACGGTCACCACCGGCGTGCCACAGCCCAGTGCCTCCAGCACCGTAATGCCAAACCCCTCGCGAACCGAGGGCGAGCAGAACACCCGAGCGGCTTTCATGTAGCTATAAACGTCGGCTGCCTCAGGCAAGGCCTCCAGAAACGTGATGTTAGCCTGCAGCCCCAGCCGCGCCACTTGCCGCCGCAGGTGTGGCCCTTCGATGCCGTCGCCGATAATCACGCAGCGCGCCTCCGGCCGAGCTCGCCGCATAATATCTACGGCCAGGATCAGCTGATCAACATGCTTGTCTTTAACCAAGCGCCCCACGTACAGCACGTCGCAGTCGATCTGAGCCCGCGGCACGGTGCTGAGCAGCGAGGTGTCAATGCCTGAGCCCACCAACTCGACCCGCCGAGCCCGCCCATGCGTGGTGGCCAGCAGCTCCTTAGTGTGGGCCGACGCCGCCGTAATACTATGCGGTAATTGCAGGCTAATCCGCTCCATCAGCCAGGCGATCAGCCCGCCCGGCCCCATATAGTCAATCCACTCCTTCTGGGTCAGCGCCTCGTGCCAGGTGGCGCCCATCTTTCGTCCTCGCATCGCGCAGACGATCCAGGCGCTAAAGAGCGGAAAGAACGGCATATGGTCGACGTCGAGCACATCAAACCGAACCCAAAACAGCTTAAAACAAGCCAGTCCAAACATCACGCCTTCCTTAATGGCTCGGCGATCGCCCCGGTACAACTCATGGTGCCGACAGAGCGCGTGCAGCTGCACGCCGTCTTCGGTGCGGGCTTTGGTAGGATCGTCCCACCAGTGCATGGTGTAAATGTGCACCTCATGGCCCATACTTGCCAGTCGCTTAGTGATCTCGTGGAGGCGCTTCTCTTTACCGCCCTTCATGTAGGGATAAATCGTATCGCTCACAAACACCAGGCGGCGCGGCACAAACTCGCCCCGGGCCCGTAGCACCTTGGCCGGGCGCCAAACCAGGTTCTTGAGCAGCATCAGGCTTATGCGCGAGCCGTCATAAAAAGGCCGCAGGTGTGATTCACCCGCGCGCGGGTCGTAGCTAATGGGCACCGAGGCCATCTGGTGGCCCAGGCGCGCCATTTTGGTAATCATCTCCATCTCGACCGCAAAACCGGCGCTCTTGATATGCGGCTCCAGTGCGTCTAGGGCCGACTTCTTCCAGGCAAAGTAACCGGTCAGCACGTCGGTCACATTGGCGCCATACAGCCAGCGGACCGCGCCGGTAAAGAGCCGATTGCCCACCCGATGCAGCCGACTCATGGCGGCCGTCTTAATGCGGCCGCCCAGCCGTGAGCCGATCACCACGTCGCAAAAGTCGCTCCGCAGCGGCTCGATCACCCGCATAATCTCCCCGGGATCGTAGGTGCAATCGCCGTCTAGCATCACCACGTAGTCGCAGTCGGGCGCCACGCCGCGAAAGCCGGCGCGGAGGGCGTTGCCTTTGCCTTTCTTCGACTCATATATAACCGTGGCGCCGGCTTGCTCGGCGATAGCGGCCGTATCGTCCGACGAGTTATTGTCTACTACATAAATCTTGAGCTCTAGTGCGTGTTGGGCCAGCCTGGCGCAGGGAAATCTCTTAATTACTTCCGCGATGCTGGCCGCCTCGTTGTAGCACGGAATAACCACCGCCACTTTCTTGGGCGCTGCCGTCGTTGTTTCCATACCCGACTACCCCCCGGCCCGAGGGTGAGTCACCTCGACCCAATAATCGATCGACTGCGTTTGCGAGGTGGAGGCGCGACCGCTCGGACCGCTCTCCTGATAGTCCAGCTCAACCATTATAGCCATGCGCCGATCCAGCCACGGCAGCATCAGCGTGTCATTGGCCACCAGCGACTGGCCGGCGCCCACCACCAATGTGCCGCCACCCACTTGGCGCCGGCTGTGGCTATCGGCCGAGGTTACCACCAGCTGGTAATGGTAGGCGGTGGCTCGGCCCTCCAGATTGTGCACCGTAAAACTCAGCCGTTGGATCGTGCCAGCCGTAGCCGCCGCCGGCAACCGATCGTGATCGGTAAAGTACAACTCGGTCAGCCGCTCGGGGCGCGGTAGCAGCCGCCAATCATTCAGCTGCTTGGCCAGCACCGGCTGGGCCGTAAAAACCGCTGCACCCAAACCAGCCGCGCAACAGATAGCGACAGCATACGGCGGCAGGTTAAAAGGCTTACGAATGACTGGTCTCCTCATACATCCAGCAACGCCCAAGCTAGGGTCGTTGCACCCACCAATGTAGTAAAAGGATGTTACGAAAAGATTAACTGGCGCTGGTTTGTTGCGCAGGCCACCGCGCGAATATAGCGAGCATCGATTGCCGGCTCTATCAGGGACACGACTTGCTTGACATCAGAGCATATACCTGGTAATGTATCTTCTGACCTTGAAATACCAAATGGAGAGCTACTTGAGCACAAACCTTGCGCCCAGATAGCTCTCCGTTTGCTGCTACGGAGCGCTACTACACTGCTACTACACTACAACGATTAGCAGCAGGAATGAGACACCACCATGGAGTACCGTATCATCCTCGATCTCGATGGGGACAGCGACCTGGCCAGAGCTCTGAAGGAGCGCGTCGAGTCGCCGCAACTGGGCGCGGCCACGGCCCTCGTCTACCAGGGCGTCCGCTACTCGATCGCCCCTGAAGGCATCTACGTCAAGCTCAACGCCTACACGGCTGAGATTCCCGACGCCTACAAGGGCATCGTCAAGAAGGTCGCCATCAAGGCGCACGTTCCCTCCCACCCCGCCCCGACGACGCCGGGTCTGTTCAAGCGCGGTCGTACCACGGCGTCAGTCGAGCGGTACGACACGAACGAGCAAACCCTCCACCTGGTCGTGGTCGAGGGACCGGAGCTGGGTCGGGTGAACCGTCTGTTCAACGACATCCGCACCGGCAAGGCCGACAAGGCGCGGAGCGTGAAGTGGGACGAGCGTCCCGACTCCGAGCAGTAAACGGAAGCATCAAGGGCGGGCAGCCTTCGGGTTGCCCGTCCGCTTTCGTTTTAATGAATACGGCATCCTTCAACAGCCCTCCCGCGTCAAGATAGTTAGCGCCTCATCGTGTTGACATAAAAGTCTATTGTATATACGATAGACTAGATGAAAACAGCAACCGTAAACTTTAAGACAGACGAAGCCACCAAGCTCAAAGCACAAGCTGTTGCGGGCAAGCTCGGCATACCCCTGAGCAACTTGCTCAACGCCTACCTTTATGAGCTTGCTAATACTGGTAGTGTTCATTTTACGACCACTGAACCAATGACCGAAAAGACTGAGAAGATCATCGCGCAAGTGAAAAGTGAGATAGCTGCCGGCAGGGTAAGCGGTCCGTTTGGCACGCTTGAGGATATGTTTGCGCATCTCGATAGCTTGTGATGAACATTCAAACCACAAAAACCTTTGATAAGCAGTACTCAAAGCTTGACGTAAAAATTAAGAACCAGTTTAAGAACCGGATTGAGCTATTCAGGGTCAATCCGTTCGATATTACACTCAGAAATCACGCACTCAAAGGTAGTTATTTAGGATACAGAAGCATCGATATCAGCGGCGACATTCGGGCTTTATATACCGTTAAGGATGACACCGTAATTATATTTGGGTTTATTGGTGGCCATAGTCAGCTACATTAGTCATTATAGCCCGTCCTCGATCTTTGCTATACTCAAAGCTGATGAAAAGAATCCTGCGCGCCCTTAGTTTTTCGGTCTTTGTGTTCGGCTTTGCGGGCTGGCTCTACATTGCCGAAAACGCCGTCCACCACCCTCAAACCCTGCCACTGCCGCTGACGCACCTGGCGCCGTTTCCGCGCGAGGACACCTTTGGCGCTCTCTGTTTTGGACTGTCGTTTGTAGCACTATTTATTTATATGTACCTAAAAGAGTCTCGGCCAAACCATTAACGGCCCGTTCGGACAATAGTTAATAATCTATCCGCCACAGTCGTCTATAATGACCCCTGCTGATAACAGGAGTCTGATCGGATGAAGAGGATGCTACCGCGCTGGTCGCAACTGAGTAAGTGCATGGCGGCCGTGAGCCTGCTGCTGGGCGGAACGTTCTGGCTGCCGACGCCGGCTCAGGCGGCCACCCGGCAGGAGGCCGGCATCACCACCAGCGCGACATTACTGCATATGAGCAGCAGCGATCTCCACAGCCGGCTGAGCGATATTAAGCGGCTCGGCGCCACCTGGATACGCATAGACGTAAGCTGGCCGGCGATTCAGCCCGATGGCCCCGGCAGCTACAGTTGGGACGCTTACGACCACGTAGTACACGAGGCCACCGCCCAGCACCTCAAGATCCTGGCCGTGCTGGCCTACACACCAGCCTGGGCGCAGACGCCACAATGTGCGGCCCAAGCGGGCAGCGCGAGCTCGGCGCAGAAGTGCGCCCCGCGCAGCGCGCAGGAGTTTGGTCACTTTGCAGCCATGGTGTCTGCGCGCTACCGGCATCAAGCCGTGCGCGGCTGGGAGATCTGGAACGAGCCCAACTTAACGGCTTATTGGAAGAGCGTGCAGCGCAACAGCCAGATCGCGGTAGACCCGCAGGCCTACGCGCAGATTGCTAATGCAGCGGCCCAACAGATCCGCCAGCACGACCCTGATAGCGTTATCGTCACGGGTGGATTGGCGCCACTGTTTGAGCCCCATCACGCTACCGGCCTGCGCCAAAGCGATTACCTGGCGCAGCTGCTGCCGCATCTCAATCGCGACCTCTTCGACGGCGTCAGCATCCACCCCTACAGCTGGCCGGTCTTGCCCAGTCGCGCCGCAGTTTACAACGCTTTTTATACCGTCGACCATGGCCGGCCCCGGTATAATCTGCGCACTATTATGCAGCGGGCTGGGTGGGGCAGTAAGCAGATCTGGGGCACCGAGTTTGGCGCCAGCACCAAGGGCGTCCGTGCCATGGCCCGGCCCACGCGATTTGTGCGACCGGACCATGTCACCGAGAGCACTCAGGCGCAGATCGTTCAACAGGGCGTGGATGATTGGTATAAAAAATCAAATGTCGGCCCGCTGTTTGTCTACTCCGACAGCGACAAGTGGCTCTCATCTCGCAAGCCCAATGAAGACGGCTTTGGCCTCAAGCGCAGCAACGGCACCAACAAGCCGGCCTACGATGCCTACCAAATGGCGGTAAAGCAGCTTAAGCAAAGCGCGTACCAGTAAAGACGAAGCCCCGCCAGCACCACCGGCAAAGCCGCGGTACTGGCGGGGAGTAGTAGAGATGTGGTGCTATAGCCAGTTGTCGCTAGGCCATAATCGCCGTGTCGCCCCAGAGCATGACGAGCGCCACCACGTAGGCCGCCCACAGGTATAAGTTAGCGCGGTTGGGCGGCGTATTCTGACGCCACCATTGCTCGAGAAAGGTCAAGAAGAGCGTGCAGCCAACCACCGTGGCAAACACGAGCGGCACGGTGCTAAACGGCAGTTGGCGCTCGGGGAAGGCCAGAATGGCCGCCATCGTCAGAACCACCACGCGGCCGCAAAAGCCCAACACCGTGCCAATGCGCTGCCGCCGCTCCAGCTGGCGCAGCAGGGGCAGGCGCCGCGCCATTATCATGAGAACACCAAAACATGCCACCGCGATCTCGACCAACACGCGGTCGCGATCGCCAAACGGCACCCCCACTTGCCACATGACCGCCAGGTCCACGGCGTTGCCGCCAGTGCTCACCCCCGCGCCGATTAACCCCGCCCAGCCCAGAAACCAGGTCTTTCGTTGCACCCTCACGGCGACCCGATTGCGCCACAGCTTCCAGAGCGTCTCGACCTGGAACCACAGCGTCACCGCGCTCAGCAAGCAGCCGAGCCCAAAGATCGCCCACAGCCCCGGCGGCCACTGGTGAGCGTGCAGGCTCTGGGCAAAGGTGATCCATAAGTAAGCCTGAGCCGCCACATTCACGACTGGCCCCACATAGGTTACCGTCGTGGCTAGGGTCAGGACGATTCGGCTATATATCCTCACTTTCGCTCCTTACTCGGCTCAAAGGACGGAAAAGCGGGTGCATATAGCGTAGTGTTATGAACATTAAAACGCAATATATGACGGCGGTAGTTGACGCCCCGCTCATGTCCTCTTACTATGGCCTAGGCCTATCCGGCCCAAGAACGCCCAAGCGCATACTGTGAGGAGCTTGCCGTGGTTGCATTTAGGAGACTATTCGGGCGGAGTGATGATCCGCCCCAGCCAAGCGGCGCTCCCCAGAAAGATCCCGCTCCGAGCTCGGAACCAACCCCGTGCAACAACCCACGGTGCAACGAAGGCCTCGTCTGCTGCCCGCACGGAGTCGATGGAGCAGCCGGGGCCCACGTCGTCGTGGTCAAGGACGAGCCAACAGCCTGCTCTGGACACGGCATCTGTCCGGTCTGTCACGGCACGAAATTCCTGCCGCCCGCCCGCTAGCTCGGCCCTCGCTCAAAGGTGTCGACGTAGACGCGTATCCAGCTTAGACCCACGGACGAGACTTACCGGCCTCGTCCGTGGGTCTTATTCGTAAGCAGCCGCTGGATCTCCGGCCACGTTACTGGCTGTCTTGTTCCTCCGACCCTGGCTCCGACTCTGGCTCTGACTCTTCCGGCCACCGCCAGATCGCATCGAACAGCCTGTCTGCCTCATCTGGGGTCATTGGCTTACCCGTAATGGGGTTTCTGGGTGTCTCATCGGGATCGGTCATTGTCGTTATGGCCTCTCTGACGGCTCAAGAAATCCACTCGATAAGCAACGCTCATGAAAACCACCTAATTGTCCGTATTAGTTGGCGTAAAAGCTATAAATTCCTCCAGCTGCTCGGCCGACTAGAGCTCCATGCTCTCAGCCGTTTAGGCGCTCAAAAAGTCCGCCACCGCGATGACAATGGCGCACGTCGCGCCGATCACCACAGCAACCGTTACCAACCGAGCCCGGCGCTGCGAGAGATCGGCCGTATTGAGGTGGCTCAGCGCCATCACCGCCACCACCGAGAGCAGGGGAGCGATATCGCTGTGCGGGCGGTGCTCAAGGGCCAGGCCCATCTCGGAGGCCGACACGACCACGGCCGCCACCACCAAGCCACCGAGCAGGAGGTTGTTGCTGGCGCGTTTGGTAGATTTCATAGCTCTCAGTGTAGCACGCCGGTTATGCTTTGCCGCCGTAGTTTAGGCCAGTTCTATCTGGTCGTAATCGCGCACCACAGAGGCGGCGCCAACCAGCTCCGCGGCCGCGTGCGAAGTCAGAATACCCACTACCATCATGCCGGCCGCCTGCGCCGACTGCACACCAGGCGGCGAGTCTTCAAAGGCGATACATGCGCTCGGCTCCACCCCCAGCGCCGCGGCGGTGGCCAGATAAATCTCCGGGTCGGGCTTGCCGCGCCTCACGTGCTCATCGCCTAAAATAACCTCAAACTCACCCTCCAGTCCCAGCGCCTTGAGCGCAAACTCTCGGTTCTTGGCCGGCGCCGTCGTGGCGATGGCCGTCCAAATGCCCCGATCGTGAAGCTCCGCAATAATCCGGCCGAGCCCAGCCACTTCGGTGATGTGCGGAGCATACAGCTGGCGATACAGCGCCTCTTTCTCCTCGGTAAAAGCTTGCACACGAGCCGCATCGAGCGTCTCACCAAAGACCGACTCGAAGATTTGATCGTTCTTTTTGCCCGAGACCCGGTGCTTAAACTCTGCTTCGGTCAACGTTATATGGTGGCGCTTAAAAAATTCCTGCCAGGCCCGCTGATGATACGCCATGTTATCGATCATCGTGCCGTCCATATCAAAGATTGCTGCCTTAAAACCGCTCGTGGGGAGGTGGAGGTTATTCATGATTATAGGTATAACAGAAGCGCGGGCCAGAGACCAAGTCGCCATTAGATAGAAATCGCCCCGCCAGCCGTGATGACTGACGGGGCGTAGAGTGACGAGAGCCGCAAACTCAGCCTTGATCGGCGACTGCAGCGGCCTTCCGGCGCTGCCGAAGCCAGGCGCGCCGCTGAGGGTTGGGCCACAGATAGGGGCTGAGGTTCGGCGGAATGGCGGTCATCAGCGGGATGTCGGCCGTAACGGCCGGAAACTCCAGCTCGGCACCGTGTTCCGCTCGCAGCTGCTGGACCAGGCCGTGCATATCCACCGCATCAGAGCGAGCTGGCAGCGCAAGGCGTCCCCAGAGCCTACCGTCTCCGCCAAGGCGCTGAAACAGCGTCATACGACCGCCCGTGCTGATGCGGTAAATGACGGAGCCGATGGGCATTGGGTTGAGGTCGAACCACTCGTAGTCGCCGAACCCCTCGGGGTTCGGCGTAAGCGGGGCTTCGCCCGGCAAGTCACCCTCAACGGGCAGCCAGGCATACGATTGGGTAGCAGCGCGAACCCACTTGTGGCGGCAAGAATGCGGTGGCTTAAGTTTAAACCCACCGCGCGCTCGCAGACGGAACCACCAGGCGACGGAACCGGTCAGGCACAGGTACTGCCGCTGGCCCAAACTGCGTTGGCCCACCAGAAACGTAGGGAGAAAGTCCGACCCACCAGCGGTCTGGACCTCAAGCGGCGAGCCTAAGACCACGTAGACCGTCCGGTCGTCAGGCAGAGGGCTCGGAATCACCGCCAGCCCACGCGTGAGGCCAGCGGCCAGTAGGGAAACCACATCGGGGCTATGGTCGCCGGGCAAGGCGGCCAGCATTCGCCGGGCCAACTCCATCGTCAAGTTTGTGCTCACGCAGACCTCCAGGCCGGTCGGAGTAATAAAATTACACGGAGCTACACTACTTAACCACATAGCCAATCTTATGTCTATAGTTATGAGCAATTTTGGTGGCCGTAAAAATACCTCTTTTGCTTCGCCTCCTAATCCATTAAACTCTCAGCATAATTGAGGGTTATAGGGGCCATAGCTGCACCGTCTATGGCTTCCCGGGCGTGTCGCTGGTGGACGCCGGTGGAGCCCAGCTGGGCTCGCCGGCCACCCGTGCCGGCAGCGCTACCGTTACCATTGCCTTAGCCGCGCAGTATTGCCCAGGCTTCTCGATGCAACCACTCGTGGCTCATTAACCAGCGCCGCTTCGCTACCTGTTATACTCAAGCTCATGGAACTCTTCGACCTGGTTGATCGCCATGATCGCGTTATCGGCACAACCGACAAAGCTACCGCCCGCCGCACCAACCAGCTGCACCGAGCCGTAGCGGTCTACGTCTTTGATCGGGCCGGCCGCCTCTACGTGCAGTCACACAAACAGAGCGGCCAGTACGACCACTCGGTGGGCGGCCACGTCAAGCAAGGCGAGGCCTATGACCAAGCTGCCTACCGCGAGGCCGCCGAGGAGCTCGGCTTCAACCAGCCCCTCACCCAATTAGCTATATTCCACTCCGACGAAGGCGATCGGCAGCACCTGTTTGCGCTCTACACTTGCGTCGCCGACCCCAGCTGGCGCTTTGTGCCCAATGATGAGGTTGAGGAGATTACGCCAATGACACTGGCCGAGATCAAAGCGCTCATGCAAACTCAGCCGCAGAACTTCGCTACCGGTTTCATCAATACCTTAGCCGAATATGAGCGCTCTACAAGCCGAACATTGACTTAGGCGTAGATGCAGGATATAATAGTACCTATCTCCAGATCGACAGCCCGCTCCGCCCCAACCCGGGACGAGGCAAACAGACCGCTCTGGAGGAGTAATGGCACGCAGACGCAGTACACTAGTGACTCCCACCCAACCGATGAGCTCCGGGTGGATGCTCTACTTCTCGTTAATTGCCCTGATCATGCTCATCGCCGCGAGCTCAACCTACGCTCACTCGCAGCGTATGACCGACCTCGGTCAGCTCGTGCAGCAATGGGACACCTACCCCGACGTGGTAGCGATGGAGGTCAATCCGGGCCAGGTCGAGATGGCCTCGCCGCAGCTGACAGCCGCCGACTACACCTGGCCGACCTGCTCGTCATCGAGCTGCGCCGCAGCCCCCATCACGCACTACCCGACGCTCTATCCGACCAGGTCACTCAACTTCATCGACGGCTGCGCCACCGTGAAGCCCAGCAACCTGGCTGAGGTTGCCTCGATCGACACCGCCTCCTCCGAGGGCGACGGCCTCTACACCGTGTCGCTGTCATCGGGCCGCGGCAGCATCACGATCTGCCAGTACGTCGGGACGCCGGACCGCAGCAACGACGTCATCGCCATCTGGAACGACAGACTTCCGGCCGGGCCGCTGTACTAGGCGGCCTGCACCCCAGCCCCGCCCCAGCCCGAACCGGCAAGGTTCCCGCTGCGGCGGGGCCTTACCATGCCAAACGACCGCCACAGCCCGCCCAGCCGCCACGACATCCCGATTAGCATTAGCACTTTGGCCTCATTTGCGCTACCATAGAGTCGAACAATCGCAACTCAGCAAAGGCATTATTCGTGGAATGTTTCGCCACCACCCCGGCCGGGCTCTACCTCGTTAGCGGCCTAGCGGTGCTCGGGCTAGCCGTCTACTTGTCACGCTATGGCACGCGCTCTAGTACCATTATCTGGCTACGTACTTTCTTCTTTTTGAGCGCCACCTACAATATCTCGAACGCCTTTATTCGCTGCTCGCCGACCGCCGGCGCCTTTAATGTCGCCATCGTTCCGTATGCCCTCGTCAACGCGTTAATGATTCCGGTGCTCATCATCTTTGCGCTGCACTTCATTAACCGCCAAGAGCTATTGGGCAAGACCTGGCTGCGATCGCTCCTCATGGTGGTTGGCTCGGCCTTTCTGTACATCTTCTGGCAAACCGACCTCTTTTTGAGCCACAGCTTCGCCGATTCGATCTTCCAGTTTAGCAATCACCTGCCCCGGCCCGGCTCGCAGTCGGGGCCCATCGGCATTCTTATTCTGGCCTTTTATATGGCGCCAATCGTTATGATGATGCGCTACCATCGCCACCTCGAGGACCCGATTAAGCGAAAAGAGGTGCAAATCGTTATCTGGGCGCTTGTGGTGCTATTTATTCCGGCGCTCATTATCGAAGGCATCATGCCGACCGTCTTTCAGGACCCGAGCTACCCAGTGGGGCCGTTTACTACCGTCACAGCCGCCATCATGGTGACGTACGCCATTACGCGCTATGGGCTGCATGTCTTTAATTTGAATAACGTGACCGGCAACGTGATGCGGGTAATACCGGGTGGCCTGCTTATTCTCGACCACACCAATACGATTCAGTATTTGAACGCCGGCGCCGCTCAGATGCTGGGTTATGACGTCGAGCAACTCACCGGCGCCTCGGTCAAGAAGCTCTTTGGCACCAGCGAAGATTACGGCCAATTTCAGCTGGAGGTATTGAGCCAGCTGCGGCCCGGACGGCAAGTGGCCGGCCACGAGTCGAGCTTTGTCACCAAGATTCACACCGTACTGGCGATCAGCCTCAATGCAACCAGTGTGTACAGCGGTAATGAGCTGGTCAATCGCATTATCTCGTTTACGGACATCAGCGAGCTCAAATCGGCCGAGGCGGCGCTGGAGGCCGAGAAGGCCAGCGTTGAGCGCAAAGTGGTGGAGCGCACCCGCGAGCTGGCCGAGGCCCAAGCCCAGCTGGCAGCTTCCATTCGCAGCCTGCCGTTTGGCTTTGGCGTCATTAACCACGAGGCGCAGATAGTCTTTGCCAACAGCCGGCTCGGCCAGCTCATGAACCACGACATTCCGGCCGAGCCGGTGGCTTCGGCCGCCGCCTTGGCCGAGATTAGCCGCAAGTTTAAGCCGGCGATCGACATTGCGGCCTGCCTGAAGCAATCGCAGACCAAAGGTCGGCCGCTCGAGCGCAACGTCACCTTCGGCCCGCGCTACTACCGCTTCTTCTTTATGCCTGTCACGGCCGCTGGCAAGGGTCACAAAGCCGCACTCGGCACCGTCCTGCTGGTCGAGGACGTCACCGAGGCCAAAACACTGGAGCGGTCGCGCGACGAGTTCTTTAGCATCGCCTCGCATGAGCTGCGCACGCCACTCACGGCCATTCGCGGCAACGCCAGCATGATGCTCGACTACTTTGCTCCGCAGCTCAAAGACCCCACGCTCCACACCATGGTCGACGACATTCACACCGCCAGCCTGCGCCTCATCGATATCGTCAACGACTTCTTGGACGTGTCGCGGCTCGAGATGGGTAAGTTTACCTTTGACAACCAACCCACCAACATGGCCCAGCTCGTTCGCGATACCCTGCGCGAATACGACGTGACCGGCTCGCGGCGCAAGCTCAAACTAGAGCTGGCCCCGTTGGCCGACGGCGACCCCTGGGTGCTGGCCGACACCGACCGCGTGCGCCAGGTGCTCATTAATTTGCTTGGCAACGGGCTCAAAGCCACCACCAAGGGCGGCGTTACCGTAACACTCGAGCCCACAGCCGGCCGCCTCAAGGTCAGCGTTACGGATACGGGGACGGGCATTCCGGTCGACTCGCAGCACCTGCTCTTTCACAAATTCCAGCAGGCCGGCCCCGACATCCTCACGCGCGACCGTAGCGGCGGCACCGGCCTCGGCCTTTACATCTCTAAGCTCCTAGCCGAGGGCATGCATGGTCGCCTCTACCTGGAGCACTCCGAGGTGGGGCAGGGCTCGACGTTTGTGCTGGAGTTGCCGTTGGCGCAACCGCCAAAAAAATAAGTTCGAGTTATTGACTAATGGCCGGCGCCGTCATTAGATGATGGAGGCTGCCCTGCGGCCATCTGTCCACCTGACACGACCCGAGGATACCACCATGACCCCAAAGTTGCCCATCGTCGTCAGGCTCAACCATCATCGTAACCCGTGGCCCATTAGCCTGGGTAATGAGGCGTTGGGTCATATCTTGCTTCGGGCCGCCGAAGCGGTACGCGAGGAGCTGGCGGCACAAAGCATGGCAGGAACGCTGACAGTTGAGGACCAAGCTGCCGTCGGTCTGGTACTACTGGATCCCACGGGTCGGCCCGTCAGCCGCCTGGCCGACCGCATTCTCGCCACCGTAGCGATTGGCCACGGCCAGCCCCACCTGAAAACTGCGCTGGCCATAGCCTGCCGCGCCCGGCAAGACCACCTGGGCGGCCACCTGAGGGTTCACAACGCCGGCTTGGCCGACGGCGAATTTGCCGGGGGTGAGCCTTACTTCTCCGGAGGGGCAGTCGCGGCTGCCTACGGTCCACTAGCCCTTTCGGCAGCGAACGCCTTCGATCTTTACTACGATCTAGCCAAGCTCCTGACGGACAACGCGCAGGACGGCGTAGAGGCGGCTCGCCGAGACTGGCTCGAGGAGCGCGATCCGACCGGCCAGCAGCGCTGGTTTACCGAGGATGGCCAGCCAAGTCGGCCGTATGACCTGGCTCTGATCCAGTTTGACTCTGGCCGCATGCCGGAGATGGAGCCGCTGACCTTCCAGTCCTGACCGACGGCGACATCGCCGAGGGCGGCTCGACGGAGTATCACGGAGTCATCGCGGCCGGCAGCGGCCTGAATCGCGGAGCCAACGTGAGTATCGCCCGGGCGATACTCACGACCTTCGTCGACGATATGGGCTACAAACTGCAGGCCTGGACGCTCGCGCAAGAGAAGGCGCCTGGCAGCTCCGGCGTCTGGCTCAGCCCGGGCCAGGCGGTGCCGAAGGCATGCGCCTTCCTCCTCAATTCACAGGCGATCCTCACCGCCACGGCCTGAGTCCGCGTCCCAACCCGTCCCCGCCAGCTCACCAGCTGGCGGGGACGCTCTGCGTTTAAAAGCCGCCCCAGGGCAGTTCCTGGGACGGACACAAGGCCGCCGTCCCTCGGCGTCCAGCGGCTCGTTAAAGCCATTTAGATCGCGGTTCCTTCGCCGCCATAGCGGTGCGGCCGCAGGTCGAGAATCTCGGCCAGCGGCACCTTCACCGCGGAGTTCGGCGAGGTCTGTGGCGCAAGCTCTACGGCCACTGGTTCGCCTGACTCGTCCAACACGAGCCCGTTACAGACACCTACCAGCTGGCCCGAGGACGGCTTCACTATCCGCACCGTCTGACCCGTCATGAACCGACACCTCGCTCGAATATTCTCAAATGACAACGGCCTCCTCATAAAGCTCGCCGGGCGGCCAAAGATATCCTCCCAGACCCGATCAAGAACGGTCCAGACCGCCTCAACCCCTCCGTCCTGAAAGGCAGCATGAAGCACCTTTCCCCATTTATGGGACTGACTGGGCGTACGTGAGGAGGTCTTGCCACCGATCCCAATCCGTAGTTCAGCCCACAGAATCTTATCGTACCCCATTGCAATCTGCCCGATTCCAACGTCTGAGTCCGCCGGAAGGCCTCCCATCGTCACCCGAATCTCCCGGCTGGCATCGAGACTGCGAAGGCTAAAGACGAGCTCTATATCAAAAGGCCGAGAGGGGATTCGACCAGCCCCAACGCTGGCATAGCCGACGCTATCGGTCGCAACAATCGACAAAGAGCGCGAGAAAAAGTTTGGACCAATATATTTAAGCCCATTCTTCAGATCAGCCAGCCTCCAGCCGCCATACTCTTCCAGGCCGAGCCGCTCCATGTTGGCAGCAGCATAGTTTAGATACCAGTAGCCAAGCGGCGGCTCACTCCCCGCCCGTCGAAGGTTCTCATCCAGAGCTTCTCGGCACTCAGCGCGCTGTTGCGGCGTAAGCTGAGGGGCACTACCCATAATCAGGCCTCTTTCGCTCAGATTCGAATTAGCTGTACGTCCCTCGTTCTGCATGATGGCACAGCTGATGATATTTGCAAAATTTGACTATCTTAATAGTATATGGTATCGTATGATACAGTCCACCCGCAATCCGCAGGTGACGACCGAGGGAGCACCCATGAAAACCGACAGCACCACTCGCGACGAGATCGTCAAGATCTTCCAGTACGGGGCGCTCGAGCACATCAACCTCTTCGATTTCCGGCTCCAGAATGTACAGCCGGATAGCGCCGAGATCTGGAGCGCCGGCGAGGCCTCCCACCTGCCCGAGACGGCCGATCTGCGTGACTTCATTCGCCAGACCGAGGAGGAGATGGGGCAGGACCCGGAGTACTATTGCATGGACCTGCCGCGCCACTGCTGGACCATGGTCGGCAGCGAAGACGTCATCACCGGGCTCTACAGCTCGCACGACGCCGAGCAGGGCACGCAAGAAGCTCGCAGCCTGATCACTCAGCTCGGCCGGTTGGTCGAAGAGTGCAATGGCGTCAATGAGCTGCTGGACCTGCAGGTTGAACCGTACCTGTCCTGGTCCTCGGATCAGTACCAGGCCGTGATGCGCATTCGCATCGTGCGCATCCACCTGGACTGGGACGACAACAACCTGGCTCACCCGCAGCCCGGCATGGCGGTGGCCCGTTTCGTCTACGACGGCACCACGCTGCAGGTTGGCCGCTTCTAATCGGCCAACGATGTGGTGCCAGTAAGAACAAGCTAGCTCAAGGCATGATCGATGTACTCTGATGTACCCTGGTGAGCGTTGAGAACACTCGTAGTGCGTGAAGGTTTTCCCTTGGCGGCCATTCCATGGCCAATGCATGGTCGTACCCGGCCTGGCGCCTTAGCGCACGCCGGCAGTACAGCCCCTAGATTTTAGGCCCGGCGGTTACCGCGGGCCTTTTTCATTTTTAAATTCACCAACTCTGCTAAAATCAAAACCAACAAGAGGGAACACAGCATGAGCATCAAAGTCGCCGCCTTTTCGGGCAGTCTGCGTAAGGAGTCATACACCACTAAATTGGTTAAGGCCTTTGCGGCCCAGACGCCGGCTGGGGCCGAGCTAGAGCTAGTGGAGATCGGCGGGCTGCCACTGATTAACCAAGATCTGGAGCAGAACCTGCCGGCCAGCGTGCAGGCGCTCAAGGCCAAAGTGGCGGCCGCCGATGCCATCTTACTGGCCACGCCCGAGTACAACCGGTCGTACTCGCCGGTGCTTAAGAACGCGCTGGACTGGGGCTCGCGGCCGGGCGGGCAGAACTCCTGGAACGACAAGCCGGTGGCCATCGTTAGCTGCACGCCCTACACCCTGGGCGCGTTTGGCGCCGCACACCATCTACGGCAGGTGATGGTGTTCTTGAACATGCACCCGCTCCAGCAACCGGAGTTTTACCTGGGCGGCGCGGCCGATAAGTTCGATGCCGACGGCAAGCTCACCGACGAAATGACACACAAGAAGATCGACGAGACCTGGGCCGCCCTCATCGCTTGGACCGAGCGATTACGCCAAAAATAATTTGCCTACGCTAAGCCCAAACCAAATCATTTTTAGCGATTTGGAAGATTGCACACTTGATTATTAATTCCGCTAATGCTACAACCAGATCAGATAGTCGGAGTGGAGTTTAGACACATACAAATAGAGCTACGTTCTTTTGTTGAGGGTACTGCAGGTGCCTCCTCCTAAACTTCAAGGCTATCACCAAGGGCGGACCAAATAGTCCGCTCTTTTTGGTGGTTTAAATAAGTTAACAGCATCAGGCGCAATACTAGACGTACGACGGATTGGCGTAAAGCAGAAAATTATATAAAATAGCCCAGGCTCGGACTTTGACGAGATAAAGTGAGACGAGGCAATGAGCCTTACCAATCTTCCATTCCGCAAGCTAGCCGAACTGCTGAAATTTCTGGAGAGCCAGGGCCTCGATGAGGAGGTGATTGCTCACCTTAAACTCCAGCCGGATCTTCTCATGGACTGGATTGGGTCGCTACGGCTGAACAGTAGCACGAGGCATGGCGGCTCGCGTGGCGTCTACGACCAGGATCGTAGCCCGTTCGAATTTGAAGGGGCGCTCTGGCCCTTCGAAGACTTTATGCGATTGGAGGCGAGTCGGCTTAAGAAGATGCCCCGTCGAGGCTTCTCCTCTATACGGCCCGCAACCATCTGTGTTCTCCTGGAGCACTCCCTCGAAGAGCTGGAGGAAGTGCCAAAGATAGGCCAGAAAACTCGGGAAGCGATCCTGGCATCATTGGAGTATTCCAACCTTCATCTCTCGACCCACCTGCCTGGTCAGCCAGGGTTCGTGCGGTTTACTCCCAGCTGGCGGCTCGGCCCAACAAGGTGGGTCCGACGAGACAGAGCTCTCGAGAAGACGCCCACCGATTTCTTCAATTGGTTCTTCTCGGATACTCGAGAGAAAGGTGCCTGGGAGTTGGAGAAGGCGGGCTTAACAACGCTGGCTCAAGCCCTCAAGCCCTTCGACGCATCAGCCGCCGCTCAGAGCCTTCGTGAGTATTATGAGCGCCCAGATTTCAGCAGCTACAGCACGCAGGGGAGCAGCCCAGATGTACTCGCCGAAGCGGCACTCAAGCTTTTCCCGCCTCTCATAAGTGAGATACGCACCGCATTTGGCGTTGCTTAACCTCGTGGTTGGCCCTTTCCGCTAAGCTAGCGGAAAGGGCCTTCATGACATAGGAACAAGCCTAGCTTTGCCCTATATATGTGCGATTAGGGTTATACTTGCAGTAATGATTGAACCATTAGCACATCCTAGCTCTACGGCCGTCCTGGGCGGCGGCTGTTTTTGGTGTCTGGAGGCGGCGTTTCAAGAGATTCGCGGCGTGACGGCCGTAACCTCAGGTTACGCCGGCGGCACGGTGCCGGACCCGACGTACGAGCAGGTCTGCGCCGGCACGACCGGCCACGCCGAGGTAGTACGGGTAGAGTTTGACCCGGCCGAGCTGGGTTACGATGACGTGCTGGATATTTTTTGGGCCATTCACGACCCGACCACGCCAAACCGGCAGGGGAACGATGTGGGCTCGCAGTATCGGTCGATGATTCTAACACTGACGGCCGAGCAACAGACCCAGGCCGAGGCCTCACGCGACCGCACCCAGAAGCTCTGGGATCAGCCAATCGTGACCGAGATTCGGTCGCTGGAGGCGTTTTATCCGGCCGAAGCCTACCACCAAAACTACTTCCGCAACCACCCCGGGCAAGGCTACTGCCAAATCGTCATCAACCCCAAGCTGCAGAGACTACGCCAAAAGTTCCGCGATCGCTTGCGCCAGCCGTAGCATCAGACGAAATTTGCTACAATTACAGCTATGAAGCCAGTCAAAGCCGCTCATGTCGCACATATGACGAAGCCTAATGACTGAGTGAGGGACCGGGCGATGAATGATTGAAACTTTATAGCGTTTATAGTATCATTATAAAGTTATGAATTATCGCACGCAGCTTACTTCTATACTAAAAGCCTCCGGCTGGTCGCAAGAGCAGCTAGCTCGTGCTCTTGGCGTATCCTTTCCCACACTCAACTCTTGGATCAACGGTCGGTCTGAACCGCGTACTAGAGCCGTCGCACGCGTCCAAGCGCTCTACCTAGAAATTGTCGGAGCTGACAATCTTGATTTAAGCAAGCTCGACCAAACGAAGACTGAGGCAGCAAAACTCAAACTAACTGCGAAAGATTTGCTAAAGAATACGCCCCAGCTAGACAAATTGACGCTTCACCTGACCTACCACACAAATACGATTGAAGGTAGCACTATGACGCTTGTCGACGTCGAAGAGGTCATCTTTGAGCATAAAGTTCTGACAAATCGAACCGCTATCGAGCAAACCGAGGCACGCAATCACCAGGCGGCTTTATACTGGCTCATAGAGCAGCTAGTTGAGCAACAAGATGGCTTCCACATCACCGAAGCGCTTATTCTTGGTCTACACCTGCGGCTAATGAATGGCATTATTGGCGATGCGGGGCGTTATCGAAGCCATGCGGTCAGAATTATGGGCGCAAATGTGCCGCTCGCCAATCATATGAAAGTACCCAGCCTTGTAGCACAACTGGCAGACGACGCCCAAAAACCGCAGACAGACATGGTGCAAGCTCTGGCCGCCACACATGCAAGCTTTGAAAAGATACATCCGTTTAGCGATGGCAACGGACGCACTGGACGGTTGATTATGTTAGCGCAGGCTCTGCATGCCGGACTCGTGCCGCCGCTTGTCGCCAAAGAGCGTAAGCAGGCTTATTACAAATACTTGGAAGCCGCTCAGCTACGCGAGATACCTGGCCCGCTGGAGCTATTCGTCGCTGAGTCGATGAGGTACACGGATACACTCCTCAAAGAGATATAGTCTAATGGGTGTGCTACCATAAGAACAATGGAACGCCTCATCATCTACAACACCAAGGAGCTCGACTGCGCCGAGCTCTACCAGCTAGCCAACGATAATAAAAACTTTGTGATCGGCGAGCGGGACCACGCGCTAACGCCCGAGACGGCCGACGAGACTGTCACCATGATCGCGATCTTTGTAACCAGCCCGATTACGCGCCAAGTACTGGCGCGCATGCCGCGGCTGCGGCTGATCGTCTGTCTCTCGACCGGCACCGACCATGTGGACCTGCGCGAGTGCGCCGTCCGTGGCATTACCGTGTGCAACGTGCCGGCCTACGGCGCGCAGACCGTGGCCGAGTACACTATGGCGCTCATGCTGGCGCTGTCGCGGCGGCTGCCCGAGGCCACCACCCGGCTGCGCGGCGGCGTCGCCGACCACGCCGACCTAATGGGCCGCGATCTGGCCGGCCGCACACTCACCGTCATCGGCACCGGGCGCATCGGCCAGAACGTCATTGGCTACGCGCGCGCCTTTGGCATGACGGTACTGGGCGTAGATGTGTACCCCAACGAGGCCGCCGCCGATAAGCTCGGCTTCGCCTACGTTGGTCTGCACGAGGGTCTGCAGCGGGCCGACATCATCTCGCTGCACGCGCCACTGACGCCCGACAACAAGCACCTCCTCAACCGGCGCTCGCTGGCCGCTCTCAAGCCCGGCACGCTAGTCATTAATACTGCCCGCGGCGAGCTTATCGACACCACGGCGCTGCTGCACGCTCTGCACACGGGCCATCTGGGCGGGGCGGCGCTCGACGTGATTGAGGGCGAGAAGTACCTCGGCGGCACCATGGAAACCGAGGTGCTCGAGGACGGCAGCGTTACCCAGGCCGTGCTGCGCGAGATCGCCGAGCACGAAGCCCTGCTCAAACTACCCAACGTTATTATTACCAACCACAACGCCTACAACACCGCGGAGGCCCGTGGCCGCATCGTGAGCGGCGGCATGGAGACGGTGCGAGCCTTTGTGGCCGGCAACCCCATTAATGTGGTGAATACGGCCAAAAAATAGCCGGCCGTGCCTTCGCCGCTAGCACTTCTGCGTCTAGTATTGTATAGTTTCGACACGCTCATCCAGCCACTCCACAGGGAGGCGCACCGTGTCCGAGCAACCATCTCACCAGCGGGGCCCGGGCATCTGGGTGTCGGGGTACCTTGGCATGCAGACTGCCCAAGAGTTTGGCTTGCGCCAGGCTGCGCTAGCTCGAACCACACCATCATCGGGCGGCCAATTCGCCGCCAGGAACTACCTGCAATGGGACTTCGAAGAGTGCGAGGCCAATGTCTTGCAGCACGTAAGCCGGCTCATGATGAGCAGACTTGAGCAGCACATCGACCGCCCACGGATCATCCAACCGACTGATAGGAATGTGATTCTGGAGCGGCTGTGGACGAAACGGATGCAGTCGGAAGAGCAGCCACTCACCGAGCCCGCGCTCAAAGTACTCGAATGGCACACCATTACGCGCGTAGCCCAGCTGATGACCGCCCTAACCAGTCACCACAGTGGCCTCACCGTTAACCATGAGTTTGAGCGCTGGATAGATACCGCGGCCCAATACTGCCTCACGGCTCCGCCCTCGCTACGGCATCCGCAGAGGGTGGACGTGGAGGAGGTTCTGCAGCGGACTGAGAGTTGGCGAGGCGTTACCTGGGCCTATTTTCAGGCCGATCCGCCGCGCTACGCGGCCATGTGGCGAGGGCTCTCGAACCGCTACCTGGACCCGGACTACATTGAGCAGCTCATCCGGCGAGACGCCAACCAGCAGCTCAAGTTCGCGTCAGATGATCTGGTGGCCTACAGCGCGCAAGCGCGGCAATCATTTGCCGAGCTCTGCGAAGAGGCAATCGCCGAGTTTAAGGACTACTGTGACTCTACCGACGGTCGCTAGCCCGCCCAACACTGTTCGTCTCTGCCCGCCCCGCCATTAACTTGGCGGGGCGGGCGATTTGCGCGCTTGGGACCAAAATAAGTTCGCGCACCAGGCCACCGTCTGGTAGCATAAGCGTATGCCGCAACTGATTTTGGCCCGCCACGGAGAGTCCGAGTTTAACGCCAAGTCGCTCTGGACGGGCATTTGGGACGTGCCACTAACGGCTAAAGGCCGCCGCGACGCCGCACTGATGGCCGCAGTAATACACGACCTGCCGATCGATGTGGCTTTTACCTCAGGCCTCTCACGCGCCCAGGATACCCTGGCTATTATTTTGCGCGATAACCACTGGATCGTGCCGGTGCATCGTAGCGTCGCCCTTAACGAGCGCGATTATGGCCAGCTGACCGGCCTTAACAAGTGGGAAGTGGAGGCCAAGTATGGCCGGCCGCAGTTTCAGCGCTGGCGCCGCGGCTGGAACGAGCCGGTGCCCGGCGGCGAGACGCTCAAAGACGTCTCCGCTCGGGCCATTCCGTACTACCAGGAGCATATTGCGCCCGAGCTACAAGCTGGCCACAACGTCCTGCTCGTAGCTCACGGCAATACGCTGCGCGCGCTCATTAAGCACCTGGATCTGCTCTCGGACGAAGCTGTGGAGCAACTAGAAATGCCGTTCGGCGAGATCATCGTTTACGATATGAGCCCCGACGGCCGGCCCACCGTCAAGCACGTCCGCCAGATCGCCAGTGCCGCACCGCCAGCTTAGGTATTCTGTCACTTGCAATTATTTACAGCCTTGCTTTTGCCCTGATTTGGGCGTATAATAAGCCTTATTCACATCCACGGCCACTCCCAAGGACGAAAGAGGCATGGCTGTCATGGACGCATCTACCTGGGGCGCGCTCAACCGATCGAGTGAGGCCGCCGCAGAATTCACCGAAGTGAACTGGCCCAGGGTTGGGCTGGTGTTCGAATCCGATCCGCAGACCGGCCGGGCTATCTCCCGTCGAGCCCACGGCTACGTCCCGGACGACGCCGAGGACAACGGTGAGCCGGCGATCGCCCTGGCGACGCACGATCTGATGCGCCGCGCCGCGGGCACCAAGGACCGCGTCATCATCATGGCGCCGTTTGAGTTTGAGATGTTCGTGGCCACTCGTCACGTCCTGCTCAAGCAGCTGGCCGACGCCATCGAGGCGCTGAGCGGCTACTACCTGACACTGCCGATGGGCGGCGGCGATCCCATCAGGGCCAGTCAGAACCTGAACGTTCTGGTCTTGCCTCGGCCGGCCATCGCCGCGCTGGCCAAGCAGGCAGCGCCGGGTAGTCTGGAGGACTATCGAGAGCACCCCGACGCGCTGGCTTTTCTCCTGAGGGACGAGTCGCTCATCCAGAAGCTCACCGCCGGCAACGGCACCAACGACCTGCGCGCCGCGTCGTAACACCTGCTCTACCGGTTCGGCCCACCCTGCCCACACGCCACGGCGGCCTT
>DATIIV010000007.1:0-35602 GCA_035479295.1 Candidatus Saccharimonadia bacterium | reverse complement strand
TGGCACCTACAACATGGAATTCAAGATCTACCAGGACGGTACCGGCACGGTGGCGGGCAATCCCGGCGGCTTCCTCAAATGGACCGAAGACTGGGTCTATGGCAGTGGCTCCCCCGATAACCGTGTGACGGTAAGAAACGGTTACTTTTCGGTGGCGTTGGGGTCGGTGACGGCGTTTGGGGGGAGCGTTAACTGGAATCAAGATACCCTCTGGCTGTCCGTTAACATCGGCAACACTAGCACCGCCGCCACCTTTGCCAGCGCCGCTGGCGACGGCGAGATGCTGCCGATGCGGCGGCTGAGTACTTCGGTGTACGCGCTAAATGCGGGGCAGTTGGGCGGCCTAACGGCGAGCCAATTTATTCAGAATGTAGCGCCCAACACTACACAGCAAACGGCCAATATCAACATCGTCAGCGGCGCAGCTACAAGCGTGGCGGCGGCTGAGATTCAGGCCGTGGCGAGCGCTACCGCACCGGTTTTAATCCTAAAGGGTGGCGCCACACCAGGCTCCGGCGCGGATGTGCTGCAGCTCCAGAACTCCAGCGGCACGACGCTGGATGCGTTTGACTCGTCCGGCAATTTAACGATAACCTCATCCAGCGCGCTCAAGTTTGGCAGCACCACCGTCTGTACTGTAAGCGGCTGCACGCCCACCGGCGCTTCGGGCAGCTACATCAACAACACCGCTACCGTGCAAACCAACGCCAACATTGCAATCCAGAGCGCTTCGGATAGCAGCGCCTCGCTGTTTATCCAGAATCGAGCTAGCCAGAGCGCCGACCTCATTCGAGTGGTGACGTCGGGCAATGCTCCCGAATTTGTGCTTGACACACTGGGCGGCGCTCGTTTCTACACCGGCAAGGTGGAGTTTGACCAGGCGGTGGCCATTGGCGACACCCCGAGCGCGGGTCAGGATCTACGCATAGCGAGTATGAGCGCAAGCGATATTGGCCTCACCGTCAACGCTTTTACAGGGCAAACGGGCGACTTAGTACAGTACAATGGCCTCAACTCACGCAGCGCCATCTACACGGCAGCCGGCACGCTGGCCGTCACGGCCGGCACCAACCAGACGGCCGACGGCGTTACCGCCACTCAGGGTAACACTTCGGGCACCATTACCAACGGCCTGCTCGTAAACCGTAACGGCGCCAGCGGCACCACTACCAACGGCGTTAATATCACCCAAACGGCCGGCACGCTCACCAACGGCCTGGCCTTTACCGGCACCATTGGCACTGATATTACCCGCGGGAGTGGCACGCTTACCATTCAGGGCGGAGGTGGTGTTACCCTTAGCACCACCAACACGAGCGGCGCCAGCGGCAGCATTAGCATTCAGGGCGGAAATTCTTCGGCCGGTACGGCCGGTAATGTTGGTATCGATACGGGCACTACCTCCACAGGTACACCAGCGGTCAACATCGGCACGGCCAATGCCAAAACCATCCAGCTAGGCAGCACCAGCCTCAGCTCAGGCACCCAGACCATCGCCATCGGCAACAATAACACCTCGGGCGGCACCACCAACGTCACCATTGGCACCGGCACGACAGCCGGCGGCACCACTACCGTGCAGGCCAGCGGCGCACTCACGCTCACGGGCGGCGCCTCCTCCACCTGGTCGGTGGGCGGCAGCAACCAGAACCTGACCCTCCAGACCTCGGGCACCGGCACCCTCGCGCTGCAAGCCACGGGCGCCGGCACTATTGCCCTGGGCAATAATACCCAGAACAGCACCATCAACATCGGCCACACCGGCGCCACGGCCAATACCACTTCGGTGCACTTGGCCGACTCAAGCGGCGCCACGCAAACGGTCTCCATCGGCTCCACCTCGGCCAGTTCCACCGTGGCCATCCAAGGTGGCACCGGCTCCAGTGCTATCACCCTGTCGGCCGGCACCAGCGGCAGCATCAAGGTGGGTGATGCCAATGCCAATACGGTCAGTATCGGCGCGGTGGACGTGGATGCGGCCAGCACCGTCAACCTCAACTACGCCCTCTCGGGCAGCGCCGCCCGCACCACCCTAATCGGCAGCAACGTCGGCGCCAGCAATACCAGCATTTATGGCGGTACCAACAACATCAACTTAAACGTTAATAGCTCTTCCGCCGGGGTCAACATTCAGACTCAAACGGCCAACTCGCTCACCGCTTTCCAGATTCAGAATGCGGCCAATAACAACTTGTTCCGTTTTGGCACCATCGATAGCAACCTTATCGTCAATCCGGGCGCCGAGTCCACTTTTGGTACCGAATGGGCGGCCTATGGCTCCAACACCACCGTCTCGCGCACCACCACCACAGCCTGGAATGGCGACGCTTCGGTCCAGGTCCAGGTCACCCCCTCTACGGGCAGCGTGGGGGCTAAAAATAACTTAGGCGCCGCCCTCACGGCCAATACCAGCTACACCTTATCATTTTACGGCCGGCTCAAGAGCGGCGACCCCGCCTTTAACGACGTGGTGGTGGCGTACTCCCGCGATGGCACCACCGGCACCGAGGTAGCCTGTGATACCACCACCTACCCCATCCAGTCCCTACTGTCTTCGGGCTGGGCCCGCATCAGCTGCAAGTTCACTACGCCAGTTACGGCTGGCAACGCCAGTGCCTACGTCGTGGTGCGCCAAACGGCCGCGGCAGCCCGCACCTTCTATCTGGACGGCATGCAGCTTGATCAGACTAATAACATCGTTAACAGCTACGGCGCCGGCTCGCTGCGGCTCGATGCCACTATTATCTCACCGGTCGCCATCCAAAACACCGAGGACTCCATGACCGAGTTCAGCATTCAGGGCGCCGCAGGCTCCAGCCTGTTTGTGGCCGATTCACTCTTTAACGCCATTTGGATTGGCGGCGGCACCATCAACCCAGATTCTACCCCCACCCTGCTCGTCCTTGACCACAAATCAACTACCGGCGACCCCACGCCGCTCATTGGTGGCATGTACTTTAACGACGCTACTCAGCGCTTCCGCTGTTACGAAAGTATTGGCTGGAGTGACTGCATGGGCGTACCACGGCCCAATACCCGGCGCTGGACCTACATTATTTACAACTCGGGTGACGGCGTCTTTAGTAGCGTGGGGGACGGCGCCAACATAAGCGTAGGCACGGGCTCCTCGACCAACCTCGCCCCCACCACCTCGGCCCCGCCCGTACGCGAGCTAGACACTGGCACCACCTCGGGCAACCAGGCCTCGCTATCGGGCAGCAGCTTCCTCTATCCCACTGCCGCGTTGCCCACGTTCCAGTCGTATGTTCTTATGACATCGACCACCAACGCACGCATGTGGACCGGGCTCACCAGTGTGAGCGCCGCCACTCAAGCTGCCAGCGCCACTCCCACCGGTGACTATGCCGCTTTCCGCTACGATACCGGAGCTGGCGATAGCACCTATAAGTGCGTGACATCCGATGGCACCACCGTTAACGTTATAAACTCGGGCGTCACTGGCGACACGAACGGTCACCGGTTTGAAGTTCGCATTCTATCCAATCAAGTCATCTTCATACTCGACGGCAATGCTGTCTGCGCTACCTCCACCAATATGCCGCGCAGTAGCACCCTCCTAACCTATGTGGACACCATTACCACCCTCACCACGGCGGCCAAGGGGATTCGACTGCCGTGGGTCTATGTCGAATCGGTCTTCTAGCTCAGCCTTATTGGCGCTGCAAATGGCTCGCCATGAGACGAGCGTCTTGCTCGCTCAGGGTGTGCCGGCTCGTAATAATGAGCCAGGTATTCTCTGTAGTAATACTAAGGAGTGCAGTGGCCGTGCTCCCTACCGGACTTCCAAGCACGCTCGTGTAGGGCATACCGGCTAGGGTTTTGGCATTTACCAGCTGCTGTTGATAAAAGTTCGCAAAATCAAAGTTGATCGGTTTAGCTTGCTCCGTCACTACCAGCTGCCGGCCATCTGGCGCACGAGCCACAAAAATAAGTGCTTTGTCTTGTACCTGGTAGCTCGTCATATCAACGCGATAGCCAGCCGGCAGCCGCGCGGGCCAATAAACGGGATAGAGCGTCTGCTGAACATACGTAGAAGGAATATGCGACTTGGGCCAAACGAGGCACGTGCCAATAATGACACCGCCCGCTATCAAGCCAATAACAACCGCCAGCCCCAGACTATGAGCAAAGCCCAATTTGAAACGAAATTTTGACAAGCGCGGATCAAGAGACAAAGACGAGTCCATGGTAGCATCCTACCATATAGCCTGAGCTAATGGTTTAGCTTGGTCTGCTTAGCGGCGCAGGTCGAGCTTTTTAAGCACGTCCTGGTAGCGGTTCGGGTCACGCTTGTTGAGATAATCGAGCAGCGAGCGACGCTTACCAACCATCTTTAAGAGGCCACGACGAGAGTGCTCATCCTTCTTGTGCTCCTGAAGATGCTTGGTTAGGCTCTTGATCTGCTCGGTAAAGATGCCAATCTGAACCTCCGGCGAGCCGGTGTCGGTCTTGTGGGTACGAAGCCCAGTGATAACCTTAGTTTTGGTAGCAGGATTTAACATAACGAAAAGAATCTTAGCATTTTTTTGTAATCTAGGCAAGTCCCCTGAAGAGGAAAGGGCTGCGGCGGCTAGTTTTTAGCCTCAAGTCGGCGGGTTTTGAACCTAACCCACCAACCGCAAATGCGTCTCCGCTGCAGCGCCATCAACCTGATCGAGCACAAGCGCTTCGCTCAGATCATACTGCCCTACCTCGGTACGGACCAGACCGCTCAGGTAAGCACCGGTACCCAGCGCCCTGCCAACATCCTCGGCCAGAGTGCGAATGTAGGTGCCGCTCGAAACATGCGCGCTCAGCTCAATAATAGGATAGTCGTAACTCAGCAGCTGATTATCATAGATCTTCACCTGCCGTGATGGCATCTCCACGCTGCGGCCCGCCCGAGCGTGCTTGTAGGCCTCCTGACCGCCCACCTTAATAGCCGAGTAGATCGGTGGCACCTGCGTAATCTCGCCAGTGAAGGCCGCCAGCACCGGCGTTATCTCGGCCGACTCAGGCACCCGGCTGCTTACAGATGTCTTGTCGCCCTCGCCATCGCCTGTGGAGCTGGTGGCGCCTAGTGTTAACTGCGCCACGTAACGCTTATCGAGCTTAGTAAGCACCTGCGCCTGCTTGCAGGCCGTGCCAAATAGCATAAGCATGAGGCCACTCGCCAGCGGGTCCAATGTGCCGGCATGGCCGATCTTGCGCACGCCGGTCTGGCGCCGCAGCGCCCGAATCACGTCGAACGAAGTGATGCCAATGGGCTTATTAATGAGAAGCAAACCATTCATGATGATAAGTATAACGGGTAACACAAGCATAGGCGTGAATTATGGCCATAAATTATCCTGGGCCTCCCGCGAACGAGAGGCCCAGAGGTGTAGCTACCGCACCATTCTCAGGCTCGCCGGCTCAGCCGCAGTGGCCCCAAAGCAAATTGCTGGGCCCCAACGATGCTCGATATTGGCGATGATTGGCTCATCATGAGTCAGGATCAGGATTACCGGCAGAGCCCTCTTAGGCCAGTACTCAATGGCCAGCTGCCACAGTTCAGCCTCCAGAAAGCGGATCACGCGGTTCCAGGCTTGGCGCGACAGCGAATTAGTCGGCTCGTCGATAGGGATAACGGCCGCCTGATGAACGATGGCCCAGTACGTAGTCAATACCAGGTGCAGGAGCCGCTCTTGGCCGCCGCTAAAATCGCTACACGGCTTGTTTAGTAGCTCCTTAGGCTCGTCATGGGGCAAGAGTAGGGTCAGGAGCCTTATCATCACAGCCTCGTTTACCACCTGGTCGGCGCCATCGGCAAAGCAGTTGATGAGCAATACTGTGCTGGACCACTTGACCTCTTGCGGCATGACCACTACCCTATTGGCCGCCACCGCCTCAAGCACGGGCCGGCCGTCGATCAGAATCTGACCACTGCCCTCATAAGCCCCGGTCAGGCACTGCCGCAGCGTGGATTTGCCGCCGCCAAGCTCAGCCTGAACAGCGTACATGCCAGGCGGCAAGCTCAGATCAGGATAGCTGTTAATCCAGCTAATTCGCTTTGGGTCGCTTGGATCGCGCCGCATCACCACGAGCTCCCTCGTAACCAGCCGTGGCTGGCCAGGCGTAACCACGACCGGCTCGACCGAAACCGGCAACAGCCGCAATTGTGTCATCTGACTGGTCAATCCTGCTGCCGCAGCCTGACATGCCATTACCGCTTCAATAGCCATATAGACGCCGGCCAGCATCTCTGCAATGGCTAGGCCGCCAATAATCACCAATACCGCCGTAGCCGTCGTCAGGCTTATACCCAACCACGATGCGCCGTAGCAAATTATGATCGTACTACCACCACTGAGGCAAAACTTATAGAGATGCCCCTCGCGCATGCGTCGAAAGGAACTCCGGTGCATCGCTCGATGAGCCTCGCTAGCCTCCCTATTAGCCTCCGTCTGACGTGCCATGAGCATTGGGCGCAGATGAGTTAGCTCATGCTGCGTCACCAGTTCAACACGAGCGCGCCGCTCTCGCTCCTTAGCCTCAAGATATGTTAGCCGTCGAGCCAGGAACGGCCTGAAGCGCCCGTACATTACCACACTGCCCAGCACGGCCATTACCAGGAAGAACAGGCCAATCAACGCTGATCCTTGAGCGGCAGCGCTAATCACTACTCCAAGCAGAGTTGCCACCAATGCCGGCAACCAGGTAAGCAAATGAGGGCAGAGTTCCGTATAGGCCTCAGCATAGTTGGTTTGAGCTGCTACCAGTAGCAGACCCTGATTGCGGCTCGCCACCGGGGCAGCCCGCGCTAGCACCTTAGCCGCATCATCCTTAATAACCCACTCGACAGAGCGACCAATGCGCTGGCGCAAGTACGTAGCCGCCAAGCTACAAACCGCCGCCGCGGCCACAATACCGCTCAGCCAAGCCCCAGTGACACTAGCTGCCGGCGTATTGATCTGGGCCACAAATCGCCCTATATACACCGGCACCACCCCACCCGCAATGATGCCTGAAGCCAACGAGAGCAGCATGGCCGCGATCATGAGCCGCAGATGGGCGCGCATGCGTTGGTAAAAGAACCGTCCCAGCGACTGCATTATTAACGCTCCTAGGTCTGAACCACGTCAAAGTGCACAAACAGCCCCTCCATCGTAGCACGAGCGAGAGCTGAGATAAGGTGGGAATAAAACGCTAGGGGGAGAAATTATGCCTGGTCGTCGTCGAGCAAGTTCTCGGCCCGGCGGGCGTGGTCGTGAAGCTCTTGGCGCTCGCGCAGCAGCTCGGCCGCGGCAGCAAAGTCGGCCATGGGAGCGGCCGGCTGAGCCGAGGCCGGGATCGAAGCGGCAGGGGCGGTGGGCTGAGCCGGAGTCACGGCTGGCTGCTCAAAGATGGGGGCTGCGCCGATCGACGGCACCTCGTAGGCTAAGGCTGGCGCCTCGGCTGCCGATGCAGCCGGCTGGGCTGGGCCAGCCTGAGGCTCGCGCTGGGCGGCGGCAGGAGCCGTCGCTGGCGCGGCCGGCGCCTTAGTGGGCGCCTCGGGCCGACTCAGCTCAATATGGTCGGGCTGAATGATGGGCGCGGGAGCCGGCTGAGCAACCTGGGGCGTAGCGGCCGAGGCTTGGGGTGCTGGCGCTGCGGCGGCCGGTGTCGGTTGGGTCATCGGCCGGCTAGCGGGCGAGGCCGCCGCCGAACGCGGCTGCTCCTCACGCGGCCGCTCGCTCGTCGGGCGCTCGCCATCGCGACTACGCCCGCCACTACTAGCACGGCCGTCACGCTCACCGCGATCCTGGCGCGGCGTCTCGCTGCGCCCATCCCGATCGCGCTCGCCTCGACCGTCGCGGAATAGGCCCTTTACCACCTGCTGCTGCCGCGCTCCAGCCGCCATTAGCTGCGCCGCCACCGTCAGGCTCTTACTGGTGGTGTGGCTAGCGGTAAATCGGTCGGTCGAGGCCATCAGCCCCGCCAGCATCGTGGTCGCAATATCGGCATCAATTAAACCGGTCTGCAGGCTCTCACTCAGCGCCACCAAGATCTCACACAGGCTCGAAGCCGTCGGCTCGATGAGGTTAACTGCGCCATAATTCTCGTTGGAGCGATGAAAGTCCACATTAGCCAGCGGCACCGAGCTAAACTTGTCCTGGTGCTCACTGTACACGCGGTCGATGCGATTACGCGCCGGCACACCCAGCACAATCATCAGATCATACTGAAACGCGCCATAATCAAACGTCACATCGCTGGGCGCAAAACCGCCTTTAAATGGCGTGATGTAAATATTGAGCTTGCCGTCCTGCACTTCGTAGCGCAGCTTATCAACCTCGGCCTTGGTTACATCCAGCTTTAGTACAAAATCGCGCAGGCCGCTCAGGCCCTTATCGAGCCCGGCCGTATCCAAAAACTGCGCCGGCTGCGGCAGTGGATCACTAATAATCGCGCTCACCTTCTTGCCAAACTTACGCAAAATGGCCGCCATCGCCAATACCGAAACTACTTGGTCGACACTAGGATGCTGACCAGTGGTAATAAGAATATTCTCGGCCTGACGAATGGCTTCCGACGTTTGCTGCTTGGGCGTTAGATCCATGAGTGAGCTGGTCCACTTAAACAATTAGACAATTTAGCACAATTTGACCCTAATTGTCAATAGTAAAGCTTATGGTTAAAGAATGAGTCAATGAGGCCGTGCAATGGAGCCGCTCCTCTACTAAAATAGAGGCGCCGAAATCCACCACCACCGAAAGGCTCACCATGCGCTACGGCGTTCAAGATGGACACGGCAGGTGGTGCTTTGGCCCCACCACTAACGAGCAAGGTGCTCGCGATCACTTCGCCATCCTCAGCGCCAGAGGAGACGGCTACACCTTCCAAGAAGTACCAGATGACCAAGCCGCCGCCGTCCAGCGAGCTCTGGCCGACGGCACCCTCGACGATTCTCGAATTCCGCCCCGCACCGAGCAGCCGCGGTTGGAAAAGGTCAATGACGACCAGTGACCACAACCAGCTGAATCGAAGGATATGCTGGATTCTCGACCGAGACGGCGACTTTGTGAGCGGGCCGTACTTTGCCCAAGAGGGCCGAGAAAGCTGGGAGGTGGCTTACGCGGCACTTAAGCTCTTTGAGGGCGACAAGCGTGGCGAGACTATTACGTTCGACGACCCGTTTCCGCCGTTCGGCAGGCGGCGGCCCGCCTCAGATTAGCCGCTTCTGACCGTCGACGCTGCTGCGCCTACCACTCAGCCCTCGAGCTGGATGGTGGGCGCATCTTTACATTTAGCCTCACTTGCGTTATAGTCTCCTGGTATTTGTACGGCTTTGCGCCGTCATCTTGAGCTCGGACCCGCCGGCTCGCAACGTTACAATATAAGGAACCATTCATGCCCATCATCAAACAAGCCATTAAGCGCGCCAAGCAGGCGCTCACCCGCCGCAGCCGCAATCTGCAAGTTAAGCGAGCCGTTAAGCAAGACACTCAGGCACTGCAGGCCGCTATTGCCGCCGGCAACACCGCCGAGTACCAAGAGAAGCTGGCCGCGGCTTACTCCGAGATCGACCGGGCCGTTAAGAAGCACACCCTGCACAAAAACACCGCCGCTCGCCGCAAGAGTCAGCTGGCTCACGCGGTTGCCAAGGCCGTCGGCGTAGAGGCGGTGCCGGCCGAGACCAAGACCACCAAGGGTGCCGGCAAGAAGGCTACTCCTAAGGCCGCTACCAAGAAACCGGCTGCCAAGGCTACTACGGCCAAGACTCCGGCCGCTAAAAAGCCAGCGGCCAAGAAGGCGCCGGCCAAGACCACCAAGAAGACGGACGACAAGTAACTCACCCGGACGAGGCCCGCAAGGGCCTCTCTTCTTGCTAAGATACGCTTATGGCAACCATCGACCAACTCAAGCAAGATATTGTTTTCTCGGCTCGGCTACGCGGCCACGAATTTACGCTGCACTCCACCTGGGGTATCTTTAGCCCTAAGGCCATCGATGAGGGCACCCAGCTACTTATCGACCAGCTCAGCGTCGATAAGCCCAACGTTGACTGCCTCGATATTGGCTGTGGTTATGGCCCGCTAGCTCTCGTGCTGGCCAAATTAGCACCGCACGGCACCGTCCATGCCGTCGACAAAGACTTTATGGCCGTCCAATACACCGCCAAGAACGCCCAGCTTAACAGCCTGAGCAATGTTCGCGCCTACCTGTCGAACGGCCTAGCCCAGGTACCGGCTAGCCAGCAATTCGACGTCATCGTTAGCAATGTACCGGCCAAGATCGGCAGCGAGCTCCTCAGCATTATGCTGCACGACGCCCACGCTCAACTCCGCCCCGGCGGTAAACTCTACGTGGTAACGATTAGCGGCCTCAAAGACTACATGAAGCGCAACCTGACCGAGGTATTCGGCAATTACGATAAGCTCAAGCAGAGCCGAACTTATACGGCGGCGGTAGCGGTAAAGAGATAAGAAAGGCGCGCCTGATGGCTCGCCTAAAGCTCAGAACCGCTCAAGGCCTGAGGCGGAATGAGCTCAAGGCAGTCACTACTTCTCAGGCTGGAACTATTTGATAGGTGTCGGAAGCGACTACCATGTGACTTTCTTTAATGAGCTCGAGAATTTCGTCAAAGCTACCATCTTTTTTGTTCTTTGAGATTCTCCATCTCAGGGGGGCCCGCTGGTATAAGATGCTTTCAATGTGGTCCGAAAGCCTGTTAGACGTGTCGTCAATTGGGAATAGGCTTGTCATACCCCATTCTTTGGATGCGGTTTCTGATGCTGCCTTGAACTCCCACCTTTTTACTCCGTTTTTCACCGTCAGAGATAGTGTCCCGTATTCCAGAGAAGCGCGGGAGGAGTCTGTAACCTTAAATGTGTAGATTTTGCTCATTGGGTTGACTCGCTTAACAACTTTTTGAGTAGGTTTAGGCGATATTGGATTACTCGTAGTAGTAAATCCTTTCTGTCACTAGAATAGCATAGGTCTTCGTTGTTAGGCATCTGCGCAATAGTTTTAGCCACCTCGTATTGGTTGAAGTCCTTAACTCGGTCTATGGGGGCTTTGAAATAACTCTTCCATTTATTTTGATCTCCAGCCCTCCCTCGTAGCTTCTCAGCAATAACGTCAAATAAGCACGCTCTTTGACCGGCTTCGTTTCTTAAGTAGCTCAGATAGGCCCTAGACGTATACCTATGAAGCGCAGTCTCCCCCTCATTGATCATCCTAGTAACCTTTCTATCTTCAAGCTCGTATAGGAGGCTATCACCATGGTCAAATAGCTTTGCAAACGCTCGGTATTTAGAGATATTGGCCCGATCCTCAGTGCTGAGCCTAAACAGACCTAGCTGAGATGGATAGTCCGCATGCACTGCGATAGCCCAGTTTCCAGAGTGCCTATCCGAGTTTCCAATAATAAAGTCGAACACAACCATGTCTGCAAATTTTTGCAGCAGATCCTCGGAGCTCGGATAGGCAGACCGTAATGCATCTTCCAGCTCTTTAAGAGAAAAACTCTCATCATGACCACGAGAGCGCAGAATAAATTGATTTCCATAGTGAAAGTTTGTTTTAGCAGGAAGGATGTAATTGACTTGAGCAACCAGACCATTCCAATTCTCTAGGCTTCTATCGCCATAAATCTCTTTTAGTGCACTCTTGAGCCCTACGTCGGCTATTCTGAGGCTGGTAGCCTGTACCTCAAAGCCCATCTTACTCCCAAGCTTTGACGCCATCATCTCCGCCCAGAGCTCTGTTGGCTTTTCCTTATATATCTTGATAAGAGATTTTTGCTTCGTGGCAAGGTTCCTGACCATCACACGAGGCCGAGACCCTCCCGTAACGTCTTCGTTGAGAACTTGGTGTTTTGAGGAGTCAAACTCATGGAGCTCATAGCTTTTCATCGCGTAGTTTTCCTCAACGGGTTATATCTACTTAAATCTAACCACTTACAGGGCAGAGGACCAGACCAAGGATCGGTGGTAGTGTCAACCGCAAAAGCTTGCATACCTCGCCATCTGAGATAATCGGCCACAGAGGCTCGGTTAGTTGCGCTGGCGTATAAGCTGTTGTCCATCCTAGACCAGCCGTGCCAAAACCGCTAACCTAGAGCTATGCCTAAATCACCCACCGATCCCCTACGCGCCCGTTTATTGGAACTGTTAGAGCAGCTGAACGACCGCACCACCCAGCTGCGCGACTACGCTACCGTGCCCGGCAACGCCTGGCTGGCCAAGGGCGAGCTCGGCCAGATCAACCAAGTCGTGAGCGACCTGGAGACGCTGCTCGAGCAGATCAAGCAGGCCGATGCCGAGAACGGCTATTAACTGATAAGCTAGGCGTTTGGCGAGGACGTCACGGGGCTGCGCGACCAGCCTCGAAGGCGTTGCGGCCGCCGGTTCGTGACGTCGGGGCCAAATGTCAGCGCTCAGCTAGTCCCCAGCTCTACTGGCCGTCGCCACCCGATACACCAGCTGCTCCACCGCCGCCTCGGCCTTGAGCCGGCCCGACTTGATGTCCAGCTCGCAGTCGGCCGCCAGAACATAGGCCCGCCGCAGCGTCGCCTCACCATGGCGGCGCTGAGCCGACTGCATCTTACCGGCCACATACGGCGACATGCCGGCGGCCTTGGCCAGCTCAGCCTGAGTTAAGTTCGGCGCGCTCTTGGCTAGCAGCAGATTGCGCAGCTGCCACTGTACCATGGTAAGGATGTAGAGCTCGCTCTCGCGCGCCGCCAATAGGTTGCGGTAGGCGGTCAGCGCGGCGTCGGTGCGGCCGGCCGTCATGGCCTCCACCAGGTCAAACACCGACTGATCGAGGCTCGGCGCCACCAACCGCTGCACCGTCTCGGCCGTAATGGTCGGATCGTAGTTGGCCAGCTTGCCCAGCTCGCCGGCCAGCCGCCACTGGTCGTCGCCGGTCAGGTCGATGAGCTGCTGCAGCACCCGGCGCTCGGCCTTAGCGCCCAGCCGCTGCGCCTCGGCGGCGGCCCAGCTCAGCAGCTGTGAGCCGGTCAGCGGCTCAAACTTAACCACCTTGTCGGCCTTGCTGAGCGCCTTAACCAGCGCCGTCCGCTGATCAACCTCGCGCTCCACAAACACCGCCACCGTACTACTTGGCACCGCTAGCAGCATGTCGGCCAGCTGGTCGGCCACCGCCTTGTTGCCAGCCAGGCCCTCCACAATCACCAGCCGACTATTGGCCAAGAACGGCGAGGCCTGCAGCGTCGCCACCAGCTCGCGCGGCTTGATGCCGCTAGCATCAACCCGCTCCAATCCAAAATCCGAACCGGCCTTAGCCTGATAGGCCGCCATCATCTGGGCCAATTGCTGCCTCAGCGCATACGTATTGGTGCCGTAAAAAAAGAACGTCATGATAATTTCTGGCACTTAGGGCAAATATGCGTACCTCGACCGGCCACCCGCAGCTTCTCGATGATGGTGCCGCACACCGGGCACGGCTGGCCCTCGCGCCGAAACACCCGCGCGTGCTCCAAGTAATCACCCTTGCCGCCCAGCGAGTTAACGTAGTGCGCAAAACTCGTGCCGCCGTGCTCGATGCCGGCCGCGATAATGTCGCGAATGCTCTGATGGAGCCGCTTAACCTCGGCCGGCGTAAGCGAACCAGCCAGCCGTCGCGGATGCAACCGAGCCAGATGCAGCGACTCGTCGGCGTAGATGTTGCCGACGCCGGCCACCACGCTCTGGTCTAGAATGGTCGGCTTGATCGGTGCCCGAGCGTGGCGCCTTAGCTGCGCCTGCAGGTGGGCCGCCGTAAACTCGGCCGACAGCGCCTCGGGCCCTAGTCGCGCCACCAGCGGATCGGCCGCCACCTCGGCCGTGGGCACCAGCTTAACCCAACCAAACTTGCGCTGGTCATTAAAGTACAGCTGGTCGCCCGAGGCCAGCCGAAACACCACCCGCGTCGACCGATCAGGCAGGGTGGCCGCCATACTGTCGTTGGGGTGGCCGCCCGCAAACCGCTCACCATCGGCCTTAACCAGCACGATCTGGCCGGTCATCTTAAGGTGAAACAGCAGCGAATAATCATTGCTTAGCTGCCAAATGAGCACCTTAGCTCGCCGCTGCACGTGCGTAATGCGCGCCCCGGCCATAATCTGCGCCATCAGCGCCGCTGGCACTGCAAAGCTGCGCTCCCACAGCACCTCCACGCCAGTTATGGTCTGGCCCACAATCCCGAGCTCAAGCCCCCGGCGGATAGTCTCAACTTCTGGTCCTTCTGGCATAGCCCCTAGTTTACCAGAAGCCGCCATACCCGCGGAGCCGTTTGTTTGCTACAATGAAGCTAACCAGGGAGGGATGCCGTGAAAGCCATTTGGAATAATGCCGTGATCGAGGGCAACCAGTACTTCCCGCCCAGCTCAGTTCATCGGGAGTACTTGGTGGACTCCGATACCCATGCCACGTGCGTCTGGAAAGGCGAAGCGAGCTATTACACGCTCATGGTCGATGGCCAGGAGAATGCGGATGCCGCCTGGTATTATCCGGCACCCAAAGACGGCTCAATCGAGAAGGTCGGCCACGACTTTACCGACTACGTGACCTTTTGGCGCGGAGTGGAGGTAACCAAATAGTTACTATGGCTAGTACGTCGCTTCGCGTTATTCCGTTTAGCCGCTTCGCGGTGGTGGCCAGCGCCGGATTGGTAGCATTCTTGGCTTTCTGGCAGGGATTTTTCTCATTAATTCACTACCGGCCCTGCGCTATTATTGCGCCGAACTACGCGTTAAATCCCAACCCTGGCGCCGGCCTAACCGAGTTTGGCATCGCCGCCACTGCTACGCTGGTGCTATTTTATGGCGCCAAGCGCCTGCGCACCAACTTTGACGGCGCCGCCGCTGGCTACATTATGGTGGTAACTTCGCTGCTCGTTGGCCAGGGCGTGCTGGCCTTTATCTTTTTGCAGCTCTCCACCTGCGCCGGCTAAGCTACAGTTCGCCCCAGCGCTGGCCGATGGCCGTGTCCACAGCTAGCGGCACGCCCAAATCAATGACGCCGCCCATGAGCTCGGCCATTTGCTGGGCCACCGCTTCGGCCTTGGCCTCGGGCGCCTCTACGATCAGCTCGTCGTGAATCTGGAGCAGGAGTTGGCAGTCGTCGTCTAGGGCGTCGGCCACAGCGATCATGGCCAGTTTATAAATGTCGGCGGCGGTGCCTTGCAGCGGCACGTTTACGGCCATGCGCTCGGCGCCCTGACGAATCACAAAGTTGCTGGAGCGAATCTCGGGGCAGGCCCGGCGGCGGCCAAACAGCGTGGTAGTGTAGAGGTTGTCTTGGGCAAACTTTTTGACCCCGTCCAGATAGGTGCGCAGCTGCGGCCGCACTTGGAAGTAGCGCTCGATGAAGCCGGCGGCTTCCTTCATGTCGGCGCCAGTAGCCACCGACAGGCCATGCGCACTCATGCCATATAGCACGCCAAAGTTGATGGCCTTGGCCGAGTAGCGCTGCTCTTTGGTGACCTCTTCGAACCGCACGCCAAAGATCTCGGCGGCGGTGCGCTGGTGCAGGTCTTCGCCGGCCTTAAAGGTGTCGATCATGGCCTGGTCGCCCGACAGCGCCGCCGCCACCCGCAGCTCAATCTGTGAGTAGTCGGCGCTCACCAGCACGCGGCCGGCCGGCGCCACAAAGGCCTGCCGCACCTCGCGACCCAGCTCGGTGCGCACCGGAATATTCATCAGATTCGGATTATTCGAGCTTAGCCGGCCGGTCTGGGCAATCACCTGACTAAAGCTCGTGTGCACCCGGCCATCGGCCTTCACCTGGCCCGGCAGGGCGTCGATATAGGTGTTTTTGAGCTTGTCGAGCTCGCGGTACTCCATGATGAGGGGCACGATGGGATGCGCCTGGCGCAGCTTCTCCAGCTCGCCGGCGGCCGTAGAAATGCCGGTTTTGCCTTTTTTGATGCCGGCCGCCGACAGCCCCAGCCGGCCGTACAGAATCTGACTCAGTTGCGCCGGCGAACCGAGGTTAAACTCCTCGCCGGCCAAGTCGTAGACCTTGGTTTTGAGCTCGCCAATGCGCTTTTCTAGCTTGGCGCCCAATTTCTCCAGGAACGGCACGTCCAGCTCAATGCCGGCGATCTCCATCTCACCCAGCACCGGAATGAGCGGCCACTCCACGTCAGTGGCGAGGCGCTCCATGCTCCAGCCATACTCGTTGATGTGCGCATACTCGTGCAGCTGATCTTTCAGCTTGAGATACAGCCGCCAAGCCATATCGGCGTCTTCGGCCGCGTAAATTACCGCCTCGTCGATGGCCGTGTGCGCAAACGTCACCTGCGCCTTGCCCGTGCCAATCATCTCGCTAATCGGAATCATCTCGATGCCCAGCTCGCCATAGGCGACATCATCGAGCGACTGCGCCCGGCCCAGCGAGTTGAGCAAAAAGGCGGCGATCATGGTGTCAAAGGCGATGCCGGCGGTGAAAATATCGTAGCGGCGCAGAATCTCGTAATCGAACTTGAGATTATGGCCGACTTTGCCAATGGCCGCGTTCTCCATAATGGGCTTAAGCTGGGCCAGCACCGCGTCGCGCGCCAGCTGCTCACCCTCCAAGTGGCCCACCGGAATGTAGTAGGCCTCGGCCTCCTTGAAGCTAAACGACAGGCCCACCAAATTGGCAGCGGTGGTATCCACTGAGTCGGTTTCGGTGTCGAAGGCAAAGACCGGTTGCTTCGTCAAGTTGGCCACCAGCTCATCCAGCGCGGCCGCGGTCGTCACGGCGCGGTACTGCACGCGCTTGAGGTGCTCGCGGGCCGGCTTGGTGGCTTCGCCGCTGCCGTCGCCAAACAAGGTCAGCTCACCGGCCGCCACCGAGCTCGGGGCCGCACCACCGTTTTGGGCCGGCAGCTTAGCCAGCAGGCTGCGAAAATCGAGCCGGTGAAACAGCGCCTGCACATGGTCGCGGTCGTACTGGCCGATGGCAGCGGCTTTGAGGTCGAGCTGCACCGGCGCGTCGCACACAATCACCGATAGTTTATAGCTTAGGTAAGCCATTTCTTTATTAGCCGCCAGCTTGTCGTGCAGGCTGCCGGTGATCTCATCCAAGTGCTCGTAAATGCCGTCGAGCGACTTATATTGGTGCAATAATTTCTTGGCCCCCACATCGCCAATGCCGGCTACGCCCGGAATATTGTCGCTCGGGTCGCCCACCAGGGCCTTGTAGTCGATAAATTGGTGCGGCGTGAGGCCATATTTCTCCTGCATTTTGGCCAGATCGTAGCGCGTCGGCTCCATGCCGCGGGGGTTAAACATGGCCACAATGGTCGATTTGTCGACCAGCTGCAACTGGTCCTTGTCGCCGGTCGCGATCACGATATCGAGATCGCCCCGCTCCTCGGCCTGCCGTGCCAGTGTGCCGATGATATCGTCGGCCTCGTAATTATCGAGCTCCACCATGGGGTGACCGATGGCCTCGGCCAGCTCGCGCGTCGCCGGAATCTGGGCGTACAGGTCGTCGGGCTGCTTCTTGCGGGTAGCTTTGTACTCGGGGTAGAGCTCCTTGCGGAAGGTCTGCGAACTCTTATCCCAGGCAATCACCAGATAATCGGGCTTAAGATCGCCCATCACTTTTAGCAAAATGGTGGCGAAGCCGTAGACCGCGTTGGTGGGCTCACCGTCTTTATTGGATAAATGCGGAATAGCGTGATAGCCGCGGTGAAACACAGCTGAGCCGTCCACCAATACCAGGAGTTTCTTCTGATTCATGCTATGTATTGTAGCCCATAAACCCAACGGTTGCCCGGAAGAGTCTGGCCGGGGCCAAGCTCTTCCGGGCAACCCGAACGGAGACCAGGCTCACGACGGCTTAGGCAGCTGTCGCAGATCGGTGGTGAGCGCCCGCGACTCGGCCGTTGAGCCATGCACGGCAGTCTCAGTAGCATCGGCGGCCTGTAGCTCGGCCCACCGCTCCCAGAGCCGGCGCGAGTTGAAGTTCAGTGGCGTTGACGGCGCCATTAGGAGCTGAAGCGCGGCGGCCTCAGGACCCATAGAAGCTAATAACGCTAGCGCCGCGCCGGCCGTTACCGTACAGACAAAGAGCCGAGGCCCTACAGCCGCCTTGGCCGATCTCAGCTCAGAGAGGAACCGAGACGGATTCACCAGTTGAAACCCCTGGCTCAGAAAGATATTGAGCAGCTCCTCTTCGCCGGGTTCGAGGCCATCCGCCTGGCCTGACGTGTCCGAAGCAATGAGCAATGCCTTGAAACTGCCGTTTCCTGTCATGCCGCCTCTCTTCGGTCTCTCTATAGATGCAACGCCGTTTAGCGCATGGGCGCAGTTTATCGAATTAATGAGTGGTTGTAAATTAATGAACCCATAGTGAGCGTGGTGCTCCGAGTCACGAAGACCCAGAGCACCACGCCCTAGCCTAAGACCGAGATCTTGGGCTTAGTGCAAGTGTTCACCGCACACCGGCCACGGCGAGCTGCCGCGCTGGCGGTACACCAGCAGCGCGATGCGATCCTGTTCGGCCTGGGAGGCCTGGTCGGGGCGTCCTGCGCCGCCGTTGGCCGTCCAGGTGCGCTGGTCAAACTGGTAGGCACCGTAGTACCCATTACCAGTGTTGATCGCGTAGTCGCCACCGCTTTCACACGTGCGGAGCGCCGCCCAGCCGCCACCCAGTGTAGAGCCGGAAACTGCGTGCGAGACAGGCGGACCGCGTGGGGCAGCCGGCTGATGCGCCACCGATGATGAGTGGCTAACCGGCGCCTGAGCCACTGGTGTCGGCGGGGGAGGCGGCGGCGTGTCGCTGACACCACCGCCCCACAGGTAGGCGCCCCCGGCCTTCAGCCACTGGTTGTGGCCGTCGTGATACGGGTCGGTGCCGGCCACCGAGACACCGACGGTAACTGGCGTGCCATAGGCCAGCGCGTCGCCAGCTGGAGGTGCCTCCGCCGACGGCGCCGAACGCTGGTTGAGCCCGTCGAGCTTCGACACCCACCCTTGGCGCGCCACGGCCTTGGCCGCCACCGGCTTGATCGCCGGCTCTGCCACCTGTTGCGCCACCGACGGAGACGGCGCCACTTGCAGCGTCTGCAGCGTCGAAGCCGGCGACGACACAACCGTTGATGACGTTGGCATCGCCAACGTGCTGGAGATGTGAGGAGCCGTCGGCTCCGGCACCACCAGACCGATCGTGACCACAAGGGCAAGGCTGGCAATGGCCGCCCCGCCCTGCAGTCGCTTTCGGGTTATTCGCACGAGTTCTCCTCGTCCGTGGTAGCTTCACACTCTCGTAAAGCTACCTATGGTTCGGATCGCTTTGATCCGAAGCGCCCTGAAAAAGGCACCTCTACAGGATTACCACTCCGAGTTGAACGAGTCAACACTTTTTTCGCGGAATAGGCTTATGATTTGAGCACCAAAAAGAGACCCATCACTGAGTCTCTCTTTGAGCGAGTCTAAGTTGTAGGCGCCAGACCGTCGGTTGGCAGTCGCGTAGCCTAGCGCAAGTAGTCGCGCAGCTTCTTGCTCTCGCGGTGCTTACGCAGCTTGGCCAGCGCCTTGGCCTCAATCTGACGAATGCGCTCACGCGTCACGCCAAACTCCTGGCCAACCTCCTCGAGCGTGTGGCTCCGGCCGTCCTCGAGCGTGGCCGCATGGCCACCCTCCAGGCCAAACCGCATGCGCAGAATCTTCTGCTCGCGCGGGGTTAGCAGCGCCAGTACGGCGTTCATGTCTTCCTTGAGGAGCTGACTGGTGGCCGCCTCTTCGGGCGTCAGCGAGTCCTCGTCGGCGATAAAGTCACCGAGCTGCGAGTCCTCCTCTTCGCCCACCGGCGCCTCAAGGCTCACGATATCCTGCTTGATCTTGAGGATGTGATTAACCTTGTCCACATCCATCTCCATCTCGGCCGCGATCTCCTCCGGCAGCGGCTCGCGACCCAGCTCCTGCACCAATCGACGCTGCGTGCGAATCAGCTTGTTGATCGTCTCTACCATGTGCACCGGAATGCGAATGGTGCGCGCTTGGTCGGCGATGGCGCGAGTAATGGCCTGGCGAATCCACCAAGTAGCGTAGGTGCTAAACTTGTAGCCCTTGGTGTAGTCAAACTTCTCCACCGCGCGCAGCAAGCCGGTGTTGCCCTCCTGAATCAGGTCGAGCAGGTCGAGGCCACGGCCAATATACTTTTTGGCAATCGACACCACCAGGCGCATGTTGGCCTCGGCCATAGCGTCTTTGGCCGCCTTGTCACCCGCCTCGATGCGCTTGGCCAGTGCCACCTCTTGCTCGCCGGTCAGCAGGGGAATCTTGCCGATCTCGCGCAGGTACAGGCGCACACTGTCATCGGCAATATCTTTAATGTAATCGTCGCCACTGTCGGCGCCGTCTTCGTCATCTTTATCCCAGATCAGCGCATCTTTCTGGTCGGTGATCTCGATGCCTTGCTCGAGCAGCGCAGCATAGAGCTCATCGAGCTCCTCCAGATTCTCCTCGGCCTCGGGCAGCACGCCGGCGATCTCTTGCTGAGTCACGTAGCCCTGCTCTTTGCCCTTGGCGATTAGCCGCTCTACCTCGGGCGAGTACCCGCTGGCCGATGGCTCCATCGACTCATCATCAACTGATTTTTTGGCCAATTAGACCTCCTCGTTATTAATGGCTTGAATTTGTAGGGTCAAACTATGAACAAGCTCCGCGTCGCCCTTCATGTCGGCTTCGCGCAGCTGGCCTATTAAATTGTGCTTGAGCTCTTTGTTGGACGCGGTTTGCAGCCTTCTGACCAGCTCGAATGCCTCGATGCTGCGGTCTGCTGGAGCGAGCTCAGCGAATTGCCGCTCGCCCACTAACAGGAGAATATTAATATCTTTTGCCAAGTCTGTCAATGAAGCCGCCAAGGCCACCCCGGACTCATCACGGTTGGCCTTGAGTGCCCGATAGACAGCCTGGTGCTCGGGTGTGCTAAAGTCGCGCTCGTGTAGATCATCTAGACTTAGCCGCGTCAGCGGGTAGGTCAGTGCCAAAGCTAGCACGAGGCGCTCCAATTGGAGCCGGGCACCGGGGCGGGTCGCCTGCACTTTGGCGCGAGGGCTACCTGCAAGCTGCGCCGCACTCGACGGCCCAGAGGTGTTGCTCCGACGAGCGTGCGGCGTGGTTTCGATAGAAGCCCCCGTTGGCATAGCGCCGCCCCGTTCGTCGCGCCGAGTCGAAGCAACGCCGGCGGGGCCTGAGCCCGACCGCTGCCTCGACTCTTCGTCGGTCTGTGCCAGCTTGGCCCGCACCGCCTCCTCGCTCGTGCCCACCCGCTCAGCCAGCAGCTTCACATAGTGATCCTGCTCCACTGGGTCGCCTAGTCGCCGCAGGGTTGCTGCTAGCCGGTCGGCGTATTGGCGCTTGCCCACGGCCGAGTTCAGATCATAATCGTGCGCAAACCGGTCAAACAAGTAATCAACGATGTACTTGGCCTCGGCGATTGCCTGCGTCCAAGCCGCCGGGTCCTGCGCAATCAGCTCGTCGGCGTCTTTAGCGCCAGGGATCTCCACCATTCGCAGCGTCAGGCCCAATTTTTGCCCCAGCTCAATCGCCCGCTCAGTGGCAGCGAGGCCCGCGCGGTCGGCATCGAAGGCCAGCTTAATCGTCTTAGTAAGCTTGGCCAGCGCCCGCAAGTGCTCCAGCGTCAGCGCCGTGCCGCTGGTGGCCACTACCTGTTTTACACCCGCCTGATGGCTCGCCACCACGTCCATCTGGCCCTCCACTAGCACCACCTCATTGCCGGCCCGAATCGCCTCCTTGGCCAAATGCAGCCCAAAGATCACCTGGCTCTTGTCGTACAACGGCGTCTGTGGCGTATTCATGTACTTGGGCAGGGAATCATCGAGCACTCGCGCCGTAAAGCCGATCGGCCGCCCCTCGCGATCGCAAATAGTAAACATGATGCGCCCACGAAAGAAGTCATAAATAGTACTGCGGCCCTCCTTTTGCCCCGCCAAACCGCCCTCCAACAACTCGGCCGCCGTAAACCCGCGCTTGGTCAAAAAATCGGTCAGCGCGTTCCACGAATCTGGCGCGTAGCCAATCTGAAACTCCTTCACCGTCGTCTTATTGAGCCGACGCTTCTTCACCACATAATCAAGCGCTTTGGGGTTGCGCACCAAGGTGGCCTGAAAGTACTGAGCCGCCAACTCATGTGCCTCCAGCAATCGGGCGCGGCGGCGCTTAGCCTCGCCGTCCTCGCCCCGCCGCGCCTTCAGCTCCACGCCAGCCTGCCGGGCCAACTTCTCCAGCGCCTCGCGAAAATCGATCCCCTCCATCTTCATCACAAAGCTAAAAATGTCGCCGCCTTCCTGGCAGCCAAAGCAGTGATAAATGCCCTTATCCGGACTGACCATAAAGCTAGCCGACCGCTCAGCATGAAACGGACACGGCGCCTTAAGGTTGCGCCCCGCCTGCTTTAGAGGCAAGTAAGCCCCCACCACCTCGACGATCTCGAGCCGGTTCTTAATCTCCGCCACTTCATCCATGACTCTATTATACGCCCTCGCCAGATGCCGCGCGAACAAAAGGCGAATACGAAATGTGCCCTGGATTCGCCGATTGGCAAATCCAGGGCACTGGTCTCATCTCGTCCAGCCATCGCAAGAAGGCGTCGTACAGACCACGCCCTCCTGATGGCAATTCTTGCAGCCAGCGTGACTGCTGGTATCTACTCCGCATTTGCGGACGGATCGGTTGTGGCATCGCCCACATACCTGACTGGTCTCTCCCCCGACCACGCGGCCCGACATGCCGCTCCCTTCCTGGAGCTTGGTCTAGTCTATAGGGACAGTTCGCGCTGACCTCCACCTTACTCCGGCGGAGTCGCCTCATCCGATGAAGCGGGACCCGGCCGATCGTCGCTGGAGGCTGGCCGATCAGCCGGAAACGGCTGAGGGTCTAGCGGGTTCGGCGGGTGATAACTCGTCCCCCTGCTGGGGCCAGGACTTCTGTAAAACCGAGCGCACCTGCGCGTACCCGGAACCGGCACGTGCTCAAACACAGCCATTCTCAACCTCGATTTCTTGAGTTTTGGGCAGGATCGAGCCACCACTTTATACCATTCATCACCGGATCAGGCAATGATGAAGTCGCCAGACTTAGAAGTTGCTCCAGCTCAGATCCGGCTGGGCGCGGTCGATGAGGCGCGCGGTCTGACCGATGGTCTGGTCGGCCAGGGCGCGGTCGGCGGCAAAGCGCTCGATATCGCGCTCGCGATGGCCGTCGATGCCAATGGTGGTGAGCGCGCCGCAACGCTCGGCCATGGCCGCCAGCTGCCGCCCGCTCGACTCCACCTCGTGGTCGACGAAGCCGCTGCGCAGCTCCACGCCGTCGAGGCGGCCGTCACGCAAGAAGCCCTCGAGCATGGCGGCATCGATCTTGCGCTTAATAGTCGGCCAGTGCGCCAGAATCGCCACGCCGCCGGCCTGCCGAATCAGTTGCACGCTGGCGTCCATATCGATTGAGTACAGGTAATCAACGTAAATATCAGGAATAAAGGCGTCATCGCTCAAAAATAATCGATACGGATAATCGCTCGGATCACGCTGCATCATACGCATATAACTCATGGCCACGGCCGAGCTACTAACGGCGGCGCGCTCCATGTCGGCCTTAATGCCGTCCAGCACCGCCGCATTGGCCGAGTGCATATTAAGCGCCTTAACGATGTGCGGCCGGCCAACACTCTCGCCACCCGAAGCCTGCAGGCAGTCGTCGGCCGAGATGGTAAAGCCCAGGCCGCGCAGGTTGGCTGCGATCCGCTCCATTCGCTCGGTGCGAGCGGCCAGCGCCTGGCGGCAGTGGTCGACCAGCGCTTGGTTCGTGGGATCGGTAAAGAGCCCGAGGATATGAAACATGCTCGTTACGCCGCCGCCCAGCTCGCGCGGCAGTCCGCTCGAGATCTCGCAGCCGATCAGCCACTTCACCGGCCCATCGTAGGCTTGCAGCATCGCTAGATCGGTTGCGCTCGGCAGCATGTCGTGATCGGGAAAGGCCATCACGCCAAAGCCGTTCCGCTCGGCCGTAGCCAGCACCTCCAGGTACGTTTGCGCACCGTCCGATGCCGTGGTGTGATTGTGCAACGACTCGTATTTAAGCATGGGGGCGCTCCTTTAACCGGTAAACAAACTTGAGCCCCGACCAGTCCTCGGTGAGCGCAGCCACCTTAACGTCCACCAGCCCGGCCGCCAGTCCCAGCCGTCGCACTTTGGCCTCATCCAGCCCCGAGTGCAGCGACGAACTGCGCTTGGCCCAGCTCACCCACAGCATGCCATCGCTCTGTAAATGCCGCATGAGGTTGGGCAGAACCGCCTCTAACTGCTCGGTGCTGGTGGCAAAATACTGCATAAAATCAAACAGACCCACCAGTCGCGTCATTACCTGAGCGCGCTCGGGCAGCTCCGGCAGCAGCTCGCCATAGTCCTTGGGCGCACGCAGAATAATCGCCCGCGCCTCGGCCCGAACGCCCAATTTCTCGATCAGTGGTCGCTGCGAATATCCTGCCATCAGAGGTTATACTACGCCAAAGCGGAGCAATGAGAAAGCCAAAGCGCTATGGCGAAGGATCGCGCGAGCTTCGAGTCCGTCTTTATCGCTACAGGTTGTATAATACAACCCCTGCTACGGGAGCGGACTAGTTGTATAGTACAACTAGTTGAGCTTATGAAAGCACCCCATCCGATCGAGCCGCCAAAAATCTACGCTAATCGATAGCCGTCGGCCGTAATCACCACAAAGCCCTCCGCCACCAAGGTCGTCATGACCGCCGGCAGCCGCTCATCACTCATGGCAGCGGTCAAGTCCGCAGCCGCCATCGGGCCGGCCAACAATTGGCGCAAGACCTCGCCGCGCAGTTGCCGCAGACTCCCCTCAAACTTACTCTGAACGTTGTAATGCTTACTACGGCGATTGGGGTTAGGTACCTGCTTGGCCAACGCCGCGCCATAGTCCATCAGCGCGTAATACCACTGGCGCGGCTGCTCACGGTCGAGCGCCGCCGCAATCAGCGGCCGTAGCTCGGCATCGGCCACGCCCTCGCGGTCGCCCAAAAACTCGTGCAGAAACACCCGCCGAATATTAGTCTCAATGAACACCGTCGGCTCGTCGTAGGCAAAGGCGGCGATGCTGCCGGCCGTGTTTGGTCCCACACCAGGCAGCGTGACGAGCTGAGCCGGATCGCGCGGCAACTGCCCACCCCACTCATTCACCACCCGCTCAGCCGCGGCCCGCAGCCACAGCGCCCGCCGGTTGTAGCCCAGGCCCTGCCACTCGGCCAACGCCTCGGCCACGCTAGCCGCGGCCAGCGCCTCAAAGTCGACAAATCGCTTGAGCCAGCGTGGGTACCGCTCCAACACCCGGCTCACCTGCGTCTGCTGCAGCATGACTTCGCTTACAAACACCTGGTACGGCGTCGGCTCGTGGCGCCAGGGCAAATCACGCCCATAATCGCGGTAGTAATCCCAGATCCGCTCGCGAAACGCCCGCAGCTGCTCGGCATCGATTTCCATCGCCCTATTGTACCCCACACCGCACCAAACAGCTGGGCTTGGGGCGCGAAATGCGCTATAGTATCTCGGGCTAACTGCAGCGATCAGCGCCTGCTGTCCCGGCTTTACACCACTCGAAGGGACCACTGTGACACAGCCGTCCGCCAATATTCCCCCCAACGACTTACTGCCAGCAGCAGACTGCTACTACGATTTTGGCGATCCGGTAGCGGACGCCGTTGCACGAGTCCTGCTCGAGGCCGCGCAAGAAGCCGCACGGGGATCCGGCGATAAGACCAACGGCTGGGTAGGCTTGGACAAGCGCGTGCTGATGCAGCGCGCGGCGCTCATCAGCCCATCCGGCGCTGAGGGCCCCAACCGAAGCTTCGGCGCGACCTACACGTGGATGCGTGACAACGGTTACGTCTCTCAACCCCATGACTCCAGCGTAGTCTCGGCCACTGGCCAGCTCAAGAGCCGGCTGGCAGAGCACAATCTCGCTCAGCAGCCCGAGCCAGCGCGGCCGAGCTAGCTCTCAGCCGTCTACGGGGGTGCGGATCCGTCCGCGCCCCCGTCACCGTCTTTATTCAACGCCCACCTGAGTCTCAAAACCCTTCCGCCCCTAGCTCCAGGCGCTTCGCTCAAACAGTCCTCACGGGAGAAGGATAAGGCAGGGGGCGCGCCGCATTGACGCTACCACCCTGAGCTGTTAATAAGGTGACAGGCTTTGATAATTCAACCGCTCACTCAAGCTGGAGGCTCCTATGCCGTCAACCGGGCCGCTGCTGAGGCTAACCGCTTACAAACTGGCGGAGCCGCTCCCCAAACGGCCTGCCGACTTCGCCCTAGACCCAGGGCAGATCGAGAGCGGCATACCCCACGCCGAAGCACGCAGGGCGCTGGACTGGCTGCTGGAAGCCTGCCGCGAGCATGGGCGCTGGGCCGGCTTCGATCTCGTGGCGCTAATCGGCGCGAACCGTCAAGGCAACGAGCTCGACCGGACGATCTACAAATCCTACGCGAGCGGGAGCGCCCGCATTCGTAACAACTGGCGTCGTCGCTGCTTGGTCGCTCAGCGGCGATGGCGGCGGCTCTCGTGGATCCACCAGATTCTGGGTCTACTGTTTAAGCAGCTACGCGAACCACAGCTGCCGCCCAAACCCACTATTGAACCTGGGCCAACCTTGCTCGTTGGCATTGAGGGCTTCCACTGGCTCCAGCATGAAGACCTCGTTAGGATCGAGGATCGACCAAGCGCCGTTCAGACCAATACTCAGGTCGTTTTTCCTACGATGAGGCTGATCTGGCTCCTGGTGTGGGCCCAAAATGCCCGCCGCTTTCACTCTCGCCCCTAACCAATCTGGCATCCCTGAGGGCGCGGCTCAACTGCCGCCTCCTCGGGGCCTATCCCGCCCTTATTTTTTGGCCGCATCAAACTGGAGCGCCACCGAATTAATGCAGTAACGCTGGCCTGTTTTGTCGGCTGGACCGTCAGGGAAAACGTGGCCCAAATGCGCCCCACAGCGCGCGCACGTTACCTCGGTACGACGCATGCCAACCGAGTCGTCATCGTGCAGTTCAACTCGACCGGCCGCCGCCACATCATAAAAACTCGGCCAACCTGAGCCGCTCTCAAACTTGGTAGCACTCGAGAATAATTCCTGCCCGCACGCAGCGCACCGGTACATACCATCGGCATGATTGTCGACATAGACGCCGGTCCAGGGCGCCTCCGTTCCCTGTTGGCGCATAATGCGATACCGCTCAGGGCTTAGCTTCTCTTTCCAGTACGCGTCGGACTGGTGCTTCAGATCATCTGCCATAAATAACCTCTGCTTATATCCTATTTTATGGGTAATTATGCCCTATTGCGACCATAAATGCTGCGGTATATTGCCAGAGCGATTAGGCATTTACACCGGAGTAAGGAGCAGCATGCCGCCTCGTGGGCGCACCAGTCGACTCGATCCCGCCGATCCGCCACCCCCAGACCCTCAAGCCAGTGCCATCGTCGCGCGAGCAGAAGCGTTACAGCGAGCCGACCACGACCACGATCCAGTGGCTGGCTGCACCCCTGAATGCCCGGGCTGGACTGACTAAGCTTACCCCAATAGCGCATGACAGAAAGGCCCTACGTCTTCGATGAAATTCACGAGGAGGTAGGGCCTTTTAGCCTTAATGGGATGAGGCGACGACCCTCGCAGGGGTAGCCTCTACAAAATACTCAGCCGCAAAAGCCGCGTAAAACTGCCGCGGTAGCAGCACCTTGTGGAGCTGCTCGTACTGCGACGGCATGGCCAGAAGCGCTCGGTGCTTAAGGCTCAAAATATCCCGCGGCAGGTCGTAGGCAATGGCGCAGGCTTCCAGCGGCACCAGCGGCGGCTGATCGATATTGAAGTACATGTTGAGCTTGGCGTCGGCTGCCTTAAGATGCTGCTCGTACTGCTCGGGCGTGTGCACGGCATGAAAAATCCGCGGAGGCGGCTGCTGCTGCGCGGCCGCCAGCGTCGCCCAGCGCGACACGGTGCAGTGATCGTGGTGGCCGGTCAGGCCATCGGGCCCAAAGGTAATGATGGTATCCGGCCGGTAGCGCGCCAACACCGGCGCCAGCTTGGCCACGGCCTGCTCGGTCGCCGCTGCCGCGCAGCCTCCATCAGGATAATCCAGCCATTGATGGTGGCGAATCCCCAGAATCTCCAGCGTCGCTTGCATCTCGGCCGCGCGCGTCTCGCCCAACGTCTCCGGCGGCCACTTAGCCGCATCTTGCACTCCGGCCTCGCCCTTGGTAGCCGTTACGCACACCACGGTCTGACCATTGCGCACAGCCGCAGCCAGCAAACCAGCCGCCAAAAATGATTCGTCGTCAGGATGCGCCCAGACGCCCAAAATCGTGCCCAGCTGGCGAATATCTTCGGTTGTTTGAATGCGCGCGGCCATATTGGCTCCTTTCCAGCCATTTTAGCTGCCTCAAGGCGAATGCTCAATTGTGGTGATAATTCCTGGCGGAGGGAGAGAGATTCGAACTCTCGAGGGCTTGCACCCAACTCGCTTTCCAAGCGAGCGCCATAGGCCACTAGGCGACCCCTCCGCGACCAGGGTATTATAGGTTTCTTGGCTTAAATCGGCAAGCTAGAGCCAGCCACTACTTGCCAATCGGCCTAATCAAGACTATCCTAGGCTGGTCTTGCCCCACCCAGAGACAGAGGACAATCGTGGCCCAAAAAATTACTGAGGTCCGCTACGATGACCTGGACGGCAGCGAGGGCGCCAAGACTCGCACGTTCATGATCGACGGCGTGACCTTCCAGATCGACCTGACCGACGCAAATTACAGGTTGCTACAGGGGGAGCTAGCGCCATTCCTGGAGAACGCCACTCGAATTCGGCGGCCAGGGCCGAACAGAGCAGTCTCCACTGATCGCTACTCGGGACCGACGATGACTCATGGAGCCCAGCAGCGAGTCAAGAACCACGACATTCGGGCCTGGGCCAGGCGGAACGGCCACACAGTAAGTCGGATCGGTCGGCTGCCCGCAGACGTCCTCGCGGCCTATTACAAGAACCATCCCGACCAGGCTCAGGCCTAGTCCGCCCCCTACCGCCGGCGCGGTAGCTCAGGTTTGTACTTGGGCTTCTGCGCCGGCGGTTACGCTAACTCGTGCTTGAATCGCTCAATCAGTTCTACCGGCGTGGGGTCGATGCCGTTGAGGAAGGCCAGGTAGGCCGAGGCGAAGTCGCCCAAAATCACTGTCCAGAGCATCTGCTCCAGCTTGGTGGTTCCTGCAGCCTGAATCTCGATCGGCACAAATTGCTTGGCGCGCAGCTTATTCGTAATATCAAAGCGCTTCTGGACCTGTGGGTGATCTAAATGCGAGCGCAGTTCGACCACTTTAAAGGGCTGCTCAACCGGATGCGCCCAGCCCAAGAACTCATTGTGGTTGAATTCGGGAAAGTAGTTGTAAAAAGCCAGATTCTTGGCATTCTCGTTGCAGTCGATCTTCCACTTCATGGCCGGCAGCGCCAAGGTGGGCCCGCCATAGACCACCACCGGGTGGCCGGCCAGCTGCTGAGCGATCTGCTTGGCCGGATTGTCGGCAGCGGGAACCTCGGCCGCCCAAGCCGGCACCTCGGCCAGCACCCAGGCCGCGGCGGCCGATAACTCGGCCTGCACCTCGCTCACCAAGCCCACGCTCTCGAGCAGCACCGCCAGCGCCTTCACGCCGTACAGCACGGCCAGTCGCGGCTGCAGACCGGCCGGCAGATCAAAGTGCGGATGACCATGCGGCACCGTGCGAATATGCGCGTGACCCTTGGCCCGGGCCGCCTCGAGCAGCTTGCCGCCCGCCGCCATCACGGCGATCTTGGCCCCGCGCGTCTCGGCCTCGGCCAGCGCCGCCAGCGTCTCCTCGGTGTTGCCCGAGTAGCTCGATGCTACCACCAGCGTATCAGGGCCCACAAAGGCCGGCAGCGTGTAGTCGCGCACGATCACCAGCGGCACCGGCAGGCGATCGGCCAGCCAGCTTTTCACAAATTCCGCCGCCAGCGCCGAGCCGCCCATGCCAGCCACTACCACCTGGCGCGCATGAGCCAAGTGGCTCAGGTTGCCAGGCTCGTACTCTTGATGCAGCTGGCGCGGCTGATCGGCGATTACCCCCAGTGCATTCTCCTTGTCGTAGCGAGCAATAAATTCAGCCTGATCCAGCATGAGCAGCGTCTCCTTTGTGGCCATTATGGCACAAAGCAGCCCCTGACGACGACAGGGGCCCGAAAGCAAGGTAGCAACGCCGAGCAGCACACTCGGCGCCGCTACCTCTGGGGGTGGAGGGCAGCTTTAGGCAACACGGCCCTCCTCCGCTCCAAACCGCGGCGGGAGCACATCGAGCAAGACGTCGTTGATCAGGCTCACGGCCCCACTCACCTGGTCGATCACCCGGCTGAGGGGCGGCCGTTCTGGCCCGCTCGCCAGCGCTTGTTCCAGGTCGGTCAACAGCTTGGCCTGCGCCGGCAACGTCAGCCGAAGCGTTTGGAGCTCAGCCAACACCACCGCCGCGCCGATGGCGTAGTCGCCGCGCATGACTCTGGCCTCCAGCCGTTCGCGCAGCAGGATCAGACTCCAGATCAGGCAGTTAAACTCGCGAACCTGTTGCGTCGTGTCGCCCGGCTCCACCAGCGCCGGCCGGTCAGGAATCTGGCTCACCAGCTGCGCCGACGGTAGTTCGGCGAGCACCAGCTGGAGCAGTTCGATCAACTGTCGTGTCTGCAGTCGAGGTGGCTGCAACGGCGGCGTCTGCCGGCGTAGGTTGAACAGTAGCGCATCCAACGAGCTGGGGTGACCAACGAGATCAGCGAAAGTGACCGCCTTGAGCTCGCGCAGGATGTCCTCCAGTTCCTCCAACAGCTTCTGCTTGGGAATGGTCCGACTGGCCTTGAGCTGCTCACGCAGCACATACAAGCGAGCAGTGAGTCGCATCGACATAACGGCCTCCTTTAGCCTGACGGGCAGAGAACAAAAAAGGCCAGACACAGCCCGGTAGTTCACCAGAATGCATCTCGCCCCAACCGAGACAATGTCCAACGCCTGCGCCTAAATATATAACCACGAAAGAACCTGCACCAGGGTGCGTATGCCAACTTTAATCTGCCAGACGGGTCAACGTCAATAAATTCATGGGTTGGAATACGCTTTTGGGCAGGGTGGCCTTGAGGTCACCCTGCCCAAACCAACCTTTCGTCAACGCGCATCAGCTCTTAGCGACGCAACACTTCTTCTAGCGCCTGTTGATAGTTGGCAAAAAACTTACGCCGTTCTGCTAGGTCCTCCACTGAACAATCAAGCGGCACTTCTTCAAATATGCGCCGGTGATCTTGAGGGTCGTCAATGAACTGACGCAAGACCGAGCCATAGCGCATCAGCAGCAGAAGTCGCTGCTGATTCAGCATACTCCGCTCTAGCCGCCGGTTGGCCTCTTTAATCCACACCGCATAGTTGGGGCTATCCTGGCATGTGGTGAGCTGATCGTGCAGTGGGCTACCAATCGCCGTATCCAGGTCTAGGTTAGCCCTCCGAGCCTGATCATACAGCTCCTGGCGCAGCCTACGATTGACGCTCCACCTACGCCGCTCCGCCGTCACCAGTGCGTTAGCCAATTGCAGCCGTTTTCGATACCCTGCCTTGACCGAAAGCGGCCCCAAGGCCAAGATCCGAGCAACTCCATTATCAACCAAGGTAAGTATGTCAGGGTATTGCCGGTGAAGCTCAGCCAGAAGCTCATTCAACTCTTCGATACTTGGAGCCTCACCGATTCGAACTTTCGCAGCATCGAGCACCATTATCACCCTACTTTTGAGCCCGATTCTCGCCCGGGTCCGGTCAGTAGCGGGCTTATCATGATGCAGGTGGAGGCCTATGTCAATGGTAGTGGTGATGCGCAGCGTGCACGCGGACGCCGGCATGAGCGCGCAAGGCTTGGCGGGCCTCGTGTCGCAAGAGATCGAGGCCAGCTCGCGTCACCCGAAAGTCATCGACGAGCTGGCGCGGCACCGAGATCTCCAGGTGGCGATGGCCATGCTTGCGCTCAGTTAACGGATGGTACATGCCAGTTTTAGCGTCGATGGTAACGAGAGCGCCTTGCCAGTCAGCCACAAAATCGTAGCCTTTGAGGTCGTCCTCAACAGTGCCATAGCGTAGATTAACCAGCTCGGGTAGACCTACCAGCGCTGCATGCAGCGCCACCTCAGAGACCGAGCCGGTCACTTCGGCCACCGCCCAATCACGCACGCCCTGGCTAGCACTAATCAGCCAGGCGGTTAACGTTTCGCGCGTAAATTGGTCGTGGTGGCGCTCGATCAGTCCGCGCAGCATATGATTGTACACGCAAGCTTGGTAGCGCAGTAGCTCATAGTGGTGGCCTAACTCGGCGAGTTCTTCGTGGTTCAAGTGGCCATGGTGCAAGCGTTCGCGGTCGTCATCCAGCCGGCGCTGAGTGACAGCCTGACGGCGCGCGTCAGCGATAACCTCGCCAAATCGCCGCAGCTCTAGGTTGGGCTCGGCCGCCACAAATCGCTCCCAAGCCTCGGTGAGGGCCTCGGGCAAGCCCACCAGCGGACGCTGAGCATTAATAAAATCGATAATCTCGTGGGCGCGCCGCTCAAAATCCCGATGCAACAACGGCGCCCGCACCCCATCTAGTCGGTGATCGACTTCACTCTGCGCCCCGCCAGCGGCACCCACTAAACCCGACTGCATGTACCCGCTCTTATCAGCCATAACTACTTTAAGATTACCGTGATAAAGACCTAAAAGAAAGCCGTCCGACCCAAGCACATGGCTCGGGCCGGACGCGACAATACAGGTTCAGAACTACTCCCAGCTCTGGCCAGCCTCAATACAATCCGGACAAGTCGCAACGTGCTGGGCAGCTTGCTCCTTGGCCTCGTCGCGCGCGTTTGCGGCGGTCTTAGAGTAATGAGTTAGAAAGAACCCGCGGCAGGTGTCCTGCAGGCCTGCCAATTGACTGACCTCGTGAACCTCACTCTGCGAGTAGTTTTGAGCCACGTCCCATTATCCTTTCGATGAGGCAAGGCAAGCCTTCGCTCGGCCACAGTCGCTACATTGGCTCGCGTGCAACTGGGCGTGAGCCAGAATGAGACCCGGCTGATCAGGCTGCACTCCGAGAATGGAGCCGATAAAGTTAGCCCGACAGCCTGGCTCCAACTGAGCGGCGTCCGCCGCCCCGTCCACTTGCTCACGCGTGTAGGTCATGATTTTCTCCTCCAGTGGCGCTTAGACCGGATGAAGCCTTATATATAATCCCTTATTGCTCGCGGAAGTCAAATGTAGGTAGTCTGAATCTCGAAGCCCCCTTCCTCATCTCGGCGCGCCCCTGCCTTATCGTTCTCCCGTGAGGACTGTTTGAGCGAAGCGAGTTCCGCAACGGGAACCTATAAGGCAGGAAGCGCCTGGAATGGGGGACGAGGGGCTTCGAGATTCAGACTAGGTAATATAATAAAACCATACAAAAAAAAGAGGCTTGAAAGCCTCTTTTTTGCCTCACCTTAGTGATAATTGGAGCGGAACTAGTAGTCCATGCCCCCCATGCCCATACCGCCAGGCATGCCACCGCCAGCCGGCGCAGCCTTTTCCTCGGGCAGGTCAACGATGAGCGCGCCCATGGTCATGGCCGTGCCAGCAATGCTGACGGCGTTTTGGATCGCTTCGCGCGTCACCTTGGCCGGGTCCACAATGCCCGCAGCCTTGAGGTCGGTTAGCGCCTCGGGGCTATTAACGTTAAAGCCATGGCCGCCCTTGGCCGCCATCACCTGCGGCAGCTGCGCGTCGGGGTTCAGGCCGGCGTTGCGCATCAGCTCGCGGAACGGCTGCACCAGTGCCTGCTTCAGGATCAGGTGCCCGGCCTCCACGCTGGAGCCAACCTTGGTGGCCTCCACGCTGATTTTCTTGCTTAGGTCTACCAGGGTAACGCCACCGCCAGGCACGATGCCCTCGGCCACGGCCGCCTTCGTGGCCGCTACGGCGTCGTCGACGCGGTCCTTGGCCTCATTAATTTGTACCTCAGTGGCGCCACCAACCTTGATGACCGCCACTTTGCCGGCCAGCGCGCTTAGCCGCTTCTCCAGATTCTCCTTGTCGTACTCGCTGGCCGCATTCTCTACCTGGCCGCGAATCTGGTCCATGCGCGCCTGCACCGCCTTGGCCTCGCCGGCCCCCTCAATGATGGTGGTGTCATCCTTGGTGGCGATGACCTTGCGAGCCGAACCGAGCATGCTCACGGTGGCATTCTCGAAGGTGTAGCCCTGCTCCTCGCTAATCACGGTGGCCCCGGTCAGCGTGGCAATATCCTCCAGAATAGCTTTGCGGCGGTCGCCAAAGGCCGGCGCCTTAATCGCCAAAGTGTTAAACACGCCCTTCAACCGGTTGAGCACCAGTGTGGCCAGAGCCTCGCCGTCCACATCCTCGGCGATGATGATGAGCTCCTTCTTGCCAGTCTGCGCCATCTTCTCCAGCAGCGGCAGGACCTCCTGAATGCTCGAGATTTTCTTGTCCGTTACCAAGATCAGCGGCTTCTCGTAGACGGCCTCCATACGCGCCATGTCGGTGGCCATGTAGGCGCTCACGTAGCCGCGATCGATCTTGAAGCCTTCGACGATTTCTTTCTCCAGCCCCAACGACTGCGACTGCTCCACCGCCACGGTGCCGTCGTTGCCCACGGCCTCGATCACGTCGGCAATCAGCGCGCCGATCTCGGCGTCGCCGGCCGACACCGTCGCTACTTGAGCCACTTTTTGCTTATTGCCAGCAATCTGCTCGGTTATAGCGCCAATGCCGCCCAGCACCTCAGCTGCCGCCTGGTCCAGGCCCTTCTTCAGGTCCATCGGGTTGTGGCCGGCGGCGATCAGCTTATTAGCCTCATTCAGAATGTGATAGGTCAGCACAGTGCTGGTAGTGGTGCCATCGCCCACATTGTCGGCCGTCTTGCTGGCGGCCTGCTTGATGAGCTCAGCGCCCACGCTGCGGCCGAGCGTGTCGTCGTTGCGCGCCTCAATCTCAACGGCCTTAGCCACCGTCACGCCGTCGTGCGTCACGCTTGGGCCGCCATAGCTCTTGCTAATGACCACGTTACGGCCCTTCGGCCCCATGGTCACGCGCACCGCCTCATACAGCTCCTTGGCGCCGGCTAGCACCCGAGCCCGGGCATCATCATCATAAAAAATCTTCTTAGCCATAATTACTCCTTTACCACCGCCATTACGTCCTCTTCGTTCATCAGCAGAAGCGTGTCGGTGCCTACTTTGACTTCGTCAGCCTTAAACTGCTTATAAAGCACCTTGTCGCCAACCTTCACTTCCTTGACTTCCTTGCCAACGGCCGTCACCTCGGCCAGTTGCGGCTTCTCCTTGGCGCTGTCGGGCAATAGAATGCCCGAAGCGGTCTTGCTAGCGGCCTCCACCTGACGGGCCACAATGCGATCAGCTAATGGGTGTAACTGCATGGTGTCTCCTCTGCATTAAGTTCATCATTCATACTTTAGCACTCTTGTTGAATGAGTGCCAGAATTAGCGTAGCGAGTGGCGATTTAGTCGTCAAGAGCCGAAAAGCGCCCTGGTCGTCGCACGACGACCAGGGCGCTACCGC
>DATIIV010000006.1:0-60787 GCA_035479295.1 Candidatus Saccharimonadia bacterium | reverse complement strand
CCCCGCATTGCGCGGGGCGGCCACTGAACGTTTATTGACTAGCTATTCGCGCTACTCCAACACCGCCTTAATTCGCCGCACGCCGGCCGAGCTCGACTCCTCTTTTTTGATCTTAAAGCGCTTACCGCCCTCGGCCAGGACGCCGGTGTGCTCCACGTGCGGGCCGCCGCAGATCTCGCGCGAGTAGTTCACGCCGTCGGGGTCGCCCACGGTGTAAATCTTGACCATATCGCCGTAACGATCGCCAAAGGCGCCCAGCACCTTACCCAGCACATCGGCCGTCTTTTCCTCACGGAAGCCCATCGGCCAGTCCTTATCGATCTGCTCGTTGACGATGCGCTCGACCTCGGCGATCTGCTCCGGCGTCATCTTGTCGGGGTGGCTAAAGTCGAACCGCAGCCGCTCGGGCGTAATGTTGCTGCCGCGCTGAATCACGTGGTCGCCCAACACGATGCGCAGCGCCTTGTACATGAGGTGCGTGGCAGTGTGATACTTTACCACCTGCTCGGAGTGGTCCATGAGGCCGCCCTTAAACTGGCCAGCGGTGGCAGTGCGGGAGCGGTCTTTTTGCTCGGCCATGAGCTTGTCGAAGTCGGTTTGCCAATCCTCAGCCACTTTGATGCCTTTTTCCTCGGCCTGATCGAGCGTCAACTCGGCTGGAAAACCATAGGTGTCGAACAGCACAAAGATCTGCTGACCATCCAGGCCGTCCTGAGACCGCTTTTCAAGCTCGCGTACGCCACGTTCCAGCGTTACTCGGAACTGCTTCTCCTCTCCCACGAGAATTCTAATAACTTCGGAATTATGCTCAACAATCTCAGGTACAGCATCGCGGTAGAGATCAGTGATCACTGGCACGAGTTTATCGACAAAGTTATCTTTGAGGCCCAGATCATGTGCCTTTACCAGGGCTCGACGAATAAACCGCCGCATCACGTAGCCCTGGGCAGTATTAGACGGCACCACGCCATCGACCGCCAAGAATACGGCCGCCTTCAAGTGATCAGCGATCACCCGCATCGATTCGGCGTGGTCGGCGTACTGCTTGTGCGACAGCTTCTCGAGCTCTTCAATGAGGGGCCAGAGCAGGCTGATCCGGAACATATCGCCGCTACCCTCAACGGCTGCCGCAATGCGCTCGAGGCCGCCACCAAAATCAACGTTGGGTTTAGGTAGCGCGTCTAGACCGCCGTCCTCGCGCTTGCGATACTGCATAAAGACCGAGTTGCCAATCTCCATATAGCGGCCGCAGTCGCAGTTGGGGTGGCAGTGCTCGCCCCATTTTGGATCGTGCTCAACGTGATCGAACAGGTAGAAAACCTCGGCGCACGGACCACACGGATCACCCACCGGGGTCGTGGCCGGGCCTTTCTCGCCTCGGTTCCACCAGTTTTTCTTGGACTCGTACAAGAAGATACGCTCGCCGGCCTTGACACCGCGCTTGTACCCATCAGCCTCGGAGCCAACCTCAGCCACCTTGGGCTCGATACCTTTTTGCTTAAATAACTTCTGCCATAGCTCAACCGATTCGGTGTCTTGCGGGATGTCGTAGGCTTTTTCGCCAATAAAGGCCGTGACATAGAGCTTGTGCGGATCTAGGCCCACGACCTCGGTCAGAAACTCAAAGAACCAAGGCAGCTGCTCGGCCTTAAAGTATTCGCCGAGACCCCAGTTGCCGAGCATCTCAAAGAAGGTGGTGTGGCGGTTGTCGCCCACCTCGTCGAAGTCTTCAGCTCGAAAGCACGCCTGAGAGTCGACTAAACGGGTACCAGCGGGATGCTCGGCGCCCAATAAATACGGCACCAGCGGCTGCATGCCAGAACCGGTAAACAAGGTCGTAGCGTCTTCTTTGGGCACCAGATTGGCGCGCGGAATCACCACGTGGCCGCGGTCGGCAAAGAATTTGAGGTAGGCGGAGCGGATGTCTTGGGTAGTCATGGGGTATATTGTAAATCAATTCTGAGATTAGCGCGAAAATTGCAGGCTGCGCCGCCGGAGATTACGCGCCAAAAACAGCACGACCGGCAGCGCAACCCGCAGAGAGCACCCCGGTGACAGGCTAGGAATAGGTCAGAAAGGCGCGGACGTCCTCGAGCGTTAGCCGCCGAGCCAGAATCGCCGCTGCCAGCTCGCCAGCAGCCACCTGACCAACCTGCGCTGCAGCTTGGCGGTAGGCCGCCCACTCCGCGGCGGTCTGGATGGGTACGGTCCGGCGCGGCTGATACGCCAGCTCATGCTTGATACAGATCATGAGCGCGTCCAGTAGACGACCAAAGAGACGCTGGCTCACGCCAGGCGGCCCACTCAAACCTCCTGGCGTGAGCGTTCGTTCAGGAATCGACTTGACCACGAAATCTCGGCGAATGGCGTCGAGGATCGCGCGCACATCAGGTGCCAGGTCCGGCTTGCCAGACATGGAGTCCCCTCCTATTTGCGTTGGCATAAGGACAATCTCGGCCACGTCGGCCTAGGCTGTTCGGGCGGGCTTATTCTACTACGCCCCCGAGCAAATGCCAACCGTAGCGCAATGATGCGGCGTTGACGCGCCGGAGCAAAGGCGGTATAAAACTGAAGCGCCTCTTGCGCAAAGCCTTTCCCCAAGGCTCTTTCGTTACCTCAAACGTCAGAAAGACGTGACCCCCATCGTGACTACGCTCGATGATGATTCGGCAGAAAAGCATCAAGGCGGCACACCCCGCCGGCCCGACCAGCAGGAGTCGGCTTTTCTCGAAGCCCAGCGAACCGTGCTTAGCGATCTCACTGCGGAATGGAAGCTAAATATACCCCCCGAGGCATTCGCCAGCCTCTCCATCGTCAAACAAGGACGAGGCCGCCTTGGTGAGGGCGACCTCATGGTGTTATACGACGAGGGGCCATTGTCGTCCTTCTGTATGTACGCGGGGCTGCTTGGTCGACCTTTCTGGGTTCGCCATTACCCGCTGATCGCCGAGCGGCGCCGACGTCATCCAATGGTATTTCGGGGATTCATTGGCGAGGCCAATGGGTCAAAACCCAGTCACTTGCAGAGCATGCGGCTCTACCCCATCGCAGGTCAGAGCAAGCAAGGGGCGCTACGGCGTGACTGGCCACCCAATACGGTCCAGCGCAGGCAAATTGTGATGTGGCCGCCCTTTCATGAGCTCTGCACAGAGGATGAAAGCGTTACTCCCCGCCGGCTGCGCGAGATAGCTATCGGGCAACGCTGGGTACTGGCCGGGGTGGAAATGATGGCCTTGATGATGTGGGATCCAGACGGAGCCGGTCGCCTACCCGACCTACCGGCCACCATCTATCTCGGAGCTCTTGAGGTCAATGGGCCCGAGAATCAGTCCATGATGCCCTACCTGCGGCTAGAGCTACCCGATAATGACGGGCCTCTGGAGCTAAGGGTTGGCCTGCAAAAGCTAGACGAGCCGGTGTTCGATAACTGCATGATGCCGCGCATAGCGTCGGTTCGAGCCTAGCTCATCCATGCCGACTGGGCGCGAAGCCGGGGCCGCCACAAGTGGCCCTGGTTTCGCGCCCGCAACTGGTTTTATTAACGATTATCGAGGGCGGCCGCGGCTGCGATGATGCCGCCGCCCAGCACCTCATCGCCGCGGTAGATCACGGCCGACTGGCCCGGAGAAATGGCGCGCTCGGGGCGAGCCAAGCGCACGTGCCAGTGGTGGCCGGCCGGCATCAACTCGGCGCCGATCATATCGGCCCGGTAGCGCGCCCGCAGCTGATAGCCCGGGCCGGCCGCCGGCGCCTTGCCGCCGATCCAGTGTGGTTGCTCCAGCGTCAGGTCGGCCGACTCCAGCGCCAGGTCGGCCGGATCGGCGGTGACGTAGACGGTGTTGGTAGTGATATTCTTGCCGGTAACGTAAAATGGCTTACCGCCGCCGATACCGAGGCCATGGCGCTGACCAATGGTGTAAAACAGCGCCCCGTCATGCTGGCCCAGCGTCCGGCCGGCTACGTCAACTACTGGCCCCGGCTCGGCCACCACGTATTGCCGCAAAAACTCTTTAATGCCGACCTCGCCCACAAAACAGATGCCTTGCGAGTCGGGTTTATCGGCTGTGGGTAGACCAAACTCGGCCGCCAGCGCTCGCACCTCGGGCTTCGTAAGCTCCCCCAGCGGAAACAGCGTTTGCTCCAGTGCGGCACGCGTCACGCGATACAAAAAGTAGGTCTGGTCCTTAGCGGTATCGCGTGCGGTCAGTAGCTGCCCACCCGCCGTCCGCGCATAATGCCCCGTCGCCACCAGGTCGGCGCCATCGGCCAGGGCCGCCTGCAGAAACAGCTTAAACTTGATCTCCTGATTGCACATCACATCTGGATTGGGTGTGCGTCCGGCCTCGTACTCGGCCACCATGGCATCGACCACATGCTGCTTGTACTCGGCCTGAAAATCAAAGACCTTAAACGGAATGTCCAAGACGGCCGCCGCCGCGCGCGCATCGGCCAGATCTTGCCGCCACGGGCAGGCCACGCCGGCCACGTCTTGCGTCCAGTTCTTCATGTACACGCCCACCACGCGATAGCCGCCGCGCGCCAACAAGGCTGCGGCCACCGAGGAGTCAACGCCTCCACTCATGCCAACGTAAACTGTTTTCATATAATTGACGCCTTACACAACATACTATATAGTGATACCATCACGATGAGCAGGTACGCCTAAGGATTCGTCCGACCGCCGATCCTGCTCACTTTTTTTGTTTATATTCCAGGCTGCCCCGGAGCCGCCCCACTTGAACCACGCGAGTGGCATACTTACGGAGCAAGGTAGAGTAACGCCGAGACGGCGCCAGTATCCGCAATAATTTGCCTTTGGTATCGAGATATTCGGCCAAGCAATAGAAGTCGCCATCGCCCGAAACGATGATGGCCTGGTCATAAACCGGAAATTCGATCATGGCATGGAGCACGAGCTCTGCGTCCACATTGCCTTTTACGGTTCCATCCGGCAACTGCATGGTTGGCTTAAAGACCAGAATATAGCCATACGATTGGAGCGCCGTATAGAGCGCTTCGTTACCCGGCTGATAGCCGATGAACAGATAGGCTTTACCAACGTCATGCTTGTCACGTAGATACTGACGGAACTTGCGAAAATCAAGCTGCCACCCATGCGCTCGCACGCCCAGGTTCAAGTTCTGGCTGTCGATGAAGGCATATACACGAGCCATGTCTCGCTAGATCCGCTCTTCGTCAATAGCCAGACTGTCCACGAATCGAGCTAGGCGTTGCGCCTCGTGAGCCGTGATCTGCAGCGGCAGATGCAGCGTCACCAATTGATTGGGCCGTAAGGGAAAGACATACGATACGAGCTCGACAGTCGCCGCCGACCCTGGCTGATCGTCGCGAATAGCGGCCCGGGGCGGCGAAGAGGCTAGCCAAGCAGGGACCTTCAAGGGCGACTGCCGGACGGCCGCGTTGGCCGTCTGTGTCTTGGTCTTGCCCGGATTGGCGACCTTGCTGACACGCCGGGCTTTGCCTGGAGGCGGGGTCCACGTGGGATCACGCAAAAAGTTGTCGTACCAAGCCAGTGCCCGCCGGACACGAGAGGCGTAGGCGCGTAGGCTGTCGGCCGTATACGTGCCTTGGGTCTTATTGCGAAACATAATCATATACTTATCAACGTTAATGATTCGCACATTTTGGCTCAGCCAAGCGTCGCCATCTACAGTTGAAAGCACCTTTGTAACAGCGATCTCCAGGGCCTTGCCCGCACCGACCGTGATGTGGCCTTGCTGGGTAAACTGGCGGATGAGCTGGAGCAAACCCTCGGCTGTACCAGTATTAATGGCTGACATGACGCTCCCTCCGTTCTTTCCCCATGATAGATTCGGTGTCGGGTCCGTGTCAAGCGTATCTAGACACTCCGTGACGAGATCAGTCGGTGAAGTCTTGGACCACCATCAGGCCATAGGGCCCAGCGTCAACGATGCCAATGCCGACCGTGCGGTAGTTGGTATCGAGAATATTGGCGCGGTGGCCGGGCGAGTTCATTAGGCCCTGATGGGCCAGCTGGAGTGTGGGCGCCAGCGCCAAGTTCTCGCCGGCCAGATCAAATGACACGCCGCCCGCCCGCATCCGGTCGAAGGGGCTGTGGCCGTCGGCATCGATGTGGCTAAAGTAACCGTCGGCCAGCATGCGGGCGGCGTAGGTGCGAGCCACGGCGCGGGCCTTAGCGTTAAGCTTAACCGCCACCAGGCCGCGCTGCGTCCGCTCGTGGTTGACCAGTTGCAACATGGCCGCCTCGTCGGCCTCGTCCACCGTGCCGCTGGTGGTGGTAAAGCCCAGCGCGATCCGCTCCTGGCTCTCGGCCGAGGGCGAGACCGTAAAGACGGTCAAGCTCTCGTTCAAGTCATGGCCGAGGCCGCTCTGGATCTGCTGCTGCCAACTGGCGGTGGCGTTCAGAATCAGCTTGGCTGCCAGCGCATCGGTCACTGGCTGCTTGGTGGCGGCCGAGAACGGTAAGCCGGCAAAGAGGATCAGGCTGGCGGCGATCAAAATAAGCGCTTTAAGCGCATTGAGCGCCGCGCCGCCGACCTGGCTCAACCAGCTTGGCTGCAGCCGATGGGCCATCAGCCGCCACACCGTCATCCGCAGTAGCAGCGCACTCAACACCTCGGCCGCCATCCAGGCTACGGCAAAGCCCGATACATTGGCCAGCGGCGTCGCGAGGCCGCCCCAGCTACGCAACCCCGCGCCCAACGGCTGATAGACCAGCGCCGCAATCACGGTGGCCATCACAAAGCTGGCCAGCTCCAGCGCAATCAGGACCACGCCGCGCCGCGTCCCCATATAGCCGGCCAAAATGAGCAGGCCCACAATCACGATGTCGGTGATAATCACTGGCTGTTCCCGCTCGCTAATTCGTACAGGACTTTTTGCAATTCCGACAGCGTTAAACTGCGACTATAAGCTGTGGCCCACCAGTCGGAGCGGCGCCAGGCCTGGTCGTACGATGAGTGATTGACGATGCCAAAACTTGGCCCAAGCACGCGCTGAAACAGAATATAGGCGCGGCGCTGATGATAGGGCGAGGTCACTAACGTAATCGACCGATAACCGGCGCGATGCACGATGGCCGCCACATTGGTGGCATTCTGGCGCGTATCGGCCGAGGTCTCGTCCAGGGTAATGTCGACGGTCGGCACCCCGGCCGCTATAGCGCGGTCGGCCATGGCCTTGGCGTTAGATGGGCCGGTGGGATCGAGCGCCGCTCCCGAAAAAATAATGCGCGGCGCCCAGCCGTCCTGATAGAGCCGCACCGCCTCATCGACCCGCGCGTCGGTCTCACCGCCCGAGATGGCCACGATGGCGTCGGTTTTGGCCAGAGGATCTTGGGGTGACAGATAAAACCCCAAACCAAAGAACCCTCCGGCCACAGCTGCGACCAGCAGAATGCTAACCACCATCGTTCCCAACAAGAACCGCTTCATGGTCTCATTGTAGCAGCTCTGGTGAGTGGCAAGCGCGGTTAAGCGTCGGCGCCGAGCTGCCGCAGCCGCGCTACAATCGGTGGCAGTTCAGCCACCAGCCGATCCAGGTCGGCGGCAGTGGTGGCGCGGCCGAGCGTCAGGCGCAGAGAGCTGTTGGCCTCGCCCGGCGTGCGCCCCAGGGCTAGCAGCACGTGCGACGGATCGAGGTCGCCGGTTGAGCAAGCCGAGCCGGTCGAGGCCTGAAAGCCGGCCTGATCCAGGTACAGCACCAGCGCCTCGCCCGCCGCGCCGGGGATGGTCAGGTTGAGGTTGTTGGGCAGCCGGCGCTTGGCGTCGCCGTTGAGACGGGCGCCCGGTACGGCCGCCAGTAGGCTATGCAGCACGGCATCGCGCAGAGCGGTTAGGCGGCGGCGCTCGGCCTCCCGCACCAGCTGAGCCTGCTGCAGCGCCGCCGCCAGCCCCACCACACCGGCCACGTTCTCGGTGCCGCTGCGCCGCCCCCGCTCCTGGCCGCCACCGTACAGCAGCGGCTCCAGCGGCGTGCCTTGACGCACATACAGCGCACCCACGCCCTTGGGCCCATAAATCTTCGAGCCATTCAACGTCAGCAGATCCGCCCCCAGCCGCGCCACATGCAAGTCCAGATAATTCGGTGCCTGTGTGGCATCGGTATGCAAATAAAGCGGCCGCGCCCACCCCCGTGCCGCTCGCTCGGCCCGCACCCGCGCCACCAGCTTGGCCACCTCAGCCACCGGCTGAATCGTGCCGATCTCGTTATTGGCCAGCATCACGCTCACCAGCACCGTCTCGTCGGTGATAGCCGCCTCGATCGCCGCCACCTCCACGATGCCGTTGGGCCGCACCGGCACCACTGTAGCCTTGTGGCCAGCCCGCCGCAGCGGTACTATCTGGGCCAGCACCGCATCGTGCTCAATCGCCGTTGTCACCCAGTGAGCCGGCTTCCCGACCTCACCCGCTGCTCGCAGCACGCCTTGCACCGCCAGGTTATCGCCCTCAGTGCCGCCACTGGTCCAGACAATCTCGGTCGGCTTAGCCCCCAATAACCCAGCCACGGCCTGCCGCGCCGCCTCCACTGCCCGCCGTGTCTGCCTGGCCGCCCCATACAAGCTCGACGGATTAGCAAACTCGGCCGCCAAATACGGCTGCATAGCCGCCAACACCAGCGGATCGAGCGGCGTCGCGGCCGCATAATCAAGATACATTGCCTTCATAGCCTTATTATAATTGACAAAAGCATGCAATGGAAGTATAATTGTGATCGTGCTGCCATGCTTTACCGCATAGCATCTTGCATCTGCATTTTCACGGCACTACCGCACCATATGGCATATTTGAATTTTTCTTTTCTTTGGAACGACTAGGCAGCACACCGGTCGTCTCTGCCCAATCCGGGTGGAGAAAGAAAAAGGAGAAACGCCATGAACAACCTGACCGCCACCCGGATCGCCGTGATCGAACGGTCGAGCTGGGACTTCCAGGACGAGGCTATCGTCAGCTCGTCCCACAACTCCCCGCAGGAGATCCTGGAGGCGTTCGCCGCCAGCCTGCTGGAGTCGGACCCGGCCAACCGCCTCGTGGTGACTGTCCAGGCAAAGTACCGCGACGAGCTCGGGAACGACTTCACCGTCGGTCTCAACGTGCTCATCGACACCGCTTTGCCGGTCAGCTACGAGCACAACGTCTGGGCCTTCGCGGGCCTGGACCGGCTCCACCCGGAGCACCGGGTGGAACTGCTGTTCCACAACGATGGCCTGGTTCTGGTCAACATGACCAAGACCAGCGTCATCTGCAGCAGCGGCGCGTCTCGGACCGCCCAGCCCGTCCAGGGCTGAAGGTTCACCTCGGGACTAACGTCCCAACCCCGCGAGGGGCCCGCTCACCACGAGCGGGCCCCTCCGGGATCCCTACCCCATCATGGGGCTTTTTTATTGCCTAAAATCTCAGGATTAAATCCGAAATAACGCCTCCGCATTGCGCGTGGTAGCGGCCGCCACATCCTCCAGCGGCTCACCCCGCAGCTCGGCCAAAAACTTAGCCGTCAGCGCGGTATAGGCCGGCTCGTTGCGCTGGCCCCGATGCGGCACCGGCGTTAAAAACGGGCAATCGGTCTCGAGCACCAAATGATCCAGCGGCACCTCGCGCGCCGCCGCCAACTGCCGGGCGTCTTTGCTAAAGGTCATAATGCCGTTGAGCGCAATGTACAGCCCCCGCTTAACCACCTGACGCATCTCCTCGGTGCCGGCCGTAAAGCAGTGCACTACCCCGCGCACGTTCTCATACTCATCAATGATCCGGAAAAAATCGTCAAAAGCGTCGCGCACATGAAAGACCATAGCCAGGTCACGCTCCAGGCCCAGCTCAAGCTGGAACCGCAGCGCCCGCTCCTGGTCCTCGCGCGAGGTCTCACTCTTGTAATAATCCAGGCCGCACTCGCCGATACCCACCACTTTGTCGAGCTCGGCCAGCCGCGCCACTTCCTCGAGCGCCTCGTAGCCGCGGTCGGCCTCGTGCGGGTGCAGGCCGACGGTAGCCCAAACATTGTCGTAGGCGCGCGCCACCGCTACCGCCTGGCCCGAGTCCTGCTCGTCCACGCCGACGCACAGAAGCTTATCAACGCCGACCGCGTGAGCACGCTCTAGCACCGCGTCGAGCTCGTCGCGATATTCGTCAAAGTGGATATGGGCGTGGGTGTCGATTAACATATGATTATTCTACCTTAGGTTTGTGCTCTTCGCTGGACTATTATATAGTATCAAGCCGTGGAGTGACCCCAACGAACGAGAGGCGCCACATGGACATCACCGTAGCCGAGGGTGATATCATGAAGTTTGCCGGCAGCGCGGTAGTCATCCCGGTCAAGCCGAAAGGCGACAACGATGATCACCTCAACAGAGCACTTCGAGAAGTAGCTGGTAGCTACTACCACGACAAGCTCACCCTGTGTCGAGCGGTAATGCCATCGCGCTGCCGAGCCATTCACCTGGTCCACAAGCCCGAGCTGGACCTGCCCGTCGGCGACGTGATCTTTGTGATCGATGATCTAGCACAGCCACTCCGCAAGACTGTAGCCACAGCCCTCAAGGAAGCCGAGGAACAGCATCTTGGGATGCTACGGCTCCCATTGTTGCGGACCGGAGAGCAGGCCGGGTTGCGCGAGGAGCCAACCGGAACGGCGGCCTTTGAGACCGTAGTGGCTCTGCGTGAGTTCACCCACTACAGTCGACCACGCCTTCTCCGGGATGTCACTTGCGTCGTCAACGACGCGGAGACAGCTCAGCAGCTCGAGCAACTGTTGGCACTATCCGCTCCCTAGAGCACAAGAAAGCTCGAATCTCGGCCCCGTTGTCTCGCGCAACGGGGCCGAACGCCTACTGGGGCGTCGTGAGCGCGCCCTAGTACTGCATCTAACATGTCGTTAGTAGTCTACAGGTGGGTTTTTATCTGCCTCATAATGGCCTGCTGCATCGCCTCGTCGACCGGCCGAATATACTGGCGATCATAGTGGTGGGCGAAGTTCGGATCAGCAAACTCAACCCCCTCCACCTGTACCGGCCGATCGTAGCGCGGGCGTACATGCCAGTGCACGTGGGGCGCCGGATGGGTCGCCTTAAAGGCGTCGTTCATGAGGCAGCTCCAGTTAAAGAGCTGGGCACCAAAGGCCGCCCGCACCGCCGCCTCGTAACGGCGAATCACCTCGTGCAGCTCGGTCCATTCGACCGGCGCTAGCTCGGCCAAATCGCCTTTATGCTGGCGCAGTGTCACCCACGCCCGACCGAGGTAGCCCTGATCAACCGCCAGCGAGATCAACCAATGCTCGGTGGTCAAGAGCCGACGTGGGTCGTCCTGAATAACGTCACAGACCTGACAGTCTCGTTGGTCGGGCATGAGCGCCTCCTACTTAAGCTCGATATTGGTCCGCTCGATCGTATCGGCCTTGGGGAAGAGCAGCCCTACCTCGGAGTGGACCTGGCCGGCCGCGAAAGTAGCCGCGATGCGCTGAGCGGTGCTGGGCATAAATGGCATGAGCAGCGTGGCGATCTGCACCAGGTCGCTAACAGCGTGATGCAGCACCTCGGCCAGCTGAGCCGTGTCGGTCTTGGCCAGCTGCCAGGGCTTCTCTTCCTCGAGATACTGGTTGAGGCCGCGAATCAGCAGCCAGACCTCGGCCAGTGCCTTGTCGAAACGCAGCTCGGCCATGGCCGACTCGTACGGCGTGATGTCGTGCGAGTGCGGCGGCAGCTCACCGATGTTGCCATCCATGTAGCGCGAGATCATCACCGCCACGCGCTGCACCAGATTGCCCAGGTCGTTGGCCAGATCGGCGTTGTAGACCGCCTCAAACCGAACGCGATTAAACTCACCGTCGCCACCAAACGGAATCTCGCTGAGCAAATAGTAGCGCAAGGCATCGATGCCGTAGCTGCCGGCCAGCTCCACCGGGTCGATGGCGTTGCCGAGCGACTTGCTGACCTTCTCGCCGTCGATGGTAAAGAAGCCATGGCCAAAGACCATCTTGGGTAGCGGCAGACCGGCGCTCATCAGCATGGCCGGCCAGTACACGCCGTGGAACTTCACAATATCCTTGCCCACCACGTGAACGTCGGCCGGCCAATTGGTCTCGTAGCCGGCCTTGGGGAAACCGGTCGCCGTCAAGTAATTCACCAGCGCGTCGAACCACACGTATACCACCTGGTTCTTGTCATCCGGCCAGGGAATGCCCCACTTTTGCGTCGACCGCGACACCGAGAAGTCGCGCAGGCCGCTCTTAATAAAGCTCACCCACTCATTGCGCCGCGATTCGGGCTGAATGAACTCCGGGTGCGCCTCAATATAGTCGAGCAGCGGCTGCTGGTAAGCGCTGAGTTTAAAGAAGTAGTTGTCCTCCTTGATGAGCTCGGCCGGCTTTTTGTGGATGGGGCAGAGACCGCCCTCGAGCAGCTCATCCTCTTTTTTAAATTCCTCGCAGCCCACACAGTAGTGGCCCTCGTAGGTGCCTTTGTAAATATCGCCCTTGGCTTGGACGCGCTTAATTACCTCGTACACGGCCGCCTTGTGCTCAGGGCTGGTGGTGCGAATAAAGGCATCATTGCTAACCTCGGCCTGCTTCCAAGTCGATTGCCACAGGTCCGACATGGCCTTAGTGTAGGCAGTTATGTCTTGGCCCGCCGCCTCGGCCGACTGCACCGTCTTCTGCGAGTTCTCATCGACGCCGGCCGAAAACAGCACTTGGTCGCCCTTTTGGCGATGGTAGCGCGCCAACACGTCGGCCGCAAAGGTGGCGTACGCGTGGCCAATGTGCGGCTTATCGTTGATGTAATAAATGGGGGTGGTAACGTAAAATTTGGCCATGATATGCGATTCCTAACCTGGCCATGGTATCATGAGTGGCTGGTTTGGGCCAAGCTTAGGGTTGGGTGGTTGGGGCGCTCCGGCCTGTCGATCTCGCCAGTGGTTGTATAATACAACCAGTTCGCTCCCGTGATAGAGGTTGTATTATACAACTAGTTGGCTGAACGATATGACCAATCTCAGACTCACCCCGCTTACGGCAGCTTGACTTCGCCGGCCTGCCAGGCCTCCAAAAAGTTACGCGTGTGGGCCCACGATATTAGACAGCACGCAAACATGACACTACCCGGCTCCGTCAAGAGGAACCGGGTAGTTAGGCAGGGAAGCTCAAGCCACCTCCTCGCTGCTGCGCCGCAGGAAGTCCAGCACCTGCTGCGGGCGGGCGCCGAGCCGCAGCCACTCGATGACCGGCAGGCTGACGGGGTCGGACTCGTGGAGCAGGACCATGGGCCTGATCGTCAGAAACTCGATCAAGCCGCACAGCCCCCAGGTGAAGGGTAACTGCGGCAGGATCTCGCGCAGGTGCGGCACAACGCCGTGCTCCGTGAACTGAAAGCCCGGAAAGAACACCTGGTTGTCGCACACAATGCACAGCAACTGCCGATCACGCACCAGGCTCCACAGGGCTTCGACGGTGACACCGACTCGAAGCGCGGCTTCGGTCGCCTCAAGCGCGTCATCGAGTAGCAATGGGTCGAGCCAGAGCGCATCGTTCCGCTGCTGCTCTGTCCAGGTGTTCTCTCCGAATGGCATGGTCATAGCGGTACCCCTACTCGTACTCGTCAGATTGGGCCGATAAGGTGCGGCTTTCGTGAGGGCGCCGGGGCGCAAGAATGAAAGTTGGAGTTTATTGAAGCACTAAATCAGGCCGCGAGCAATAGCCACTTGATAGAGCCGATCCCACTCGGGCAGCGCCAGCTCCTGGGCGCGGGCCAGCGGCGCGATGCCGGCCGCCGCAATGATCTCGACGGCGCAGTCGGCGCTGCAGTTGAGGCCGCCGGCCAGCGCGTTCTTGAGCTGCTTGCGCTTCTCGCCAAAGCCGGCCTTGATGAGCCGGAACAGGCGGCTCGGCTCGGCCGGAAAGGCCGGCCCGCTTAGCGCCACGCGCACCACCGCCGAATCCACCTCGGGCGCCGGCCAAAACTTGTGGCGCTCTACCACCTGCACCAGCTCGGCCCGGCCGTAGTACTGCACACTCAGGGCCAAGATGCTCATGCTGCCGGGCCGAGCCGTAATGCGCTGCGCCACCTCTTTTTGGATCAGCAGGCTCAGTACGCTCGGCGGATTGGGGCTCTCGAGCAGCAGACGAAAGATTTTGCTAGTTAAATAATAAGGAATGTTGGCGATAACTTTGTAACCGCTAGGCAGCTGGCGCAGGTCGTAGCGCAGAATATCTTGCTCGACCACCTCCAGATTGGCCGGGGCGTCGCGGCGCAGCAGGTCGGCCAGAATGTGGTCAGTCTCCACGGCCACCACCCGGCCGGCCTGCTGCGTCAGCGGGCGGGTCATCACGCCGAGACCAGGGCCGATCTCGAGCACGGTGTCGTTTGGGCCGGGGCCGGCCGCATCCATAATAGCCTGCAAACTGGCTTTATCAACCAAAAAATGCTGACCCAGCCCCTTGTTGGGACGAATGCCGGCCAGCTTAAGCGCCGTGCGCACATCTTCGACACGCGATAAATCCATGTGGGTATCTTAGCAGAGTTTGAGGCTAATACGGGAAAACCGGCGCGAGAACGAGTCTCGCGCCGGTTTTTTTGGGACATGGTCACTGCTTGAAGTCGATGTAAACGACCCCCTGACCCTGGTCATTGATGTGGCTGCCCCACTGCAGAGCGACCACGTCGTTCAGGTCCACTGCGACCGATACCGTGCCGTCGAAGTCGCCATTCACGACGACGGCCCGGAGGACGGCCGAGCCCGTCACCGGCTGGATCTCCTGGGTGACGGTCTCCTGACCGGTGGCCGCGTCGAAAGCGTGAGCGCTGAGAAACCGGATCTGAAGGTGCGCCGCCCCGGCGAATTGCACCGGCTGATTCGACGAATCGCGCACGATCGTCGAGAGGTAGCGAGCCGTGTAGGCCGGCGCCGCGCGATCGAAGGTGAAGGCCACCCGCTCGTAGCCGGGGCCCGAAGCCCAACGAATACCGCGCAGCACCCCCTGGATCGGCTCGCCGTTGGGCGGCGTCGTGGCACCGGGCACCACTCGGGGCGGCTGGGTCGAGATGGTAGTCGCCCAGGCGCTGGGGTCCGGCGTCGGCAGCTCGCTGGCCGCCGTCGAGGGCGCGATGCTACCGGCCGTGGTAGTCACCACCGTCGGCGCGCTGGTGATCGTGGTGCTCGGGCCGGGCTGCGGACTGCCGCCCACGCCACCGCAAGCGGTCAGGGCCAGCGCCGCGACTAAGGCCACGAACAAGCTCATCACTGAGCGTGACATGATTCCCCCTTCGGGAACTTGGAGCTAAGACCGATTCGTCTTCGTTGGCAAATTATAGCATATTTACAATAAAATTACTAGATCAGCGACGAACTATTGGCACTGCCAAGCCCGTGTACCCTGCGTCGCCATCTTGCGAGCGGTGATGGTGATCTGCGCGGCACCATCAAAGATATTGTCGTTGGTGCCACCGCTGGAGCGCCAGGTCGACGGCAGATACTGGAAGAGGCCGGTGGGGTGCTCGCCATTAATAATGAACTGGCTGACACTGGTGGCATTCCCGTGGGACTCGCAGGACATGATCCGCAACATCATGTTGGGATCGAGACTCCACTGGGCGGCGGCCGCCTCGACCATGGGCCGCCAGTACTCCACCGAGCCGGCAAAGACCACTTTGGTACCAACCACATCAACCTCGGTGACGGGCGCCGTTTGACTCACTACATTCAGCAGCTCGCGACCGGTCTCGTTGCCGTCCTGGTAATGAATGCGGTAGAGCGCGACGCGCTGGCCGTCGACGCCGTGAGTACGCACCTGGGTCTGGCCCTTGAGCATGGTTGGGTCGGTTACCGTCTGGGTGGCGTGCGGAATAGCCGCTGTAATATTGGCCTCCACCTCGGTGACGCGCGCTACGCTAACGCTCATGTTCCACTCCACTGGCGCGTCCAGCGGCGCTGACACGGTGTCTTTAAGGCCCAGCGCGACACCGGCGCTCTTAAGCGCATCGCCCACCGTGGTGGCCTGCGTCCGAATCGACTTAACCTGGCCATCGACCCGAATCGTCAGCGGCGTGGCCCGTTTAACCGTAACCTTAACACCGACCGCACCGTTGCCCACTACGTCGGTAATGACACCCATGTCGTACTGATCCTCCGGGTAGAGCGTGAGGCCGGCCGCCTGAGCCAGCAGATGCGGGCTCTGGTAAGCGCTTAAGAAGCGATAGGTGTTCTGGCCATCTTGCACCAGCACCGGCCGCGAGCGGTACACATTGATGTTAAAGAAGCCCTGCGGCACGGTCGAGTCGAGGCTGGGCTCCACTAAGTCGCCGGTCTGCAATTGCACGCCGCTGTGATCGAGCACACTGTGCACATTAGTATCGTCGGTGGCAAAGACGCGTTTCTCGCCGTCAACGTACAGCGAAACCATGCGCTGCGCATCGGCGTTAGCGGTGGGAGAAAACGGCATATGACCAGACGTTAGTCCAAAGAAAACGATGATAATAAGGATTCCAATGGCCAAACTATTGCGCGGCTGAGTCTTCAACCTCTGGAACGTGGCGGCCAGGAGTCCGATAATGTGGCTTAAAATGGTGGTCTCTCGCGTTAATACAAGGGACGTTTCGTTTTTAAGCTTTTTCGTTTTACGTAACATGCTTATGGTAGCGCTCTATCTGGGCGCCGTCAATGTGGATAAGTTTAGGGTTCGGTAGGCTTGCTGGTCGTGGCCGGCAAGCCTACCGGATTACAGCCCAACCGAAGAGCAGGCGCTACAGATGCCCGGCACCGTAATGTATCGAATGCACTGCAGACCCATATCGCACGCCTCGCAGGGGCACCGACACGCCGGATTCTTGCACTGGCAGCGGTTCGCCAGCCCTACCGGACCGAGTACCGTAATCAGAAAACCGGGGAGAAGCTTCAAGTGTATCGGAACGCCTCCCACTCTCATCGGCCGCTAGCGACAGCTTGAACAAAACAGCTGGTCGGCCACACTAACGGTGTGGCTGCACCGCTTCCTTTGCGGGCAGGTTTGGCAAGAACAGCCAGTGCAGCCTGCCCCCTCTCCCATGCACATACATGTAGGATTGTCGCTGGTCGCCGACAGCGCTCCGGGCGACAAAGCATCAGGAAGGAACAGCCTGGCCGCCAAAGCGGCCTGTTCCGCAGAAGCTTGCATGATCATACAGGTCACGTATCCAACCTTCATTCTTGTCGGTGGCGAACGGGCCGTGATTCATTAAAAAGCGCTGACGAACACTAGTCAAGCTTGCGAATAGGCGCGAAGCTGAGCGACAGGCGCTTGCTGCCCAGGCCGGCGAAGGCGGCCGTAACCTCGTCGCCATCGACGGCACTGACGATGCCGGCGCCAAATTTGGCGTGCTCGATGCGGTCGCCGGGCTGGAGCTGGAGGCCGAGCAGCTCCTCGCGGTGAGCGGCGGCCTCGTGCTCGGTGGTGGGCAGGCCGCTCTGGCCAGCACCGAGCACATCGGCCGCCGGACCACGCCGGCCCGAGCCGCCACCGCCATGCAGCGTGGTAGCCGACCAGCTAGCCGCTCCAGCTCCATGCCCAGCCCCGGCCGCTCGCCCCGCCACACCCCACTCGCTCCCTTCGGCCTGCAGCTCCGGCGGCACCTCCAGCATAAACCGCGACGGCGGATTGTGATCGGTGCGACCGTAGAGCAGCCGCGAATTAGCATACACCAAGAACAGCCGCTCCTTGGCCCGCGTCATGCCCACGTAGCAGAGCCGCCGCTCCTCCTCCATCTGCTCGGCGTCAAACAGCGACCGCGAGTGCGGAAAGATCCCCTCCTCCATGCCGGGAATGATCACCACTGGAAACTCCAGGCCCTTGGCCGCGTGCAGCGTCATGAGGGTTACGGCATTGGTGTCTTGGGCATAGTTATCGATGTCGGCGATCAGCGCGATCTCTTCCAGAAATTCTTGCAACGACAGCTCATTGTACGTCTCGGTGACACTCAATAATTCCTTGACGTTCTCGATGCGATCGGCCGCCGTAACCGAGCCGTCGTCCAGATAATTGAGGTAGCCCGAGCGCTTGATAATCAGGTCGAGCAGGCCACTCACCGAGCGCTTGGGAATCTCGGCGCGCAGGCCGTCGATGAGCTCGGCAAACCCGCGCAGAGCCGTTACCGCCCGAGCCTGTAACCCCGGCGCCTCGGCCGCCCGCTGGAGCGCTGGCAGCAGCCCCAGCCCTTGTGCCCGCCGCCACTCCTCTAGCCGCGCCAGGCTCACGTCGCCCAGGCCGCGCGGCGGCAAATTAATAATACGGCCAAAGCTCACCACGTCGTCGGGCTGGTAGACGAATCGCAAGTAGGCCATGGCATCTTTGATTTCGCGCCGCTCATAAAACCGCGTACCACCGACGATTTTATACGGCAATCCGGCCCGTAGAAACGCCTCCTCAAGCGAGCGCGACTGAGCATTGGTGCGGTACAGCACCGCAAAATCGTACAGCTCGCGCTTCTCGGTCACCACCAGCTCTTGGACCTTGCGCGTAATCCACTCGCCCTCCTGGATCTCGTTGTAAACATTGACCGCACCGATACCCGCGCCGGCTCCCAGCTCAGTCCAGAGTTTTTTGTCGGACCGGGTGCGATTTTTGGTAATAATAGCGTGGGCGGCATCGAGAATATTGCGAGTGCTGCGGTAATTTTGCTCCAGCTTAATTACCTGCGTCTCGGGATAGTCCTTCTCAAAATCGAGAATATTCTGAAAATTAGCCCCGCGCCAGCTATAAATGCTCTGCCAGTCGTCGCCCACCACACACAGATTGCGATGCGCCGCTGCCAGCAGCTTGGTGATCTGATACTGTGCGTGATTCGTGTCCTGATACTCGTCGACCATGATGTACTGGAACTGCTCTTGGTATTTGTGCAGAAGGTCCGGATACTGGCGAAACATGCGCACGGTCTCAAAGATGAGGTCGTCAAAGTCGAGGGCGCCGGCCTCCTTGAGCAGGGCTTGATAGCGCGGGTAGACCTTGGCGGCGGCATCTTGGGCCTTGCCATTGGCTAGTTTGGCGTAATTGTCGGGGCCGACCAGCTCGTTTTTGGCCGACGAGATGAGGCCGTGAATGAGGCCGGGCGTAAACTGTTTGTCGTCGATGTGGGTAGCACGCATGGCCTGCTTAATGGCGCTCTGTGAATCGGCCGCATCGAAGATGAGGAAGTTGGCCGGCAGGCCGATCTCGGCCGCCTCGCGCCGCAGCAGCCGCAGACAAATGGAGTGGAAGGTGCCAATAAACGGAAAGTACGTGCGGCTGGCGGGATCGAGGCCCAGCAGTCGCAGCACTCGGCCGCGCATCTCGCCGGCGGCCTTGTTGGTAAAGGTAACGGCCAAGATATTGACCGGCCGCACCCCCTGCTGCGCCACCAGGTAGGCGATGCGATGCGTCAGCGCCTTGGTCTTGCCCGAGCCAGCGCCGGCCAAAATCAAGACCGGCCCCGTGGTGGTTTGGGCAGCCTGGCGCTGCGGCTCATTTAGCTCGGCTAGCAGATCATTCATTATCTGATTGTACCTGGCCGAACGCGGCCGAACTAGAGTTGACATGCCGCCGGCCCAGGGTATGGTAGGCGCCCCGGAAACAGTCACGCTGCTTCCGGGGCGCCAAGCGACCGCAGATTACATCGGTCGTCGAGGGCTACTGCTCGGGCGCCAGCTCATCCGGATCATCCGGCGCCGGGGTCTGCGGCCCGGTCTCTAGGCTGTCCTGGCCGGAATCGGTCCGGCTGAACAGATCGCCCACCGTGGCCGGCCTTGGCCTGGGCTTCTCTTCGCCGTCAGGCAAGCTCATTACGCTCCTCCTTGTAGTCGTGGTCAGTCCATCCAGATACGCTCGCCGTTTGGGCCAAACGGCATGCCATGTTCGTCGCGCAGTACATCCGGCGGGCCCGCCGGAGCCTCTTCTGGCTCCTGATCGGCAGATTCCGTAGTCGGCTCTGTCACTAGTTCTCGGCTTTCTCGGGCAGAGGCGGCGGGTCATTGGCCGCCAAGGGGTGGCTGATCATTCAGTGAAGCGAGAGGTTCGATTTAAAACTGTCGCTCTTCCGGATCCGGCGGCCCGGAGGTCGTCAACGGACGTGAAATCACGCGATTCCCTTCATCCATCGGAGCTGTCAGCTAAAACGGTAGGCTTTGCTTGGTGATGACGAGATAAGCAAAGATGCCCAGGACAATCAGGAGGATTGCGCCGACAGCAATAGCAATAATATCACGAAGTTTGAGCGGTCGGGGCTGGGTCTTGGCGATAACCGGTGGCTTGGCGCCAGGGACGGTCTGGGGAATAGACGGAGCCGGAGCAGGAGGCGGAGTGGGCGCAACGGGCGCAGGAGCAGCGGCCGGAGCGGGCATAGGGGCTGGCGATGCAGCCGGCGACGGCGAAGCGGGTGGCGAGGCCTCAGGAGTTGGCACCGGAGTTGGCGCGGCGATGGTATCTGCTGTGGACGGCGCAGAGACCACCGGCGGCTTAGGCTTAGAGGCAATGGCGTCGACCGCACGAGGCTTGCCGCCCGTGTGAACGTCGGCCGCATGAACCGGGGTGTAAGCCGCAGCCACGGGCGCCGACGGAACGCTAGCGACTGATTCGGGCTTTGGGTCGGGGTCGGACTTGGGTTCAGGTTCAGGCTTGGGTTCAGTGGCGGGAGCTGGCGCTGTAGGCTCGGGCGTCTCGGCATCCGCGGTCTTGGGTGCAGCCGAAGCCTCAGCTTCAGTGGGCTGCGTCGCCGCTACAGCTGCGCTAATTGCCTCGGCTACCTCTTCGGGAGCGTCATTGTTATTAATAGGCTCAACCTTGACCTCCGCTTCGGCCGGCGCGTCGACCGGTGCATCGATGACAGCGGGTACGGCCTCATCGGCATCCTCGGTCTCGTCAGTGTCGTCACTGTCATCACTGTCGTCATCAGTGTCATCGTCGGCGGCCTCAGGCTCAGCGTCATCGGCCTCGTCAGCCTCATCGTCTTGATCGGTGGGCTTGGCCACCACCTCGGCGGCCGGCTCCTCCTTCTCGTCGTGGATCTTCGGCTCGGAAGCTTCGGCGGCCTCTGGTGCCTGGTCTGGTTCAGCCTTGGCTTCAACCGGCGCATCGATCTCGGCCGGCGCCGCCGGGATTGGCTCTGGCGTCGCCGACTTTTCCACAGCCTCAGCCGTAGGCTCCTTTGACTCATCAGCCGGCTTAGACGGCGCGGTGTCCGCTATTGGCGCCGTGGCCGACACTGGCTTGGTCTCGGACGGTGCGGGTGCAGCATTTAGTGGCATAATTGGGTTTTCGGCGGTGGGACGGCCATTTTTGATATCGGCCGCCGTTAATGGCGTCTGGTTGGCCGCCGCCGGCTCCAGGTGGCCACAATTAAGACAGAGCCAGCCGTGGTGGGATTCCAGCATATCATGCTGGCATTTAGGACACTTCATGGCTTTTAGTATAACATCAAGCCGGTTATGCTAAAAGTCGTTACTGATCTCCAATCGATCGAGTCCATGCTCCTCGCATTCGTGCCGGTAACGATCCTCCAGCGGTCGAAGTTCGCGCAGATCGTCCTCACGATTAACCTCCTCCACCGGCACACCGCGCTGCCGGGCCAGATCGCGCTGGGCCAGCCGCTCTACCAGCTCGTCCCAGAACACGTGATCGTCATAATCGAGCACGTACTGGTCGTACAGCCGTTCGGTCCAATCCGACTCCAGGTAATACTGGCCGGTCTCAGCATCACGGCCCACCCCAGCACCCTCGGCCGCGGCCAGCAGCGGCTGCAGCGCGGCCGTAGCCGCCTCATCCTGAAAATCGGTATCGTGATGGGCGTTAATCAACCACTCACCCAGGTAGGCTAGTTCGATCAATTTCTTGAGTTGTTGCGAGTCGAGCGGCAGGTTCATGTCGGCCATTTTACCCTATTGTGCGTCGATGCGCGATGGGCGGCCGATACTACAACCCCTGCGCAATCTTAGCAATCTGGGCAAACTCCTCGTAATTGAGGCTAGCGCCCCCCACGAGCAGGCCGTCGATGCTCCGCATTTTGAGGTAGGCCGTACAGACATCTGGGGTAACGCTGCCGCCATATAGCACGCGCAAGCCGCCGGCACCCTCCTCGCCATAGAGCTCTTCGATGGTCTGGCGGATGGCCGCCACCACCGGCGCCACCTCGTCGGGCTTAGCCACGCGGCCGGTGCCAATGGCCCAGACCGGCTCGTAGGCCACCACCAGTTGCGCCACATCGGCAGCCGTGAGCTGGCCCAGGTCGGCCGTGAGCTGATCGATCACTACCTTAGTAGAGAGGCCGTGCTCGCGATCGGCCAACTTCTCGCCCACGCACAGAATCGGCGTAATGTCGTTGCGTAAGGCGGCCGCCACCTTCTTGGCAATCAGTTTATCGTCCTCGCCCATAGCGCGCCGTTCCGAGTGGCCAATGATAGCGTAGTTGACGAGGCCCTTGAGCATAGCCGGCGAGATCTCGCCCGTAAAAGCACCCTCGTCCAGATAATGAATGTTCTGCGAACCGAGCCTCAGCTTCTTGTGATCGAGCTCGCGCGCGATGGGGTAAATATCGATAAATGGCGGGCAGATCACCACCTCGGTGCCCGTGCTCACGGCCAGCTTATCCTCCAGTCGATGGACCAGCACGCTGGCCTCACCCGGATTCAGGTTCATCTTCCAATTACCAACGATTAAGCGCGCCATGAGTACCCTCGTTTGTGGTCTTTATTGTACCGCTTATGGGCAACATGGGCAAAGCCGGCGCCGCACCAAACGAGCAAATCCCGCCAAACCACCGACGTGGGCGGCTTGGCGGGATTCGGAAGGCCGGCTCAGAGCTGTGGCTCGATCATGGCCCCGGGCGAAGCTCCAGCATCGGGCTGCCGGGGTTGAGCGTGATAATGCTCAGGCTCATGGTTTGACCATTGCGAAAGACCAGCAAGGCCTCCTGCTCCGAGGGTCGCACGATGTGAGATAGCCCCGTCTGGCTAAGGCGGTGGCTGCACTTCATGGCCCACCCGTCCCAGCCAAGCTGAGTGTACGCCACCGCCTCCATGTGAGACACCCGGCGAATGCCCAGCTCGTCCAAAATCAGCCACATGGCGAGCTTGAAATCCGGGTTGTCCGGTGGCTCCAGCCGGAGCAGCGGCGGCATCTCCGGCGTGGAGCGGCCGCCGGGAGTCTCGGCCCAGAGCGAGATCACCCCGGTGCAACTCACCCACATAAAGTCGATAGACAGAATTACGCCGACCTTGCCTCGCGGCGTCAGTTCGGCCGCCGTGCCATCGGCCACCATGGTGAGGGCGGCAATCCGGCAATCGAGATCAAGCCTGAGGAGCCTCCCCACGGCAGCGCGCTGAGCTAAGCGGTAGCCGCCGTAACCGTCAGCTAGCTGGACCAACCTCTGGGCACCCGCCCACAGCGGAGCCATGCCGCCCTCTCTGGGCCGCTTCACATTCATTGTCAGTCCTCCGTCCGTCGTCCAGAGCATCGGCAATGAGGCCATACTATGATAAAGCTCGCCGGCCGTCAAACGAGCTACATATCGAGCAGAGCGGCCACGCCGGGCAACTCTTTGCCGGCCATGAGCTCGAGCGAGGCACCGCCGCCGGTGGAGACCCAAGTAAACTTGTCGTGCAGGCCGGCCGCGTCCACAAACGCCGCCGTATCGCCACCGCCCACGATGGTGGTGCCCTTAACGGCCACAATGGCCTCGGCCATGGCCTGCGTACCGTGAGTAAACTCGGGCACCTCGGTGAGGCCAAGCGGACCGTTCCAAATGACGGTGCTGCGGCCGTCCAGGTCCAAAAAGTCATACAGCGCGGCCGTAAACTGCTTGGCGTACGACGGCGCTGCGTCCACAATGTAGTCGTCCGGCTGCACCGCCGCGGCCTTCACCGTACGCATATGCTTAACCGCCCGCAACTCCTGCGAGACCACCACTTCGTCGGGCATTAGCAGCTCGGTGTTCTCGCGCCGGGCCAGCTCTAGCAGCTCCTTCACATCATCTACCATGTCGGGCTCGGCCACGCTCTGGCCTATCGGCTGCCCTTGAGCGAGCGCAAAGGTATTGGCGATCGGGCCGGTCAGGACCATCACGTCGACTTTGGGCATGAGATGCTTGAGCAGGGGCAATTTGGTCGAGACCTTAGCGCCACCCAGCACCGCTACGAGCGGCCGCTGCGGCGCCTCTAGGGCGCCAGCAATATAATTAACCTCTTTCTCAACCAACAATCCGGCCACTGCCGGTAAGTAGGCCGCCACACCCACCACCGAGGCCTGCTTGCGATGCTCCACGGCAAAGGCGTCGTTAACGTACACTTCGCCCAGCCCGGCCAGCCGCTTAGCAAAGGCGGCGTCGTTGTCGAGCTCCTCCTGGTGGAAACGCACGTTCTCTAGCATCATCATCTGGCCGGGCTGCAGCGCCTTGGCGGCCTGCTCCACCGCTTCGCCCACGCAGTCGTCATAAAACGTGATGTCGTGGCCCAGCAGCTCGGCCGCTTTGGCCGCCACCGGCCGCAGGCTGTACTGCGGGTCCGGCGCGCCCTTGGGCTCGCCCAGGTGACTCATTAATACTAGCGCGCAGCCCTGCTCTAGCAGATAATTAAGCGTCTCGAACGAGGCCCGAATGCGCAGCGTGTCGCCGACTTTGCCGTCCTTAATCGGCACATTGTAATCCACGCGCACCAGCACGCGCTTCCCTTTTAGATCGATGTCGCGAACCGTCTTCTTGTGCATGCGTTCCTCGCGTTTAGCTGTCGGGTTCTATTGTAGCGCGGGTGGGGGCAGGTTGTCGCCTGACCGCTCGGCGCCGACCGATAGGCCACCCATTATATATGTACTATGCAAAAATGTGGCACACTTGACGATGCAGTTATCGGATTTCCTGATAAAGTCGTTGTTATGGCTTTGGTAAAGCAAGCTAGTCGCCCTGGTGCGCCCAATCTTCACCGAGTGCAGGACTACGCAAAATATTTGCATACTAGCCCCAAACGAATGTGCCGCCCCGCCGCCCAACCACGATGAAGCCCCCGACCGCGGGGACGAAGCCAGGGGCTTCATCGCGAGCAGTCAGGGGCAGTCCGTCAGCTATTCAGCTGGAAGGAGTTCACGAAGGCGAGGACGTCGGCTGCGGTGCCGGTAGCCATTACCTCGTAGCGGAACAGGGTTCCGTCCGGGGCTTGATGGCGCAGGATAGCCAGCTGACGCGTTAGGCCAGATGAGCCGAACGGCCGGCAGTTGGCCATGAAGGCCGGCTCGCCAGTGTGGTTGAAGGTATTCACATGGAGATGCTGGTAATCGGCCTTGTTCGAGCAGTCTTGAGCGTAGGACTCCAGCGAGCTACCGGGGCTCGTTTCGGGGTGCACGAAGACCGAAAATTCCTCGCACTGCGGGCAGGCGACCGGCTGGCCCTGCAGCTGGTAGTTGTTCAGGATGGTGTGATAGTCCTTAGTGGGACGCCCATCATCGTCCTTCAGCGTAGTCTCCAGCACCGAGCTTTGCGAAGCTGCTGTCGGAAACTCGGCCTGGAAGTAACCGCACGGGGTCCCGAACGTCACCTTGTGTACGTCGGCCGGTGGCTGGTACGTGGGGCCGACGCCGTCCGTTCCGATAGGACCAGACAGAATGTCCGGTGCCGCACACGGATCGGCCGACACCGGCGTCGATGGCGCTGAGGTACCGTCACTGGTGGGCTCGGTACAGCCAGCCAGCACCAGTAACAACACAGCCGGCCACAGCTTGGCAATCCGCCTCATCGAGGAAGATCCCTTCTGGTTTGAGTGTCAAACTAAGCCTGTAGAACCTTTGACTTTGTACCATATCCTCTGCTAAATGTAAAGGATAGGTACTAGAGATCCAAGCCGGTGACCGCGCAGCCGCCGGCTAGGTCATCGCCTGTGGCGGAGGCCTGGCTGAACTCTGGGCAGATTTATGGTAATCGACGTGCCAGACCCATGCGGGCAAGGTCGCGTATCGTCAATTCGGGAAACGTAAACGCTATCGTGGCCTCCATCGCATTGGCCCAGCCGGTCACGACTCCTACTAAGTCCAACTCGGTTAAGCGAGCTCGTGCCAAGCAAGCCTGGTCACGCCAGCACAGCAGTACCTGACCCCATTCTCGGCACTGTGCCCCGCTGGTCTCTGAACAAGACCGAATGGCTCGGACTAAATATTCCGCCAGGACCTCATAGGGCTCCCGGGACAAGGCCTTATCTAACTCAATCTTCACGACCCAACCCAGGCTGGTCGCATGAGGAGACCACGAAGTAGCCATCGTTAGGCCTCCGGAGGGCAGCAACAGGCACTCTACCGAGCTCATTAAGGCACAAGCTATCTGCTCGACGAGCGCCACGGCTTGATCGCCGTTTGGATCGGCGTCATTGAGCCATACCCGTAACTGCCGTCCTTTGTCGCGAAACTCATAGGAGCCATCCAAAGGACGAGCAGAGAACGCGGTCTTGAGCACCTCCACCAGATGAACGTTCGTACTGGGCTCTGGCTCGGCGCCTAAGTCGGCCTTAAGGACCCAGGCATCGGTGCGACCATATGGTCGGGCAATAACCATCCGCAAGATGGGCTCTTCCACAACGGGCCTTCCTGTAGCCAAGACTCTTAAATGAACCAGATTGATTTTAACGCAGTGAGGCCGAATGTAAAGTCCCGGAGCGCAGACGGCCAGCCCCAGTGAGTATCGCAGCACGCACCACCCGCCACGATGAAGCCCCCAACCGCGAGGCGAGAGCCAGGGGCTTCATCGCGAGCGGTCAGGGGCGGATACAGGCAGTCAAGCGGAACGAGTCAATGAAGTTTGGTGAGTAATTGAGTCTTTAAAAGCCCATGCGGGTCAGGACCGCGTAGTCCTGCCACTCCTGGGACCAGCTCTGGCCATCCGGCAGCGGCAACAGGTCGGCCCTACCGCTATCGATCGCGTCCTCGCCTAGCATATCGCCCTCACTCACCTCCCATTGAAAGCCAAGCCAGAGCTGCCAGTGCTGAAGCAGCATCTCGAGCATTTTGGGAGACAGCACCGGCGGAATGAGCCAAGCCCGCGGACAGCTAATAATTCGCACCGGCACTCCATTAGCCACGGCAGGCCCCTGAAGGTTCGCCTGTGACACAAGAAACGTCACCGGAACGCTCAAGAGAAGGTTCATCACAAAGCCTGACAGCATCTTGGGGAATCGCACCACCACTACCTGGGGCTGCGCCCGAGATAGGCTGTAGCGCAACCTCACCGTCATATCGGCCAGCGGCAAGACGACAATCTCGGCGACATAACCCAGCCGGTCGGCTACGTTCTGAGCAAGTTGGCGAGCCTCTAGCTCCGTGGTGGCGGGGTTGACCATCAGACTCAGCCCACCACCGCTCATGACGCGGTCATACCACTCCGTGGGGGCCAGCGCTGGCGCACCAACTTCCTCGATTAGAGCTTTGAGCTGGTGAGCCATGTCCTCGGTCAGTGTATGCCCAAAATTGAAGGCAATCATCAGCGTGTTAGGATTGGCTTCCCGAGCCAAGCTAATGACTGCACGCAGTGTATTGGTCACACCAGACCTTCTCTCGGTAGACGACAGGAGTTGGACCGCGTTTGATTCTAACGAAATCAGATCAAATGTAAAGAGACAGTTACTGCATTAACCAATGCTGAAGCCCCCGACCGCGGCCAACAAGCCGGGAGCTTCAGCGCGAGCGGTCAGGGACTATCGATCTTGGGAGGAGTGGGTAGCCCAGCGGTAACCAAGGGCTGAACACGAGCACGAGTTCGGTCGACCAGATCCTCGTCTGATTCCTCGCCCTCGGCCACTTCCAGCTGAAGGCCAAACAGCTTGGCCCAGCGCTGGATGACTTCTTCTAGCCGCCCAAACGGCAGGAGCACGGCATGCCCCCAGACATCCGGCCGCGAGATGAGGTACAGCAAGATCGGTTCATCGTTGTCAGTCTTACCAGCTGAGTTCAAGGCCTCGAAGGCTCGCAGATCGTAACCCAAGAAGCCTCGCAGGGTCCGGAGCTGGTAAGGCGTAAGCAGAGCTTGAGTAGGCAATCGGATAGCCACCCGCTCACAGCTCTCGCGTGCAGGGCTGTACTGCACGTACACCGCTGTATCAGTCAGCGGCAGCACCATGATCTCGGCCGACCGGCCCAGGGCTTCCGCTACCAATCGCACGAGCTCACGCGCACCCTGCTCAGTCATAGCAGAGTTGGCCATGATCATCGGCTGGGTCGCGCCCGGACCGAGGCCATACCACCTGATTGGAGCCAAGTCAGCACCCTCAGACTGGCGCGCCACCCGCCTCAGCTGCTCCGCTTGATCCAGCTTGAGCGGCCGCCTTACGTCAAAGCCAATGGTCCAGAAGCCGGGGCAGATCCGGCCGGCCGGGCTTACCAAGGCATACAGCAATTCGGTCATGCTACCTTCTCTCGAGTACGAGCAATCGTTGAGCCTCAGCCGACCAACTTAAATGAGCTAAAGAACTGCTCAACGCTAGCCGAACCTATCCGGTCGGCATGATCCGCGCCAATCCGGTAGATATGATCCTGATACCGCAAGATAACCGTGGCTTGCCGGCCCTCCAACTTGAGGCAGTCTGAACGCATAGCCGCCACTCCATTGCCGCCAAAATTACTTAGCGCCCTCTGCTTGTACCCAGGCTGACCGTGACAACCATCATTGATTTGAGCGAGCGGCAGATCGGGATGAAGGTCCCCTTCAACGAATACCGAGTAGACTCCCAGCGTAGCTACGCTCAAATCGCTCATATAGCCGTTTACCGGGGCGCCATCCGAGGTCGTGTTTGACGCGGCAATAATGGGGCTATTTCCGGAGCTGGTTTTGAGGACCGGAAATCCAATCGCAAACGAGTCGCTTTTGGAAGAGTAGTACTGCGTCGTCACGTCGGCCGGCAAGCCCTGGTACGAACTGAGCGGCGGTGATGTGGTAATCACGGTGCTTGTGGGGGTTGGCGAGTCGGCGCTACAGCCGACCGATGCCAGGCCAATGCTGCACACTGCCAGAAGCCGCACTACTCGCGAAAATCGCATGGTGACTGATAGCTCCTTGCTTCCGGAGACTGGGCCGGGTTAGATTCTATCGCAATAAGGCCAAATGTAAAGGCCGGGCTGTCTAAGCACGACGAGTCGGCCTACTGCACCACCCGAATCGACACATTGCTCGTGCCGCCCGTAACGCCAGGCTGGTTGCCCGAGGCCACCACCAGGGCGTCGCCCTTGGCAATGTTGCCGGCGGCGCGAAGTTGGCGCGTGACGTGCTCGGCTGCCTCGGCGGGCTGGTCGTGCAGGTAGGACTTGCCGCCCCACACGATGGCCAGCTGGTGGTAGACCCGCGGCTGATGCGTCACCATAATGATGGGCGCCACCGGCCGCAGGCTCGAGATGTTGCGGGCGGTCTGGCCGGTGGCCGTCTCGGCAATAATAACCTTGGCCGGCAGCTGGTGAGCCAGCACCACGGCCGCGGCCGAGATGGCGTTGCCGCGGCCACTCTCGTCCTCCAGGTGACGCGTGGTGGCTGCCTGCTGGGCTAGCTCTTCGCGCTCGGTGTACAGGATAACCCGCTTCATCATCTGCACTGTCTCGACCGGGAAGAGCCCCATAGCCGTCTCGCCGCTCAACATCACGGCGTCGGCGCCCTCTAGCACGGCGGTAGCCACATCGCTCACCTCGGCGCGGGTTGGTGATGGTGACTGGATCATGCTCTCGAGCATCTGCGTGGCCACGATCACTGGCTTGCGCTGCTGGCGCGCCAGCTCCACCATCCGGCGCTGCGTCGCCGGCACGGCCTCGGGCTTGGTCTCGATGGCTAGATCGCCGCGCGCCACCATCACGGCATCGGTGACGGCAAAGATCTCCTCCAGATTGTCAACCGCCGCAGCCGTCTCGATCTTGGCGATCACCTGCACATTGGCCCCCAGCTTGGTCAGGCGTTCCTTCAAATTAATGATGTCTTGAGCGGTCTGCACGAAACTCAGCGCCACATAATCTACGTCTTGCTTAACGGCAAACTCAATATCGGCCACATCCTTGGGCGTTAAGATATCGCCGCCTAGATCGGTATCGGGCAAATTCATGCCTTGATTGCTGTAGAGCAGGCCGGGATTGAGCACTTTGCCCGTAATGAGCGTTTTCTCGATCTTCTCCACCTCGACCTCGATCTGGCCATCGCGCAGAAAGATGCGCTCGCCAGGCTTGAGGTACTTGCTAACGTCGTGCTGCACCGGAATGATGTTGTGATCCTCGTAGTCGGCGCCATACTCAAACCGCACCACGTGGCCGCGCACAAATGGCAAGCCGTCGCTGGGCAGCGAACCAACCCGAATCTTGGGGCCTTGCAGGTCGGCGATCATGGCGACCGGCCGCTCTAGCTTGGCGCTGAGCTGGCGCGCCAACTTAATAACGTCACCATGCTGCTCGTGCGTGCCGTGCGAAAAGTTCAGCCGCAAGCCATTAGCGCCGGCCAGCATGATCCGCTCCAGCACCTCGGGCGTGTTAGACGATGGGCCGATAGTAGCCACAATTTTCGTACGTTTGAATGAAGCGGCGAGCATAAAATTCCTCATTAACAATTAGCCCAGTGGCTATTCCACTCCCTACCCTACCACTCTCGTCATCTGGAAGCTAGAGCTTGGGCCGAGTTTTGCCACGTCAAACCACCAAGAAACTCCCCGTCCTTTTTCAACGGAGAGCTCTTGGTGCAGCAATGAGCGCGATCGCCGCAGGTTGCTATATGGTAACGGAAACTTAGCCGAGAATGCGCCGAATGGCAGCGAGGAGCTCGGCCTTGGCCGCGTCGAGCGCGCGGTGGTACTTGTTCTGGGCCCGCTGGAGGCAGTCGAACAGGCCGCCCTGCTGCGCTACGCTCTGACCAACCGGGCCGAGGTCGGCCGAGAGCTCAGTCTGCGCGCTGTTAAGCTGCGAGAAGGCTTGGTTGGTGGCGCTGTCGTAGGCCTGCTCAAAAGCAGTCTCACCACCCTGGGCGCTGCGAACATCGCCCACGCGCGCACTCAGCGACCCCATCGCCTGATCGAGCCGGCTGTTAAACTGGGTCTTGGCACTACTGAGCTGCCGATCCTGGGCCTGAGCCTGCAGCGGACTGAGCTGGCCGCCATTAGGCAAGGCCCGGCTCCCCATCGACAGGATGGACGAGCTGCCAAGGCAGACATTCACGTCGTGGCGATAGGTGTCGGTAGCCACGAGGACTTGCTGACGAAAGTGGTCGATTGCCGCAATGAGCTGGTCGATCTGGCCGCCGTAACCGTTTTGGCTCGGATGTGCGGCTTGAGCAAAGCCGACGATTCCCACCGTAGCCGTGGTAGCTACGACCGCTACCGCGAAGAACGCCTTGGTAATTAATGATTTGGCCGGAATGTTCATAGGCACTCCCTTATCTTACAGGTATAACACACAAGGGTTATCTTATCGGAAGGCTTAGCGCTATCAATTGGCGGATGTTGCAATTTTGCGTTGCTCCCAGATAGCCTGGACTGTGCCAAATGCCAAAAGCTCAAAGGTATAGACGGCTACATTCTGCGCGATAACCTTCTGACCCAACACCTCAAAGACCGCCACGATAGCCAACAAAAACAACGTAACGCCAAAGCTAAAGGAGCTCCGGCGGCGGCCAGTAAGAGCCACCACCATATACCCGAGCACAAAGCACTGTCCAAATGTCGTACTATAAGCAGCCGCCAGGCCTGCCACCGCGATCAGGGGATACTGACTAGCTGCCAACAGCCAATGAAGCTTGGTACGCCAGGAAGACTTGAGACGCGGCTTCGCAAGTTGTCGCTGACGAGCGGCGGCGGCTGGTTCTTGATTAGCCCCCCTAGATGAACTCAGCGGTCCTTTCTTAGGAACCGGCACCGTCGAGCGACGGGGTGGTCTTGCGGACTTGATCTGACGGTAATGAGGCACGATATCGCCGGCAATACCCTGTGAACTGCTCTTTTCTAATTTCATTTAATCTCCTTAACACGATAACGCTTCCAACCGCTCGACTCAGCCACTAGCACCAGATCAGTTTGATGGTTTAGCCAGTCGTAGTATGTCCAATCGCCTTGCTTAAACAAGATAACCTCGGATACACCCAGAGTCGCCAGCTTGAAGCCGGCATCGTGCACGTAGTATGAGCCGGCCAATACTTGGGTTTCAATGGCGTCATTAAGCGGCTGTCGGGTAGTTGATCTGGCGCCGAGCAGCTCGGGATTATCGCTCGAGACCAGGCGAGGGCCAAAGAAGGCTGGTGCTGGATTGGCCACCGTCCGACCCGCAAAATTAAGCCCAATATACTCGTGCCAAGGTAGCGCCAGGATTCGCCCATTGGCTGGCTCGGCAGCCAGCTGCTGCGCCAGTGCGTACCAGCTGGCCGGGTAGTCTGCGCTGCGTAGCTGACCGCCGGCACCCCAGAGCAGCATTGGTACCGCTGCTAATGGCAACATCGAAGCCGCCAGTGCCGTCGCCTCCTTCACCCAGTCGCGGAGTCGTGTTAGCGCCCAAGCCAACCCGATACCCGCCAGGTAGGCGTAGGCTAAAGCCGATAACGCTAACCATTTTTGCGGCTCGCGATAACCCTCGTAAAATGGCACGTGACGTAATAGCCAATCCGAGAGTAAGCCTAGCAGACCGGGACCCGCTACTCCCATCGCCAGAGCCCAACCCACGACACCGGCAGCGGTCAGTGCCAAGCCGAGCCGATCACGCTCTCGCACGGTTCGCCACAGGCCTAAAATTATCAACACAGCCAACAAGGCAACCGCCACCCAGAACAGCGCACGTGAGCTGGGGAGGACATAAGAGCCATGGGGGTCGTCCCAGAAGCCCTGAAGTATCAGCGTATTAAATGAGACGCCCACACCGTCACTCGTAGTAGCATAAGCAACATACTGATCGGCTCCAAAACCTGCTACCTGCCGAGCCTCGGGCGATCGGCCCAAAATAAAGGGCACTAGCCAAAAGAGGTTAGCCGCCAACCAGCCAGCTGCAACGGCACCCAGCCAGGACGCAATCTGCCAGAGCCGTCGCCCACGACCCCACCCCACGGCGACGGCCGATACCAAACTCACCACCGCCATCAGGCCGATGTCATGAATCGACACAAACCCTATCGCCGCCGCAAGAGCAGCCAATATCGCGGCTAGCCGCCAACTCGGCCGATCCAGCAAGCGCCACAGCACTCCCACAAACCAAGGCAACAAGGCATAACCTAGCAATACCAGATATTGGCCCGCCATTAGCCTCGTATAGACAAATGGGTTTACGATGTAGAAAACCCCGGCCAGACACCCAGCCGCCTCATTATTCAATAACGCAGCTCTTCGCACCAACCAATAGGCACCCACACCCGCCACGGCTAGGCACGCTACGAGTACCAGCTTCTGAATTACCATGCTAGGCAGCACCAGCCCCACCAGCCACAGTAACTCATAAAATGGCCAGCTACTGGTAAATGCAGCCGGTGAGCGCAGCTGAGGCACCCAACTCATATCAAGAGCTAAGATGTAGCCCGGCCGCAGCAGCGGGCCCAAGATGAGCAGCCCCAACAGTCCATAGCCAAGCCAAGCCAACCACTGCTTCATGCCTAAAATAGCCTTAGCAACCAGTGCTTTCGACGCCAACACCAGACGAGATAACCAATGCAGCTCAGCACAGCCAGTGCGCTTAGGCCAAGTCCAACATAAAAGTACTTCTCGGGCGTAAAGGTAGCCGTTAGCTCAATATTGTACGAGCCATCTGGGTTCTGCGCACAACGCTTCTGCTCTTTGCAGAGGGTATTAACGTCAATGTACCAAGCGTTGGTCTGCACATTAGCGGTCACATGAGGCATAACTGAATTAGCACGCTTGCCGCTAACCACGGAAAGCTGCCAGCCCGCATGATACGGCTCTAAAAAATTGAGGAAGAAGCCCGACTTAGCCGCGGCTACCTTAACGTTATATAAGTGAGGTGCAATCTCGGTACTGCTAACCGTAGGCGGGGTATGAGCGGCTGCAGCCTGCGTCACAATCAGGTTCTCAGAGAACGTTTTTGGTGCTCGCTTGATGGTAAGGTTGCGATATTTTATCTGAGCCGTACCCTTACTATTCGTCCCTGAGTACAAGTAAAGAGTCAGTCGCTTAGCCCCGTCCGGAGAAGAAGGGTTAATCGTGACATGATGCCAGCTGTTTTGCACTTCCGGCTCAGAATACTTTGTTAGTGGAAAGCCAGGGTCATTGATATAGGCCATCTTAAAGGCACCACTCGAGCCAGTTGCATAATAATCGAAACCCATTGTATAGGAGTAGTTAGTATCTATATCGGTCACCAACCGAATGCAGGCGTTGTGGCCATCCTTAGCGCTCAGCTGAATACCATCGTCCAAGTGAGTAAAGTCTGTGGTTAAGCTATCATCGAGAGCATTACAATCTCCTTGGCGCCACTCGGATAGGGGCGGAACCGGCACATTAGTAGCCGACACAGGCGCAGAGTTCATCGCTGCAGCCGAGTATTCGCCGACCTCTGGATCGGAGAAGCCACTATTAGCAAGGGAAACGGTCCGAGTAGGGTCGTACTCACTGATCTGAATATTACGAAAACTCGTTACTGCCTGCTGCGGACTCCGGCCAGAGAATAAGTAGATACGAGCGGTACCATCCTGGGCGCTAAAGGTATAGCTAAATGAGTTCCACTGATTAGACGGACCAGCCTGAAACGGCGAGCCAATCGTTCTATTTGCGTCGGTCAGCTTGTCGCGCTGCGTAATGCCCAGCGAGGCCCCGGTCATATTGGTGTTGTACTCAAAGCTCACCACGTAACTCGCCGAAACCTTAGTTGGCATGTCCGAGAAAAGACAAGCATTATGATCCTTCTTGGCGGTCAGAGTAATGACATCGGCGGCCACATCATGAGCCACCGCCACCAGTTTGCCTTTATCCTCGGCCGTACAGTCGCCGGGCACCCAGTGCTGGTAAACATTCGTGGTGCCTCCTGTTAGCTCGCCGCTCTTTTGCAAGACGGTAATATTGTCTGTATCGCTAATAACAGCTCCGTTTAGCTTAGATGGAGGATAAAACTCATTATTTATTTGAATGAGATTATCGGGCGACAGCTGGCCCACCGAGACGGTTTGCGGCGGAATCTGATCATGAGTGTACGTGGCCTTAGCCAAGTTTTGAAGGCCTAAGACGCCAGTTAAGTCGCTGCTAACTACCTGATATAGATTATTATGCGGCACCTCGATAGTGCTCTTGGCGGCATCGGCGATAGCGTCACCCAGGGTGAACGGCTTAACCTTGGCGTCCGCTAATTGACTGCCCTGGGCGCCCTCTTTTAGGCCTATATGCGCCACATCTAAAAAGTAGCCAAGCGACCCAGACAACATATTGCCGTTTGCATCTAGAAGCGGAGGCGAAACCGCATAGGCGGTAGTAGCTGCTACAAAACTATCAGCTGGCAACGCCTCCTGAGTCTGCTTGAGACTGTATAAGACGTAATTTCCATCCGCGCTGGTTAAGAGCTTCTGCCCGTAGAGTTGCTGACGAAACTCGGCATCCGTCTTAATAAGTACCCGATCATCAAATAACGATGACTGAATGAGCTCAGCCGGAATGTTCTTGGTCTCGAAGATGTAGTTAATATGCAACGAGCTAAGCAGATGGCGCAGCTTAACGTAATCGCGCTGCATAATGGCAGCGTTAACTTGACGAGCGATGGCCGGAGGGAAGGAGAGATTGCCGCTAAAATCGCTTATACCGCTGAACAGCTTAACCGGCGATTTACCGGAATAAGCATGGTCTGAGCCCGTCTCCGGAATAATGGTATACGCCGACGTGCCAAACGGCACATCAAAGACGTTAGAGTTCGATGGCACCATTTTGCCTAACTGCTGCATAAAATCCAGGTACTCTTGAGGCATATGAAGATTGCGCTGAACATGAGGCGTATCCTGCAAATTAGCGTTAATGATCTCGCCGGTAAAGAAGGGCCGAGCATTCAGCGCGATAGCCAAGAAGCCCGCCACATACAACGGAATGACGAAGTATCTCTGTTTTAAACCCTGTTTAATATATATGAGTGAGAACGTAATAATTGAGGCGTAAAGCAGAACATAGCCAAGTGCAAACTTGTTATAGAAGTTGCGGAACATGGCAAATCCAGGCACCCCTCCAGCCAGCAGAAACAGGTTCTCGAGCCAGCCAATGTGGACGGTGAACAAGAATAAAGCCACTAAGAATGAGCTAAAAAGAAACCAGTAGACTCGGCTGCCGAAACGCCCAGCAAATAATACTCCCAGCAGCAGAATAACGATATAAACTGAGGTCAACGGAATGAGATGGTTATACCAGTTAACATACGTGGTGTATGAGGTCCAGTTAAAGTCGCGCTGAATCTCGCGATGGAACAGATTCAGCAATGGATCGATAACCGTGTTGCCTCGATCGGTCGTTATTACCGTCCGGCTAAACGACTGCTTCACATCATCGTTAAATATGCGCCCGCCCAAGGAGTTGCTACCGCTCAAGCTAACAGCAAACGATGTCAGCCAAAAGGCTTGGCAGAGGCCGACTACGAGCAACCAGTAGCCAGTTCGCTTAAAGAAGGTTCTCTTTTCGACGCCGGACGTTAGCACCGATAAGGCCGCACCGCCTACTGCTACCGGCAGCACACAGCCCAATAGCCATGGCAAGGCGTTTAGGGCCACCGAAAGGACAACAGCGCATAGGCCGCTAATGGCGAGATAGATGGGGCGGTTGGTTTTTATATACCGCACCAGCAAATACACCATAAGTGGCAAGGCCCCAATCAGCCAGATAGGTGCCAAATACGACCGAAGTGGTGCAATTAAAATTATGGGCGAGAAGATGTACATGAGAGCCCCAAACAGCAGTTCTACGCGGTAGTCTTTATTGTTTGGAAGCAGCTCTCGCACCAGCTTCTGGAAGAAGACGAAACCGAGGATAAAGATAGCCGAGAAGCTCAAGTTTTGAATTACGAAGGTAGGTATGCCCAGTTGCTTAATGCCCCAAAATAGATACAGGATAGGCAACAAAAAGAAGTGCTCATCCTGCTTGCCGGCCGAGGAGAAGCTCATCCAGGAGCTATTGGCGATATTTTTTATCCATAACTCTGGGTAGTGAAAATACAAGTGAGAGTCGTCGCCCTCGGCGTGCATTCGGGTGCCAAATAAGAAGTATGGCAGCACCAGGAGCGCAACAATAACACCAATAGCGGCGAGGCGAATAAGGAGCGACTGCCAATCATCCGCTCTTAAGCGATTAAAGATGTGTTTGAATAAAGCTTTCATACGCTCTCCCCTGCTTGGCATTCTCTTCCCACACTGCATAGGCTTGGCGGGCGGCATGATCGTAATTTCTAATAAGACGAGACATTACTGCCGGTAGTGCACCCAGGTTATCTAGATCGAGACAGTTCTGGTCCAGGTTATTGCGCTCAAAGAAGCGCGCGACTTTGGGCCGATAGGCCACGCCAATACACGGCTTTGCCGCCCAAGTTGCCAAGATATTAGCGTGAAGCCGGGAGCCGATAATGATGTCTGCGTCGGATAGTATCTGCTGGCAGTGTCCCACACTGGTCGGCGCGGCGATCTTGACTTGATGACCGGGCGCCAATCGCTCCATGAGGCGCTCGGAAGCCCAGATGTCATTATGAGGCGTATTGCGGGCCGTCAGCATGGGCAAGAGTGTTATCTCGAACCGATTACGAGAATCAAGCTGGTTAAGGCAGTCTGCTATGCGCTGAATATAAGGTTCAAAATTACGCTCCGGCTCGGGAATATAGTAGAGAAGCGATATAACGAGCTTTATCGGGTGGCGTAATGGCAAGGGCGCCGGCTTTGGGGCCTCCGAGCAGAGGGTTATGGTTAGGTCGGGCAAAACGAGCACATCTTTGAGGGCAAGCACCTCGCGCGTAACCTCATCTCTCAAGATTATGCCATGAGCTAGGTGCGCCGATAACCTGGCCAGCGTAAGCGAGAAGCCCTCCAGTTTGCCGGCACCGCAGCCAATATAAAGCACCTTTTTGCCTAACATGCGGGCGGCGAGGTTGAGCAAGAACATCTTCCAGAGCGCTTGCCGTGGACGTTTATCGCCAAATAGCTCCACCCACAGGTCTCCGCCGCCGTAAATAATCGCTTTAGCCTGCAAAAGTACTTTTGCTTTTTGTCGCCAGTCGCTCGAGTCTTCGGTTCGCAGCACCAGCACTTTGTCCTGGACCTCCGCAGGTAACGAGCCATCTGTGGCGGCGTTAATGGCGATTTCATAGCCTGCCAACAACTTGGTGGCCGCAATTAAGAAGACATCGTCGCCGATATTGCCGCGTCCATATGACCCCAGCAAGAGCACTCTTTTGGGTTTGGTGCGGTGGTTATTCATGCTAGCAGCAACCGGTAAATTTCGTCGCCCGTATTCTGCCACGAGAAACTCGAGGCAAACTCCCGTGCTTCCGCGCTGACTTGCTGGTAGGTGGACGCTTGATTCAACAAACGAACTGCCTGCTCGGCCATCGCCGCTCGATCGAGCACCGGCACCTTCACCATGCCCCCGCTAAAGACCGAGTAGATGGGCAAATCGTAGGCCACCACGGGAACGCCATTCTTGAGCGCCTCTAAATTAACCATGCCAAAACTCTCATAAAAACTTGTCATTAAAAACACCTTTGATTGACAGATATAACGGTATTTATCCTCGCCGACCACAAACCCTTTCATCTCGACATTCTGAGTTAGGCCACGGCGAGCGATCTCATCAAGAAACCGCTGCTTAAGATCGTCGTCAGCCGCTCCGCCTAGAATAAGCACCTTAAGCTCCGGCACCTGGCGCTTGATTTGCTCTAAAATAGCCGGCACCTCAAGGAGACCTTTCTGGGGATGAAACCGCCCCATCCAAAGAATGTCGTAGATCTTAGCGGGCTGCGAATCGTGCTGTTCGGCTCCAGCAAAACGCTTAAGTACGTTAATGCGGCCCTTCAAGTGGCTACGCTCCAGCAATTGAGCATAATACTGATTATTTGTGATGACGGCCGCACCCGTCTTTCTGAGAATCTGGCGATAGAGCCGCTGGTTGAGGCGATAGTGCAGAATGGTAAGCTTTGGCAGCTGGAAGCGATTGGTAAAGTGACCTTCGTATCCGCGAAACAGCCCCGGAGCTAACATATGGAACAGGCAGAACAACTTCGCCGTACCTCCTTGCCTGGCCAAGACATAAAATGGAACTGAGTTTGGAAAGAAGTCAGAATGGCAAATAATCATGTCATCCTGATCTAGCTTTAGCGTGCGGACCAACGCGCAAGCCTGAAGAGTGCGAGCCACGTATGAAGCGATAAGCGGCAGCTTCTGCTCACCCTGATACGACTCAATTATCTGATATGTAAGCGTGTCACTCTCGATTAGGCCAATGCGCTCATACGTTTGTTTGGCGTTGTCGGTGGTCAACAGCACATTTTTGAGGCCCTTAGCCTGGAGTTGCTTGATGACTTCGGTCATCCAGACTTCCCCGCCGCTAAGGTTGTGGCCGGTCTTGGCGAATTCAAGGTGATAGACGGTCATGCAGTCCCAACCCGTCCAAGCTTTTGCCGCGCATACCCCAACGCCCCCGCCCCATACTTGCAGATATTGTAGCCAATGAAGGCCAGGCCCATGAGCGGCCGGCGGACGAAGCGGCGCCAGTTGCGCACATAAACCGAGCGGCCAAAGCTAAAGACCTGCTCCTTGGACTCGTCTTGGTTGGCGGCTTGGTAGTGCACAAAGTTGCGGCCGTAGTCGTAGTATTTGCGCAGGTGCGACCAGAAGTGCTTGGGCTCGCCCAGGTGCAGCGCCTCGGCCGCCACAAAGCCGGTGCGGTAGCCGCCGCGATTGAGCTTGTTCTGAAAATCATAGTCTTCGCCGGCGGTAATGGCCGAGTTAAAGCCACCAATAGCCTGGTAGACATCGCGCCGCACAAACCGGGCCGACGAGTGCGTCAGATCGTACTTGTACATGTCGACCTCAAATTTGCGCACCTTGGCGATCCAGCTGACGCGCACATCGGGGCTATTGTGGACCACCACGGCCGAGTAACCCTCGGCGGCCTTGGCCACACACTCAGCCACTACCGTGGGCTCAAGCACAAAGTCGCTGTCAACTTTATAGACGTACTGGCCGGTGGCCTGCTCGACGCCAAAGTTAACCTGGGCCGAACGCTCAGGACCATGATTGTAGACGTGTTTGGTAAATTGTCGAGCGATCGTCTTGGTGTCGTCGGTCGAGTCGCGATCCACCACGATGAGTTCAAGGTGAGGATACGTTTGATCAGCAATCGATTGGAGACAGGCTCGCAGGAGCGGTGCTGAGTTGCGCGTGGGAACAATGACAGAGACGAGTGGTTGGTTCATAAGCCAAGGACCCGTTTAGACAGCGTGACAGTAGGCAGCCAACCTACCTTAGCAAATGCACTCGGCGGTTTGGTTGTGCAGACCGCTAAACCTTTTGGCCAAATAGCGGAATATTTTAGGGATTTATTCTGGATAGCAGATAGCATGCTAACGATCCGCCGCCAGCTCAGTTTGAGGCAAGGGCAAGCCATCGAGCACGGCACAGAAGTCGGCGTAGCTGCGATCAAAAGTGATCTGGTGACTCCAGGCCCAGGCCTGCTCGCGCAGCTGATCGTAGCGAGCCGGATCGGCCAGCAGCTCGATGATACGGTCGGCCAGAGCCGCCGGCGCGTTGGTGGCGGCAATGAGGCCGGTCTGGCCGGGGCGCACGCTGTCGCGCAGGCCGTCTACGTCGTACACAATGGCCGGCGTGCCCTGGCTAGCCGCCTCGGTGACGATGAGCCCCCAGCCCTCCTTGACGCTGGTGACCAGAATGGCGTGGGCTCGGCACATGAGGCGCAGCTTGTCGGCGGGGCTGACGCGGCCGGCGTACTCGATGTCGGCGGCGTAGGGGCTGGCGACGATGCGCCGCAACACCTCCTGGCCGTAGCGGCCGCTGGGGGCGCCCGCCACCACCAGGCGCAGATCCGGCCGCCGGCGCTTGGCCAGCTCAAAGGCCGTAATCTGGTCGAGCGTGCGCTTCATCGGCCGGATCGAGCCCAGCGAGAGCAGCGTCGGCTGCTCAAACTTGGTAGCCTGGGCCAGCGAGGTCAGCGGCGCCAGTTCAATCCCCTCGGAGATCACATGGATGTCGCCGCCCCGAAAGCCCTGGCGCATCAGATCGCGCTTACTCGACTCCGAGACGGTCACCACCGGTGCCCGGCGCAGCAGCCGCAAGTACAGTGGCTCCACCAGCCACCCAATAGTGCTGAGCGGCTGCGGAAACTCGTAAAACCAGATTCGCCGACACAACATATGAAAGAAGAGCAAGGTGGGTTTGCCTGTATACCAAGCCGAAAAGTACGGCATAGTATTGCACTCATCGATGACGAGATCTGGACTTAGCTTAGCCCGATGCCGCCGATAATAACCCCAGGCCGCCAAGTAGGTAGTAAAGCGGCCGCCCACGCGCACGATCCGATAGCCGTCACGCGACACCCGATGAGCGCTACCGGCAAAGCCGCCCACCACAAAGGTGACCTCGTGGCCGTCGGCCGCTAGCCGCTTGGCCAGCTCCTCGTTGACCACCTCGGCGCCGCCGGCCAGCGGATTATCACCATCCTTCCAGGTTAACCAGAGTATCTTCAAAACCGTCGCTCCCGGCGCACCACGTACAGCGGCCGATTGACCACCTCGCCATAAATATTAGCCACGTACAGCGCCATCAGCCCCAGGCACACCAAGATGATGCCGACCAAAAAGAGCAGCACCACGCCCAGCGTAGCTGTGCCGGTAATATGCAGCCGCATCGGGTCGCTCATAATGTACTTCTCGATGTAAATGAAGATGCCCAGCGGCAACGACACAATAGTAATTATGAGCCCCAAGTAACCAGCCAGCTTAAGCGGAAAGAGGCTCAGCGAGATGAAGCTCTGAATGGCCAACCGCAACAATTTGCGATAGCTGTAAGCCGGCGCGCCGTTGAGACGCTTGGCCGGCTCAAAGTAAACATAGGCGTGACGAAAGCCCAGCCAGTCGATCAGGCCGCGCGTCATGCGGTTGCGCTCGGTAAAGCGATTAAACTCATCGATCACGAGCCGATCGAGCAGACGATAGTCGGTAGCATTGGGCACGATGGCCACATCGGAGATGGCGCCCATGATGCGGTAGAACCACTTGGAGGCCAGGCGCTTGAGCCAGCTGGTATGGTGCTTAGTAGGCAGGCGTACACCCACCACCACTTCAGACAGGCGCTGCCATTTATCGAGAAACTCGGGGATGAGCTCCGGCGGGTGCTGCAGGTCGGCGTCCAGAATGATGGCCGCGTCACCCCGCGCCTGGTGCAGCCCGGCCGTAACGGCGATCTCTTTGCCAAAGTTGCGCACCAACTCGACCGGGCGCACCGCCTCGTCCTTGCGCGCCAGGCTGGCCAGTACCTTCTTGGTCTTATCGGCGCTGCCGTCGTCCACAAACACAAACTCAAATGCATACGGCAGCGGCTTAATGACGCGCTGCATGGCGTCGTAAAACGGCCGCAGGTTGGCCTGCTCGTTGTAGCATGGCACGACGATTGATATTAACGGCTGGTCAGCCATGTTGGATCTCCCCCTTAGCCACCGGGCGCCACAGGCCCAACAGCATTACCAGTAGTAGTAAACCGAAACTTCCCTCCAACAGACTCTGCACTACCGCCGCCAGGCTCTGGTGCTGAGTAGCCAGCAGCACGCTCGTACCCGCCAGACTTAGCACCGCAATACCGGCCACCGCGTAGCGCCGCAGCGCCACGTAGTAGTACACCAGCAGGTTGGCCAGCGACAGCAGAAAGATGGCTAGACTGAGTGGCGGCAGCAGGTTGGCGTAGGCCAGGTACTTGGCGCCGATGAGCAGCCGTACGATGAGCATGGGCGCCAAGGCGAACGCTGCCAGCGCCCCGCCGCCCAGCAGCGTCGTCAGGCCGGCCGAGCGCAGCAGTAGCCGGCGATTCTCCACGTGCTGACCCAGCGCCACCGAGGCGATGAGCACCGCCGACAGCGGGCCGGTGAGAAAGAAGATGATGCGCGCCACCGTAGCGATACCGGCGTAGAGACCGGCCTGAGCTGGGTCAAAGTAGTGCTTAACGGCGATGATGTCAACGCTTAACAACACGTTAACGCACAGCGACGTTACCAGTACCAGACCAGCATAGCGTAGCTCTGGCCGAATAAGCGCCAACCGAGGCCGGCCCACCCACCACTGCAACCGCGGCCGGCCCAGCTGGCGCGCCCGCCACAGCGAGTAACCCAGCGCCACCACTTGTGACAGCACCACACCGAGCACGGCACCAGCCGCCCGCAGACCCACGAGCAGCAGCCCCACCGATAGCACCAGCTTGCTGCTAGCCGCCAGCATATTTGACCGCGCCAGCCAACCAAACCGCTGATGCCCCTGCAGGTACGAATTACTAAAGGCCAGCGGAATGCCGATGAGCACCGACAGCGCAAACAGCAGAAACGGCACCAGCGACGAGAAGTTCAAAAATACCTGCAGCGGCCGGCTCATTACCACCACCAGCGCAAACAGCACCAAGCCGATCATGAGCGCCAGCCGTTCGATCTCGGCGATAATCTCGGCCCGCTGCGGACCGTGCTCGTAGCGCTTAATCACCCCAATCGTTACCAGACCGAGCACTTGCAAGAACACCCCGGCCTGCAAAAAGAATGAGATGATGGCCTGCACCTCGCCGAACTCGGCCGGTGCCAACAGCCGGCTCACCACCGGGTAGTAGAGGTAATTCAAGAACGACACCAGAGTGGCGCCGCCAAAGTAGATCGCGTTATGCCGTAAAAAAGTGCTTCCGGCAGCCCGTTTTAGGATGTTAGCTTTGTTTGTCATAAACCGTTGGGGATTGTAGCATCATCACCCCGGCCGCCGAATTGTGCATTTCTCCCAGATATCGCCAGATATAAGGGGCTGAGTTGTTAGAATCGTGAAGGTCGGCGTTGACGCATTCCTTAGGCCGAATAGTTCTACGACGATACCCTCGCGCGCCACCAGCTGCGCCGCACCCCCGGCGGCTTGATCATTCTGGCTCACAATGGTATGATTTGGCGGTTAAATCGCCACGTGGTCCCATCGTCTAGTGGCCTAGGACACCGGGTTTTCATCCCGGCAACCGGGGTTCGAGTCCCCGTGGGATCACCAGGGTATTATTCAAAATTTTACAGATCAGAAAAGTTCCACTATTGATTTCGTTGAGCTTTTCTTTTTGTGCTGCCTCCGTTAAATCGAGTTCGATTCTCCGCGGGAAGACCGGCTTCTGTTATTATGGGATAAATGAGTTTACAGCCTGAAGTTCCTCTCCATGGTGGTGCGTTAAATGCTAACATTGCTCGAATCGGTAACACTGTTCATCGTGAGCAGTCTAAAAACGCTGCGTTTGTTCACAAACTATTTCTTTATCTAGAAAAGGCTGACTTTGCTGAAGCACCGCGTTTTTTAGGGATTGATAACAAGAATAGAGAAATATTGACTTACTTTGAGGGTAACGTGCCACCTGGTAGCGGCGTGAAGCTCAATGACGCGAAGCTAGAAAATGTTGCCAAGCTTATTCGTCGCTATCACGACGTAACGGCCGACAGTAAGTTGTCGAGCAAGAGTGAGATCGTAGCCCATGGTGATCTTGGACCACACAATACCGTATTTCAAAATGATACACCGATTGGCTTCATTGACTGGGATGAAGCAGCGCCGGGTGCGCGACTACGCGACTTTGCCTACGCAGTCGATTGTTACACAGATTTAATCAATAAAAATATTGATACTATGGAACAGGTGCGTCGCGTAAAGTTGATGTGTCAAGCCTATGGTTGGCAAAAGCCGGTTGAGCTATTACGAGACATCCAAACAGACTATCAAAAAGCACTCACTCGACATAAAAGTAAGCACAGCACAGAAGCAACTAAGATTTTTGAAGATCTAAATTCATGGCTCGACATCAGGATTCCTGAGATGATTAGTCGGCTCAATGAGATTTAGCTTCGTCAGTTTTGCGGCTATTGCAAGTAGCCTGGATAAGTAGTATTCCACCTGATATAGTTCATGCAATTATGGAGTTGAATTCCAGTATTGTATGAGCTACACTTGTCACTATGATAGAAAGAATTGCCGAAAACACAATACGCGAACTTGCTAAAAGCTTTAAAGCCATAACTATTACTGGTCCACGCCAGTCCGGCAAAACAACACTTGCGCGTGCACTTTTCAACGGCTACACCTATGTCTCGCTTGAAGACCTGGATTCGCGGCAGTTTGCTCAAGACGACCCTCGCGGATTCTTGAAGCAGTATGGCCCGCGCACTATTATCGATGAGGTACAGCGCGTACCAGATATCTTGTCATATTTGCAAGCAAAGCTGGATGAAAGCAAAGAAACAGCACAATATATTTTGACCGGCTCTCAAAATTTTCTGCTCTCACAACACATTGGGCAAACGCTGGTTGGTAGAACTGGGCTTACAACGCTTCTGCCCCTTGCCCTGCCAGAGATTGGCAGCTTCCATCAGAAGAGGATTGCTGATGTTGATGACGCCGTTATTGCCGGTTCTTATCCAGGGGTATACGATCACAAAATCGACCCAAAGACCTTCTACTCATCTTATGTGAGTCTCTATATTGAGCGTGATGTACGCGACTTGAGGACCATTGACAATCTACCTAAATTCCAGCGCTTCATCACGCTCTGTGCCGGCCGGGCCGGGCAAATATTAAATATGACCGACCTTAGTGGCGCCGTTGGTGTTGACGTGAAGACAATTGACGCATGGATTGGCGTATTGGAGGCCTCGTTTATCGCCTATCGCCTGCAACCATACGCGGCGAATATATCCAAGCGGCTGACAAAAATGCCGAAGCTGTATTTTTACGATACCGGCATACTTTGTTACTTACTTGGTATTCGTACACGACAGGAGTTAACGGCAAGCCATTTTTACGGCAACATCTTTGAGAACCTAGCAATTAGTGAGCTCCTAAAGACTCAAACGAATACCGGCGAGCAACCACGAGTCTACTTTATACGCAACCAATATGGCGAAGCAGACTGCGTATTTGAAACGCCTCGAGGCCTCGCCATAGCTGAAATCAAGGCAACGAGTACGTACGTAAAAGAACATTCTGTTAAACTCACTTACTTTGCAGAACTACTAAATATTCCTGTCGAGAGACGATACTTATTTTATAAGGGGGAGACACAGCTCCGTTCTGAGGCGAGGCTTATTAATACTTGTGACATCCAGAGGGAGATTCTAGGAGAATAACTCAGCATCTTTGCCGTAAAATTATGTTATGGCTCACTATCGACTATCACCCTCTCGTTATAGACGATACAACCAAGTTCATTGAGTCTAAGGTGTAAATTGACGATATCAGGGTACAAGGTGTGCCACTTCATCCTTGTTAGGTTCACCAAAACAGGTTCAGTACCCGTATCTGGACCTTTTTGTTGGCTGCCAATCTGTTGACACCTCAACCTGTCTTCGTGTGTTGGCCGCGGGCTCAACTGTATTACAATAAATGAAGAGGGACTCAGTCCTAGAAAGTAGTAATTATATGACACAACAACTCGGTAAACTTACATTTCAGCCCACAGACCAAGCGAAGTCCTTACTTGGAGTACCAGTCGATGATTGCCTCAAGGAACGTGGCTATAGTGATGTTTGGGTTTCTGAAATTGACCCAAATCTGGCAGATACTGCTGCGTTTTGTAAACAATACGAGATTGACTTAGATGTTTCAGCTAACTGCGTGATCGTCGAGGCAAAGCGAGGAGACAGGACGTGGTATGCGGCTTGCGTGGTTCTAGCTACAAACAGGGCCGACGTAAATGGCATGGTCCGCAAAACACTCAATGCCCGTAAAGTTTCTTTCGCTCCAATGGACATTGCAACATCGCTCACACATATGGAGTACGGTGGCATTACACCAATTGGCTTACCGAGCGATTGGCCAATTCTTATTGATAGCCAGGTTATCCAGCACGAAAGAGTGATCTTAGGCAGCGGGATTCGAGGGTCGAAGGTTCTTGTTGCGTCAGAGAGATTGCGCAGTTTGTCGAATGCGAAGGTATCGGACATTTCTAAAAAGTAGACTCATCTGTCGGTCTCGGTATAAAGCACGCCGCTTTGCTGCAAAATGGGTCCCGGTCAGAGGCCATGGCAATTAACGTCTTACACGACGATAAGCTATATCCTGATCTTCGTTTTTGCCGCCGTTATGAACCGCTCGTCTCATTGTAGCGTTACCAATGCGGTCGCCACCCTTGCGATCACATTCCCTCTGACGATACTGCAGTAAGATACGACCCAGTGACCGAGGTGCTCGACCGCTGCATTTGCGCGGGAGTGCCTTCAAAGATGACCTGACCGCCGTCATGGCCGGCGCCGGGCCCAACCTCGATCAGCCAATCAGCCTGAGCTATAACCTCGAGGTTATGCTCAATAACCACCACTGTGCTGCCGGCGTCAACCAGGGAATTAAGCACGCCAATGAGCCTATCAACGTCAGACATATGCAGCCCGGTGGTGGGCTCGTCAAGGATGTAGAGGCTGGCTGGCTGCTTAAGGTGAAGCGCTAGTTTAATCCGTTGCCGCTCGCCACCTGATAACGTATCAAGCGGTTGGCCAAGCGACAAATAGCCAATGCCGACCACTCGCATTTGCTCTAAAGCGCCGGTGATCTCAGGGGCGTTAAAAAAGACTAAAGCTTCGTCAACGCTCATCAAGAGAACGTCGTAGATGCTTTTACCGTGGAGCTTGTAACCGAGCGTTTCATCCGTAAAGCGCTTGCCTTGGCAGACTTCGCAAACCGTAACAATGGGGTCCATAAAAGCCAGGTCGGTAGAGGTGACGCCAGTGCCTTTGCATTCAGGACAGGCGCCCTTAGAGTTAAAGCTAAATAGCGCTGCATCAACTTGGTTGGCGGCCGCAAACAGCTGGCGTATAGGATCCAAAATGCCCGCGAACGAAGCCGGCGTAGACCGTTTTGAGGTATGAATAGCCCCTTGGTCGATAGTGACGGCAGCCGGATGCTGTGCCGCTAGCGCGCCATGAATGAGCGAACTTTTACCCGAGCCGGCCACTCCAGCCACCACCGTAAGAACCTTTTGAGGAATGCTAATGCTAACATGCTGGAGGTTATTGATCGAAGCATTGGTTATTTTAAGATAATCATGAGCCTGGCGAACGTCCTGTTTGAGAGAAATTTTCTGGTGCAGGAATTTCGCGGTTAGGCTGTCAGCAGCGGCAAAGTCTTTAAGGCTGCCGGCAAAGACAACGTTACCGCCCTCGCGCCCGGCGCCGGGCCCCATATCCACAATATGATCAGCAATTTTAATGACATCGGGATCATGCTCAACCACTAAAATAGTGTTGCTCTTGTCGCGTAGCTGACGCAGCATGACATTGAGCCGCTCTACGTTGGCGGGGTGAAGCCCAGTGCTGGGCTCATCAAAAATGTAGATCAGGTCGTTGAGGCTACTGCCCAGGTGCTTGACCATTTTGATGCGCTGCGATTCGCCGCCCGATAATGTACCGGTGACGCGACTAAGACTAAGATAACCCAGCCCAATATCGATCAGACTTTGCAGGCGCTCGCGAGTTTCGGCGATAATCGGGCGGGCTTTCGGTTCGGTAATACCAGCCAAAAACGTTTGCAAATCGTTAATTTGCATGTCGGAGCAGTCGGCGATGTTGCAGCCGTTTAGGCGACAGCTCAGCGATTTTTGGTTGAGCCGGGCGCCATGACACACCGGGCATGGTCCGGACTGCACCACCTTTGCCAGCGCTGCAGCGTGGGTCTTAAGCTCCTGGCTGTCCTTGGAGAAGAAGTCTTCCTTGAACCGCACCAAAATGCCGCGATAGCGATGCGACGGTGGATAGCCGGGCAGCGGTTTAGTGATTTTGACATCGGTTCGGTGAAGCAGTATGTCCCATTCCTCTTTGGTGTAATCTGCCAACTTTTTGTCGTTATCGAATAAGCCCGACAGCGCATAACGCTTCCACCGATAGCCACCGGGCTCAAAGGTCGGAAACTGAATCGCGCCTTCATTCAGTGATTTGTGCCTATCAACCAAGCGGTCGAGGTTGACGGTTTGCTCGGTCCCTAGCCCCTGGCAATGAGGGCACATGCCGTCTGGATTATTAAACGAAAACACCGTCGAGTAGCCGACGAACGGCTTCCCTATGCGCGAAAACAGCAGGCGCAAAAACGTATAAATATCGGTAACCGTTCCGACGGTTGAGCGGGCGTTGCCGCCAATGCGTTTTTGATCGACGATCATCGAAACCGACAGATTCTCGAGCAAATCGGCATCGGGCTGCGAAAAGCCGCCCAGGCGATGGCGAATGTAGCTAGAATAGGTCTCGTTGAGCTGGCGCTGAGACTCGGCGGCAATCGTATCAAAAACCAAAGACGACTTACCCGAGCCAGAAACACCGGTAAACACCGTGATCTTGTGCTTGGGTATGTTAAGGGTAACGCTGTTAAGATTATTCTCGCGGGCGCCGACAATGTGGATTTCGTTGTCTTTGACAGTATTCATGGAAGGTAAGTATACCGAATTCAGCCGGGCGAAACAGCCGTCAGATTTACATAGCCGGTTATGCGATTTTCGGCGCGTACCCGCCTTAATGGTTCTCCCGTGAGGACTGTTTGAGCGCTAGCGAGTTCCGCAGCCGGAAACCGTAAGGCAGGAAGCGCCCCCGAACAAGGACGGTGAGTTCTGAGATTCAGGTGTTTACTTAATTACAATTTCCCCATGGACTCGTGTAGCTGGTGCCGCCATGATACCCAAAATAGCGTACGCATTTACCCCGACCGTACTGCTTAACCGGCCCGGCGTAATATCTGTAATCACCCGTGTCGTAAGCCCAGTCCGAGCCGCTCACCTGCAACCCCGCGGTGGTTCGGGTAGCGGTACCAATTTGAGCGGTCTTAATCGTTACCACGCAGTTATACGTGCCGTTATAGAGCTGATAAACCACCGCGCCATTAAGGACATGCGAACGCTGCACCGTATAACCCGAACCGCAAACTCCCTGTGGCGTGTAGGGATTAGCCGAAGCCTGGGCAGACCCGGCCAAAAGTGCACCGGGAAACACCATAGTCAGAACGATTACGCTCAAAATCTTTAATTGTGTGATTGCTATTACGTTCATAAACCCCTCTTGTTATGCCCTATAACTCTATGACGCATCCGCAGCGGATGTCTTGGTGCCTAACGCCAAAGCCGGGGCTAGGCGCTGGGGCTTAAATTATTGGGGGCTTAGTCAGTTGACGGACCCGAACCGGCGGCCTAGTCTTAGGCTAAGCATGACCACCATACGCCCCAAGACGTGGCTAAAACAGCCGGTAACTCGGTTGCTTTTGGCTTGGTTTGGGCTTATGGCGGTAGTGGGTGGGATTGGCCAGGCCGCCGTTCCCAGCGCTTTGGCCGGCGGCAGTTATACCCCGCTGGACGTGCTGGGTCACTCCTCGGGCAGCGGCCCCGACTACACCAATAGCGACCCGAATGGCGCGCCGATTGGCCCCAACGCCACGGGTTATATTGGCGTTAATGGCAGCGCGGTCGACAGTTCCCATCATCGGCTATTTGTAGTCGATACCAGTAATAATCGCGTACTGGTGTATGCTCTCAGCATCACCGACGATCCCACAGCTCGCACGCCGGTCTTTGTGCTGGGCCAAACCGATGTTACCTCAGCGGCGGTGCCGAGCCCACCCACGGCCAGCTCGTTATCCGGCCCCACCGGCCTGGCCTACGACAGCACGAATAATCGCTTGTTTGTGGCTGATACCGGCAATAATCGGATTCTTATGTATGACCTAACCAGCGGCATCAGCGATGGCATGGCAGCAGCGCATGTGCTGGGTCAGTCTGACTTTACCTCTAACAGTCCGTCGACATTTGGCTCGCCCACCGCCACCGATGTGTTCCAGCCGACTTCGCTAGCGTATGATGCTACCGGACAGCGGCTGTTTGTGGGCGATCAGATTAACAATCGCGTCTTGGAGTACGATCTGTCGGGCGGGATGAGCGATGGCATGGCGGCGGCTCACGTTTTGGGTCAGCCCAACTTTACCACCACAGCTGGCGGCACGGGGCCAATGGACACCCTAGCCGCTCCGCTGCCCGGTCTAGCCTACGACGGCGTCCATCAGCGGCTGTTCGTAGCTACCAACGATTACCGCGTACTGGTGTTTGATTTATCGGGCGGCGTCAGCGATGGCATGGCAGCCACCAATCGGCTCGGGCAGGCTATTGCGGGCGGCACCATCAGCCAAAACAACCTTCATAATGTGGGTGGCCTGGCCTATGATGGCATCGGCGATCGCCTGTTCGTGGCCGACCGCTCGGCTAATCGGGTGCTGGTCTATAGCTTGAGCGGCGGCTTGAGCGACGGCATGAATGCCGCCAACGTGCTGGGCCAAGCTAACTTTACCGCCAGTGACAGCCACCTTAATCAAACTGGTTTTTGGAGCCCCACCACAGTGTCATACGATGAGGCACAGCAGCGACTGTGGGTGTCGGATGGAACCAACGCGCGGCTGATGGAATTTAACCTTAACGCCGGCCTGAGCAATAATATGAGCGCCGGTACGGAGTTGGGCCAAACTACCCCGGGCGGCACCGCCACCTATGCCACGAATAACCGCGCCAATAATCAGCCTCTAGCCAGCAGCCTTAACAGCCCCGACGATGTAGAATTGGACGCGACGCGTCATCGCCTTTTTGTCCTGGATTATGCTAATGCTCGAATACTGGTTTATAACCTCGGTAGCCAGAACCAACGGCTTAGCGATAATGCCGATTTAGTGCTGGGCCAGAGCAGCCTAACGGCAGGGGCTGGCCTGATCCAAACCGCCGACAATGTGGGTAATGCTGCCTCGGTGGCGACCGCCAGCAATGTTACCTATGGCGCCGGCCTGGCTTATGATGCGGCCCACCAGTGGCTGTTTGTCACCGAGACTTCGCCGCTGCAGCGGGTGATGGTGTTTGATTTCTCGGGCAGCCTTAGTAATGGAATGCCGGCGACCCATGTGCTGGGGCGGCCCAATTTAACCGACAATAGCTTTATGAGCTCAAGCGGCCCGGCCACGGCCAACGCCATCGCCAATCCGGCTGGCTTGACCTACAATCCCACCACGCAGGAGCTGTTTGTGGCGGATGCGGGCAATAACCGGGTCATGGTTTATGACTTGTCGAGCGGCCTAACCGACAATATGAATGCCAGCCACGTGCTCGGTCAGCCGGATCTGGGCGCTAATACCAGCAATACTGGGGCCACAGGCTTAAATGCGCCGCAAGGCGTGTATTATGACGCCGCCGCTACCAGTCTAGCGGTGGCCGATTCTGGCAACAACCGCGTGCTCCTCTACGATATTTCCGGCGGCGTCAACGACGGTATGGCGGCAACGGCGGTGCTGGGCCAGATCGACTTTAACGGCACCGGCTCGGCCACTACCGCCACGACGCTCAACGATCCCACCGCCATCGCCTATGATCCCGACCGGAATTATTTACTGGTGTCGGATTCGGGCAATAGCCGCGTGCTAGCCTATGATGCGTCTGGCGGCGTTAGCACGGGACAAGCCGCGGCCTTAGCGCTCGGCCAGCCTGATCTTGTCAGCAGTAACTTTGCCGGCGGGCAGGACGGCCTTAACTTTCCGCTGGGTATTCGGTATGACCCGGTTAGCTCGCGGCTACTGGTGGCTGATTCGGGCAATAGTCGCGTCATGGTGTATGGCGCCGTAGCTGCACCTTCGCCCACGCCGTCGCCGTCAATTTCGCCTTCGCCAAGCGTTAACCCGAGCGCCACACCGGTGCCCACCACCGCACCCTCTCCCCTCCCGACCAAACCGACTGGCTCGCCGAGCCTTAGTCCCAGCCCCACCATAACCCCCAGCCCGGCTCCTTCGCCCAGCCCTAGCCCCGGACCAGTGGTTGATTTAACCACCATCCCCACCTTTGTGGATGGCAGCGGCTATAGCGCCCCCGTCAAGGCTGGCGATAGGTTTAGCTTTACACCTACCGCCGGCGACCGCGAAACCTACCTTATTAATGTGCTAAGTGCCACTACCACAGCTGTTAGCCTAAGCATAAACCCCGCCCGTGATACGACCGCTGCCACTACTTACCATTTGGCGCCTAATAAACCCATCACGCCCGATGTTAACGCCGATCATCAAGCCGATGTGCGCCTCACTCAGCGGGTTGACCGCCAGGGCGTGGTACGCCTGGTGTTTGCCAGCTACCGATCGCTGATTAATCCCGCGCCGGTCAGGCCGCTTTGGCAGCGGCTCATTCGCCAGGTGCCGGTGCCCGTGTGGCTAGGTTTTCCTTACCTGCTATTTGTGCTGCTGGGCCTGGCTATGGCCTGGCTGGTAGTGGCGCTGCGGCGGGAGGTGGCGAGCACGACGCGGCAGCGGCAATTTTATGAGCTGCAGGCTCGCGTGGCGCAACAAAAAGATGTGTTTCGGCAGCTGGCATCCCACTACTTGCGCACGCCGCTTACGCTCGTCCGAGCCAGCGTAGACGCGGCCCAACTGCCGGCTGACGCCCATTCCGCGCCGGCCAGCCAGGCGGCTTTTGGCCAGACTGTCGGTGATTTGGCCCGGCGCGTGGAGGAAGTTTTGGGCAATATTCAAGCCAATACTAACGCGGCCAGCGCTTTGCCGCCAGCTCCTACGGTAGTTAGCGGCCTGGGACGCCGTCCTAGTTTTTGGCTCCCTATTGGGATATTAGGACTACTGGTGGTGGTCTGCAATCTGCTGGCTAGCCTGGCCGGTGCGCAGCTGCTGGGCTGGTGGCTCAACTTAGCTATTCAGGGCGCGCTACTGATCGCCATGGCCACCGGGCTCTATGCGCTGCTGCGGTCGCGCAGACTGAAGCATCAGGAACAAGCCATCCTGGACCGCGCCCTGGCCGATCAGGCTCAATTTGACGCCCAGCGCAACCGTTTTATGAGCCAGGCGGTGGCGGCCTTGCAGAGCGATGTAACCGCGCTGCAGGCCCAGGCGAACCAGCTCGCTAATGCAGCGGCGCAGCAGGCAGCCACCGAAGGCCTCAACCGATTTGCCCAACTGTTGGCTCGTTTTGCTCTGGTCACCCGCCTTACGGCCGCCAATCAGCCACCCCAGCCGCAGCCTGTTAAGCTGGCCGCCTTCTGGCAAACACCGGCTGTGGCCGCCGCCAAGCACATTACTCTCCATACCCCTCCTGACCAAGCCGCCGGTCTCCGTGACCCGCAACTGTTTGGCCAGGTGATGAGCTCGCTGTTAGACAATGCCGCCGCTTATAGCAACGAGGGCGGCCAGGTTGATATCACCACCAGCCGCACGCCGGGTCAGCTCACGCTGGCTATCACCGATCACGGCCAAGGCATGCCGCCCGACTTTGCCAACCAGCTCTTTAAGCCCTTTGCCAAAGCCGAAGGCGCTCTAACTTTCCAGCACGAAGGTGCCGGCCTCAGCCTATATTTGGATCAGCTGATTATGACGTACTTGGGCGGCACCATCCAAGTCCAGTCGGCGTTGGGTCGAGGCACTACCGTCACCCTAACGCTGCCTCAGCCAACCTAATGAGGCCCGTCCATGCTTGACCGCACCACTAAGCTGGCCGTAACCGCCACCACCCATTGCCTCATCGGCTGCGGCCTGGGCGAGACCCTGGGCATGGTGATTACCAATGCGCCGCACCGCAAAGTCGGGCCGGCCATTATCATCTCGGTTATGCTGGCTTTCGTTATGGGTTATTCACTAACCCTGTGGCCGCTACTGCGCCAAGGCCTGGGTCACGCCGTGGTGCATCATCATTAATTACGACAGATAAGCTGCCGCCAGAATAAGCACCCGAAACGCGATGATGTAGATGACCTGGAACGCCAAAAAATGCTGTCGGCCACCCCGCAGCACCACACCCCAGATAAACGTGCCCAGCATATACAAACCAATGGCCGCCGCCACAAACCGCACCCGAAAGACCAAATCGGGCGCCGCTACAATAAACGCGGCCAACGGCAGAAACAGTACCGCCATCAGCCAGGCCGCGCCCTGATGGAGCCGCCGCTGCCAACCAGGTCGGTCGGGCACCCAAGCCGCTATGAGCAACGCGCCACAAGATTACCACAAAGCTTATGGTTTTGGCTGATGTCACCCTCCGTGAATTCAAAAACCCACCACCTCCATCTTTGTCTCAGCCCGGATTAACTGCTTAGCGACATGGCCATCGTAGACATCCGCTGGAGTAAAGACGAGAGCTGAGACTTGACCCTGCGCATTAATTGCCAAATGAAGCTTAAAGCCAAACCAAAACCCTTGCCAATTCTTGCCCCAGCCAGCGAGGCCCAAGGAGTAATTACTGCCCCTGAGGTGGCCAAGCCAACCCCGGAACGCCAACTACGCCCCTGGTAGATGGCCTGCGTGAACCCCGGCGAGTTTTGCCGGCCCATCCCTGGGTCCACAAGCATGATGTCATCCCATTTAGGACGACCTTTCTTAATGTTAGCCGTATGGCTAAAAAGGACGTTTTGCTGCCGCCTTGGCAGTGATCAAAGCGTCCTTCTTTATTTTTAAAACGCCCCGGCTAGCTCCGACCGCCGCCGGCTAACCCAGGCCACCACCGACGCAATAGTCGTAAAGCCAACGGTAATGCCGATAACATACGCCATCACGCCGCCGACACCGCCCACCAGTGCTGGGTCCAGAAATGGATAAGGATACCAACCTGTAATCGCCGCATGAATAAAGGTATAGATAAGCCACAACACCGGATAGATTAGCCACAGAAACGACTGCCTCCATGATATCTGGTACTTGGGCGCCCAGACCAGCCACTCAATCGCCACAAAGGCTGGCGCTAGCTGATGAGCGATAAAGTTCTGCCAACTCCACTGCAATCCGGCATGAGCAGCGCTAGCATGCTGCAAAAGCAGGGCGTACACCAGGGCGGTAATAGCCATATTGATGACCATGCCGCCGCGTAAGAACGTAAACCATGGCCCATACGGCTTATTTGAGGCAATGAGCGCCGCACCCATAACAAGCATTATGGCGCAGTAAATATTACTCTGGATCGTAAAGTAGCTAAAGAAGTTTAGACCCAGAAAGTCGGTGTTATGAGCGCGCTCGGCCAAACCGTAGGTTGATATTTGCGCCACCACAATAGCGCCTGCCAGCCCAAGCTGTAGCACCACACTAAGCACCCGCCAGCTGCTATGTTCAATATTCTTCTGTTTTGCCTTGATTGCCATAGTCACCTCTCTTTACGGCCGGATTATATCAACTTATGGTTGAGCGTTCTACGGCGGTATAGACCGTACATACTAGGACCGCAGAGCTATACCTTGCGACTCGGTGCTAAAATAAAGCCGTGCCAAAACTTTGCCTCATCGACGCGCTGGGGCCGTTTTATCGGCCCAACCCCAATCAACCGGTGGTGAACTGGTCGAAGGTCGACTTTGCCAATCTAGAGACGGACGGCCAACTGACGGCCGAGACGCGGGCCTACGTGGCGGCGCGCTTTGAACAGTATCTGGAGCAAGTGACGGCGCTGGGCTATAACGCCGTGAGCCTGGATGATTTGGCGCATGTGGTAGCTCTGCCATTCTACCGGCCGGCGTTACAGCGACTGATTGGCCAGTACCAACAGCTGTACCGACGGCTGTTTGCGCTAGCTCGTGCTCACGGCGTGGCGGTTTACATAAATAGCGATTATATGTTTCGCAATGCCGACATCGACACGCACCTGCGCGGAACGAGCCGGTCGACTCAGGAGCTGTTTGCTCAGACATTTGAGGCGGCGCTCCGGCTCTTTCCAGAGATAGCCGGGCTAATTCTGCGCATAGGCGAGCACGACGGCCTAGACGTAACGAGCGAATTTGTCAGCCGCATCGAGCTCCGGCAGCCGCAACAATTAAACGCCTTGCTGCGCCGGCTCTTACCAATCTGCGAGCAGCACGAGGTTAAGCTGATCGTGCGCACCTGGACCGTCGGTATGCACCCGGTGGGTGACCTCATTTGGAGCCGCCGTACTTTTGACCGCGTCTTTGGCGAGATCACCAGCCAGCAGCTCATTATTAGCATGAAGTATGGCGACACCGACTTTATGCGCCACCTGGACCTAAATCCACTCTTGGTGGCGAGCCACCACCCCATCATGGTAGAGCTCCAAGCCCGCCGGGAGTGGGAGGGTATGGGGCTCTACCCATCGTTTGTGGGCTGGGATTATGCCAACTATCTAGCCCAATTGCGACACTGCCCCCAGCTCGTAGGCATACAGGTGTGGTGCCAAACGGGTGGCTGGGCCCGGCCAACCTGGAGTACGGTGTCGTTTCTGGATGAGGGTTCATTCTGGAACGAGCTCAATGCGGCGGTCACAGTGCGATTATATGAGCGCGGCGAGAGTGTGCGCGAGGCGGTGGCGGCCTTCTGCCAAGCTCACAGCATCGCTGACGCGGGTGGCTTTGAGCGACTGCTCCAACTGTCCGATCAGGCGGTTAAAGACGGATTGTACGTGCGCGAATTCGCCCAACAGCCGCGCTACGTTCGGCGCAGCCGGCTGCCCTCACTGGGCTGGTTAGCCTGGGACCGAGTGGTAACGGAGCCGGTGCTTATTGGTTTAATGCGCGAGCTGGTGCGGCGGCCGCAGGCGGCCGTTGAGCAAGGCCGCCAAGCCGCGGCGATCGGTCGCCAAATGGTGGCGCTGGGTCGAACCCTGCACCTGCCGGCTGGCCTGCAGGCCTCGCTCGAGTTTGAGCGCGACACCTTGGAGATTCTGGCCGTAGTACGCCAAGCCATGTTGCAAGGCCTGACGGCAGCTGAATTTGAGCAGCTCAAGCAGCGCGTGCTCGCCTACACTGACCGCTACCCGCAACACTACCGCATCGACGTGGCAGCGCTGCAGCAGGCTCTACGCCAGGCTCCCCCGCCTGGCCTGAGTCGCCTCCTTGTGCTGGCCACTCGCCGCCGAGCCGCCTACCGCCCAGCCGATCGACTCCTGCTCATAACATCCCCGCTGCAACGCTGGCTTATCCGGTGGTATCTGCGGCGACGCGGTTCGTTCCTGGCTAAGCAAGCGATGGGACTTGAGGCAATCTTTACCTAAATGCGAGCCATCATGAAGCTTACCTGGAACGACATCGAGCATCGGCTCTCTGGCCTCCGTCCGGTCGGCGGCGGCTTTAGCATTACGCAGCGTGGCCTGCTGAGCCTGAACGACGGCCGCCACGTTTTTATCAAGATTGGCCTGCAGGACGACACGAAACACTGGGTTAAAAAAGAGATCGCCGTTTACCGGTTCTTGCAGCATCAGGGTTACCCGCATATTCCCGAGCTGGTAGCGGTAAATAACGATGAGACCGGCTTTGCCATAACGAGTCTGGCGACCGAAGACGGCTGGGACTGGAGCGGAAGTTGGACCCACGCTCGGCTCGATGCCACGCTGGCGGCCCGGGACGCACTGGCGGCCATTACCCCCACCGGCGCCGATCGCGCCTACTTCTCGCGCCAAACGATTGGCCGGCACAACGAGGGCTGGGTTCCGCTCCTAGCCTCCCCCGAGCTGCAGGCCACGCTACGAGCTAAGCTCCGGGCGGCCGGTCACGATGACCTAGCCGCCAGGCTCAACTGGGCGCGCGAGGCTGAACGCAGCCAAGCCTTTGAATTTCGCGACGACGCCCTTAGCCACAACGACCTTCGCGCCGACAACTGCGCCTGGAATGCTCGGCTGGCGGCCGTTAAGCTAGTGGACTGGGACTGGATGCACCTGGGTGACGGCCGGCTTGATGTGGCCGCCACGCTCGTTCATGTCCAGCAATCGGGCCTAGCCGTGATGACCCGGCACGCCGGTCGACTCGACGCCAATGCTCTGCACTGGCTGGCCGGTTATTGGCTCCGCAGCGCCGCTACCCCTATTTGGTCTGGCGGCCAGGCCAGGCTGCGCGATTTGCAACTCCAGTCAGGGCTGACGGCGCTAGAGTTAGCGCGGCAGATCGAGGCATAACGCTGGTTGGACTCAACCCGGCCCCGTAGCTTACTATACGAACGTGCCGACTCAGCCATATGATGCGATTGCCGTTTTTGGCTCGCAGCTCACCGCCACCGGTAAGTTCCCCGATTACGTCTACAACGAGATCGATTACGCCGTTGGTCTGTTGGACGATGGCGCCGCCTCTACCCTGGTGTTCTGCGGAAGCCATGCGCTGAAGCATGGACTGCAGGGGCGCCGGGAGTGCGAGGTGGCCGCCGAGTATCTCGGAGACCACCATCCCGGCCATCTGCCCCGGCTACGAAAGGAAGCGCGCTCAACCTCTATCCCCGAGAAGTGGCTCTTCACGAAGACCGGCTACCCAGATCTGCACCGTATCCACGTGGTGACGATTGAGCCACTGCTACCTCGGATTCGATTCTTGGGCAACTGGATCTACGGCGACGAGGGAGAGCTGTCGTTTACAGCCCTGCCCTGGCCAAACGATGCTTTTTCCGACGAGCCAAGGCTGCTCCAGGACGCCGAGTGTGCCCTTACCGTCCGCGGCATACCCGTGCGCGGCACCTCTGAGCATGAGCCGATGGCTCGCGGCGATCACCGCCGTCTGCTCAACGAGGATGGCAGTTCGCGCTGGGACGAAATACGGAGAGACCATTACGAGTGCGACAAGTATGGCGGCCTACACCACCCTTAAGCGTAAGAGCTCGCCTTCGCAAATTAAGGAAGGTCTCACCGTGAATGCCATAGACCTCCCCCATCACCCCAAATCCAAGGCCGTGGCCAAGATCATTCGGCCTATCAGGGGCAGCTCACTCAGATCTCGAAATAGGCTTTAACGCTCAGCTCTACGACGAGTACCGCCGTAGAGTGGGCGCCTAGCCTAGCCTTAACCAATTCGTCCCTCTACCCCAGCCTCTCCGGCCACCCGGAGAGGCTGTTCAATACCCAACGCACCCCAGAAGCCGCGGCGCGGATATTTGGCAAAATGTCACAAAATAGTTATGCTTAAGCAAAGAAGGAACCGCCTCATGGCCGCCCCTGCGCGCCCCGCTAAATCCGCTCGATCAATGAATAAAACCTCAGCTAAGCCGGAGACTGCTACCGCCCTCGTGAAGCAAGGCGCCAAGTTTGGCCTGGTCGGCATCTCCAACACGGTGATCGATTATACGCTCTACCTGCTCATCACCAAGCTGCTAAATGTACCGCTCGACAAGGTCTTTATTGTTAAATTCTTCTCGGGCTCAGTAGCCATGATCAACAGTTTTTATTGGAACCGGCGCTGGGTCTTTGCCAGCCGGGCGGGGCTGGGCCGGAGCGGCGTGCGGTTCTTGGTAGCCACCTTGGTCTCGATCTGGGTGATTCAGCCCACGCTAGTGTACGTGTTCTCGGGCACGGGCGGCGGAGTGGCTTTTAGCGGTTTCTGGTTCGATCTGGCGCGCAGCCTAGGTGTGGTACACTTGGTGCCGGGTATTCTCACCCGCACGTTCGTCATCAAGACGATCGCGTTTGGTATGGGGGTGATCGGCAGCGCCATTTGGAACTTTACGCTTTATAAGCTGTGGGCGTTCCGGGAGGGCTAGACGCCCACTCTTCCCGAGAGGAGAATTGTGCCATACAAGCAGTGTCCCAATCCGCGTTGCGGCCGACAGGTTGAGGTGAGTTCGCTCAGCGACCTCATCACCTGCCTGCAGCAGCCGGATGGCACCTCCAAGCACACCACGCGAACCAACCCCGCCCCGCCACCCAGCACTGACGCACCGACCGTCAACGAATGAGCTGGTTCGGGATGGAGGGTGCCGCCGGTTT
>DATIIV010000005.1:0-36408 GCA_035479295.1 Candidatus Saccharimonadia bacterium | reverse complement strand
TGGCACCTACAACATGGAATTCAAGATCTACCAGGACGGTACCGGCACGGTGGCGGGCAATCCCGGCGGCTTCCTCAAATGGACCGAAGACTGGGTCTATGGCAGTGGCTCCCCCGATAACCGTGTGACGGTAAGAAACGGCTATTTCTCGGTGCAACTGGGCTCGATTACGGCTTTTGGTGGCAGCATCGACTTTAACCAGAGCGTGCTGTGGCTCTCGATCAACGTGGGTAATACCACGACCGCGGCCAACTTTGCGGCCGCCGCGGGCGACGGCGAGATGCTACCGATGAAGCGGCTGAGCTCGGCAGCCTACGCGCTGCAGGCGGCCAACTCGGGCCAGCTGGGTGGTTTAACCTCCGGCCAGTTTGTGCAGTTTGGGCAGAACGCGTCGGCCCAGACCGACACCGGCACCAACGCGGCCATCTTCTTGAACAAAACCAGCACCGGCAACTTATTGGAACTGCAGAAGGGTGGGGCCGATGCCTTTACGGTTGATAATACCGGGAATATTGTGCTGGGTTCGAATGCCGACAAGACGATTGCGGTGGCGACGGCGGCAGCCAGCACGGCTGGCAACAAATTAACTCTGCAGGCCGGCACCGGCGGCAGTGGCACCGGCTCGGTGGGCGGCGACTTGGTGCTGCAGGGCGGCTCGGCCGGGGGCACCGCGGCCAACGGCGGCACGGTGTACGTGTATGGCGGTGCCAAGACCGGTGGCGGCACCGTGGGCAATGTGGCGCTGGCCTTTAACGGCACTAGTGCGGTTGGCACCGTCGGCATTGGCAAGGCGGCCAGTAGTAGCTATGCGCTCGATGTGAGCGGCAATATTAACTCTAGCGCTACCATCACTGGCGTGACGCTGACGGCCTCGGGTACGCTCACCGGCGCCACGGTGAACGCCACCAGCGGCTTCTCGGCTAACGGCTCGCCCGGCCAGGCGGTGAGCTGTGGTGGTGGCCAAGCCAACCTGGGCGCTGTTTACAGCGAGGGCATTCTAACGACGGCCGGTAGCTGCACCGCTGTGCAGGCCGCTGGCAACTACTTGGTGCAGGCGCCCACCAGCACAGCCCAAAACACCATCACCCCGGCCACTACCGGCGTAGTTGGCCTAACCGTTAACGGCACCAACACCGGTACGGCCGCCACGGCGTTAATTGTTAATCAAGGCTTTGCCGCCGACGGCCAGGACATCAACCTAACCAGCACTACCGGCACGCAGACCAACGGCCTACTGGTCAACCGCAACGGCAGCGGCGGCACCACCACCAACGGCCTCAATGTTACGAGCACCCTCGGCACACTTACTACGGGCATTAGTGTTAACCAGACCGGCACCGGCGTGCTCACCACCGGTCTGAGCTTTAGCGGTACCATCACCACCGACATTAGCCGCGGCTCGGGTACGGCGCTCACGCTGTCGGGCACCAGTGGGGTCTCGATTGCCTCGGGTGGCAGCACCAGCATCAACCTAACGCCGGCCGGTAGCGGCGCTGTGGTGGTGGGTGGTACGGCGCCGACCATCGCCTTTGCCAACGCTGCCGCCGCTATTAACTTCTCGACCGCCGCCACTACTACCGGTAATCTGTTGACCATTCAGGGCCAGACGGCTGGCGGCACGGCCAACAACGGAGGAGCCGTTACTATTCAGGGCGGCACCGGTACCACCACCGGCACCGGCGGCCTGCTGAGCCTGCTGGGCGGCAATCCAACCGCCAGCGGCACCAATGGCGGCGTCACCATCGACACCGGCACGGGTGGCAGTACAGCCGGCACCATTGGCATTGGCACCAGCGGTATCGCTCACACTATCAACGTGGGCAACAACGCCAGTGCCGCTCAGACCGTGGCGGTGGGCTCGAGCAACTCCGGCAGTAGCACGGTGGTGCAGGGCGGCGCCAGTAAACTGACGGCCAATAATACTTCAACGGTGCTACTGACTTCGAGCTTCCAGATTCAGAATACCGGCGCTACGGCCACCTTGCTGACGGCCGATACGGCGGCGGGCAACGTGGCCGTGCGCTCGTTGGCCGACACCGGTACGCTCGGTGGCGAGCTGGCCAACAACACCTTTAGCACCACCTGGACCGGCACCGGCTGGACGCTGGGCGCCTCGAGCGCGACGCACACCACCGGCACCAACACGCTGTCGCCAACCACGCCATTGACCGTAACGGCCGGCCTTGATTACCAGATCACCTACACCATTACGGGCCGCACGACTGGTAGCGTGACTCCGGGCATTGGCGGCACCACCGGCTTTGTGATGGCGGCTAGCAGCACCGACACTCAGGTGTTGGTAGCGACCACCACCGGCAACCTAACCTTTACGCCCACCACCGACTTTAACGGCACCATCTCGGCCGTCTCGGTAAAGGTTATTACGCCCTATGGCGCCACCTTAACGGTACAGAACTCGACCGGTGCCTCAGCTCTGCAGGTGCGGGGTTCGGCTAACGGTTTGCAGAACGCTTACGTTGGCCAGGGGGTGGGCCAGCTTAACACGACCGGCCAAGAGAACGCCGGCTTTGGCGCGGGCGCTTTGAGCGCCATCACGACCGGTTCCTTTAATACCGCCACGGGTTACAGTGCCCTAGCCAATAACACTATCGGTAATAATAATGTGGCCGTGGGCATTGGCGCGCTTAACCGCAACACCTCTGGCTCGGGCAATGTGGCGATCGGTGATGTCGCGCTGCGCCAAACGGTGACGGGCTCGAACAATACGGCCATCGGCACCTGGGCCGGCGACTTTGACAATGATAACTTCTTCTCGGCCAATAATCTGCAGAACGCCACCATGATCGGCTACGGCGCCGAGGCCCAGGTTAGCAATACGCTGATTCTGGGCGGCGCCGGCTCCAGTGCCGTTAATGTGGGCATTGGCACAAGTCAGCCCGACAACACGCTGAGCATCTCGTCGGTGCAGTACAGCACGGGTACTGCTAGCCAATCCGGCACCGCCGTCACGGGCGTCGGCACCACTTGGACCAACGCCGCGGTGGGCGAGGAGCTCATCTTTGCCAACGGCGTCAAAGAGATGGTAACCGCCTTTACCGATGCGACGCACGTAACGGCCTCGGTGTCACAGACGGTTTCTAGTCAGAATTATCGGCTGCACTCGGTTGGCTTCCAGGTTACCAGTACCGGAGCAGTTGGTATCGGCACCGCCACGCCGCTTGGTCAGCTGCACGTGGCCGGTGCGGCTTCGCCCGCCTCTACTGGCTCGGTCACCCTAGGCGCGTTGGCTATGGGCACCGGTACCACCGAGGACTCGGTGGCGGTGCAAGGCCGCTACGCCTATGTGGTGTCAGGCGCTGCGGGCACGCTCCAGGTCTTTGATGTCAGCAATCCGGCCGGGCCTGCTAGCGTCAGTTCGGCCATCGGCGTTGGCAGTTTGCCGAGCGCGGTGACCGTCGTGGGTCATTACGCCTACATTGCTACCTATGGTGCCAACTTGTTGCAGATCTATGATGTCAGCAATCCTTCGACCCCCACCAGCGTCGGCAGCTTAGCCGACACTAAGCCTGAGGACGTCTATGTGCAGGGCAACTACGCCTACACCGTTAACGATAACGGTACGATGACCATTTTTGATGTCTCGAACGCCGCCCATCCCGTGCTGACTGGCACGGTCTCCACCTCATTATCCACCGATGACCCCATTAACGTTCGGGTGCAGGGTCGGTATGCCTACGTGGCTGAGAATAATAATGGCCGCGTCCAGATCTTTGATGTCAGCAATCCGGCCGCGCCAACTCTGACCGGCTCGGTCTGGACCAACGGCGTCGGTACCAGTGCTACGGAGGCTCCCAACGCCGTGGAGGTTCAGGGCCGTTATCTGTACGTCATTACCCATGGCTCGTCCAACTTGGATATTTACGACATCTCTAACCCAGCTTCGCCAACGCTCAAGGTGAGCTATCAGCTGGCGTTTAACGGTCTCTTGACCAATCCGGTCGCCATCTCGGTGCAGAGTCGTTATGCGTATATTACGGTCAACAGTGGTGGTGTGCTGGTGGTCGACGTGTCGACACCGACTGCGCCGAGCCTCGTAGGCGCGACTACGACCCTGGGAGCGCCGGCCGGCATGAAGGTGCAGGGCCGCTATGCCTACGTTATTAATGAGGATGCCATCGACAAGCTGCAGACCTTTGATCTCGGCGGCGCTTACATTCAACAACTAGAGGTGAGTGGCATCGAGGCGGATAACATCGCCACCAATGGCAATGCGGCCATCAACGGCGATGCCAGTGTACAGGGCGGTTTGCAGGTGGGTCAGAGCCTGCAAGTCAGCGGGACGTTGGGCGTGGGCGGCAGCTTTATTGCTCAGAACCGCACTAACTCTACTACCGCGTTCCAGGTGCAAAACACCTCTGGAGCTAGCATCTTTAACATTGATACCACCAACGGCATTGTGGGTACGGCGCCCACCACCACAGCTAGCACCAACTCGGCCAACCTGGTGCTACAGTCGGGCGCAGCGTCGGGCACTACCTCCAACTCTGGCTCGGTTACGCTCGACTCCGGTACCGCCACGGGCACGGCCGGCGCCGTCAATGTTGGCACCGGCGCCTACGCCCACAACGTCACCATCGGCAATAACACTGGCAACACGGCTATCAGCATCCAGGGCGGCAGCGGCAACATTACGCTCAACGCCGGGAATGGTAACAAGATCATCGTGGGCTCGGCCACCACCGATACCAACCAGGTGTTGTTCCAACTCGACTCATTTAGTACGTTTGCTGATACCGCCACTTGTGCCACAACTACCAACCAGGGTGCCCTGTACTACAACACGGGCAGTAATGCTATGCGCGCTTGCATCAATGGCAGCTGGGAAGATTTGGCTTCGACGGCCGGTCTCGGCATTATGCTGTTTGGCGTGGTACCAGATAGCGGCGCCGGCTCTGATCCCGGCGACCTAGCGGCGCTTAGTACTACCGGCAAGAGCGGCCCCTGCAAAGTGTCGGCGGCTACGGCCAGCACGGTTAACATCGAGGGCTGCGTGCTCTACTCGGGCGGCCGCAAGCGCATTGTGGCGGCCAACGCCGCCTTTAGTGTGCCACTGAGCGGCACCAACATTTGGGTCCACATCTGCATGAACAACTCGGCTGGTAATGAGAACGTACCGCTGGCCACCGCTGCCACCACCGAGACCGGCTCACTGCCATCGTTTAGCGTTAATAACCCGATTGTGTGCTTGGCGGACGTAAAGGTAAATGCAAGCAATATCGTCAACGTTTACGATACGCGGCCGTTTACCACCTCGGTCAAAGACTTTGTGACGGCTTCGACGGCGGTGGGCGATGGCTGGGCCGTCATCGTAAGCGGCAGTAACGTGATTCCGCCCGGTACCGTAACGGCTGCACAATCGGTGCGTGGCGTGGTGGTTGCGAGTAATGGCGCAACCTCGACCACTACGCCCAATGCTATTATCGTGACCTCCGGGCCTACAGTTGTAAAGGCTACGGCAGGTACTGCTGGCGCCATTGTTACTCAAGGGATTACAACCAATGGCTACGCTATTACGGGCGGTATTGCCACCAATACCTATAGCCAAATGGGCTATGCTCGCAAGACATTTCCAGCTACCGCTTGCACTACTACCCTAAATGCTGCTAACTGTGATGCCTCGCTTTACTTCTTTATGGTGCTTAGATGATACAGCGATTTAATCAACCAATTTGGTGGGTCGTCGTCGGCGCGATAGCGGTGGGATTGGTGATGGCTGGCGTGCTCATGGTATTGCGGCCGCAGCCACCGATCTCGGCGGATATTCAAAAGCAGCTCAGCTTCGCGCTCATTTACCCGGCTGCGTCCATCGGTTACGTCATTGACCAGAGTACGGTTACCTACAATGGCCAAGCTAAGGCGCTAACCTTTACTGCCGCTGGGTCGAGCAATCGGTTGGTCTTTAGCGAACAGGCTACACCTGAGACATTTTCGGATATCCCTGACTATTACCAGAAATTGACCGAAAAGTTGCATGATTACGAAGATTTTGACAGCACCGTGGGTCATGTGGCGCTAACGCGACCCGATGAGCTACATGGCGGCCAGTCCGCGGTCATGAACGGTAGTGGTACGCTAATGTTTGTCCATCCCAATCGCGATTTGAGTGCTGATGCCTGGCGCAAGTTGTTTAATAATTTGCAGGTGAGTAAATGAGAGGCACGATGAAGCTCCACTGGGCGCGGATTAGTGCGGTGCTGGTGCTGCTGGTGGCGATGCTGCCAGTGGCGCCGGCCGCGCACGCCCAGTTGGCGTCGTGTACGGTTAACCTGTCGCCGACCAGTGTGGCGCCGGGAGCCGATACCGACTTTAGCTTCGGCATTTACGATTCGGATGCGAACCCGATTAACTGGATTCAGATTACGCGGCCGGCCGGCTCCTATGTGACGTTGGAATCGGGTGGCGCCTCGGGTTGGCAGGCTGATATGACCGCCGACACGGTGACCTTTAGTAATGGTAACTTGCAGCCTAATGGCAGCCAGGGTTTTGATGTGCAGGCGCTAGCCTCGAGCTCGCCGGGCGGGCCGGTCAACTGGACGGTGCAGGCGTCGGATGCGCCGGACGGTTCGAACCCGATCACCTGCGACGGCGACACCAGTCTGACAATTGCGGTGCAGCCTAGTATTATTAATGTCTCGAATGTGCGGCTCGCCAGCGTTAGCGCTACCAACGTGACTATATTGTGGGACACCGACGTAGCTTCCACCTCGCAAGTAGCCTATGGGGCCGATAGCAGCTACGGCAGTCATAGCCCGCTTAACTCATCGCTCGTGACCAGCCATAGCGTAACGTTGACCGGACTATCGCCCAATACTGGCTACCACTATGCCGTAACGAGCAGCACGCCGGCCGATGGGGGCACGACAACCTCGAACGATAATACCTTCCTAACCGCTGTGCAGCCGCCGCCGGTGGTGATCCAGGTGCCGGGTATAACTACGCCCAACGTGCCGGGGGCCACGATTAAGCCCACCCCGACCGAGACGGTTCCACCGACGGTGAGTATTACGAGTGATTTGAGTCGGCCGTTTAAGCAGGTACCAACCATTAGCGGAACGGCTAGCGATAATGACGCGGTGGCGCGGGTCGAGTACTCGATTGATGGCGGCAAAGACTGGCTGCCAGTAGATAAGGTGACGCCCAATACGGTAACGACTACGACGGGCAAGGGCAAGGCGGCTAAAACCACCACTGCAGCCACCAATGCCTCGGTTACGTTTAGCTTTACGCCGATTCTGGTGGAGGACGGTAACTACGCGATCGAGGCGCGGGCGACCGATAGCTCGGGCAACCAGGCGCGGACGGCGCCGGTGACGCTGGTGATCGATCGGCTGCCACCGCGGTTTGGGGCGGCGCTGCTGGCCTTTGGCTCGCAGGTGTCGGTGCCGGACGCGGGTGGTCGATGGCAGGCAGCGGTGGATGTGGACGAGACCATTACACTGAACGCCGTGGGCGGACCGGTAACGGCCAGCATCGTGGCGGGCAAGCAGAGCTTTACGCTGCGGCACGACACTAGTACGGGCCTATGGGCCGGCGTGCTGAGTTTTCATCAGGCTGGCACGTACCACTTGGCGGTGGCGGCGGTGGACGGCGCCGGCAACCAGACAAACCGGCCGCTAACCGACGTGACGGTGCTGCCGGCGCCGCAGGTGGTGGCACGTGATGGCGGCCGAGGGGTGGCCGGCGCCAAAGTGACCCTCTACCAGCGCCAGCAGTCCGGCCAGTGGCGCCCGTGGGACGGTGCGGCTTACGGCCAGGCCAACCCTCAGCGGGCCGATCGCCAGGGCGCCTACCAGCTGCTGGCGCCGGCCGGCACCTATTACCTGCGGGCCGAGGCGGCTGGCTACGAGACGGTGGCGTCGGAGCAGTTTACTCTGAGCCAAGCTACACCGCTCGTCTCGACGCTCAAGTTGCCACCGCGACCAGAGATCAACCTTGGCTTCTGGCGCATCCCGCTGCCGCTGATCGCGCTGGTGCCGGCCGGTCTTCGCACTGGTCTGGCCGCTTCGGCTAGCCGTTCAAGCCTGATCGGGCACTCGCTGCCGGCCTTTAGCCTGGCCACTACCGGCGGCAGTATCGTTACGACGGCTAGCTTACTGGCCAAGCCCACGCTCATCACCGTGCTGGCCACCTGGGCACCGCCCACCGCCGAGCAGATCCCCAGCCTGGTTAAGCTGCAGGCCAATCACGACATCAACGTGCTGCCGGTCACCATTGGTGAGCGTCCGGGCCAGGTTGGCGTCTTCTTGGACCGTGCCGGCTACAACCTCAATGTTGCGCTCGACCCCGACGCCACCCTCAACGCGACGCTCGGCGTGCCCAGCGTGCCAACACACTATATTCTCGATCGCCGCGGCACGGTTAAAGCTGTCCTCACCGGTGTCTTTACGGCCGATCAGTTACAGAAAGCGCTTCAGGATAACCAGTAATCGATGCCGGCTAGCGGATCGATCGCTCGGGCCGAGCTCTCGGCTTTTTAACGACGCAACTATGTCGTCAAACGATCTGTCGTCAAGCGTAAAAAAGTCTGGCTGGCGGGACCCTGGCTCTGGTAGAGTATCTCGCAGTAGAATATCACGAGACCACAATGAATCCGATTACGTTTGACGACAGGTCGTTTGACGTAGTATCTTGCCGAAGTGAATATTCGTTCTAGCGCCCTATATCCGTTTGAGGCCGGCCCCTTAACGCCGCCGGTGTTTTATATTTTGTTGGCTTTAGCTCAGGGTGAAACCCATGGCTATGCTATTGGCGATCGAGCACTACGCGATTCGGGCGGTCGGGTAGTTATAAGCTCTGGCACGCTCTACGACGCTCTTAAGCGACTAACCGCGCAGGGATTCACCGAAAAAGTTGTCAATGCTACCGGAGCACTGCGAAACTACGCTTTAACCTCTCGCGGTGAGGCTATTTTGCGGGAAGAAGTGCTGCGTTATCGAGAAGCCGTTGCAGTAGCTAATGAATTTTTGCTCCCCACGAGCCCAGCGTCTTAGACGAATCTGGCCTAGGCCGTCGGCGTGTCCGGCACCTGATTGCGGGTATAGCCGGCCAGAATTTCTTTGACCATATCGGCCACTTCCTTAGGCTCGTGCTCGCTCTTAATAATGTATTTAACGGCGCCCTTGGCTAGAGCCGTCTCGGCGTCTTGCTGGCCGGCTAGGTTGGTGAGCATTACCACCGGCACCGCCTTGGTCTCGGGGTCGGCCTTAAGTTTATCGAGTGCCTCTAAACCGTTCAGTTTGGGCATCATTACATCGAGCAGAATAAGCGTGGGCTTAACGGTGCGGGCCTTGTCGAGCGCCTCTTGGCCGTCGGCCGCCATCTCTACGGTGTAGCCCTCAAAGCCAAAGATTTTTTGGTACAGCCGCGACATTAAGGCGTCGTCTTCGGCGATAAGAATTGTAGTTGCCATAGTTGCAGTATAGTTCCTTTAGTTAGTGGCGGCTAGGTTATTTTGCATCGGGTTTGGCTTCGGATTGGGTTGGTTTTTCGTCATTTGGCTTAGTATCGGGCTTAACCTGGTCGTTGGCCACGCGTGGCGCCGGGGTGGCCGTAGCAGTGGCGGCTGGAGCTACGGGCGGCTTCTGCTTCTTCTGCTCCTCGGTAGCCAGCGGGAGGGTAAAGCTAAAGACGCTGCCTTTGCCGGCCTCGGAGCTCTCCAGCTTGATGCTGCCGCCCATGTGCTCCACCAGCAACTTGGAGATGTACAGACCTAGGCCGGTGCCACGCGTATTGTCGCGGGTGAGGATGCTGGTGGCGCTCTGTTGGAACTTATGGAAGAGAATCTGCTGGCCTTCGGGCGTAATGCCCTGGCCAGTGTCGGCCACGCGAACCTTGAGACCGGCCTTGTCGACTTCGCCGGTGATGGTGACGCCGCCCTTGTCGGTGAACTTCATGGCGTTACCAATGAGGTTGTAGATGATCTGCTTAACGCGATTCTGGTCGGCGTAGACCATGGGCAGGGTGCCGAGCTTGTTGGTGAACTTAAGATAGATCTTTTTGTCGCGGCTCAGGCCGGCCATCTCGTAGGTGATCTTCTCGATGACCGGCTCGATGGCGAAGGCCTCGGGCGTGAGCTGCATCTTGCCTTGCTCGAGCCGCGAGGCGTCCAAGAAGTCGTTGACGATCTCGATGAGACGCACGGCCGACTCGTGGATGTCGGTTACCATCTCGCCCAGGCTGGGATCCTTGAGCGCCTCGGCGTAGTACTGCTGGATCATGCTGGTGTTGCCGCGAATGGCGGTGAGCGGTGTGCGCAGTTCGTGCGACGCGATCGAGAAGAACTCGTCGCGCGAGCGTTGCAGAATGCGCTCCTCGGTGATGTCCTCAAGTAGGAGCACGCAGCCGATGCTCTCGTCCTCGTGGACGACCGGCGAGAGGTAAAGGTTGAGGAAGCGGCCACTGAGGGCGATGTCCGGGAATTTGGAGGCCTGACGGTCGGCTACGGTCTGGTTGACCTTGTCGATGAGCTCGAGCGATTCCGGCAGAGCTTTGGCTACTACCTCGAGCGCGGGGTGAGCCGATTTGCCGTTATCCGGTAAATGCACCATGTCGCGAGCGGCGGCGTTAAGCAGCAGCACCTTGCCCTGGGCGTCGGTGAGGATGAAGCCTTGGCGCAGACCGTTAATGGACGACTGGAGCTGGGCCAGCGCCTCCTCGGCGGCCTTGGTGGTGGCCTTGAGGCCGCGATGGGTGGCGGCTAGCTGATGGGTCATCTCGTTAAAGTTGCGGCCCAACGCGCCCACCTCATCTTGCGAGCCTACCGGCACGGTTTGCGAGAGGTCGCCCAAAGTGATGCGCGTGACCGCGGCGCTGAGGCTGCGGATGGGGCGGAGGAAGCTACGATTAACGAACAGAATCACCGCCGCAATGCCGACCGCTACGATTACAAAGAAGATGCCAATAAGCAGGAGGGTTAGCCACAACGCGGCGGTAGCGGCCATCGCCGCCGGGCTCGTTAGAACGAGCGTCCAGCCGTTGCCGGCAAAATCTTGAAAGCCGGGTTCAGTGGCGTAGCTCGCGATCACGGACGCGTGGCCGGCGTCCGGTCCCGCTACGACGGCAGTGCTCGAGGCGCCCGCCTTGAGGCTAGCGGCCTTGGTAAAGAGGGCAGCGGTATGGTAATCGGGACCAGGCAGCGCTAGCTTGGGGTCGTTGCTGCCAATCTGGCGGCCAGTATGGCTGAGCAAATAGGCGGTGGAGCCATGAATGCCGCCAAGCACGGTTTGAATGCGCTGCCACGACAATGCGCCGGCGAGGACGCCCGTAATTTTGCCGTTGGTATTACGCAGAGGGGCCACATAAACCATAACTGGCGCTGTATCGCCGGCTAGGACGACGGCGTCTGAGTAGACGGTGGTTCCCGCTAAGGCTTGTTGGTAGAGCGGTTGTAGTGACGGCTGGCGGGCCAGAAGATCCGACTGAGTCGGCTCGCTCGAGAGCTTGGTGTGGCCTTGCAGGTCGAGCACGCTCAGGGTCTTCCACGAGGAGTCCAGGGCCATAACGTCCGTCAACGCCTTGGTGGAGCCACCGTTTACGAGCCGCTGGATCTGCTCTCCCGTGGCCAGAATCTGCAGATCGGTGCGGCGATCGTGTAGTAAGCGGTCCAGGGTGGCGATCGCCTGCGTGGCGGTGCTCGATTGAGTCGCGCTCACTTGACTCTGGATGCGGCTTTGAGCTGCCACATACAGCACCCCGGCGGCAATGATAATACAGACTAAGCTAGCGAGCGCGGCCACGATCAGAAGTTTAAGTGATAGTTTCATAGTGACGGCGGGTACCCCATGTTAATGCAATTGGCGAACGATTTGACGTGACGTAAGGTAGATCGGCAGGATCAGAATAAGCAACATAAGCGCGGCGCTGGCAAAGGTCAGCTTAACGGCCGCTTCGGCGGTTTGGAGCAGCGTGGTCTGCGGCTGGCCCACAAACAGCATGCCGACGACGGTGTTGTCGACGTCCTTGAGTGGGAGATAGACGGCCAGGAAATCTTGGTTGGCCACAGTAAGCGGCCCCAGCCAGGTCTTGCCCTGATGCAGGGTGGTGGCGATGACGCCGCTATTGGTCTCTTTGGCGCCGATGGAGCGCGAGGTGCCGCCTGCCGCGGTGAGGGTGGTGGCGACGCGGACCTGACCGCTATAAATCGTGCTGTCGAGGCCGGTGGTGTGCTTAATGCCATCAACAAAGGCATTGTCGAGCGCCAGGCTCGTGAGAGCTACGCCCACGATGGCGTTTTGGGCTCCCCGAATGGGCTGAGCGGTGGTGATAATGAGCGTAGGAGCGAGGACGCCGCTGCGGCTAGCGGTGCTGGAGGCGGCTGTGCCGGTGAGCGCGCGCTTAACGAGCGAGTCGTCCGACAGCGAGTCGCCGTAGCGATCAGGGTCGGAGGCGCGCACCAGGACCTGGCCGGAGTCGCCGGTGATGATGGCGTCGGTAAGGTGCTTGCTGGTGAGGAGGCCGCCGCTGATCTGGGTCAGGGCCGTGTGGTCGTGGGCGCCAATGGCGGTAACGACGGCCGGGTTCTGGGCTAGAATCTCGGCGTTGGAGCGCGTCTCGGCGGTCTTGCTGTCGATGGCGTAGCTAAGGACTTTGGCGGCGGTGTCCAGGTTATCGAGTGAATCTTTCTGCAGGTTCGTTAATAAGAGGGCGGTGATGCCGACGGTAGAGACGAGTACGATGGCCACGGTAAGGCTCGTCGCCATAATAAAGAGCTGGCTGAGCAATCGCTTGGTGAGGTAGCGCCAGACCCAGCTCATTAATACGGCGGCGGCCGCAGTCAGGGTGACGTGCTCGGCGATCCAGAGCGGGCCAAGTGGCGCCACCCAGGGCTGCAGGAGGGGGTTGGTGCTGCTGCGCCACAGGCTGGCCAACGCCAGGCCATCCGAGACCGCGAACACCACAAAGGCGTAGGCTAGCGGTTTGATGTGGCGCTCGAGGCCAGTGGTGGCTCGCCGCCAGTATAGCCCGGCGATAGCCAGAGCGCCTACCGGCAGAGCGACGGCGGCCCATTGCAGGCTGCTCATTAAGCTTCCGAGACTAAACGGCAGGAGGGCCGCCGAGCCGGTCTCGCCCTCGAGCCCGCTGGTCTTGGGCCGCGGCTGAATTGGGTCGAGAATGTTGCCCACCACCACACCCCCGTAGCCCAGGAGTCGTAGGGCTGTGGCGACGAGTTGCAGAATGCCGGGCTCGCCCCAGGTGGCGCTCGTTACCAAAAAGCTGGTGGCCAGCAGAAAGAAGCCAACCCACTTGGCGAGCTCCGAAGCGTGGTGACGATTGCTCCAGGCGTCAAAATAAAGCCAGCCACCCATAAAACAGGCCAATGCTGCAAATAAGTCGATGGCAAAATGCGCATTTTGCCCAATAAATTGACTGGAGATAACGCCGAACAAGGAGTGCCCTCATAGCTGAGCGATAAATTTTCGCTGAGCTCATAATACACTAAGCTTAAGAAGTATGCGATATGGCAAATTACTGAAGTTCTTGAGGCTGTTCGTGCGCCTCTACTGCCCCGGTATCCAACCACAAGCATCATTTGGTATACTAAGGCCAGAAAGAGGGTAGTGAGGCGCCAGTGACCAAGATCATCGCGATTGCGAACCAGAAAGGCGGGGTGGGCAAGACGACCACCACGATCAATCTGGGTGCCTATTTGGCCGGCGGTAAGCGCAAGGTTCTTATCGTCGATCTCGATCCGCAGGGCAATACCTCCAGTGGTCTCGGCATCGCCAAGGACGGCCTGAGCGGCGATTTATACGACGTACTGCTGGAGGGTACGCCGGCCGAGGCGGTGGCGCGCCAGACTGCCGTCGATGGCCTGAGTGTGCTGCCGGCCTCACCGGTGCTGGCTGCCGCCGAGGTGGAGCTGGTGAGTGCGGCTCGGCGCGAGTTTAAGCTCCGCGATGCCATCAAGGACCTGCCGTACGACTACATCCTGATCGACTGCCCGCCCAGCCTGGGCATTCTAACGGTGAACGGCCTGGCCGCCGCCCACGAGCTGATCATTCCGGTGCAGGCCGAGTTTTACGCGCTCGAAGGTCTGGGCCAGCTGGTGCAGACAGTGCAGCGGGTGCGCAAGGGCCTCAACCCCGGCCTGGGTCTGCTGGGCGTGCTCGTGACTATGCACAATGGCCGCACAACTCTCAGCATGCAAGTGCACGATGAAGTAAAGCGCCATTTCCCTGATAAGGTCTTCGAGACGGTCATTCCGCGCAACGTCCGGCTGGCCGAGTCGCCCAGCTTCGGTAAGCCCATTATGCATTATGATAAGTGGAGCAAAGGGGCGCGCAGCTACAAGGCCTTGGCCAAAGAAGTAATGCAACGAGCAGGAAAAAAGTAGGACACGATTATGGTAGAGAAGAAACGAGGATTGGGGCGCGGCTTTGATTCGCTGATTCCCACGCAATTGGTGGAGGATGAGTTTGATGTGACGGCCAAGGTGGACGCGGCCACGGGTGAGCGCACCTCGGCCGATACGCTGCGCGAGGTCGATCCCAATTTGATCGACCCGAATCCGCACCAGCCCCGTACCGTCTTTGGTGAGGTTGAGCTGGCCGAGCTAGCCGAGAGTATTCGCGCTCACGGCATACTGCAGCCGCTGGTGGTGACGCAGGCCGGTGAGCGCTACGAGCTGATCGCCGGGGAGCGGCGGCTGCGGGCCAGCAAGCTGGCCGGCCTCATGCTGGTGCCGGTGATTGTGCGCAGCTACGACGAGCAGCAGAAGCTGGAGCTGGCCATCATCGAGAACGTGCAGCGGGCTAACCTCAACCCGATCGAGACGGCTACGGCCTACCGCAAACTAATGGACCAGTTTGGCTTGAGTGCCGACGCCGTGGGCCAGCGCGTGGGCAAGGACCGCTCCACGGTGGCCAACACCGTGCGGCTGCTGGGCCTGCCGCTGGAGGCTAAGCGGGCGGTGAGCGACGGCCGCATTACCGAGGGCCACGCCCGCGTGATTCTGGCCGTGCCAGAGCCCGACAAGCAGCTCGAATTACTCGAGCTGATCCAGCGCCACAACTGGACGGTACGGCAGGCCGAGGAGTTTGCCCGCGCCTTTAAGGGGAGCGCCGGCACCAAAGAGAAGGCGGCGGCCCGCATCGCGCCGTCCAACGAGCTGACCCGCGGCCTGGGCGACTACCTGGGCGCCAAGGTCACGCAGGTGGCTACGGCCAAGGGCGGCAAACTCATCATTGAGTATTACTCGGATGAGGAGCTCGACCGAATTTATCGCACCATTAAGCCTCAAGACTAGAGCGACGATTCGGCGGCTGCGAGATTGGCGCAATTGCTACGTCAAACGTAGCTACGTCGGGCGTAATATCGTTTCGCGGAGTAAATAGCGGCGCAGGTATGAGGGAGCGGCTCGAGCTGAGGCCGAGTGGCCACGTACAGGTACTTACAGCACCCGCACTTGGTCTAACGGCAGGAGTCGTAGCACCGTGTTGCCAATGATGTAGCTCGATGGCAGTTCGCCCCATTCGCGCGAGTCGTAGGAGCCGTTGGGCGTGCGGTTGTCGCCCATCACAAAGACGTTGCCAGGGCGAACCGTAACGTCTTGGTCGAGCAGGGTGACGGTGCCGCTGGGCTCGTAGCTAGTGTCGGGATTGTAGCCGCCTGGGTGCGCTTTGTTATAGACCGTCACCGTGCCGTCGGAGATAACCACTCGGTCGCCGGGTAGGCCAATGACGCGCTTTACGAAGATCTCGGTGGGATTCTTGGGATAATGAAAGACGATGATCTGGCCTCGGGCAGGAATATACTGGGCATCCTGACCAAAGAGTCGCTCCACCATGGCCTGGGTGCTCCCAAGCTTGGAAATGATGAGGTAATCGGTGTCGTGGAGGGTTGGCACCATGCTCGTGCCGAGCACATGGTAGGCCTGAAAGACGAAGTTATGCAGAATTAATACCACCGCAATGGGGAAGATAATCCAGCTAAAGACAGCGCCGAGCACCGCCTTAAAGCCATTGGCTACTGTCTGCAGCGTATCGGGGGCGGGTTCGGTCTCGACCGGGGAAGTCGGGGTCTCAAAATTGATAGGGCTGGCCGGCTGCGGCGGCTTAACTGGATCAACGGCCGGACCGGTCGGGACGGTCCAGGAGGGCTGATTTGCGTCGGGCTGGCCCGCGGTTTGGTTGGGGGTTTTGGTTTCGGATTCCATATAGTTACGAGTATACGGCTAGAGCTGGGTCGTGTACAAGTTCGGGTATGTTTGGGATTTGCGGCTGGGACGATACTGGTTATACTTAGGAGCAATGAGTCACCAATTCTCATCTGGTCGTCGCTCGCTCGACGGCCCGGTTCGTCGTGTTGCTACGCCATCGGTTGCGCCCAGTGCGGAGCTGCTGCCGCGCACCTCGGGCTCGCCGTCGATGGCCCCCAAAACCGGCCCAGTATTTGCCTACCGCAAACCCAAGAGACGCCTTCGCCTGCGCCGGGCACTACTTGGTCTGGCGGCGCTGGCCGTGGTAACGTTGGGCTGGTTTGGGTATAAGACGCTGGCGGCGGCCCACAAAATTATTGCCCGCTCCGACGGCGTGGCGCCCGCTCTGGCCGCCCATAATGGCGCCGTCAACTTGGCTCAGCTCAAAGGCGAGGGCGACGGTCGCGTTAATATTCTGATGCTGGGTATCGGCGGCGCCGGCCATGACGGCCCTAATCTGTCGGACACCATGATGGTGGTGAGTATAGACCCCAAGACCAAAGATGTAGCTATGCTGTCGATTCCGCGCGACCTGTATGTTAAGCTTCCGGCTACCGCCAAGACGAGCGCGCAGTACGGCAAGATTAACTCGGCCAACGCTTTTGGTGGTCCCGAGCTGGCTAAGCAGGTGGTGCAGAACGTCATTGGCGTGCCCATTCACTACTATATTGTGGTAGATTTCTCGGGCTTTAAGCAGGCCGTAGATGCGGTGGGCGGGGTGGATGTTAATGTGGCGCAGGCGCTGTACGATCCGGCTTTTCCGTGCGATAACGATCGTGGCGGCTACTGCCCGCTCTCGATTAAGGCTGGTCCGCAGCACATGGATGGCACGATCGCGCTCCGCTATGCTCGCTGCCGGCATGATGCCTGTGGCGGCGACCTAGCGCGAGCGGCGCGGCAGCAGCAGGTGCTGGTGGCGGTGCGGCAGAAAGCTCTGCAGCTCTCGACGCTAACCAACCCGATTAAGCTTACTGGCCTGATCGACGCGGTGGGCGATCATCTGAAGACCGACCTGCAGCCGGCTGAGTTGCAGAAGCTGGCGAGCATCGCCAAGGATGTCGACCCGGCCAAGATCACCAATAAGGTACTCGATTACGGCAAGGCCGATTCGCTGCTGATCGATGGTTCGGGCAGCATTCCGGGCGCCGGCTCGATTGAGCTGCCCAAGGCTGGCACGTTTGACTACTCCGATATTCATGACTTTGTTAAGAATATCTTTATCGACCATTATATTGTGGACGAGAAGGCGGTGGTAGCGGTGGAGAATGGCTCCGGCATAACCGGTTTGGCCGGCAAGGTCGTGACGAGCCTGCAGGCAGCGCATTATAATGTACTAGACCCAATGAATGCCGCCGATCACTACCCTCAAACGGTAATTTACGACTATACGGGTGGCAAAAAACCGTATACTATCAATTATCTGGAGCAGCGGTTTGGGGTGAAGTCGCAGCGGGTGGCGGCGCCATCGCCGAGCCCGGCCGCTTCGCCGGCCCCGACTCCGGAGATAAGGATTATTCTTGGCAGCGACTATGGCACAAACATCGGGAGCGCCGGCTCACAGTAGCGGCCGTTTCGGCGGTTTGCTTCAGATTGCGGTTAATGTGTTGGTAGCCGCGGCGGTCTGGGCGTTTAGCCGCCAAGGCTTAGCGCTGATGGCTATAGGGGTGGTAGTTGCGGCTACGCTCTGGCCGCTGCGTCGGCAGTTGTCGGCCGATACGATCTGGCAGCAGGCCACGCAGGTTATTATGGGTGTGGCGGCGGCCGGCATTATCGCGCTGCTACCCAAGGCCGTGGCGCAGCTGGGTGTAGCTGGCCTATATGCGGTGTGGCGGGTAGTGCAGGCTCAGATCTCGGCCGAAGGTGGCGCTGGCTTGCTTAAGCTGCTGGTGATTCAGGCCGCGGCGTTCGAGGCGATATTCTTACTGGCGGCTATCGATCGAACGCCGCGGCCGGTGCTGCTGCTGCTGATCTGGGCGGCTATTTATATCACCAGCTATCAGCTGCTAGCTGCCCGCCAGGAGCGGGGTGCCGGCGTGCTGGCGGCGGCTTGGGCGCTGGTAGCCACCGAGGCCTCGTGGGTCTTCTTAACCTGGCTGGTTAGCTATATTCTGCCGGGTAATTATTTGATCGTTCCGCAGCCGGCTTTGGTATTGACGGCGCTGGGCTACTGCCTGGGGAGCATTTATTTGGCTCAGCGACAAGGTAATTTAAATCGGGCGCGGCTTACCGAGTATCTCTTGATCGGCCTTATCCTCATTTGGATCGTCATCGCCGGCACCTCTTGGCGCGGCACGCTGTAGTCGATCGCTTGATCGGGCCGATCCTTCAGCCAGACCTCAGGTTGTGGGTGATAGAATAAGAACGATAGTTTAGAGGGAGCCCAGAGCAGATTTATGGCCGAACAAGAGTCTAACCACGCCGCCGCTAACACCGCTAAAACTACTGAGCCGCCCACGCCGGCCGAGCGCTCGGTCGACGCCGAATACCCGCGTCACCAGGGCAGTGAAGCAGCTCGTTTTGAGTCCGCGCCAGAGCGCAGCTTGCCGTATGCGCAGGTGAAGCGCGTTGTTATCATTAGCGTGATTGTGGGCTTGCTTAGTGGATTACTGGGCTCGTACGGCTTTGTCCATTATTTGGCCAGCGGCGGCAACCTCCCGGTAGTTAAGCAGCAACTGCAGGTGCAGGAGAGCTCGGCGGTGATCGACGTGGCCAAGAAGGTCTCGCCCAGCGTGGTCTCGATTACGTCGAAGGCGGTGACGGCCGGTTACTTTGGTAGCCCGGTGGAGCAGGATGCGGCGGGCACAGGTATCATCGTTAGCTCCGACGGCTTGATTATGACCAACAAGCATGTGGTGGCCGACGATACGGCCACGTACACGGTGATTGGCTCCGACGGCAAGGAGCTGCCGGGAGCGCGGGTGGTGGCGCGCGACTCAATTAATGACATTGCCTTTGTGCGCGTAAATGCGACGAATCTGCCGTCCGTAACCCTGGGTGATTCGGGCTCGGTGCAGGTGGGCCAGCAGGTGGTGGCCATCGGCAATGCCCTGGGCCAGTTTCAGAATACGGTGACGTCGGGCATTATCTCGGGCATCGGTCGTCCGGTAATGGCCGGCGATAGTAGCGGGGCAAGCTCGGCCGCCGAGTCGCTGAGCAATCTGTTTCAGACCGATGCGGCGATTAATCCGGGCAACTCCGGCGGACCGCTGGTTAATTTGGCCGGTCAGGTCATTGGCATGAACACGGCGGTAGCTGGCCAGGGGGCACAGAACATTGGCTTTGCTATACCCATTAACGATGCCAAGCCGCTTATTACCAGCGTGGCCGGCAGCGGCAAGATCGTGCGGCCGTACCTGGGTGTGCGCTATGTGCCGCTCACCAAGGACGTGGCTACGGCCAACAACTTAAAGGCCAGCACCGGCGCGTGGCTGCGGGCCGATGACCAGAATCCGGCCATCGTCAGCGGTTCGCCGGCCGACAAAGCGGGGCTTAAGTCTGGCGACATCATTACCAAGGTGGCCGGCACCGCCATTACCGACGCCAACAGCCTGCAATCGCTGATCGGCCAGCACAAGGTGGGCGAGACCATCGAGCTGACGATTCTGCGCGACGGGAAGACGCAGACGATTAAGGTGACGTTGGCGCAGGCGCCGGCGGCGTCGTAGCGGCTGGTTTGGGGTGGGCGTTGCGGCTTTATTGGCCGCGGAAGCTGCGTCTTGCCCAGGATTGGTCGTCAACACTTCCGCTTTCCGAATAAAGCCGCGCTGCCCGGTCGTTATAGCCTACATTCTAAAAATGGGAAAAGTCGTCTCGAAACCGAGAGATTTGAGCTCAGATTCTGCCCGAGTTCGCCAGATTTCCCAAATTTAAAATATAGAGTCTAACGAGGGGCGCCTGCCGCAGTACCCGCCGTGCTACACTAACTACCATGAAAGATTACACGATTACCGAGCTTACCAAGGTCGTTAAGGCTAGTTTTGCCCAGTATGACGTTCAGGGTACGCGACACTGGACTTGGCGGGTGGCCGCTCAAGATCTGTCTTATCAGATTGGCAGTTTACATAAAGTGATGTTGCAGCTATCGAACGATCGCTATGCCGATGGCAAGGATCAAGCTGAACTGGAAGAAATACTTAATGACGAATTGGCTGATATCTTGGCGGAAGTGTTGTACATCGCTTCAGAGCGTGGCATCGACATGAATCAGGCGATGGCAGCTATGGTAAAGAGTGATCGACGGAAAGTTAAAGAGCGGACAAAATCGCACGAATGATTATTACGAGCCCCCAAAATCCCAAGATTAAGGCCCTGGTGGCACTGCGGCGGCGGCGCGATCGCCAGGAGGCCAACGTGATGCTGGTGGAGGGCTACGAGGAGCTGACCACAGCGCTTAATAGCGGCGCCTGGCCCAAGGAGCTCTACTACTGCCCGGAGCTGATGGCCGACGCCGCCCAGCTGCAGCTGCTCGATCGGGTGGCCGGCACCGGTGCGCTGGAGCTGAGTCGGGCGGCCTTTGAGAAGGCCGCCTACCGCGAGGGGCCGGACGGCTGGCTGGCCGTGTTTCCGGCCGTGGAGACGCGGCTCGACCGCCTGCAGCTGGGCGAGCGGCCACTCATTTTGGTCTGCGAGGCGGTGGAGAAGCCGGGCAACCTGGGCGCCATGCTGCGTACGGCCGACGCTGTGGGCGCCGATGCGGTGATCGCGCCGGCCGCCGTAACCGACTGGAGCAACCCCAACATCGTGCGAGCCAGCAAAGGCGCCATCTTTACGGTGCCGGTGGCCGAGGCCGAGCCACAACAATTGCTCGACTGGCTGGCGGCTCGCCAGATCACCTTGCTGGCCGCCACGCCCGAGGCCACGGCCAACTATTGGGACGTGGATATGACGGGTGGCGTGGCTATCGCCGTGGGCGCCGAAAAGCAGGGCCTCAGCCCGCTCCTGATGGAGCGGGCCGGCCTCAAGGTCTTAATTCCCATGCAGGGCCAAATCAATTCGCTCAATGTAGCTACCAGTGGCGCCTTATTGCTCTACGAAGCAGCTCGACAGCGCCGGAGCTAGGGCAAGCTTAAGGCCACGTTCCGCTGCGGGCGCGGAACGTGGCCTTTCTGGACAGCTAAGCTTGGCTCTGGATCGCCAAGATCGAGCCATTCTCATCCTGCGTGCAATCGAACGTTAGCATGTTTGAGTCACCCGATCGATTAACCCGGCAACGGAAGGGCTCGCAGCTCCCGTTGGGAAGTCGCTCCAGGTCGCAATAAGCTTTAAACTGCGACCCAGGCCACGTCTGCAGGACGACGGTGAACGCTGGATTATCGAGGGATGGTTCCACCTGCGCGGTGGGCCATGCTATCGCTCGGGAGCCCCGGGATCCAGAGATCTTTCGATACTCGACCTGAGGGGCACAGGCTTGCGTGTAGCAGTGGATTATGGAGACTTGGTCCGGCAAGCCCGCAGCTGCTAGTGCGGCTCTAAACATGGCCTCCGCTACGTCTTGATCGCACGGAATTGATGCCGAAAGTACAGGTGCCATGAGCTCTCTTCGGTCGGACTGGTGTCGCTCTCTAGGTTGAGAGTTGGTATTTATCCTAGCGGTTTTTGGCTAATTCGCCTAGAGTGAACTCTCGAAGCCAAGAATAAAGTAGCCTTGTTCAATTGGTTTGAGGTCAATCTTGGCGGCTTCGGTGATGAGGTCCTCGTGTTGCCAGGGGTCGCACTCGGTAAAGAGATGGCCGCCAGGAGCGAGGTGGGCGGGCAGGTCCTGCAAAAAGCGGCGATACAGATCCAGACCGTCGTGGCCGCCAAAGAGTGCCACGGCCGGTTCGCGCTGCACCTCGGGCATCAGCTCGGTGCGGGCGTCGTCGCGCAGGTAGGGCAGGTTGGTGACGACGGTGGCAAACTGGCCGGTTACGTCTGCCCACAGGTCGGATTCGATAAATTTGAGCTTGGCGTGGTGCTTGGCGGCGTTACGCCGAGCCACGGCCAGCTCCTTGGCAGAGACGTCGGTGGCGGTAATGTGCAGATCGGGCCGGTGATGCGCAACGGCAATAGCGATGGCGCCCGAGCCGGTGCCGATGTCGATCAGGCGCGAATGCTGCGGCGCGTACTTGATGGCCCACTCTACCATCTGCTCGGTCTCGACCCGTGGTGTTAGCACGTCGGGTGTAATCTCGAAGTCGAGGCCGTAGAATTCGCGCGTGCCGGTGAGGTGGACGAGTGGCTCGCGGCCTGCTCGGCGCCCCACCAGTGCATCGGCGGTGGTGGACTGCTCGGCGCTCAGCGTTTCGTCGTCGTGCGTCAGCAGCCAGGTTCGGTCGCGGCCCAGCACATGTGCCAAAATTAACTCAGCGTCGAGCCGCTCACTGCTGGTCTTGGCGGCGGTTAGTGTGGTGGTGGCTTGCTTGAGCCAGTGGCTAATAATCACTGAGCGAGCTCCATGATCTCATCGACCACCCGGTCGAGAGGTCGGCGCGCATCAATTACGGTGGCGCCGCTTTCGATCATGGTTTGCTGATATTTTTCCAGCCGGCGCAAGAGGGCTTCTTGGGTGGCGGTATTCTTGGCAAAGGCGTTATCGCGGCTTGGATTATTTAAGCGCTCCAGTAGTGTTTGGACATCAATCTTCAGCAAAAAGATCTTCTTGGTCTGTGGCCACAGCACCTTTAAGCTGTCGCCGCCGCCGCACAAAAACACCCGCTCAGACTGAGTGTGCTCCTCGAGTAGTTGGCTGAAAACGGTTTGATTAATAACCCATTTATGGTGCTGTTTCCAGCTAGGATCGTTGGGATGGTTGGTGGCGGGCTGCTGACCATATTCGTCAACAAAATGAAATAGACCGTGGTTAAGTTTGCTGTCAAAGGCCACCTCGCCGTGCTCAACCAGCTGCCGGGCCACGGTAGTCTTGCCTGAGCCGGAGATGCCGGTAATGATAAAGAGTTTTGGTTGGGGCACTAATCTAGCTCCTTTGCCGATTGTAGCCAGCTCAGCATCTCGGCAAAAGCTTGTTCTCGGGCGGCTTCGGCTGTAAAGCAGTGGTCGGCTCCAGCGATGACACTTTGCCGAGCGAGGACTCGATCTTTTAATCGGTCTACGTAGTCGGCGCCAGCGTCGACGAGAATGCCGTCGCCCGCCGAGACAACCAGGGTTGGAAGATGGTATTGGCTAATAATCTCTTCAGTCTTGAGATTACGATTTTCTTCGACAAAGACGCGACTGAAGACGTGGTCGATGCTACCGCGCGCCAGGTAACCATCGATCTCTTTGAGGTAAATTACATCGTCAAACGGTGGCACGGCCGGGTGGGCTGGGTCGAGCAGAATGGCTGAATTGAACCCCTGAGCCGAGGACAAGAGAGCGGTGAGGCCGCCGTAGCTGTGGCCGACCACGTGGATGGTCGGTGCGCCTTGCTCGCGGGCATAGGCCACGACATCGTCCAGGTCGCGGGCGTGCACGGCTAGTGTGCAGTTGGCCAGGTGACGGCTGCCCTCGCGCCAGTCGTATAAATTGAAGGCCAAGAAACCGTAGTCGTGCTTAGTAAAGTACTTGGCGGCTTCATATGGCAATATCTCATCCATGCTGCCGGTTAGGCCATGGACAAAAACGATGAGCGGTTTGCTCCAATCACCGGCGAGGCGGGCATAGGCGGTCTTGCCATCGCGCAGGGGGATGGTTAGCTCGTGATTCGTCACGCTCCAGCCTGCTCCAGTTTGAGCTTGAGGTCCTCGGCCCGTAGTGCCTCAAGCATGTCGCCGATGTTGCCGAGCATGTAGCCGGGCAGGCCGTGTTGGGTGCGGCCGATGCGGTGGTCGGTGACGCGGTCTTGGGGGAAGTTGTAGGTGCGAATCTTCTCGGAGCGGTCGCCGGTGCCAATCTGCGACAGGCGGGCCTCGGTGCTGGCGCGCTCAGCCTCCTCGCGCTTCATGGCTAGTAGCCGCGAGCGCAGTACGCCCATGGCCTTGAGCTTGTTCTTGAGCTGCGACTTCTCGTCTTGGCAGGTCACTACCAGACCGGTCGGCAGGTGAGTGATGCGCACGGCCGAGTCGGTGGTGTTGACGCTCTGGCCACCGTTGCCGCTGCTGCGGTAAACGTCGATGCGCAGGTCACTGTCGTGAATCTCGACGTCGGTCTCTTCGGCCTCCGGCAGCACTGCCACGGTGACGGTGCTGGTATGAATGCGGCCGCCAGACTCGGTCTCGGGTACGCGCTGCACGCGGTGGACGCCGCTTTCGTACTTGAGCCAGCCGTAGGCCTGGTCGCCCTTAACCTCAAAGATGATCTCTTTGTAGCCGCCGACGTCGCTGGGTGATTCGCTGACCAGCTCGATGCGCCAGCCGGCTTGGGTCTCGATGTAGCGACCATACATGCGAAAGAGTTCGGCCGCAAACAGGCTGGCCTCATCGCCGCCGGCTCCGGCCCGAATCTCGACGATGGCATTCTTGCCGTCGGCCGGGTCGCGCGGCACCAGCGCTCGGCGCAGCTGCTCATTTACCTCATCAAGCGCGGTCTCTAGCCCCGGAATCTCCTCGCGCGCCAGCTCGGCCATCTCGGCATCGGCCAGCAGCTCGCGGCTCTGCACCAGGTCATCGCGTAGCTTGGCTCGCTCGTCGTACAGGCCGATCACCGGCGTAATCTCGCTCTGGCGCTTGGCCAACTTGACCATCTGTGGCGTACCAAACAGCGCCGGGTTGGTCATTTGCTCGGCAATCTCGGTGTATTCGTCGCGAAACTTCTGCTCTGTGGCGTCCATGGGTACTCCTTGCTTCTATTCTACACGTTCACAAAAAGAGCGCCGCCTGGTGGGTGCGAGCGCTCTTTTGTAGCGAGAGTGGCTAGGCCTCGGTGGTGGGCTTGGCCTCGACCGTCTCGTCCTGGAGCTCGGCCTGAACCTTGGTCAAGGTCTCGTCCTTGCGGTTCTGAGCGGCCGCCCGCGATTCGTCGTGCTTGGCCTTGGCCTCGCGACGCGCCTCAAACTTGGCCACCCGGTTGGCGGTGTCGATCAGCTTCTGCTTACCCGTGTAGAACGGGTGGCAGTTGGAGCAGATCTCCACGCTAATCTCTTTTACCGTCGAGTGGAGGGTAAAAGTGGTGTTGCAACCGTTGCAGTGAACGACGGTCTCGTAAACTTGGGGGTGAATACCGGTTTTCATAACTGGTAGATCATACCTGATATTGCGCTGACGGTCAAGGCTAATTTAAGGCTTTTGGCGAATTTTGGCTTGGGTAAGTGGCAATGTTAATTCTGATTATTATTCTTGACATACTGCAGAGTGGCCGGTAACCTAGTGAAGTTGGCGGCCAGCATGGCTGTTGTACTGGACCACAATTGAACCTCTGCCAAGCAGAAGCCTATGTCAAAGACGTGGAGAGGCTGCTGCCGGGCACATGATGGACGCCGATACACGGCTCAGCCAGACCTCGAAGCCCCCGAGGCGGCTGAGCCTTTTTTGCTGCGCCGTGGAGCAAGGCCTAAACATGGTGAAGGCCCGGCGGCCAAGTTTCGCATTCGCGCGAACTTGGCCACCGGGCCTTGGTGCTGCTCAGGCTGCCGCGAGCCGGAACTCGTAGAGGCTGCCCACGGAGCGGCGCCGGGTCTGGAAGCCGTCGGAGCAGGCGTGCCAGTCGTAGCTCCGGCTGAACGTCTGCTCCGGGCCCCATTCGCCGGCATCGGGGTCGACCAACGACTGCCAGACCGGCAGGCCTCTGGCCACCGGCTGACGGACGCACAGCCCGGGCAGAACCTGCACGAGCTTGCTCGACAGTTGGACCTCGAGGCACTCTTGCGGATCACGCCCGTGACCGTAGGTCACCTGGAGCCGGCTGCGATCCTCCCGCTTGATGTGCACGTCGCGCACCGCGAAGCCCTCGGGCCGGCGGGAGAAGGCGTGCTGCCGCCAGCGGCCGCACACGGTGGGGTCGTATTCCTCCAGCCTCGGGCGGCCGGTGCGAGCGGTGTACTGCACTCGCAGGCGGCGGTCCAAGAAGTTCTCGCCGTCGACCAGCCAGACCGTCAGCTTCTCGGCCGGCTGCTGCTGCCGCCGGATGGCGACGCCGTCCGGCATCGCCAGGAGCCAGAGGTTGCTGCGGCCGGGGAACGGCTGCCACTGGCTCGTGACCGGATAGGACAGGCTGGCATACTCGCCGCCGGGCCGCACGTTGACCGGCTTGTTCGACCAGGGCTCGTAGCACAGGCTGTGGCCGCGGTCGATCACCCGGTGGTCTCCCAGCTGGCTGGCCGTGAAGACCTCGACGGTGTCGCCGGCGCGCCGGGCGTCGTCGAGCCGCTTGGTCAGGAGGAGGTGGGTGGCCAGGTCGGGGTTGCTCGTGAGGCCGATCAGGTCATCGGCCGTGAAGCCGACGCGCGATAGGGCATCAAGGCATTCGGCCATGGCAATCTGGGTGAGACTGCCGATGGCAGGGCCGGGCTGCGTCGTTGGCATGGTCATGGGGCGTCCCTTCTGGACGGTTGAGGTTATTGGCTCTCCAAAGGGCTTGCTGGGCATGGGTGTGGCAATAACTTATTAAACCACGCGGTGAGTCTCTCGTCAATGTAATGGCCAAAACATCCACTTGTCTTTACCCTCAAAAGCTGCTACAATTCCCGGGTCATAGCTCAATTAACGATACAGCCGGTCCGCAAATCCTCCCAACTGGGCAGGGACCGGTAACGATGAAAGGATTTCCATGGCAGACGTTAGCCTCAAGGAATTGCTCGAGGCCGGAGCTCACTTCGGCCACCAAACCCGCCGCTGGAACCCCAAGATGAAGCCGTTTATTTACGGTGCTCGGGGCGGCATTCATATTATTGATCTCACCAAGACGGCTCCCCGGTTGCAGGCAGCCATCGACTTTGCCCACGCGGCCGCGGCCAAGGGCGGCAAGGTGCTGCTGGTCGGTACCAAGCGCCAGGCCGCACCGATCGTGCAGGAGGAGGCCGAGGCGGCTGGCATGCCTTTCGTCACTACGCGGTGGCTGGGCGGCATGCTCACTAACTTCCGTACCATCAAGCTGCAGGTTAACCGGCTGAAGAAGCTGGAGGCTGGGCTCGAGAGCGGCGAGTTTGAGGGTAAGTACAACAAGAAAGAGATCCTCGATTTTAGCAACGAGGCGGCGGCGCTTAACCGCGTCTTTGGCGGCATCAAGCACATGGATGGTCTGCCGGCGGCAGTGTTTGTGGTGGATGTGCCCAAAGAGGACATCGCCGTGGCCGAGGCTCGCAAGCTGGGTATCCCGGTGATTGCGCTGGCGGATACCAACGCCGATCCTGATCTGATCGATTACCCCATTCCGGCCAACGACGATGCCATTAAGGCCGTCAAGATCATCACCCACGCCATTGCGCAAGCCGCAGCGGCCGGCGCCAAAGAGGCCGAGACCCGCAAGCGCGACGCTCAGAACGAGGTGTAGTTCGGTTAGCTTTGTGAGCTAGCTCGAGTGGCTGGCGCGGCTTTATTCGGAAAGCGGAAGTGTTGACGACTAGCTGTTTTGCGCAAAATCTTGCAGAGAATATAGATTCGACTGGCCTCGGCCAAGGCGCAGCTTCCGCGGCGAATGAAGCCGCCAAAGCCCCCTTATTTTGCTACAATTATTTACGACAAAAGGAACCTAACGATGGCAATTGCTGTTGAAGACATCAAGAAACTGCGCGAATTAACCGGCGCCGGCATGATGAAGGCCAAAGAGGCGCTCGAGACCACGGGCGGCGACATGGACAAGGCTATGGTGTGGCTGCGCGAGAAGGGTGAGGCCTCGGCCGCCAAGCGCTCGGAGCGCGAGGCTCGGGCCGGCATGGTAGAGGCCTACGTGCATGGCGGCCGTATCGGTGTGCTGGTCGAGATCAACTGCGAGACCGACTTTGTAGCTCGCACCGACGACTTTAAGGACTTTGCTCGCGATATCGCCATGCACGTGGCGGCGGCCAACCCCGAGTACATTACGCCCGAGCAGGTGCCGGCCGAGGTGGTGGAGCAGGAGCGCGCCATCTACCGCAAAGAGGTTGAGGGTAAGCCGGCCGAGATCGTCGACAAGATCGTTGAGGGCAAGCTGGCCAAGTACTACGAGAGTATCTGTCTGATGAACCAGTCGTTCGTCAAGGACCCTGATCAGACCGTGGGCACCCTCACCACCAACTTGAGCGCCAAATTGGGCGAGAACATCGTTATTCGGCGATTTGTCCGTTACGAACTCGGTCAACTTTAGGGCATAATAAGAGGGTAAATGAGGCGCGCACTATGATACGAGCATTGGTAGATTCGGCTGGTCCCAAGATGGAGAAGGCTCTAGAGCATCTGGCGGCCGACGTAAACAGTCTGCGCACGGGACGAGCCTCGACCGGTCTGGTCGAAGGTATTCACGTGGAGTATTACGGTACTTCTCAGCCGCTCAAGGCTATCGCTTCGATTAACACGCCCGATGCCAAGACCATCGCCATTACGCCTTGGGACAAAGGGGCGCTGCCGGTGATCGAAAAAGCCTTGCGCGAGGCACCAGCACTAGGTCTCAACCCGATGAACGATGGGAGCGTGATTCGGCTGAATATTCCGCCGCTCACCGAGGATCGCCGCCGCGAGATCGTCAAGAGCCTGGGCACTAAGGTTGAGGAGTGCCGCATCGCGCTGCGCAATATTCGCCACGACATCCTCAAAGAGGCCCAGAAGCTCGAGAAAGCCAAGGAGGCCACTCAGGACGACGTTAAGTTTACCGAGACCGAGCTCAACAAAAAGATCGACGCCTTCCACAAGCGCATCGAGGAGCTCGAGGCGGCCAAGACCAAAGAGGTCATGACGGTCTAGCAAGCTATCGGGGCGCGAAGCGGTTTTATTCGGAAAGCCAAAGTGTTGACGACTAGTTGAGGGCGCAGATGCCAGCAGGAGATACTGGTCCGATCGGCCTCGGCCAAGGCGCAGCTTTGGCGGCGAATAAACCGGCGCCGCGCCGTCCACAGCCTTTTCCAGCTCGCATAATCTAGCCGCAATGAGGTACAATAGAGACCAATGCTAACGATCATTCTGGTTATTCTGCTGTTCGCGTCATTGGTGCTGGTGCACGAATGGGGGCACTTTATTCTGGCTCGGCGCAATGGCGTTGGGGTAGAGGAGTTTGGTTTTGGGTTTCCGCCTAAGCTGTACGGCCGGGTGCGGCGGGGTGTGTTGTACTCAATTAACCTGCTGCCGTTGGGTGGCTTTGTGCGGCTCAAGGGTGAGGATGCGGCCGATCGGGGGCCGGGCACGTTTGGCGCGGCTCGGTTTGGGGTGCAAACCAAAATTCTACTGGCTGGCGTAGCTATGAATCTGCTGAGCGCGGTGGTGCTGTTGTACGGCTTGTGCCTGACGGGCTTGCCGGGGCTGGGCGCGCCGTTTGAGCCGAGTTTCTTGCACCCGGCGTATGCGCAGCCCAAGCAGCTGCTGGCGGCCGAGGTGTCGGTCGGCTCGCCGGCGGCCAAGGCCGGCCTGGCTCGGGGCGACTATCTGTTGGCCGTCGACAGCCAGGCCCTCGCTACCGATCAGGCTCTGCGCGACTTCACCCAGGCCCACGCCGGCCACACGGTGAGTCTGCGCGTGAGCCATGCCGGCCAGGAGCGTACCATTACCGTTAAGCTGCGGCCACCGGGCACCACCGACGGCTTCTTGGGCGTGGCCGCGCAGCAGGTCTACAAGTTGCGCTATGATCCGTTATCGGCGCTCGTGGCGGCGTTATACATTACCGGCGCGCTCTTTGTGGCCACCATTGTGGGCGTGGTGCAGCTCATTATTCACATTCCCGCCCTCATTCTGGGGCTCTTCTCGAGCAGCGTGCCGCAGGCGGCTGAGGCGGCTTCGGGCCCGGTCGGCATCGTGTTTATTCTTAAGAGTCTGTCGAGTTTGGGTGCTAGCTACATTATCTTATTTATGGCCAATATCTCGGTGGCGCTGGCGGCCTTTAATGTCCTGCCGCTGCCGGCGTTGGACGGTGGTCGCCTGGCCGTATTGGCGGTGCAGCGCCTCACCAAGCGCACTTGGAGTGCCGAGGTTGAGGCGCGCTACCACGGCATTGGCTTTATGGTACTGATCGGGTTAATGTTGCTGATCTCGGTCTATGATCTGCGAAAGTATTTCTAGCGTCAATGAGAGACTTCTTTACCAAAGCCCTGCCTGAACCCCTTCGGGTGCCGTGGGGTATTGGCAGCTCGGTGGTAGTGTTCCTGGGCGCTTGGATTGTGGTGCCGGTGGTGATTGTGCTGGTACTGAGCGCCGTTAGCCACCTGGTGCCAGCCGCGAGCTGGGCGCACACGCTGCTGCAGGGCCTGGCCGACACCACCCAGACCGATCGCAGCATTCAGGCCAACTTTGTACTGACGCTGGCTACGGCGGTGGTGGGATTGGGGCTGATTGGCTGGTTCTTACGGCGCTACCGGGCCAGTTGGCAGCAGGTGGGGTGGCGCAGTTTTAGCCTGGTTAAGGCGGTGGGCTATCTGGTGGCGCTATTTTTAATCCTTGCTGTTGGCGGCAACATCTTGCTCGATCTCATCCAGTGGCTGGCGCCGGCCTTTAATGCCAGCCAGCCGCAGACCAACGACTTCATTAATGCAGCTGGCAGTCACCCGCAGCTGGCGCTAGTCGCGCTGGTGGTGGTGCCGCCGATCATCGAGGAGACCGTCTTTCGCGGCTTTATCTTTCCGGCGTTGGCCACCAAGTGGGGCGTCTGGGGCGGCGCGCTCGGTTCGAGCGTGTTGTTTGGCTTTGCCCATCTGCAGGCCAACGTCAGCATTTACACCTTTGTGCTGGGCCTGCTGCTATGCTTCATGTATACTCGCCTCAGAAGCATCTTTCCGGGCATGGCCCTGCATATGCTCAACAATTATTTGGCTTTCATCGCTCTGACCGGCCCTCACAAGTAGTTATACAGATCGTAGTATGCTACTATACCTGACCTGGGGTTTGGCTCGTGACGCGACATGAAGGGCGACAATAACGCCATCGGAGATGATCCGAGCACCATTGAAAGTCCAGGACTAAGGAGCTCTTGTGACCGATGAACGATGGTTGTCGGTATCTCTGCTGGAGAGGCTCTTGAAGAGCGGCGGCTGGTGCATCTGCACTGATTCTGGCCAGCAGAAGCCGGTAGTGATGGTTACGCGCGAGAGCACCCAGCTCGTGCTTCACATGCTCCGCGGTAGGACCATGGTGCCGCTCAATCCAGCGTATTCGTATTACGAGACATCACCGGGTCGCATCAGTATCCGCACGTGGGAAGACCGGCGCCAGCAGGTGCCCAGGGCCGAGGGTGGCGGAGATCGAACCGTCCAGGTGCTCGTGACGAAGCTACGCCTGATTCACCCGCAGCTCCGGCGAACGCACCGGGCCGACCAGGCAGCGCGTGATGCTATGACATGGGCGATTGCACGAGCCCAGATAGCAGCAGCTCGGAGCATCCTTGAGGCTAAGTGGATAGCCCTCACTACCTACTTCACGGAGCGCTGTCGGGGCCAGGCCATCGCCACTATCACTGTACGGGAGGACGAGGTGAGTATCAGGCTAGCCGACGGCACATGGCTGGCCTTAAGCGCGGACTGGCTTAAGCAGTGTCTAATGGTCCAACTCGACAATGAGGAGGAACACCTCATCTAGCGTCACACCTCGTGGGACCGATATCGTTACCAAGCGAATCGGCCTCACGGGGTGATTTTTGTAATGCTGGGCGAAAGTCCCGCCGTGAGCTACAATAGGCTGCATGAGACTTTCCCAGCTAATCACCAAGACCAAGCGCGACGCGCCCAAGGACGAAGTATCCAAGAACGCGCAATTGCTTATTCGGGCCGGCTTTATTTATAAGGACGCTGCCGGTGTGTACGGCATGCTGCCGTTGGGTTTGCGGGTACTAAACAACATCATGGCCGTGATTCGCGAGGAGATGAACATGCTCGGCGGCCAGGAGCTCACCATGACTACGCTGCAACGGCGCGAGCTGTGGGAGCAAACCGATCGCTGGGACGATGCCAAGGTGGACGTGTGGTTTAAATCTAAGCTCAAAAATGGCACCGAGGTTGGCTTTGGCTGGAGTCACGAAGAGCAGATGACGCTGATGATGAAGGAGTACGTGGCGAGCTACCGCGATCTACCGCGCAGCGTCTATCAGTTTCAGACCAAGCTGCGCAACGAGACGCGGGCCAAGAGCGGCATTATGCGCACGCGCGAGTTCATCATGAAGGACATGTATTCGTTTGCTCGCAGCGATGAGGAGCACGCCGCGTTTTATGAGGCGGCGCAGGCGACCTACCTGCGAGTGTTTGAACGGCTGGGCTTGGGCGAGTGGACCTATCTGACCTATGCATCGGGCGGGGCGTTTGCTAAGTTTTCGCACGAGTTTCAGACCCTGACGGAGGCGGGCGAAGACATTATTTACCTGCACAAAGCCAAGAAGATCGCTATCAACGAAGAGGTGCTGACCGATGAGGTGATGGCTGAGCTAGGCGTCAAGCGCGACGAGCTGGTGGAGGCCAAGGCGGCCGAAGTGGGCAATATCTTTAATCTGGGTACCACCAAGAGCGAGCCTCTGGGGCTGCATTTTACCGACGAAGACGGTACGCAAAAGCCGGTGGTGATGGGCAGCTACGGCATTGGCCCGGCCCGGCTGATGGGCGTGATCGTGGAGCGCTACGCCGATGAGCGCGGCCTGGTGTGGCCGGTGGCCGTAGCGCCGTATGCGGTGCACTTGGTGCGGCTGGGCGACGATGCGGCGGTGGTGAAGGCGGCTGATCAGCTCTACGACGAGCTGCAGGTCGCAGGCACCGAGGTACTGTACGACGATCGCGACGAGCGCGCTGGCGCCAAGTTTGCCGACGCTGACTTAATGGGCTGCCCGGTGCGACTGACGGTATCGCGCAAAACCCTGGCCGAGGACTCGGTAGAAGTGAAGCGTCGCATTGAGGCTGAGAGCCGATTGGTGAAGTTGGACAAGATTAAGACGGAATGGGCTTCTTAGGTAGAAGAAGCCCATGCTCGGAAACGAAAGCGAGTGCTCTCGTCTCCGAGCAGGCCGATAGCGTCTAGCAAGAAACCCCTGGGGTAACCTCCAGGTAAGCCGGATTGTTCATGAGGACGCCATTATCGGGGGGTATTGTCGAGCCCGGAAAGGCGCACATATTGAGCACCCCGTTCTGACGACGCAGCACGACTGACTTCGGATCCGGATAATCGGTGTAGTAAAGGCCCCGGTAAATGTATAGCTTGCCGCCACTATTGCTGATGTAGCCCTTGTAGACGTAGCCGGGTTGGCCGTCGGGCAAGTAGGCAACAATGTGCCGATAGATATACTCCTGAAGTGTGTGGCCAGCCGCAGCTACCACGGTGATGGGCCTCAAGGAGTAGGGCGGCGTATCAGTGTTTCTGAGCGTGAGCGGCGACGGAGACACCAGTGGCCACGTATTGGCGCCCGGGTAGTAGCTGGCTATCTCGGGCGGAAGACCATCCACATCCGTGGCGCGGCGTGGTTGGGGCGCTGGCAAGGAGGCCGTCAGCCCCTTGGCGCCGACGTTCAGACGAATGCTTCGAGCACTACCACCGGCTGCCGTTTGCACCTCGCTGAACGTACTGATATACCACTGCCCGCGATCGTCTGGTGCAAGAAACTGGATACTCTGAGACTCCAGGTTGCCGCCGCAGGCGGCCAGCGAGTGGTCCTCTAGAGCCAGCTGAAGATTCGTGGTGCGGGTCTGAGCGCAGGGATCCTGGCTGCGGGCGTAGCCGATGGCGCCAAAGAGGGCCAAGGCCATGAGGACTGCGATGGCAATCGCTTGTCGGGTTGTCAAAGCCGCTCCTATCATGAGTTTGAGAAGAGCTTGTCATACGTTTACGGCCAGGGTGATGTTAGCACGGTGGTTTATGCTTGATCAAGGTTGAGCATTGCAGCTTGAGCTAAGTCTCAGCTTTCCCGCTCCAGCCCCAACCCTAGCTCCAGCCGCTTCCTGCCTTATAGTTTCCAGCTGCGGAACTCGCTTCGCTCAGGCAGTCCTCGCTCGGAGAACCATAAGGCAGGGGCGCGGCGGGACAAGGGCCGAGGTTCAGGGGGCTTGAGCTTGACGCTGTCCGATCGAGCGAGTACAACAAAGAGCGGGTCAACGTTGACCCGCTCTTTGTTGTACTCGTGCCGAGAGGTGAGGTGCGCTTGTCGCGGAAGCCGTCATGGACTTCTAAGCTGTTGGGCTGGCTAAAACAGCGCGATCCCAAAGAAACGATCTGGGCTGGAGCGCTACTAGCGCTGAGGGTTACCGGTTTGTTTCTGGCCATGCTGGGATTAGGGGCTTTTCTAGGCCTGGTGGTTCCGTCTGACCCAGATTTCTGGTCCGTCGCCCAGCGGCTTCGGTTGTTCGGTCAGTGGCTGCTGGCTATTTGGTGGCTGGGGCTGTCAGCGGATGTCCTTGGCACGCTTATGGTGCTGGCGGGCAAAGCGATTGTCATTGGTCGCGAAAACCGGCGGCGGCGTCTTGAGCAGCAGCGGCAACGCCAGCTTAGGGCAGAAGAGGAGCGGCGCTTGCTAGAAGAACGGGCGCGGCCCTACATAGTGGTGTATGTTGAGGCTACGCCGCATGCTCGCAATCTGCGGCTAACTTTGCAACATCCAATTACCGGCCAGCAGGTAATTCAGAGCATCGATCGTCGACGGAGCCACTGGCAGCAATTGCGCCCGCCCATCTCGGGTCTCGTCACGCTGGCTTATTTTCCGGAGGCTCAGTTTGCCGGCCGGTCGCGTCGGGTGTACTTGGGGGACAGGACGGTGCTGATGTCATTCGTCAACGACTACTTCCTGCCTGAGCTAGAGGCTGCGGTTTAGGCGGAAAGGCCTGAAGTCGGGCCTGCCCTAGGGCGGGCCCGACAAACGAACTTATCGAGTCGTGCTGGGTAGGTGGGTAAACTCTTGCACGAACTGCTTCATAAAGCCGTAGTAGCGCGTTAAGTCCGCCAGATCAACCCACTCATCGGCGCCGTGCTGGCCGCCGCCCAGGGGCGGGACGGTAAGGATGGGGATGCCGTGAGGGGCAAAGAAGCGTCCGTCGGAAGTGCCATGGGCGATCATGCTGGGCACGCGCTGGCCGTAGGCCTCGTTGGCCAGGCGCTGAAACAGCTCGACGGCCGTGCCATCCGGATTGCGGAACGGCGGGCTGCTAAAGAGAATCTTGGCCTCAACGCTGTCATCAGTGGCGGCGGCGTTGGCCACCCAGGCGGCGGCCTCTTCGAGGCTAATGCCCGGCACAATGCGCATATCGAGGGCAGCTTGCGCCAGCTCTGGCACCTGGTTAGCGGCCTCGCCGCCGGTTAATTGGCCAAGGTTCATGGTGCAGTGCAGGTGCGCCGGGTCGCCGCAGGGCTCGGTGGGCACGTTCTGCCGGGCCAGATCCACCACCCGCAGCAGTCGGTCAATAGCATTGCGGCCCAGCCACGGCCGCGAGCCGTGCGCCGATTGTCCCCGAGCAGTTAACTGCCAGTTAATAATGCCTTTAGCGCCTAGCTCCATATGCCAGCTGGTGCCACATTCGGGCAAAAAGATAGCTTGGCTGCGGTAGCCTCGAGCTGCCAGCCACTCGGCGCCATCGGCGCTGCCCGCCTCTTCGTCGGCGGTTAGCATTAGGCCCAGGTCGTACTGGCTCAGCTGCGGGCCGAGCTCTTGGAGTAACGCAATAAAGCAGGCAATGCCGTACTTCATGTCGAAGGCACCACGCCCCATTAGCCGACCGTCTTTAATGACCGGCTCAAAAGCGCTGGCCGGCGCCGGTACCACGTCGATATGGCCAAGCAGCCAGAGCTTGGGGTTGCGCGGATGCTTAGTGGTAGCCAAGAGAGCCGGCACGCCGTTGTGCTCCAGGCGCTCAATACGGAGCGGCAGACCCTTGAGCTGCTCCTGGACCCAATCGAGAGCCGCGCGATTAGTGGCGGTGTCCTCGGGCACCGTAGGAAAGCGTACTAAGTGACTCAGGAGTGAGGTCAGCGTTTCGATCGTCGTCGAGGAGGTCGGCATAAGGTCCTTATGGTCTTAGTTAAAAAATATATAGTAAACGGTTTGAAACACTTAGTCAATAGTTGTGGCCTGAACCACCCCACACCTTGAACCCCAACTAAAAAGACGACACACTGTTTTCTGTCCGCTCTAAACAAACAGGAAAACAACTATGTCGTCACTCAATATTGTACGCGGTATCCGTACTTGTATACAAAACCAACTGCTCC
>DATIIV010000004.1:0-34671 GCA_035479295.1 Candidatus Saccharimonadia bacterium | reverse complement strand
GCTGAGCTACCACTAGTTCGACACAGGCCTGGCCCTCGCGGGGCAGATTCAGTAAGGTATACATGGAACAAGACTCCTTGGTTTAAGTTATTGCCGTAACTTAATTGTAGGGCTTGTTCCGTTTTAGTTTAGAGAACCTTTATCGACGCCAAAATACATTCAGCAAAATTATAAGCCTTGGCTACTATTACAAGAGCCAAATTGTAGAAATAACTAAGTCCGCAGAAGCACCCAGCCCGGTATAATGCTTTGGCTTCACTTTGCGAGACCGATTTAAATCACTCTACTAAGCCAAGAATGGAGCATTGTGGCAATCGCCCGAACCGTTTTGCGCACCCTAATAGCGCTCGGTACAGTCGTGCCATTGAGCCTGAGCCTAGCCGAACCAGCCGTTGCCACGCCGCCGCCTGCCAGCACCACCAGCTTTCACGCCTGGAGCGGACCAGGGCTGGTGGAGGGTCGCTTCGACGGCGTTAAGTCGGTCGTTAACCACGGCCGGCAAGCGCTGGCGCTAGCACCTGGCCACTCGCAGGGCAGCTGGACCTCGCCGCTGTATGCGCCTGGCGTGCCCATCGGCGACCTGGTCAGCTCCTGGCAGGCCGAGACGCCGGCCGGCTCCTGGCTCGAGGTGCGCCTGCAAGTCCAGGTGGCTGGGCACGCCAGCGGTTGGTACATCATGGGCCGCTGGGCGAGTGAGAACACGCCCAACTTCACCCGCACCAGCGTCAACGACCAGTCCGATGCCGACGGCAAGATCGACACCGACACCTACTACCCCGGCGTTAACGGCTCACCCTCGGCCTATCGGCTGCAAGTAGTGCTGCACGGCGACGGGCAGGCTCGGCCGCTGGTCTACCAGCTGGCGGCTACGACCTCCAGCCTGGCCGACCCGCCGCCCACCAGCACCACCACCATGACTCACACCATCGATCTGCCGGTGCCGGAGCTATCGCAGGAGACCCACGCCGGCGAGTTCCCGGCCGCGGGTGGGGGCGGCGAGGTGTGGTGCAGCCCAACCTCCACGGCGATGGTGCTGGAGTACTTGCACAAAGGGCCAACCGCGGCCCAACTGGCTAGCCTGCCAGCCGACCCGGTCTTCGACCAGAACGGCCGCCGCGATGGCGTAGTGGACTACGCCGCCCAAGGCACCTACGATCCTGGTTACGAAGGCACCGGCAACTGGCCGTTCAACACTGCCTACGCCTCCAGCTTTGGGCTCGATGGGTCGGTGCGGCAGCTCAGCACGCTGCGCGACATCGAGGTCTGGATCAAGCGCGGCGTGCCAGTGGTGATCTCTATTGCCTGGGACAACGCCAACACCGACCCGAACCGACACTTGGACGGCGCGCCCATTCCGGCGAGCCGCGGCCACCTGATGGTGGTGCGAGGCTTTACGGGCGACGGCCAGGTTATCGTTAATGACCCGGCCGCGCCAGACAACGCCTCGGTGCATCACGTCTATCAACGCAGCCAGTTCGAGCGGCGCTGGCTAGACTCAGCCCATGGTGGCAGCGGCACGGTTTACCTCATCAAGCCGCTCTGGCTACCCAGCTAAACCACCTGCTTGCAGCTAAGCGACCCGTCCAGCGGCCTCAACCCTCAGGGTTGGGGCCGCTCTTCATGTTAGCCCGCGATTACCTGGTCAATGAGACCATACTCGGTAGCCTCGGCCGCGCTCATCCAGTAATCGCGATCGGTGTCTTTGTGAACCTGATCCAGGGGCTTGCCGGTGGCGTCGGCCAGCAATTGATCGAGCGTGCCCCGAGCGTTCAGGATCTCGCGGGCCGTAATCTCGATATCGCTCGGCGTACCCTCAAAGCCGGCCGAACCCTGGTGAATCATAATCCGCGAGTGCGGCAGCGAGAACCGCTTACCCTTAGCCCCCGCCGCCAGCAGCACCGCGCCCATACTAGCCGCCATGCCCACGCAGATGGTCGAGACATCGGGCTTAATCAAGTTCATAGTATCGAGCATGGCCAGGCCCGCGTACACGCTGCCGCCGGGCGAATTAATATAGAGCTTAATGTCTTTATCTTTATCCTCACTCTCGAGGAACAACAACTGCGCCACTACCAGGTTGGCCACCGTCTCATCGACGGCCGTACCCAGAAAGATAATGCGCTCCTTAAGTAAGCGCGAATAAATATCATAAGCCCGCTCGCCCATGGCGGTCTTTTCAATAACGGTGGGCACCAAAATAGAGTTCATCGGATTAGTCATCTAGGTCTCCTTGTCTGGAATCTATATTAGCACTCAATAAGGCCGAGTGCCAAGAGTGACTCGTCATAACTTCGAATGGATGGGCGACGATTGGTTCGTCGCCCATCCACCCATTCGAGCTAGCGATCACTGAGACCGAATATGCTCGGCAAAGGTTCGTGCCGCTGTCAGAACCCGGTGGAACGAGAGGGGCGACGATGCGGTATTAGCCACCTCCCAGGGGGTGTGGTCCCCCAAGTACGCGTTGGGCAGGCTAAGCCAGCTTCGAGCTCGGTCAGCCGCTCCACCCTCGGCCACTACGCTCACGATCAGTAGCCACAGCCGCGCCCGGTCTTCGTGCTGGCGCCTGGGCTTTTTGCTCCCATCGAGCCACGACTGAATAGCCTCATCGCTTACTCCCAGTAGGTGCTGCAGCTCTGATATGTGGCCCAGAGTCTCAAGCAGGTCGGCCACTACAGTCGGAAACGGCCGGTCGGCCACCTGGGCCACCAGCCGATCCTCCAGCGCCAGCGTCTCGACCGACCAGGCTGTATCTGGATAGCAGGCATTAACCGGAACTCTATGCCGAGAGGGGCCAATGGGCACCTCTGCTCCAGTCGCGCGCAGGCAGTCCATGAGGTGGTCGTAGTGACACAGCCGGACTTCGGCATGCGCCACGAGCCCATCTGCAAACTCTTGGCGGCTCCGAGGCGAGTGCCGATCGAGCCGGCCCAACAATCCGCCCATAGCGTCGGCGCAAACAGAGCTCAAGTATTGGTGCCGGCTAACTGCCTTCACCAGCTCATCCCAGCCAACGACCGCCTGCCGCCAATAGGTCCGCAAGTGCTGCTCGTGCAGCGCAGCAGCAATGCCGCGTTCGGCTTCAACCAGCGTGCCGTCGCCTGAGTTTCCTGCACCTGCCACCAGCGGGACCTCCATCGACCACTGGCCACAACTGCAGCTTGCCACAAAGTACCCGTTCTTCACCTGCGGCTTATATGTGGGCCTATGATCGGGATGGGACTCGGGGTAAGCAATCTCAGATGGCGCAGTCGTCATGTTGCTCCTCGGCACAAGCTCGAGATATCTCGACTAAAGGACTAGGCCGTAGTTGGCTCGCAGGTAGTATAGCGTACTTTTTGGCCCGACACGATCAGATACTCCACCTATTACCACTACAAATGATGACTACGCGGCTGCACGCCCAACTTGCTGGCACTAACGTAGGGCGCGGTGTAATAGTGGGCATGATAGAACTTGTAAGTCAGAAAGCCGTCGTCGCCCGGCTCCATGTGACGCAAGAACTGCTTAGTGCGGCGCAGGGTATCAGCCTCGTGCGGGTAAACCTCACTGCGGCGAGCCGAGACCGCCTCGATGGTAACGCTGTAGTGGGGACCAAAGATCTTATGCGCTAGGTAGCGCAGGCGCGGCACCCGAAAGTCAGCCGTTATGATGAGCAACCGCCGCGCCTCGCGATCGGCCAGTAAATGCTTAAGGTGATACAGATTGGCAATGGTATCTTTGGAGCGGCCTTCGCGCACAATCTGCCCCTCGGGCACACCCCGGCCCAGCAGGTAGCGCGCCATCTCGTCGCATTCGGCAAACGGCGGCTGAATATGATGGCGGTCGAATACCAGAGCCCATTTGCCCGAGACGGCGATATAGTCTGCGTCGCCAGCCGCTAGCCGTTCGGCGGCGCGATTAAGGCTAGCCTTTACATGCGCCGGAAAGCGCCAGGTGACCGGGTGAGGCTTAGAACCGAGCACGATAATGGCATCGTAGTGAGTCATGCCTTAATTATAGCAAAAGCGGAATGAATGGCGAGGCCCGATTAAGCTACGCGGTAGGAAGACCCAGCTTTGCCAGGCTCATCACAAGCCGGTCGTAACTCTCATAGAGGAGGGGCCGAATCCCAAGCGCCTCAACCCCAGCCATACTTTCCGCTCGATCGTCGATAAAAACGAGTTCGTCGGTCGCCACACCCAGCTGCTTGGCCAATAACCGAAAGGCCCGCGGATCGGGTTTGGCCAGACCAGTCTCGCCCGACAGCAACGCCGCATCAAAGTGCTGGTGGACGCCAAACGCCCGCAGATCCTCGGCCCATTCGCCCGGCGCCAGGTTCGTGAGCAGGCCCACGCGATAACCGTGCGCTCGCAGAGTGTCAGCCAGCGCCAGAATGCGGTCGTCTGGCTGAGGTTTGTCTTGCGCACAGGCCGCCAGCACTCGAGCAGTCTTATCGCCATGGCCCAGTTCAGTCGCCACGAGACTCCAGCACTCATCGCGATTAATCTGGCCCAGCTGAAACGCCTGATGATGGCGCACGTAAGCCGCCTTAACGGTCTCGGGGGCGACGGCGGTGATCTCGGCTACCAGCTCGAAAATGCTCCGTCCCGGCAGCAGCGCGGTTACGCCCAGGTAGTCGAAGCCGACCGCCCGCAGCGCCACGAGTTATTTGCCCTCGGCGTAGCCCACCAACTTGGCGATGACCTTGGAGGCCATGAGGTGGTTGTAGATCTCTTCGCGCGTGTTGGGGTTATCGAGCTCGGCGCGGGTGGCCTCGTCCTTGTAGTTGAGCTTCATGCGGCCGATCTCCATATCGAGGTCTTCCCCGCTAACGCTCAGATTCTCGTTGGCCGCTACCTCGGTTAGAATCATGGCCAGGCCGACGCGGCGCTCGGCCTCGGGCCGCATCTCTTTATCGAGCTCGTCCTCGGTCTTATTGGATAGCTCGAGGTATTTGGCCAAATCTAAGCCGCTGCTAGCCAGATTCTGCTCTACCTCGGCCCGCATGCGCCGCAGCTGCTGCTGCACCAGCGAGTCAGGCAGTTTGTAGTCGCTCTCTTTGAGGAGCTTATCCAAGACCTGCTGCTCGTAATCGCGCGTGGCCGTCTCGGCCTTCTGGTTGGTAATCTGCTGCAGAATATCGGTCCGCAATTCGTCAACGGTCTTAAACGGGCTGATCTTAACCACGAATTCGTCGTTAAGCTCGGGCAGCACCAGCTCAGTCACCTTGTTAAGCGTAACGGCAAACGTCACTACCTGGTTAGCCAGCGACTCTTCGTGGTAGTCCTTGGGGAAGCGAATATCGAAGGTCTTCTCGTCGCCCGGCTCGAGGCCGATCAGCTCCTCTTCGAAGCCAGGAATAAATTGACCCGAACCCAGCTGCAGCGTCTGGCCCTTGGCCGTAGCCCCGCCCACCGGCTGACCATCCTTGGTACCAGCAAAGTCAAAGTTAACTTCGTCGCCCTTGACTGCCGCTCGTTCCACCTCGAGCCGCGTGGCCTCGCGCCGCCGCAGATCCTCGAGCGTGCGCTCCGCCTCGGCCGGCTCCACGCTAACGGCCGGGCGCTTAATGCGAAACTCTTGGTACTTGGCTAGCTTGACTTTGGGCATGAGCTCCACGGTGGCTTTGTACTCCAGCTCGGTATAAGGTACAAACTTCTCGAGCGAGACCTGCGGCGGCGCCACTACTGGCAGCTTGAGCTCCTGCACGGCCTTGCCATAGCTCTGCTGCACGGCGTGCTCCATCACCTCGTTCTGCACGTAACTCGAGCCGAGCTCGCGCTCCACGATCTTGTCGGGCGCCTTACCCGGCCGAAAACCCGAGGCTTTCACTTTGGGGCGCAGCTCGTCGAACACATGCGCCACTACGCTTTTGAGCTCGGCTTCGTTGAGTGTGACGGTAAATTTGGCTTCGGTCTCGGTCTGAGAGGTGATATTGGTTTCCATAGGTTCCTAGGTTAGCACGAACGAGCCGTTCGCAAAAGGGGTTGGCTGGCAGCGAGCCTCGCCATGGCGGTTCATTCATTGACAAGCAACAGCGCAATACATATAGTGACGTGGGTTTTGGCGGGCTCTATATAACGAATTATAGCCTACCCAAATCGCTCTTTCAGCCAATTTGCCCTTCACATTGAGGAGGTTGAGGCGGATGCCTCGCAAGAAGCTTTCCTGGCAGACCGGGTTGGCCGCGGCTACGTTCGTGGCCCTTGGCGCATTAGGGGTGGCCTGCGGCCGATCGACCGTGGCAGCCACGCCGCCCACCACCCACGTGGTGATCGCGGACGCCGACTACCTGGAGCCAACGACGCCGTTTAGCTACCGCGGCGTCAATCTGTGCCTGTGGCGGATCGACCCGATCGTCGAGTGTCCGTCGCGATCGGGCTTCCGGGCGGTGCACCTGGTGAACGACAGGTCGCTGGCCGCGGACGACTGGGAGCGAACCGCCTGGGACGACTCGTTGTATGCCTGGGACACCTACTGGGGCCGTCCGGACGCGTACTGGGACCACTTCTACGGGGGTCGCCCGCAGTACGCCAGCCAGCGCGCGCAGTACAACACCACGGTGGTGAATGTCACCAACAACGTCACCTATGTGAAGCAAGCCGAGGCCGATGCCGCCCAGAACAAGGTGCAGTACAGGGACACCAAGACCGGCAAGACGGTGGCCCCGTCGGACGCGCCCAAGGTGAAGCCCAACGGCTTCAGCGGGGGTAACCAGACGAGCACAGTGCCCAATGTGACGGGCACCGGCACCAAGCCAGGCATCGTGGCGCGAACGACCACGACCGCCGCCAAGACCACGGCGACCAATTCCGCGAAGCCGAGCCGCTGATGGCACAGTGGTTCACGGCCACGGGCCACCGCGTATTGGAGGGCGTGCCGCCCGAAGAGTGGCCCAGTTGGGTCTGGAGCGAGAGGGTCAACGACCCCGATTTTCTCACCGCTTTTGCTGCGCTCAACTTGATGCGCGAGACCTCCGTCGAGGGAGTAATGTCCATCGGCATCGCCATTGGTTGCGCTCACGAGGGCTACGCCTTCTGCGAGCCCGAGATCAATCGGATCGTCCCCAACCTCGCAAGAGTCAGGGAGCTCGCTGCCGCAGAAGAGGCGCCGGGCGCTTCGCTCAACCGATACACTGTCTGCGGATATCTCCAGGAAGACTTCAGCCTAGCTGAGAGCATCTACTTGGAGCACTACGGTCCTTGGGGTGCAATACTAATGGCCGCAGAAGCGATCCAGGAGACGGGCTATACGCTACGCTGGACCGGCGTTCACCGTGACCACCATCCCCGACTGCCAGACTTCAAGTACGCGAATCCGGGTTCGCGCAACGCCGCCGACATGGCCGCCTACGCCCGGGAGAACTGGGCGCTGAAGCTGTAGCTGGGCACCCTGTTACCCGGTCCGACTCTGCGCGAGCCGGACCGGGTAACATCCATGAAATTATATGAATACAGCAAGCGAGCGAGGCCCGACCGGGAGATGATCCGGTCGGGCCTTCGTATCGACTAAATGAAGGGAGTGGGCTGATCGGCCAGCTTGGCGTAGACCGCCTTCAGCTCCTCGCCCGCCAGCTGCCGTTTGTCGGCCGAGCCGCGTGGCATCGGCTGGACCTCGACCAGACAGGGTCCCTGTATAAAGCTGCCGAGGTTGTCGGCGGCGGCGTAGGTCGCCCCCGGCACGCCGATGTCGAGCGGCTGACCGTCAGCGCGATTTACCGCACCGCAATCCAGCGCCAAAGCAAACCCGTCGCCGGACTCGTCCTGAACCGGATCCTGAAGATAGAGCCAGGTGCAGGTAGAGCGATGCGAGGCTGGCTCCTGAACGGCACCGAATGAATTCGGCGCGTTGCCACCACCGATCAGGTAGGTCACATCGCCCTGAGTCAGTGCGTGGCAAGCCACCGTATCGGGCAGCTCGGGACCGCCAAACCGGCCCGAGGCCAAGCGGTACTTACTCAGTGGCGGCTGGTTAGTAGTAGAGCTAGCCGGGGTTGTCGGTCGAGGCACAGGAAGCGATTCTGTACCGCAAGCTACGAGCGCCATGATCCCTGCTGCGGCCAAGGCCATTGCAAACATTCGTCGCATATCAGGTCCTTGCGTTTGAGTGGTTGGACGGCTAGATGAGCGAGTCCGTCAGGCCATTCAGCCGCTGCTTGATGGCAGTCAATGCCGCCGCCGCCAAGACCAAGCGCTGCTGGTGGTCGGGCTGGCTGATAGCGTTGAGGCCAATCTTGGCAAAGCACGGCAGCGGCCGCAAATTGGTCAGGCTCAGCCAGCCCAGGCCCACGTCCCCGGTTTCGTCGTAGGTCGCGCCGCTCGGAGCACCCGGCAGCGGCGTACCATGACTGACCGCCGTCGGTATCGACGGCTGACAGCCCACCTCGATATCGAAGATTTGCTTGGCGTCCCGTTCCGCCACCTCACTGTGCGTAATGAAGCAGCTGGAGGTGTGCATGCTGGGCGACTGCGTGGCGTAGAAGTGGTTGGCCACCTGACCGCCCAGCTGCCGATTCAGATCCACCAAGTCAAGCAGCCGACAAGCCACCGTGGGTGGCGCCTCACTGCCTCGGTACGACGGTACCGGCTGGCCGTAGTCGGATAACGGCAGCTGGCTGGTACTGGGCGACCCCGCGGCGGGGGCGCTCGTCACCATGGTTCGACCACTCGCGTTGGCCGGCTGCGCCAAGCCCGATGATGTCGAACTGCAGGCCGTTGCTATGGCAGTCAGAATCACCAGGGCCGTCAGCCCCGCCACTACGCGTAACCGCTTCACGATTCTCCCTTGCGCCTTGCGTGGATACACAAACACATCGGCCGAAGCCGATGGATACTATATTATAATTGCGTCAAATTGGCAAAAGATCGTGGGACCCCAGCACCCCTACTGGCACGCGCCACGGAACCAGGCTCTACCCGCCACAAGACTCGCATTCAGATGGACTCTGAACGTGAGTAAGTTCCAGGCCAAAGTTAACCGGACTAAAGTCATCAATAACAGCACCCCAGCTTTGCGCATCGTAAGCCTGCGCTTGCCTCCCTTCCAGCGTAATCCAAATAAGGGTATCACCACGCAGCCATGAAATGGTTTGGTCGAAGGGCTGGCCGGAGGTACCATCAGCGGCTGAGTCAAATGCAGTCTGAACCGAGTAAGTTTGATGATGTGGCGACATATGAGTGGTACAAGTTGTATTAGTCAAGTGCTCTGCACAGCTAAAGAGCCGATTAGTATGGTCGGTCGGTGAGCTCTTCTGCTCGCCAATTGTAACCTCGGGTTGGTTGGTCAGGTAGGTGATGGTCTTGAGGTAACCGCCATCTCCGCTCCCCTGTTTGCTAATAATAATGGTATGGCTCGTCACCACAAGATTGGACGGCAGCTTACCAGGTTTGTAAGCTTGAAAACTAAGCGAATGAAGCCACAGACCAAAACCCAGTCCGAGCACGAGCAAAGCGACGCCGACCGCTAATGCAAGTTTGGCGACAAGCGAGATGTGCTTCGAGTTACGGATGGTCACTTATCCTAAAAGTAATTCCTGGTGCGGATGAAAGGGCTCGAACCTTCACGGGGTTGCCCCCACTAGCTCCTAAGGCTAGCGTGTCTACCATTCCACCACATCCGCACAGCTTGGCGCGCCGGTTTGGACGCGAACGCTATTGATTTTAGCATTGGTTCGAACTTTGGGCCAGCGGCCAGAGAAGGCGCCGCCCCCAGACCTACGCTAGCGTATAAAAACTAAGGGCCGTGTCGCCATAAACTTTATGCTTGGCTAAGCTAGCGCCGGCCAGCTCGGGCGCCCGATACTTGCTGCTATGCGAGACCACGAGGGCGCCCTCGGGCCGCAAGAACGGCACCAAGCGCTCTAACAGCTCGGCATCGAGGCGCGCATAAGGCGGGTCGGCGATAATGAGATTATAGCGGGACTGCGGCCGGTCGGCGCTGGGCTGATTGCCAGGCAGCGCCAGCCAAGTCTCCAGCTTCAGCGCGTGCAAGAGATAACCCCAGTGCAAGCCCAGCGCGGCGGCGTTGGCCTCGATGAGACGGACCACGCGCGGGTTGGTCTCAATGGCCTCAACCATGGCTGCTCCGCGCGATAACGCCTCAAAGCCGGCCGCGCCACTGCCGGCGTAAACGTCAAGCACCACGCCGCCCATTGGTACGCCGGCCACATCAAAGATGGCGGCCCGCACTTTGTCGCTCAGCGGCCGCACGGCGCTGGTTTTGGGCTGCTCAAAAGCGCGGCCGCGCAGCTCGCCGCCGAGGATTCTCAACTCGCCTCGCGCGCGGCCAAGAGCCAGATTATACCGATGGTACGAGCAGCCTGGGGCGCAATTGTATTCTTGACCGTCGTGGCGATATCGGCCGTCCAGCCTTGTTTATAGAACTTATCGTACAAATTAAGAGCCGCCACCTCGCGCGCCTGAGTCTTAAAGTACTCAACCGGCCCCAACCGTTGCGCCTGCGCCAGTTCATCCTCGCTAAAGACTGGCCGAATCGGGAAGATAAGCATGGCAAAGGCCACTCCCATCTCGAAGTTAAAATGGGTTGACATATGGCCCTTGGCACCCCACACCGCCCAATGTTTCTTGATGATAGCGGCAAATTTGCTGGTGTCGCCATCCTTCATGGCCTGCGGCACCAGCGCGGCGGCCTCGGCCAGCTTGGCCTCAAGTGGCCAATGGTGAGCCGGCGTCAGGCCGTCACCAATGTAATGCGCCATCCACGAGGCCTCAAAGGCCGCCCGCACCAAGTCGCCCGCCTGCAACGTCTCCACCAGCACGCGGTAGTGATTGGCGATATGCCTCGGCACATCGCCGGTATCGGTGCCGGGATCATACAAGTGGCTCGGCTCGTTTACGCCCGGCGACTTGACCTTGAGTCCGTCGGGCCCATTGTAACCCTCAAAATAAACGATATCCTTGGACGACGGAAACGCCTCGACCGGCAGCAACGGCTCGATCATACGATAAGCCGCCATATCAAACCGCTGGTGAATGCCAAGTCGCGACACCGTCTTATGGGGCAACACAAAGCCAGAATACATAATGCCTCTAATCTAATGATGTGACGGCTTTGAGTGCGTTTACCCGGGCCGCTACTTGCGAGTATTTTACCATGGCGGCCGGGTCTGAGAGAAATCTGAGAGCGCTATTGCGAACGGCGGCCAAGAATTTGGCATCGGAGATGTCGGCCAGCTGCAGATCGAGCGTACCATGCTGGCGGCGGCCATAGATCTGGCCGGGGCCGCGCAGCTCGAGGTCGATTTGGGCCAGCCGGAAGCCATCTTGGGATTTTTCGAGCGCCTGGATGCGCTCAACGGCGCTGCTGGCCTTGGACTCGGCCACCAAGAAGCAGTACGACTTGTGGCCGCCCCGGCCAATGCGGCCGCGCAGCTGATGCAGCGCGGCCAGGCCAAATCGCTCGGCGCCGTCCACCAACATAACGGTGGCGTTGGGCACGTCAATGCCCACCTCGATCACGCTAGTGGCGATGAGGAGGTCGAGACGGCCGGCCGCAAACTCGTCCATCACCACCTGCTTCTCGGCCGCGCTCAACTTGCCATGCAGCAGACCGATGCGCCGATGCTTAAACGGTCCTTTGGCCAACCGCTCAACCTCGGCCGTGGCACTCTTAAAGCCCAACGTATCGGAATCCTCGACCAGCGGGCAGACTACGAAGGCCTGGCGTCCAGCCGCCAGCTGCTCATCGATAAACGCATAGGCCTCGTCGCGCTTCTTGGCCTCCACCGCTCGCGTGGTAATGGGCTGGCGGCCCGGCGGCAGCCCTTCGATCACCGAGATGTCTAGATCGCCGTAAACCGTCAGCTGTAACGTGCGCGGGATCGGCGTGGCGGTCATGCTAAGCAGGTGCGGCAGGTGCCCGCTCTTGGCTTTGAGCGCCTGCCGTTGACCCACGCCAAACCGATGCTGCTCGTCGATGATGACCAGACCGAGCCGGCCAAACGCCACGCCCTCACCCAGCAGCGCCTGGGTGCCCACCACCAGCACTGGGCCGTCGTCGGCCAGCCGCGCCAGTGCCGCCGTACGCTCGGCCGCCGGCTGCTTACCCAGCACCAGCACGGTATCGTAGCCTAGCCGCTGCAGCAGCGGCCGCAGCTTGGCCTCGTGCTGTCGGGCCAAGATCTCGGTTGGCACCATCAGCGCCACCTGAAAACCACCGGCCAATGCCATTACCGCCGCCATCGTCGCCACCACCGTCTTGCCCGATCCCACGTCGCCCTCGAGCAGCCGATTCATTGGCGTCTCGCGAGTCATATCCTGAAAGATCTCCCAAGCCGCTCGTTTTTGGCTTGGTGTCAGCTCAAAGTCGAGCGTGTCAACCAACTTTTTGGCCACTTCTACCCGAAAAGCAATGGCCTCGGTGGCCTCGGTCTTAATCTCGTGCTTAATCACTAAGCTCGCCAACATCAGGTACCACAGCTCCTCAAAGGCCAGTCGATACCGCGCCTTATTGAGGCTGGCCATGCTACTGGGAAAATGAATCTGCTCCAGCGCCTTGGCATACGGCATGAGCTTGGCCTCGGCCACCACCTCCAACGGCAACGTCTCGGGGCAGGTGGCCACCAGCGGCAGCAGCGGTTGAATGAGGCCACGCAGCTGCTTGCTGCTCAGCCCCTCGGTCTCGCCATACACCGGCACGATGCGGGCCGTATCTTTGGTAATGCGCCCCGGTTCGGCCACCTCAATGGCCGGCGATTGCAGCGCCAGATCATTATTGCGAAACTTGAGCTCGCCGCTCACCAGCACCGGGGTACCCGTCGGAATTGTTTTGGCTAAATACGATTGATTAAACCAGATCGCCTTAACCGTGCCCGTACCATCCGAAATAATCGCTTCAGTAATATGCAGCTTGCGAGCCCGGGCGTAGCGGCTAGCCACACGCTCAATCTCGCCGCGAAAGGTGACGTTGCCCGGCCGCATGGCCCGGATCGCCACGATCTTAGAAAAGTCCTCGTGTCGCCGCGGAAAATGCCGCACCAACTCACCAGCGGTAGTAATGCCCAGTCGCGCTAGCTTCTCGGCGATGCTGCTGCCGACCCCTTTGAGGGAGCCAATCGGGCGCTGCTGCCAGTCGTGCATTAGTTGACCCGCAGCTTGAGGTAGCGGCGCTTCCCCACCTGCAGAATTTGATGATTGGCAAAGATGGGCTCGGCTTCGGGCGTCTGCACGGTGTCGTCCAAACGCACACCGCCCTGCTCAATCAGCCGCCGGGCCTCACCCCGACTCGTGGCCAAGCCACTCTCCACGAGCAAGTCGACCAGAGGAATATGGCTGTCGGACAACACGAACTCCTCGATGTGGTCGGGCCGGCCGCCATCGCGGAACTGCTTGTTCCAGGCTTCCTCGGCCGCCAGCGCCTTGGCCTCGCCGTGGTAGAGCCGCACCACCTCGCGCGCCAGGCTAGCCTTGGAGTCGCGCGGATTGGCGCCCCCAGCCAGCGTCTTCACCAATTCGTCGATCGCCCCCAGCGGCACGTCAGTGCATAGCTTGTAGTACGGCGCAATCAGGCTATCGGGCAAGCTCATCACCTTACCATACATATCGACCGGCTCATCGGTGATGCCGACGTAATTATCGAGACTCTTGCTCATCTTTTTGGCGCCATCGGTGCCCACCAGCAGTTCCATAATAAAGACGATCTGCGGCGCCTGGCCCAGCTTCTTCTGCAACGCTCGGCCGGCCATTAGATTAAAGAGCTGGTCATTGCCGCCAAACTCCACGTCAGCCTCCAAGGCCACCGAGTCGTAGGCCTGCATCAGCGGGTAGAGCAGCTCATGCAGCGCCAACTCTTGGCCGGCCGCCAGTCGATTCTTAAAGTCGTCGCGCTCGATCATCTGCGCCACGCTCACCTGCGAGGCCAGCTTAATCAGCTCATTAAAGTCGAGCTTACCCAGCCACTCGCTGTTATAGCGAATCTCGGCTTTCTTTAAGTCCAGAATCAGTCCGGCCTGGTCCAAGTAGGTCTTCACATTGGCCTTAATCTCGTCGTCGGTCAGCATCGGCCGGGTCTTGCTCTTGCCCGACGGGTCGCCGATCTTGGTGGTGTAGTCGCCAATCAAAAAGATTACCGTGTGGCCCAGATCCTGGAACCGTCGCAGCGTTCGCAGCACCACTGCGTGGCCAAGGTGAATGTCGGGCCGCGTCGGGTCCACGCCAAACTTAAGCCGCAGCTTGCGCTTGCTCTTAAGCGCCTGCTCCAACTCCTCGCGGCGAATGATCTGCTCTACGCCGCGGCTCAGTAATTCGTCGATATCCATATGGGCCCTAGTGTAGCAGATTGCGGCCGGCCGGCCCAGTGCTGATGGCTTGGAGTGGCGGCCGATTGACGTAGTTACCACATTATTGTAACGTAGTCAGCGACCTCGTGTCGTACCGCTCATCTCTCAGCCCAGGAGGACGCCATCTCAGAGCAATCGCTCGAAGACCCAACACCCGACCCAACTGCCCTGGAGGAGCTCCAGAGTTTCTATCGGGAGTTCCTCACGAGGCGCGGCGTTAGCTTTGGGCCACTAGCGCCGGTTCTAGCGCCCGAGCCTGAGACTGGTCGCCGTCGCCTTACAGCCGCAGAGGTTCAAGCCATACGCGCCGAAGTAATCAAACGCCGTGAACGACAACTCGACCGGGGCTCGATTGTCCCCGCCGAAGTTGCCGGTCTCCACCACATAGCCCGCTTTCGCCTAACATTTCAACTGATAGAGGCCAGGCTGCGGAAGGCTGGGCTAGCAACAGAACTACTTCCTCACACCCGGCCCCTCTTCCGACTCCAGCTGATCGAGGCGCTGTGGCATCTGAACCTGTGGGTCGGACCCCAGAATGAGCCCTGGAGGGAACTGGTCAACGGTCAACTGCCTGGACCCGAGCCAACGGCAGAGCAACTGGAGCAATTCGCCGAGGCTGCGGCCAGACAGGTTGTTCAAGAAGCAGAGCGGTCCCGCTAGCTTACGGGGCCTCTACGATGAAGCCATCAACCAAACTGCCGACTGGTAGCCGCTCCCCCATCAACCGCCGGGAAGACAACGTTGTCCTCCCGGCGGTCTTGCGTTATTTAGACGGCCGCGGCTTGATTAATCGAGTTTTGAACTATATGGTTTGTGGGGCTTTGGCCCTTTATGTGCTCACTCGTTCTTTGAAACGAAAGGAGTCTCTCATTTCCGAGAGCCCCGTTACCCCCGATGCCGCCTCGGCGGAGGAAGCCACCCGAGCAGTGCAACGGTTTGCCGAGCAGCAGCCGGATACCCACATCGGCTTCTTGCTCTGCCATGGCGTCAATCTGGAGAAGCCTGATCGGCCAGACGTGGCAACCTATCTGCGCGACCACCCCGAGGCCTCGCTCGCCGATTACCAGCAACGGCTACAGACCGCCCTGGAGGCGGAAGCCGCCATTCGCCGCCATCGGCAGGCTGTTGAGCGGTTGACACTCTACATCCAGGTCAGGGACCAGCTGCAAGACCTGAACCGCCCAGCATCAGAGATCGCAGCCGCCGTAACCCAGTTGCGGCGGCTGCTCATCGCCGAGCTCTGGCGGCAAGGGCTATGGCTAGATCCTTGGCGGCAACTGGTCGACATCCACCTGCCCGGAGCGGAGCCGCCGGAGTTCTACAACACGCTGGCCGGCCGCGTCTCTCAAGCTCTGGCGCGCCAAATGACTCAACAGGAGAGCTGGTGGAGCCTCTGCCAGCGCATGATCACTACCCTGGCCGAGCATGGGCTTGTCGTGGTGGCAGAAGGCGACCGGCGAACCGTCCATCGGTTCGCCTCTCTGCGCCTCGAGTTGGACGACCAGGAGCTCGTGCGGCCCCGATCATACGGGGACGGCAGTGAGTGGCTCCAGTGGGCAACTCAACCGGAGCATCCCGCCTGGGAGCGGCTCTTCTTTGCTTACTTTACGGCCCTGGCTACGCCCGACCTGCTAACTAAGCCGTAGCCAACCACACGAGCGCTGCCAGGGGCGGATCATCGTCCGCTCCTGGCAGCGCCTCAGCCTACAGCCGCACATTCTCAGCCTATTCTGGGCAAACCTTTGCTATAATGAATTAAGCTTAATCGTAATTATTGAGACAGAGGAAGCATGCCAACTCGTCGCCGTGTTCGCCGTCCGGCTAAGCCCATTACCGATACCACTAAAGGGCTTAGGGGCCATATCAAACGGTTCTTTCTATCGTTTACGCCAGCGCACTTTCGTGCCTACTGGCTCAGCTGGGATGGCGTTAAGCGCCTAGCCAAGCTTGCTGGTGCCGGCGTTCTGCTGATCTTTTTGGTCTTTTTGTGGTACGCCAAAGACCTACCCTCACCCAGCAAGCTCAACAACGGCAAGCTCGGACTCACCACCACCTTTTACGCCCGCGACGAGCTCACCAATCCGGGTCATGGCACCAAGCTCTATGAGGTTCACGGCGACCAGAACCGCTTGCTCATCAACTTTAACCAGATGCCCAGCACCATCAAACAGGCGACCATCGCCATTGAGGATAAGAACTTTTACAAAGAAGGCGCTTTCTCGGTCACGGGTCTGGCTCGCGCCTTTAAGGGTGTAGTAACGCATGATACCTCGGCCGGCGGCGGCTCCACTATTACGCAGCAATACGTAAAGAACGCGCTCCTCACCGACCAGCACAGCTATAGCCGCAAGATCAAGGAGCTGATTCTCTCGATCGAGATCAATCAGTTCTACTCCAAGGATGATATTCTTAAGCTGTACCTCAACGAGATTCCTTACGGCGGCGGCGCTTACGGCATTGAGGCCGCCTGCCGCACCTACTTCTCCAAGGCGCCCAGCAATTACGGCACCACCAACTGCGCCCAACACCTCGATCTGAGCCAATCGGCCATGCTGGCGGCTATCCCCAACCTGCCGTCGTACTATTACCCCTACGGCGAGCACACCGATGCGCTGATCGATCGCCAGCATCTGGTACTCGACGATATGGCCGCTCAGGGCTACATCAACCAGGCCGAAGCCAACGCCGCCAAGTGGACCGTGGCCGACCTGCACAACGGCAAGGACGGCATTAGCAATGTGCCGGCCTTCTATAGCGCCGTAACCGCACCCAACTTCGTCTATACACTGCAAGACCAATTGGAGCAAAAGTATGGCACAGCCGCCGTGGAGCAGGGGGGCTGGAAGGTTGTTACCACGCTCGACCCCAATCTGCAAAAATGTGCCGAACTATCCATTTACAATACCGGCAACGACACCTGCACGCCCGACGGCAAGACAGCCGTTAACCCCAACGCGCACAATAACAACTACACCAACCTGGTACGCAGCAAGGGCTCCAACGCCGCACTGGTGGCAGCCGATCCCAATAACGGCCAGGTGCTAGCCATGGTGGGCTCGTACAACTTTGCCGAGAGCCAGGTAAACGTAGCCACCAGTCAGCGCCAGCCAGGATCGAGCTTTAAGCCGTATGTGTACGCCACCTTATTTGCCAAGAACATGAACGGCTGCACCGGCTCCAATTGCACCACCTACGGCGCCGGCACCGTGCTCGACGACAGCATCGCCACGGCCGAATCGTTCGCCTCTGACTACCACCCGCGCGACTTTGGCGGCAGCTGTGAGGTCTGCGGCCCGGTCACCATTCGCACGGCACTCGACGCCTCGCTGAACATTCCAGCCGTGCAGGCGCTTAAGCTGGCCGGCGTGCCGCAGAGCCTAGCCACGGCTCACGCTATGGGCATCACCACGCTCAACAATGACCCTAACAGCTACGGCCTCAGCCTGGTGCTCGGCTCGGGCGAGGTTAAGCTAACCGACCACGTTAACGCCTACGAGAGCTTCGCCAACGGGGGCCAGCACTACGATCCGGTGATGGCGCTCAAGATCTACGACAACAAAGACCATGTCATCGAAGACAACACCAAAGTGGCCGCGCCCAAGAAGGTACTCGATCCCCAAGTGGCCTACATGATCAATAACATCCTGGCCGATCGCGGCGCCGGCGCCTTCGTCTTCTTTAATGACCTGACCGTACCGGGCCACAGCGCCAGCGGCCAAGCCGGTCAGGGTACAGCCGTTAAGACCGGCACCACCACCGATGTGCGCGACGCTTGGACCATCGGCTACACACCCTCGATTGTGGCCGGCGTCTGGGCCGGCAACAACGACGACTCGCCCATGACCGGCCAGGCCGTCGATATCGCGGCCCCGATCTGGCGCGGCTTTATGGGCGCTGCCCTCACTGGCAAGCCGATCGAAACGTTTAACAAACCAACCGGCCTCCAGTATCTGCCCAACTCAGCTAGCTCGCTCAAATCGACCACCGCCAACGACTTCTTCCCCAAGTGGTACAAAGCGCCGGCCAAGAAATTTGTGACGATCGATAAGGTTTCGGGCAAATTAGCCACCGACTGTACGCCAGACCTAGCCAAGGAGCAGGTGGTCGACACCGGCATCACCGATACCGATGACGTCCACTCTTGCGACGACGTTAACCCCAGCGTCCAGATCAATGGCGCCTCGGGCGGCGGGCCCTACAATCTCAACATCAATGTGACACTCGGCACCTTTGGCACCACCAAGCCTGGTACCGGCTCGGCCAAGCTCGACGTCTACTTTGACGACCAGGTGGTCTCGACCCAGCAGCTCAGCGCCAGCGGCAACTACAATGTGCCCTACAGCCCCAGCGCCAGCGGCTCCCACACCTTTAAAGCCGTAGTAACGGATACCGGGCTGCGCCAAGGTCAAGATGAGGCTACGGTTAACGTCGTCAATACCGGATCGGGTACCAGCGGCTTCCAGGGCCTCACGCCGACCAATGGCGCTACTATGTCGCCCGGTAGCGTCACCTTTAGCTGGTCGGCCGAGAGCGGCGCCAGCCAGTACACGCTTTATATCGACGGGGCACCGCGGGGAGCGCCGACTGCCGCTACCACCAAGAGCTACCCGGTGCTAACGCCAACCACACACACCTGGTACGTTAAGGCCGATACGGGCGATCAAACCACGCCAATGACGTTTACGATCCAGTAGGCCGGCGCGATAGCCAGTGCCCAAGGCAGCTGGTCAATCTATGCGCGGACGTAACCCTCGAGCCGATCGACCAGCTTAAAGAACTCGTCGCTACGCTGGTGGCGTGGGCGCGGCAGTTTATTGACGATAATCTGCTCGACTGCGCCCGGCCGGCCGGTAAATACCACGATGCGGCTGGCCAGCTGCGCCGCCTCGGCCGGCTGATGCGTCACCATTACGATAGTCTTGCCGGTCTCCTGCCAGATGCGCAGCAAGTCGGCCCGCAGCTCCTCGGCGGTAGCCGTATCGAGCGCCGAGAAGGCCTCATCAAGCATCAGCACATCGGGGTCGATAGCCAGCGCCCGAGCGATACCAACTCGCTGCTTCTGCCCACCCGATAGCTCCTTGGGATGACTCTGGCCTAGGCCGTGCAGACCCAGCGACTCGATCTGCCGGTCGACCTCGCGCTTAATCGCTTTGGGATGCTGGCCGCCCATTTTAAGCCCAAAACCAATGTTGTCCGCCACCGTTAGCCACGGCATTAGGCCGAAGTTCTGAAAGACCATGCCAATGCGCGGCGGCCGGTTTACTACATGGCCTGAGGTCGGCTCTACTAAGCCAGCCATAATTCGCAGCAGCGTTGATTTGCCACAACCGCTCGGCCCCATCAAGCACAGCAACTCCCCCGGCTCAACCGTCAGGTTAATATCTTGCAAGATCAGATCGGTCGTCGTCTCGTCGTCGTACTGCTTGGTGATGTGCTGGAGCTCAAAGGTTCTCATGATTCCGCCGTATATTTGGTGTAACGATGCAGCAAGGGCAGCCACAGGACCTGGTTGATGGCAAAGATTAAGAATAAGTACACAAAGATCCCCAACGCCAGCACTTGAATATTGCCACGATCACCCAGCCCGCCCAGGTAGTGGCCGGCTCCCGCTACCCCAGCGATGATCTCGGCACCAACGATCGTATCCCAAGCTTGGCCCCAGGAGATGATCGAGCCGGTAATGACCTGCGGGCGCAGCAGGGGCCAAAGATAGTAAGCGAAGTGCCGCCAGCCCCGCGCGCCAAAGATGAGCGCTGCCTCGGTCTCGTCCTCGCGCTGCTCCTTGAAGCCGCCGATAACACTAAAGACGATCGGCCAGATCATGGCAATGACTAGGATCGTAACCACCGTGATGCGAGTGTGGCCGAAGTAGAATACCAGCACCGGCAGAACGGCAAAGGTGGGAAAGCTCTGGGCTAGGTCGATGATCGGCAGCAGAAGAGCCTCGAGCCGAGGCGTAACGACAGCCGCCAGACCAATCAGCAAGCCGAGCACCAGGCAGACAACGTAGGCAATGGTGACGCTAAGGAGACTGCCAGCAAAGAAGCGCAAAAAAACCAGCGTATCGAGTGATCCGCGTGAGGCTAGCGATAGCCCGGCAATGCCGATGGCCAGCAGAATAAACGAGGCCCAGTGATGCCGATGATGATGGCGACCATGCCGAACGATGCGATGATAATGACTAATGGACGACATGGCGTCATTATACCAAAGCGGCTACGCTTATTGATAGCGTAGCCGCAGGTCAACCTTGCGTTATAAGCGAGAAACTACTGGCCGTCAGGGGAGTGATCGCTTGAGTCAGCCACCGGCGCTGGGCGTACCTGGCGCTCCTGCGTCTGCCTTACGAGACGATTCTCGAGCGTGGCGCTGCTGGGAAGGTGGCGATCATTGGTTCGCTGAGGCTGCTGTGGTCGGGGTCGATGGGTTTGGTTTGGCTCAAGCGGCAGCGGCTGAGCGGGCTCAGCGGCCGCCGAGCGATCCCCGGCCGCCCGATCGACCGAGCGCGCCTGTCCAGCCTGGCCGCCAGAGGTTCGGCGATCGCGGCCCCGCTGGCGCCCGCGCTCGCGTTGGCTACCACCGTGGTGGGCGGCCGTCTCGGCGGCCGGCGGCGCCGCTACTACTTCGGCCGCGGCTGGCGTAACCGCCTCCGCCGCCTTGGGCGCGGGCGCGGCAACCGGGGTTGAAGCTGGCGCCGCGGCCTCGGCGGCCGGACTGGCTGCCGGGGCCGGGGCGGCCTGCGCCTGCGGGCGACCGTGACCGCCGCGGGGCTGGTCGTTGCCTCCTGTCCGTCGCGGCGTGGCAAAGATCATCTTGCCGGCAACCGTCTGAAAGACGCGAGTTACTTCGGTAAGCACCTCTTGGCCCATGAGCTTATCGCCATTCTCCACCACAATCATGGTGCCATCGGCGAGATACCCTACGCCTTGGTTGCGCTCCTTGCCCGGCTGGACCACGCGCACCATCAGCTCTTCGCCCGGCAGCACCACCGGCCGAATCGCATTCGATAATTCATTCACATTCAACACCCGCACGCCCTGAATTTGAGCCACGCGGTTGAGGTTATAGTCGGTCGTGAGCACGTTACAGCTAAACCGCTGCGCCAGCGCCACCAGCTTCGCATCAACCTCCTTGATATTCGGGGCGTCCTCCTCGGTGATCTCAACGGTCACGTCAGCCATCTCGCGGAGACGGTTAAGCACCTCGAGGCCACGGCGACCACGACCGCGCCGCATGGCGTCGTCTGAGTCGGCGATGTTCTGTAGCTCGGCCAGGACAAATCGCGGCACCACCAATACGCCCGGCACGAAGCCAGCCTCGGCGATGTCGGCGATACGACCATCGATAATAACCGAGGTATCAACCAGTATCTGACCGGGCGCTGCCACTGCGACTGCAGCCGGCACCGGGGTTGTCGACATCGAGGCTTCGGTCGGCTTGTCCTTGGCATCAAGCGCCAAAAACGGCAGCAGCTTTAAGAAGGCCGCTCGACGGCTCGAGACCACCACGATGGCACCGATCGTAAACAGCACCGACACCACCATGGGCAGCGTGCTCCCGAGCGGCTCAGGTAGTTTGCTAAGTGGCACACTAGCCAGCGCGCCTAGCACTAAGCCCACAATCGAGCCCATAACACCCAAAATAAGTGCCTGCAGCGAGATGTGGCGCAGCCGCAGCACTCCTAACAACACTACCAGAATGGCTATAATAGCCAGTGAAAAGACCATAGTATTGGTCATAATAATTACGTCCTTTTAACGATTAATTAGTGATGAATTCTAGCGAGTTTGAATGAACTCGACGGCCTGAGCAATAGTGGCTGCACCCTTAATGCCTTGATCGGCCTGGCGATGCGGGCCAATGGCATATGTCAGCCCCAACTGCTTAGCCTCGGCCATGCGCTGAGCTACCTGACTAACCGAGCGAATCTCACCGCTCAGACCAACCTCGCCGAATGCTACCAGGTTTTGCGGAACTGGAACATCCTTAAAGGCCGAAGCGATGGAGAGAATAATTGCTAGATCGGCAGCCGGCTCAGACACCCGCAGTCCACCGACAATATTAACATAAATGTCTGAGGAACTCAAATTTAACTTGGCTCGCTTGGTCAATACCGCTACCAGCAAATTAAGCCGATTGAGATCAAAACCAACGGCTGTGCGCTTGGGATAGCCAAAAGCCGTTGAACTTACCAGCGCCTGCACCTCCACCAAGAGCGGCCGACTGCCCTCGAGCGTGGCCAGCACCACCGAGCCTGGGCCGGGCTGGCGCTCGGCCAAGAGCGCCTGCGACGGATTAACTACCGGCGCCAAACCCCGCTCCGACATCTCGAAGATACCAGCCTCGCTCGTGGAGCCAAAACGATTCTTGATACCGCGCAGGGCTTTAAACGCACCGTAGCGATCGCCCTCCAGATACAGCACCACATCAACCAGATGCTCCAAGATCTTGGGTCCGGCGATGCTGCCCTCCTTGGTGACATGGCCGATGATGAGCATGGCGATATGTCGGCGCTTGGCCACCAGCTGCAGAGTCTGCGCACTGGCTGTAATCTGGCCGACCGTGCCCGGCGAGCCAGTCAGGGCCTCGACTGCCATGGTCTGAATCGAGTCGATAATAACCAGCTTATAGTCGCCCTGCTCGATGGTGGCGGCAATGGCATCGACGTTGGTCTCCGACAGCAGATCCAGGCCAGCCGCCGCCAGGCCCAGCCGCTCGGCCCGCAGCTTAATCTGATTAGCGCTCTCCTCGCCACTAACGTACAGAACCCGGTCGGCCGCGCCCAAATGAGCCGCCACCTGTAGCACCAGCGTGCTCTTGCCGATACCCGGATCGCCCGACAGCAGCATGATGGCGCCCGGCACCATGCCGCCACCCAGCACTCGGTCAACCTCGCCCAAGCCAGTGGTAAACCGCGGCAACCGCTGCGTCTGTACCTCGCCCAAGCTGGTCGGCTGCAACGCCTTCTTGGCCGAGACGCTTCGTCCGCCAGCCACCGGTGCCGGCGCCGCCTCTTCGATTAGCGAGTTCCAGGCACCACACTGCTCACACTTGCCCATCCAGCGCGTGTAGGTGGCGCTGCAGCTCTGGCAGACAAATCGGACCGCCGGCACCTTAGCCATGAATGATCTCTGCTGCCGACTCCGGCTGAGGCGCCGGCTCAGTTGCCTTAGCCAATCGCGCCAACTGCTGCTCCATCCGCTCGGTGCGATCTTTGAGCTCACGCATGTCCTCACGCAGCGCTGGGATGCTCCGGACGTACGCCAGAATGACGTCAAAGGCTGTTTTGCCCCGCTCTAAACGAATTAACTCCACTTTCTCATTCACGCGTTTAGGCCTTTCTTGTCACCCTTTTAGCTATAATACTGGCTTATGTGGCACCATGATACCGAATACAAGCCGAACATGCAAGTTGGGGCCTCACGTTATATGGACGCCAGAGCGGCCGGCTACGAACTCGGCTAGCTACTCGGCCGGTGCCGGCTCGTCGGCCACGGCTTCGGCCGGCTTGGCCGCCGAGCGCGTCGCCGCCAGATGCAACTGATCGCCCCGGCGCGTCACGGTAATAGCAGCACCCTCGGCAAAGTTGCCGTCGAGCAGGCCGATAGCCAGCGGGTCCTCGAGCAAGTCCTGGATGGCCCGCCGCATCGGTCGCGCACCTTGCTCCATATCGTAGCCCTTCTCCATTAACAGCCCGCGGGCCGAAGCCGTTACCCGCAGCTTTAGCCGCTGATCGTCGAGACGGGTCTGCAGTTCGGCCAACTGCAACGACAGAATCTGCTTAATATCATTCTGGCTGAGCGTCTTAAAGACCACAATCTGATCGATGCGGTTGAGGAACTCTGGCCGGAAGCTCTTTTTGAGCTCAGCCAAGACCTTTTCGCGGACCTTAACGTGGGTCTGCTCGAGACGCTTCTCCTCGGCCGCCGTCTCGGTGCGGAAGCCAATCTGGGCCTCACGATGCAGATCACTGGCGCCAACGTTGCTCGTCATGATGATGACGGTGTTGCGAAAATCAACCCGGCGACCCTGAGCATCGGTCACGTAGCCATCTTCCAAGATCTGCAGCAGCATATTAAAGACATCGGGGTGAGCCTTCTCGATCTCATCGAAGAGCAGCAGCGAATACGGCCGGCGGCGCACCTGCTCGGTTAGCTGACCGCCCTCATCGTAACCGACATAACCGGCCGGCGCACCCACCAAGCGAGCCACATTGTGCTTCTCCATAAACTCGCTCATGTCGATCTTAATCATGGCATCGCGATCGTGGAAGAGCTCCTCGGCCAGTACGCGCGCCAACTCGGTCTTGCCGACGCCGGTAGGGCCCAAGAAGATGAAGGAGCCGATCGGGCGGCGGCTGTCGGCGATGCCGGTGCGCGAGCGGCGAATGCTACGAGCAATAGCCTCGACCGCCTCGTCCTGGCCGATCACCCGACTCTTGAGCGACGTGGCCAGCTTGAGCAGGCTCTCGACCTCGGTCTTAATCAGGCGTGTTACCGGAATGCCGGTCATGAGCGAGATAACCTGAGCGATATCCTCGGGCTCGATGCGAATGGTGGCATCGGCCGCGCCCTCCTTGAGCTTGAGCTGCGCCAAGCGGTTCTGGATGACGCTCTCGCGCGTCTTCAGGCGCGCCGCCAGCTCAAAGTCCTGGTCGAAAACGGCGTTCTCGATGTCGTCACGAATCTCACTCAGCTGCTTCTGCAGATTACGCACTGGCTTGCTCGAACCACCCCGCTTAATGCGAGCCAGCGAGGCCGCCTCGTCGATCAGATCAACGGCTTTATCGGGCAGGAACCGATCGGCCACGTAGCGCTTGGCCAGCTTGGCTGCGGCCTCAATCGCCTCATCGGTGATCTCAACACGGTGATGCTCCTCATATTTGGGGCGCAGGCCGCGCAGCACCGCGATCGTCTCATCGACGGTCGTCTCGGGCACCTGCACCGGCTGGAATCGCCGCTCCAACGCTGCGTCTTTTTCGATGTGCTTGCGGTACTCGTCGAGCGTGGTGGCGCCGATTACCTGGATCTCGCCTCGGCTCAGCGCCGGCTTCAAAATGTTGGCCGCGTCGATAGCGCCCTCGGCCGCGCCGGCCCCTACCACGGTATGCAGCTCGTCGATAAACAAGATCACCTCGGGCGAAGCCTTGGCCTCGTCCAGAATCTTCTTGAGCCGCTCCTCAAACTCACCGCGGTACTTGGTGCCAGCGATCACACTGGCCAAATCGAGCATCACCAAGCGCTTATGCTGCAGCATCTCGGGCACCTCCTCGGCTACGATGCGCTGGGCCAGCCCCTCTACCACGGCCGTCTTACCCACGCCCGGCTCGCCGATCAGCACCGGATTATTCTTGGTGCGGCGGCCCAAAATAGAGACCATACGGCTAATCTGCACTTCGCGCCCCACCACCGGATCGAGCTGGTCATCGCGCGCCCGGGCCGTCATATCAATACCAAAGTGATCGAGCGCCGGCGTCTTGGACTTGCTGTTGGTATTGCCCTTGGCCGTGCGCTGACTACCCCGCTCCTCTTCGGCATAAAAGTACTGTTGATTGCCTAAATAACTCTCCAGCTCCGAGCGAATCGTACTGGGGTCAACCTGCAGATCGTTCTTGAGCAGACTAATGGCTCGGGCACTCTTTTCGCTTAAAATAGCAAAAAGAATATGCTCGGTGCCGCAGTAAGGCTGACCAAACTCCTTAGCCACGCGCATGGAATAGGTTAATGTGCGTCGAGCCGTCTCGCTGGGGCCTTTGTAGCTGCCACCGGCCAATTGCTGCGAGAAACTCAGCACTAGCTGCGCCTTCTCAAACGTCACGCCAGCGTTGCCCAGGATCTTGGCGCCGATCGAACCCTCTTGCTGGAGCACCCCGAGCAGAATGTGCTCAGTGCCAACGTAGCTCGAGCCCATCTGCGCCGCGATCTGCTCGGCATTATGCAAACTGTGCTTGGCGTTCTCGGTAAACCGGTCAAACTGTGAACTAAAATCAGCCATAGGTACCCTTTCATCCTAATGATCTCACGTCGAGGGCCGGAATCAAGGGTGGCGGCAAGGGGCGCTCGGACCGAGATATGTAATTAGTATAGCACTGTTGGCACTCGGTGCAAGAGAGTGCCAACACCTAGATTGCGTAACCTACGAGTTTAGTGTATGGTAATATATCTTGTTTGCTCCTGCGTCAACCCAGATCAATCGAGACGTCCTTGGAGATCTCATGACTTACAGCGCTTCTCGACTCAAGATCACCAGTGTGTTCGTCCACCGAGTCGACGACAGTGATCAGTGGTACGCCAGTGCGCCCAGCGAAGAGACGTTCTGGGCCGCCGACCGCCTGAATCTACCGATCAACTTCTCGGCGAGGCTGCTGGCTCAAGCGGCCCGGCGCCGGGTGCTGAAGTGGCCCACTGTCACCCGGGAAGCTGGCTGCTGGTTCGACGCTGGCGAGGAGATGGCTACAGCACACTTTACGGTAAACGATCAGCTCCAGTCTTGCTATCGGCTGGGCCGCAGCGATCGCGACGGCTACCCACTGCGACACATCAAAGTCGTGCTTGAAATCAGCTTGATCGTCGAGCAGCGCCGGCTCTTCCGGACCGACCAATTTTGGCGCTACCAGCTGTGGGAGCGGCCGTTGTCGATCGATGACGCTCACCAGCGGCAGCTCCTGCGCAACGCTCTGGCTGGCTGCGCCGATGATTCGGTCGGCCAAGAGAGCGAGCAGGCCATCACCCGGGCACTCTGGGAGCTGGATGGCACCCGAGCGTTGCCGGTTGCGCTGGACTTCGCCCAGTCGGCCAAGGTCCTCCAGCAAGAGGCCGACTGGCAAGACAGGCGGGACCGCGAGGCCATCAGAGCGGGCGGCCTGGCGACCCAGCCCGTTAGCCAAGCCAATGTCCCCTACATCCGCGACCTGACGTCTGGCGCCTAGCCACCCGACCACCCCGCTACGACAAGAGCCCCGCCGCTCGCCGTCGTGGCGGGGCTCTTGTTTTTTTGGTTAGCGCCAACTTCTGGCATATTCGATTTTGATAATATATCGTCAAACGTCATATAGGTACGGCGTGCGTTTATTACGTTTGGCGACATATAGCGATAACTAATATATGAGCGCCGTGGTCGGTCCAGGCCCGCACCCTCTCCAAAAAACACCCCGCTGTTCCACGAGGTGTTTTTTGCTTACGGCTCAAACGAATTTAGGCGCTGGGCGTCGCGTCGGTCGGCTCTTGGCCGCTCAGGGCGTCGGCCTGGGTGCCGGTGGCCTCTTCGTCCATGGCCGGGTCGATGCCGTCGGCTGGGTCGCCGGCCTCCGAGCCGGAGTTAATGGCGGCGATCATGTCGCCCTCCAGGTCGCGCTTGGCGGTGGCAGCCTCGGCGGCAGCCTCCACCCGGCTCTCGTCGGCCGAGATGATGTCGATGTTCCAACCGGTTAGCTTGGCGGCCAGGCGCACGTTCTGACCTTGTTTGCCAATAGCCAGGCTCAGCTGGTCCTCGGGTACGCGCACCACAGCCTTCTTGTCGGCCTCGCTCAGCGTCACATTAATGACCTTGGTCGGCGACAGCGCATTCGAGATGTACTGCTCAACCTCTTCGGCAAAGGGGATGATATCAATCTTCTCTTCGCCTAGGTCGCTCATAACAGCCTGCACCCGGCTGCCGCGGCCGCCCACAAATGTACCCACGGCGTCGACGCCGGCCGCATGCGACCGCACCGCCACCTTGCTGCGCACACCGGCCTCGCGGGCGATGTTAACGATCTCGACCGTGCCGGCCTCGATCTCGGGCACCTCAAGCTCAAATAAGTGCCGCACCATGTTGGCGTGCGCCCGGCTCAGCACGATCTGCGGCCCGCGCGCCGTCTGCTCTACCCGCACCACGTACACTTTGGTGCGCATACCGGTGTAGTAGCGCTCGCTGGGAATCTGCTCGCCACCAAATAGCACGCCGGTGGCCTTGCCCAAGTCAACGTAGGCAATGTTGCCCTCGACTCGCTGCACGGTACCGTTGAGCACCAGACCCTCTTTGTCCTTGTACTCGGTAAAGACGATTTCGCGCTCGGCCTCGCGCAGGCGCTGAATGATAACCTGCTTGGCGGTCTGAGCGGCCACGCGGCCAAAGTCTTCCGGAAAGACCTCTAGCTCAACCATGTACGGGCCAACGCCCTCTTCGATCACCTCGCCGGTCTCCTCGTCAACCACGTCGGCGATAACCTGGCGCACTTCGGCCTGCTTGTCGAGCTTCTTGGCCTCGGTTAGGCCAATCTGGAGGTGCTCGTTCTCCACGGCGTCATCGGCCACCACGGCCTTGCTCACAAAGATGCGAACTTCGCCGGTCTCTTGGTCGAGCTCGGCGCGAGCCTCTTGGTCTTTGTCGGAGTAGTCCTTTTTGTAAGCGGCGGCCAGAGCGGCTTCCACCGTCTCAATAACGATATCGCGCGGCAGGTTCTTCTCCTCAGAGAGGAGGTTAATGGCGGCTAGAAAGTTGGGGGTCGATGACATATTTAGTTGTCCTTGCTCATTCAATTGTGGTTAACGTTTCGTAAAAATATCGGCGCACGGCCGATTTAAGCTCATTATACCCGGGCAAGGCTCGTTAGGCAAATCGCCAGCGCTTGGCCCGACCCACGATGACTCGTATACTAAGGAGGATACCTAACCGCGAGATAACGGCATGAGCACACCACCCCAACGACTGATCGACCAGATTAAACCAGCTCATTATAAGTTGAGTCTCGATGTAGACATGGAGACGTTTCGGTTTGCGGCTCAGGAGCAGATTGAGTTTGAGCTAACGACGGCGGCCAAGACTCTCACCTTTCATGCGGTCGATCTGGAGATTACCAGCGCCCAGCTCGCTAACGACACGGCCGCCACGTCGATCGTGTTCGACGCCGAAACGCAGACGGTGGCGCTGGGGTTTGCGGCCGAGGTGCCGGCCGGCTCGCACCAACTGCAGCTGGCCTTTGCCGGCACTATTCAAGACAGCCTGCACGGGTTTTACCGCAGCAGCTACGAGCAGGGCGGCCAGACCAAATGGTTGGCCACGACCCAGTTTGAGCCGGTTCATGCCCGCGAGGCGTTTGTCTGCGTCGACGAGCCGGCAGCTAAAGCTGTATTTGAGCTCGATCTGACCTTCCCGGCCGGCCTCACCGCGATCGCCAATACCGCCGCCGTCAGCGACACCGAGACGGCTGGCCGGCGCCACGTGCAGTTTGCGCCCACGCCCAAGCTGAGCCTGTACTTAGTGGCCTACATTATCGGTGAGTTTGAGTATGTGGAGCGCCGTACGCCCGAGAATGTGCTAGTGCGTGCCTATGCTACCCCCGGCAAGCTGGGTCAGCTCGAGTTTGCCCTCGATACGGCCGTGCGCACCCTGTCGTATTACGGCGATTACTTCGGCATCGCCTACCCCCTGCCTAAGCTCGACATGATCGCTATCCCCGACTTTGCCTCGGGTGCCATGGAGAACTGGGGCGCCGTAACCTATCGCGAGACGGCGCTGCTGCTCGACCCCAACCAGACCTCGCTAGGCCAGAAGCAGCGCGTAGCCGAGGTGATCACGCACGAACTTGCCCACCAGTGGTTCGGCAATTTGGTAACGATGGCCTGGTGGAATGATTTATGGCTGAACGAAGGCTTTGCCTCCTGGGTTGAGGTACTGGCTCAAGATCATCTGTTTCCCGAATGGCAAGTCTGGACGCAGTTTGCGGCCGGCGATCTGGCCGGTGCTTTGGACGATGATGCCTTGGCTAACACCCACGCCATCGAAGTGGAGGTGGAGGATCCGCGAGCGCTCGACGAGATCTTTGACGGCATCTCGTACGCCAAGGGCGCCAGCATCATTAATATGTTGCACCACTACCTGGGCGCCGAGACATTTCGACGCGGGCTAGCTCAATATTTGCAGCAATTCCAGTATGGTAACGCGACGACGCGCGACTTGTGGGCGGCGCTCGAAGCATCGTCGGGCCAGCCGGTAAGCCAGGTGATGACGGCGTGGACGAGTCTGCCCGGCTACCCCATCGTGGAGATCGATGAGAGCGAGCTGCGGCAAGAGCGATTTTATGCCTCGGCTCGAGAGCGGACCACGGCGAAGAGCCAGGCGGTTTGGCCGCTGCCGCTGAGCCTGCTAACACCGCAGGGCGAGCTGCCGACCCAGCTCATAACCGAGACTACAGCCGCCCTGCCGGCGGCGGCAGCTCGGGCGGCCTGGCTCAAGCCCAACGCCGGCCAGACCGGTTTTTACCGAGTGCGCTACACGCCAGCTATGATTGAGCAGCTAACGCCGGTGCTAGCAAGCGCACAGCTACCGGCCGTCGACCGCTTTGGGCTTGTAAGCGATGTGTTTGCCACGGCCGAAGCCGGTTTTAGTAGTGGCACGGTCGGCCTGCAGCTGCTGCAGGCTTTGCGCCACGAGACCGACTACGTGGCCTGGTGCGGCCTGGCCGATGGGCTCGGTAGTTTGCTGGCCATCGCCGAAGACGACAGGCTGCGGGCGCAGCTGGAGCAGTTTGGCGGCTGGGTGGTGCAGCCGGCGGCGCAGCGACTGGGCTGGACGGCCGCAACCGGTGAGTCAACCTTTGACACGCTCCTGCGGCCGCTGGTCTTGCAGCAAGCCCTCCGATTTGATGATGCCGCAACTACGGCTGAGGCCCAGCGTCGCTTCGCGGCCTACGTGGCCGGCCAGGGAGTCGACCCCGATCTGCGCGGTGCGATACTGTATGGCGCTGCCCGGCAGGGCGGGCTGACCGAATTTGAGGCCATCTTTAAGCTCTACCAAGCCGAAACGGTACCGCAAGTAAAGCAGCAGTTGCTGGTAAGCCTCTGCCGCTTTAGGCAGCCAGAGCTGATTCAGCGGTCGCTCGAGCTGGGCCTCTCGGAGCACGTACGACCCCAAGATACCATCTGGACCATCGGCGTAGGCCTGCAGCGGCGCGAGAGTCGCGATCTGGCCTGGGCGTTCTTGCAGCAAAACTGGCCGACCATGATCGAGCGCTACGGCGCCGGCGGCCACATGCTTAGTTACTTTCCGCACTTTGTGGGGAGCGGGTTTGCTTCGCACGCCAAGGCTAGCGAGGTGGCAACCTTCTTTGCCGCTCACCCGCACCCGGCCATCACTCGGCCGGTGGCGCAGGCGGTGGAGGCCATTAACCTTAAGGCCAACTGGGCCGAGCGCGACCAAGCTCAGTTAGTGCAGGCGTTAACGACCTGGCAGACTGGCTTAAAGTAGCTCAGGATCGATCGGAATAGCGACCGTCAGGTTCTCGGGCTGATGTGAGGTTACCAAAATGTCATCCTCAAGCCGCACCCCCAGCCCCTCGGCTTTGAGGTAGATACCGGGTTCGCACGTTAACACCATGCCAGGCTGCAGTGGCCGGCTCAGATCGCCCACATCGTGCACATCGAGGCCCAGTGAATGAGAGATGGCGTGAGGGCAGTAGGCGCGATAGAGCTGATGGCCACCCTTAGCCGTGACTTGAGCCCGGGTTAATATGCCGAGCTGTACCAGCTGCTCGGTCAAGTGCCGGCCAGCGGCTTGTTCGATGTCGCGCATGAGGGCGCCCGGGCGCATCAGGACAATGGCGGCTCGCTGCACCTCAAGCACGGCTTGGTAGATTTCGCGCTGGCGCGGCGTGAGCCGGCCGTCGACCGGCCAAACCCGGGTGACGTCGGCGGCGTACCAGCCGTACTCGGCGCCAACATCGGCCAAAACGAGTTGGCCGGCGGCTAGCGGCCGATCGTTGCGAACATAGTGCAGCACGGTGGCGTTGGGCCCGCCGGCCACGATCGGTTCGTAGGCGTGACCAGCGGCACCGCCAGCAATAAAGGCAGCCGTAAACTCAGCCTCCAGCTGGTACTCGCGCAGCTCCGGCCGCAATGCGCGACGCGCTTGTGCAAAGCCGGCCGCCGTAATCGCGGCGGCCTGGCGCAGCTGTGCCAGTTCGGCCGGCTGCTTAATGAGCCGCATAGCCGCCAGCGCCGGCCGGGCCGAGCTCACCCGTAGGCCACGAGCCGGCCGGCGCAACGCCCTGGCCCGCAGCGCGCCGGGTGCGTAAGCCGCCTCGGGTAGGCCGGGCGCGTCGGTATAATTAAGATAAACCGACGCGCCCGGCCGCACCAGTTGCCGCAGTCGCGCCGGCAGCTCCCGCAGCCACGCTACCTGCGCCACGCCCGACAACGCTTTGGCCTCAACCAGCGTGTAAGCCTCGCCATCCCAGAGCCGCATTTGTTCATCGGTTTCAGCGATAAACAGCCACTCTTCGCTGCCGGCCAACACGAGTACCGCTCCGGGCCGATCGAGACCGGTCAGGTAATAAAAATACGAATCCGGCCGGAACGGCATGTGCGTATCGCGACTGCGCACCAGCTGCACATTGGTGTCCATAATAGCCACCGCTCCAGCCGGCAGCTGCGCCATAAATTGTCGACGACGATCGGCGTGAAACTTCGCGGGCAGAGGCTGGTAGCGCATAAGCTTAGGAACTCCTTACCTTAATCATTAATGGCATTGGGCAAATACTCAATAGCCGGTGCCTCGAGCTCACCCACCATACTGATGATGTCGATCTGATAGCCGCCAACGTAGCGATGAGCCTGATTCCACGCCACAGCCGCCCGGCGCAGGCGCTGAATTTTGTCGCGAGTGATGTGTTCAAAACCGGTCCCCCAGTCGGCCCGGCGACGATACTTAACCTCCACAAAGTGGATGCCATGCGAACCGCGGGCTACCATATCAAGCTCGCACCAGCGGTTGCGCCAGTTGCGATCGACAATGGCGAGACCGCGCTGCTCCAGGTAGGCGGCAGCCAGATCCTCGGCGGCGCGGCCGCGCTCAACTGACACGACCGGCCTCCGCCGCGCTCACCAACGCCGCCACCGGCCGCACCGATCGCCGATGCAACGCGCTCACGCCGGACTCGGCCAGGGTCGCCCGATGCATCGCTGTGCCGTAGCCCACATGGCGCTCAAAACCATAGCCAACGTAACGCCGCGCCAATAGCTCCATGTAGCGATCGCGCGCCACTTTGGCCACCACCGAGGCCGCCGCCACCGGCGTCACCAGCGCATCGGCCTTAACCAGCGCCATCGATTTAGACTCGCCGGCTAGATAATTGTGCTTACCGTCGAGCACCACGAGATCGTATGCTAAGCCGCCGGCCAGTACTAACTCAGCCAAAGCCCGCAGCCCGCTCTGGCGCACGGCCCAGCTTAAGCCCTGTGCGTCCACCTCGGCCGGCGCCACCCAGCCCAGGCCGACCGCTAGCGCCTGCGCCCGGATCTGCCGATCGAGTCGCCGCCGGGCCGGTGCGCTCAATAATTTGGAGTCGGCCAGTCCGGGTAGCTGAAGACCAGGCGGCAGCACAACCGCTCCCGCTACCACCGGCCCGGCCCAGGCGCCCCGGCCCACCTCATCTACCCCAACCACCACCTGCCCTGCTGCCAGATACGACAGAACGGCCTCCCAGTTGGGGCCGTTCTGCTCGGAGCGCACTTCCACCTCTGCCGTTAGACTATGATTGGACAGCGTCACCCTCGCCGGGCTCAGCCTTGGCTACACCGGCCTCCGCCTCGTCGGCCTCAGCCTGCTGCTCATCGGTAGCCGTAGTGTCCTCGGTCGTAGCGATACCGTCCTCGCCGGCCGCAGCCTTAGTCTCAGCCTTGGTCTCGGTGTCGAGCGGTGCCGCCTGGTCTAGGGCGTCTTGGCTCTCGGCCGCGTTGATCTCGGTCGTCTCAGTATCAACCTGAGCCTCATCAACCTCGGCCACGCTCACATCATTGGCCGCAGCCTTGTCGAAGCTTAGCTCCTGCAGGCGAGCACTCTTGCCGCGGCGCTCGCGCAAGAAGCTCAAGAAATTGCGGCGCACCTTGGCGCGGCGCAGAATCTCAACCTTGCTCACGTTGGGCGAATGCAGCAAAAACGTCTTCTCGACGCCTACGCCCGAAGCGATCCGGCGCACCGTAATGCAAGCGGTCAGCTCGCTCATGCGATGACGGCGAATAATTACGCCCTCAAACACCTGAATACGCTGCTTGTTACCCTCTTTAATAAGCTGGTGCACACGCACCGTGTCGCCGGGCTGCACCTGCGGCAGCGCGGGCTTGCGATATTGCTTCTCGATGGCGGTAATAGCATTCATAACCCCGATACCTTATCACATCCTACCCAGCAAGATCAAGCCTTATGCAGGCTAATTGGCCCAAATTCTCGCTCAAACCTAAATAACAGTTCAACTGCGGGCTAATTCGGCCTAAAAACCTGAACCACCCCACACCTTGAACCCCAACTAAAAAGACGACACACTGTTTTCTGTCCGCTCTAAACAAACAGGAAAACAACTATGTCGTCACTCAATATTGTACGCGGTATCCGTACTTGTATACAAAACCAACTGCTCC
>DATIIV010000003.1:0-49477 GCA_035479295.1 Candidatus Saccharimonadia bacterium | reverse complement strand
ACTTCATTTGAAGCCGTGACCCAAGAACAAGTTGACTGGGCCGTCCGAAGACTCAATACTAGACCCAGGAAGCGACTTGGCTACCAGTCGCCGTATACGGTGTTTCACTCGGGTGTTGCACTTGGGGTTAGAAGCTAAGGGAGACTTTGCGTCCAGACATCTTCAGCGGTATGCTAACCATAACCAGATAACCGATAGGACTATCGTCATGCACCCCAATACCGAAGCAGCTCGGGCGCTTTATGCTCGCACCAAGGCCGAGAAATTCGCTCTCGGCGCCTTTAATATCGATAACCAGGAGACGCTCATCGCCATTGCGCGAGCGGCGGCGGCCAAGCAGGCGCCGGTATTGGTGGAGGTAGCGCAGGATGAGGCCACGATGATCGGGCTGCACAACTTGCGCTGCCTGGTCGATAATTACAAGGCCGAGTACGGCATTCAAATGTTCATTAATTTAGACCATTCGCCCAGCGTAGAAGCGGCTAAGGCGGGCATCGACGCGGGTTTCGAATTTATTCACATTGACTACAGCAAGGCCAAACCCGACGCCAGTCATGAGGAGATCGTGGCCGCTACCAAGGAGGTGGTGGAGTATGCCAAAACCACCGGCGCACTGGTGGAGGGCGAGCCGCATTACTTTGGCGGCAGCTCCAATGTGCATACCGAGGACATCGACTACGAGGAGATCAAGAAATTCTTTACCAAGCCCGATGAAGCGCTCACGTTTATCGAGGCGACCGGGCTCGATACGTATGCGGTGGCGATTGGTAATTTGCATGGGCTGTACCCGGTGCCCAAGCAGCTGGACTTGGCGTTATTAGAGCAGATTCGAGCGGCGGTGCCGGGCTACTTGAGCCTGCACGGCGGTTCGGGCACGCCCGACGAGCAATTTACGGGGGCAGTGGAACGGGGTATCTCCAAGATTAATATTAATTCGGAGATGCGCCGGGCCTATCGCACGACGCTGGAGGCGCAGCTTAAGGCCAAGCCGAACGAGTTCGCGGTAATTAAGCTGATGGGGCCGGTGATCGAGGCGGTGCAGGCGGTGGTTGAGCATAAGCTAGAGGTATTTGGGGCAGCAGGGAAGGCGGTTTAGACAGCTTTCGGGACCATAAACAGCGAACGGGCCGGGGCTCTCTGATGAGAGCTCCGGCCCGGGTGCGGCTCAGCCTTCGGCGTGGCCGCAGATGTCGACCTCCTTGGGCGACCGGCTGTCGTCTCGGAGGTTGAACGAAGTGGGGAACTTGCTGTACAGGATGGGGTCGGGGTTGTCCCAGTCGTAGACCGTCACTCCGATCAGCCGGGCAGGGCCGAGCACCCAGGTGAAGCCGCCCATCCCGCCCTGCAACGAGCTCTCCTTGGTCCAGGGCTCCGTCGGCCTGCCGCCGTCTCCGAAGCGGAAGGCCTGGAGGTCGGCGTTGCTGGTGTGGCCACTGCTGTCCACCGGCCACACGATGTGTAGCATGACGTTGGCCACGCTCGCGTCACAGGGGTTGGTCGTGCTGCGCGTGTAGTTCGGGCCGCCGTCGTCGATGGGGCCATTGTTGCCACTGGCGGGCGCCAGGCTGGCCGACGTGGTCGACGTGGCAGTCGAGGTGCTCGAGCTGGTGCTCGGCGCCGCGCTGGTCGACGACTGGGTGGTCGGCGCGGGCCGGCTGGCGGTTGAGCTGGTCGCGACGGTGGTGCCGGCCGGAGGGCTTGGCGGGGTCAGCATCAGGTGGCCGATCGCGATGCCGCCGCCGATGAGCACTAACGCCGCCACGAGCACGAGCAGGAATTTGCGCCCGCGGTGCTTCTTGCCCGGTGTGGGGTCGGAGGACGTGGGCGGTTGGGTGTCGGCCATGATGGCCTCGCTTTCGTCGATTGGGAGGTACGGGGGCAAGTTGGGTACTGAGGTAGTACAGTTGCAGACTGTAACATTAAAACATAAAAAATGCAAGAGCGACTAAGGAAGCAGAAAGCAGCCCGGAGCTCTGCAGGAGAACTCCGGGCCGTGTGATTGAGTTAGATCGCGGGGCAAGCAGCTAGTCGGCCGTGATCGCGCGGCCGCAAATCTGGATCTCGCGGGGCGGCCAGCTGGCCGATGTCAGCTTGACGATGCCGTCGCCGAATTGCCTGTAGAGCGTTGGCACGGCGGCCGACCAGCTGTAGACCACTGCACCGGTGAGCTGAACTCCGTCCAATTTCCAGCTGAAGCCACCATCTTGATCTTTCCAGGTGACACTGGCTTGGTCCCAAACCGCCAAGGGTAGACCGTTGTCGCCAAAGCGGTAGGCCTGAAACATGATACCCAAGGGCGTGGGTTTGTTTTCCGCGGTCGGCCACTGAATGCGTAGCTTGACATTGGCGACGACCGGATTGCAGGGGTCGCTGCTGGTGTGAGCGTAGCCGGGGCCCTCTACGATCGGCCCCGCGTCGCCGCTGGCGCCGCCGAGGTTGGGCGGCTGTGAGGAACTGGTGGCCGGAGTCGAGCTAGACTGAGCTGGGCCGTAGATCATGGTGAGGATCCCATAGATCAGGACACCCACCACCAGTGCGATCAAGCCAGCAGTCCACCAGAAGCCGGTTTTGCGCCCTGGTCGCGACTTGGGTGGCTGCCCGTCGTCGGCTGGCTCCGGGTCTTGTCCGCCCCAGGTGTTCATAACTACCTTCTCTCGGTTCGCAGGGGTATGTAAACGGTCCCGGGCCACTTTACCATGGAGTACCCAGGGCAATAAAGGCTAAAGGACTACCACATTCTCGTCCCGTTTAACTATTATTTCACAAGCGTAACTGATATCATTAACATCAATATGATGAGTGGTACCAATGTGCGCATTCTAACCTTTGGCTCGGCTACACAGGATGTATTCCTGACGGGCAGGGCACTGCATGCTCGGCGCGATGTGCGCACACGTGACTATGTGGAGCAGTTTCCGCTGGGCGCCAAGCTGGATGTGGATATGGTGCATTTTGACACCGGCGGCGGCGCTACCAACGCGGCCGTGACCTTTGCGCGGCAAGGTCTGGAGGCGGGTTATGTGGGCAAAGTGGGGCACGACCCCGCCGGCGCCGAGGTGTTGCGGGTGCTGCGGCGCGAGGGCGTGGCGGTGGATCGGGTAGTGTACGATAGCAAGCTCGGTACTGGCTACTCTACTATTCTGGTGGCGCCAAGTGCCGAGCGCACCATCTTGAGCTACCGCGGTGCGTCGGCCGAGCTCAAGGCGCGCGATATCGCGATTCGCACGCTCGAGGCCGACTGGTTTTACATTACCTCGCTCACCGGCAATATGGACCTGCTGGCCAAATTATTGCGGCACGCCAATACGCACGGCATTCAGGTGGCGCTCGATCCGGGCGCGCACGAGCTGGCTCAAACCAAGAAGCTGCGCGGCCTGCTGCCGTTGCTAACGGTGCTTAAGTGCAATGCCGAGGAGCTGCGGCAGCTGTTTGGGGGCGATGATCTGCGCGCCACGGTGACCCGCGCCGCCGACGCCTGCCCCTACGTGGTGGGCACCGACGGCGCGGCCGGTGCCTATGCGGCGGCCGGCGGCAAGCTCTATCAGGCCGGCGCCTACCAGAAGGTTAAGGCGGTCGATCGCTTGGGGGCCGGCGACGCCTTTGGCTCGGGTTTTGTGGCGGCGCTAGCCAAGGGCCTGCCGATCGAGGACGCCCTAACGCTGGGTAGCGCCAACGCCACGAGTGTTGTAACTAAATTTGGCGCCAAGTCGGGCATTCTGCGCACCAGCCGCCTTAAGCGCATGAAATTAAAGGTGAGTGAACTATGAGTACCATTGGCCGATTCCTGCAGGCAAAGGAGCCATTATTTGACCACGCCCTCGATCAGCTCGAACAGGTAACCAAGCGCAAAAATGTCGATGTGAAGCTAGCGGCCGAGATCACCGAGCGAGCGGCCGACCGTATAAAGCAGCTGGGGGTAGCCCATAACGCCAGCGGCGCCGAGCTGTACGAGGCGCTCATCGCCAAAGTCAAGGAGCACGACGACCACATCGCCGCCGCCATCGGCGGCCACGACCCCAGCGACTTGGCCGAGATGATCCCGCTGATCGTGCGCGCGGCCGAGAATGCGCCGCTACCCAAGGACGGTTGGTTCTTGCGCGAGGACCAGGCGCGGGCCATGCTGCGCCGCAAGCCGCCCGAGGCCGTGATGGAGCGGCTCGGCCATCACTTAGTGAGCCAGCTGCTCGAAACCGAGGACATTTACGAGCTGTTTCTAGCTCTGCGCTTTGCCGAGTCGCCCGAGTGGCTCAACGATTTCGACCAACTCTATCAGCAGCTGACGCCGGCCGACTTTGAGCTGCGCCAGATCCGCGTTATTCCTTTTGCTGCTAGCAAATGGGGCAACATCGCCGAGCACTTTATCGCCAAGAAGCGCCACAATATTACTCATAGCAAAGAGATGGGCGCCATCGCCATTATGCCTATGACCGAGATACGCATGACCGGGGTGACGCTTAAGGTGTTGCCGCTGCTCTGCCATTACTTTAATGAAATTCGCCTCTACAGCGCCTTTTTCAAGCTAATGCAGGGTAAGCAAAACTTCGGCCAGATCGTCTCCGACACGCTCATTGCTGACCCAGCGCACGTTAAACTGGTGGAGCATGGCGAGATCCACTGGCGCGTCATTCAGCGTTACTTTGGTAAATTAACCAACGAGAAGCACCCCGAGATCTTTGAGCCGCACGTTCAACCCGAGGATTTGCACTGGCGCCGGGCCGAGCAGGTGCTGTACGAGATCGATCCCGAGCTGGAATTCTGGAAAGAGACCGATTATGTGGCGGTACTTAAGGGTAACGATACGGTGACGTTTAATCTGTTTGACCTGAGTTTTGGCTACTCGAATGGCATTGGCTACGACGATCGCTATCTGTACCATTTTCGCGAGGCGCTGTGGAATGAGGTGTTTGCCCGCTATATGGGCGAGAAGGTGCTGGAGGATCAGCTGCTGGTAAAGCTTGACAACGCCATTATTAAGCCCGAGACTTTACAGCATCATGGCTAAGGCGCCGATTCAGTATCAGATTTGCGTGTCCGGCGCGGCTCGGGGTGACTCGGTGATTACGGGAGCCAAGCTGGCGGCGGCGGCCGGGCGCGAGATCGCCGCGCGCGGCCATATTACGCTCACCGGCGCTACGCGCGGCCTGCCCTACGCCGCGGCCAAAGCGGCCAAAGCGGCCGGTGGTTTTAGTATGGGCTTCTCGCCGGCGGCCTCGCGCCTCAGCCACGTCAAAAAGTACCGACTGCCGCTCGACGCCTTTGACTCGATTCTGTTTACCGGCTTTGAATATACCGGCCGCAACCTGCTGCTGATTCGCTCCAGCGACGCCGTGGTGATGGTGGGCGGCCGCATCGGCACGCTTAACGAGCTAACCATCGCCATCGAGGAGCGCAAGCCGGTGGGTGTGCTGCTGGGCTCCGGCGGCATGACCGACGAGGTGGAGCATGTGCTCAAAGCGGCCAAGCGTGTTCGTACCGGCATTATCTTTAGCCATGACCCAGCCGAGCTGGTCGACGAGCTCATTACCCTAATTGAAGAGAAGTCGCGCCGCTTGCCCGACCTGACGCAGGAGCTGTAACCGACATGAAGCGGGTGCGCGCGGCCATCGAGCACGAGTGGGCGCATCGGCGCTGGGTTTGGCTATGTGTAGCCTCGGTGGTGGCGATCGTGCTGTGGGCGGCGCACTGGGGGCTGGGCGCTACCGCGCCGGTCGACTCGTTTGCCCAGTGCGCTCAGGCCGGCTATCCCGTCACCGAGACCGATCCGCCGATCTGTAGTGCGGCTGGCCATCAATTTGTAAGCGCTCGGGCTACCACTTCGCCTACAGTCGAGGCCCCGGCCGCTAGCCAGCCCTTCGATTTATTGGTGGACGGCGACAATCGCGGTAGCTACCCGCACAAACAAGAGGTTATTAATAACGAGGCCGACTGGGGGCGCTACTGGCGCACGGTGCACGCGGCCTTGCCGGCGGTACCGCCGTTGATTCCGGTCGATTTTGCCACCAGCAGCGTCGTTGCGCTCAGTGAGGGCCGCCAGCCGACGGGCGGGTACGGACTTAAGGTGCAGGGCATCATGACGAGCGATCGCGGCACCGTCGTGGACGTACTGGAGGAGGCGCCAGGCGCCAACTGTCAGGCCGCTGCCGCGCCCAGCGACCGCTACGTAATCGTGCGCACCAGCCATCTGCCTGAGCCGGTGACGTTCCGTATTACCAACGAGCGGCGATCTTGTTAGAATGGTTCTGGCCAATACTGTAGTGAAAGGACAATCATGACTCCGCTCGTTTTCAGGAGGCTTAAAGTTGGGGATCAGGTGAGCAATGGTACGCGCACCTTTACCGTCACTAACAAGAACCCAGCTGGCGGCCTGGCCGACGGCGACTCCTTCTTTGTCAAGGACAACGATAACGGCGACGAGGGGACGTTGGACATCGGCGACGCCGGCGACTACACCAAGGTCTAGCTCTTGGGTTAACAAGCCACCTCTGTCTTGGAAGGAAGCATTAGCCCATGACCGTATCGGGCGCCGGGTTGCCTGCGACCTACATTGGTGTGTTGGCCGATTCGAGGCTGGGCATCGATCGGAGTTCGGTTCAGGTCCAGATTAGGCGCGTGCTGGGCCGGCTGCGAGACGGCGAACTGCACGTCATCCTTGTCTACGCGACCGAGCAGCTGGGCAACGAGCCGGTGCTGACCAGGCTGTGCAAGCTGGCGGAGGAGCTCGAGTACGGCTCGATCGACGTACCCGAGTCTGACCTTGCCGCAAAGTGCCACCGACTGGTGGCGTTTGGCGGTGGCCGTCACCATGAATCGATCGTAGCGGCGGCCCGGGACCGGGGGAAGCCAGTCTTGCGGCTGAGCGAGCCGTCTGAGGTCGTGGATCAGTCTTGACTTTGGCCCGAGTTGGGCGTAAAGTAGGCAAGGTTTTGCCCTTAGCCGGAACCGTTCCGGCCTAATCCAACCCGAAGGGACATCGCCATGGACTGGCGTCACCGCGCGGCCTGCCGCGACGAGGACCCCGAACTGTTCTTCCCCGTCGGCAACAGCGGCCCGGCGCTGCTGCAGATCGCCGAGGCGAAGACCGTCTGCCGCCGCTGCCCGGTGATGTCCGGGTGCCTGTCGTGGGCGCTCGAGAGCGGCCAGGACGCCGGCGTGTGGGGCGGCATGAGCGAGGACGAGCGGCGCGCGCTCAAGCGTCGCAACGCCCGCACCAGAGCTCGGAGCAACGCCTAGGGGCGCACCCGTTTGCGCCCGCCGCTCCGGCCGCCCTCCGGCCGCCCTCCGGGGGTGGCCATCGTACCACTTGCCCGCGGGCTCTTAGTAACTTCGGTTACTCGGAGCTCGCGGGTTCACTTTATTTATAGGCAAATATTAGCCAGGCTAATAACCGGCGCGCGTGGCTAAGCCGAGGGCGTAATCGGGCCACCAGGTGCCGGGATCAGGCTCGCCGCGGTCACAGTCGCCGTCCGATTCGCCGGGGACCTTGATCCAGAGGTAGCCGTCGGCCAGGGGTTGGCCGGTCTGGAGCGTGGGCGGCTGGCCGAGGGCTCGGCCCGGCGGGTTGCACCAGGTGCCGTCGTGGCCGGCGCCGTTGCGGCTGGTGTCGATCACAAAGTGTTTGCCGCCGGCGAGCGCCGCGATGGCGTTACCGTAGGCCAGACTCTCGGCGGTAGTCCAGAAACTCGACACATTAACCGCAAAGCCGGCCGCCGTAGCCAGTCCAGCTGCCTGGAGGCGCTGAGCCATGACGGTCGGAGTCTGCCAATGGGCATCGCCGGCGTCGAGGTAAATGAGGGCATTGGCATCGTGGCGCAGGCTGGCGATGGCGCCGGCCAGCAGGGGGTAGATGGCCGCTTGCTGCGCCGCCGGATAGCAGTCTAGCTCGGCCAGCGCGTCGGGCTCCAGAATGATGATGGCCGGCCGCTGACCGAGCGCTGCCGTCACCCGGGCCGTCCAGGCAGCGTAAGCGGCGGGGTTGTCGGCGCCGCCGCTGGAGTACAACCCGCAGTCGCGCCCGGGCAAATTGTAAATGGTGAGCACCGGCAGGGCGCCGACCCGAGCCGCGTCGCCAATGTAGCGGTCGGTCTCGGCGTACGGGTCAGGAAACCAGTCGCCGATCCACTTGGACTGCGGTTGGGCCGCCAGCTTATCCATGCGGGCGGCATCGGCCGGGCGGCTGGCGCGCCAGGCGTCGGCCTGCGCCTTGGCCGACGACTCCACCGGATCCACGAACAGCCGCCAGGCCGAGAGCGCCCGGCCGCCCGGTGCGGTGGGAGAGCCTGGGGTAGCGGTGGCCGGGGCTGGCTTGGCTGTCGCCGGCGGGGTAGTCGTTGCCTTTGGGCTCGGCCTGGGCGCCGGTCGGGTAGTGGCGGCCGGCATTACCGCGCCGACCGCGGGTGTCGCCGCATTATTTACCGGGAGCGCCGGCCACAACACCACCACGGCCGCCGTCCAAACGGCTGCCAGCCCATGCCCTAATTGAGCGTAACGGTATCCCCTCATCTAGCTGTATAGTAGCGCGATTACCAACGTTCGGCAAAGATTTTAGCCTAATTATTAGACGAATAGCCAAAAACTATTGACAAAGATAACAATATACGATACAATGATTAATTCGATTAGACAACCAAGAGAGGGTATGCGCCACCACGGCGCAGCCCTCTTTATTTGTAAGGAACCCATGAGTCGACAACGTTATCACTATGCCAAGCGCAAATTAGCTCTGATCATCCCCGCTCACAACGAGGAGGTGGTGCTTGGTGATACGATTCAGTCGGCCATCGCGGCTGGCCAAAACGTAGCCGATATCTTTGTGGTCAGCGATGGCTCGCGCGACGCCACCGTCGCCGTGGCCAGCGAGTTTGTGGACCCGAGCAACATCCTGGATCAGCCCCAGGGCGGCAAGGCCATGGCCATCTTTAACGGCATCAAGCACTTTGGCCTCGAGGAGCGCTACCGCTGGGTTCACATCGCCGACGCCGACGGCGTCTTTAGCCCTACCTACTTTAGTGTGCTGCGCCAGCGCCTCAACAGCAAGTATGTGGCCGCCACCGGTCACGTCCAGAGCCTCCAGGGCGGCTGGATTAGCAAGTACCGCACCTACGAGTACACCATTGGCCTCGAGATTCTGCGCCGCATTCAGAACTTCTTTGGCGTTATTCCGGTTATCCCCGGCGCCACCAGCGTTTTTCGCACCGACATCATCAAGAAGCTTGATTTTACCCAGCACTCGCTCACCGAAGACATGGACCTAACCATGCAAATCCATCGCCACAAGCTCGGCCGCATCGCCTACATTCCCCAGGCCAAGGCCTTTACGCAAGACCCCAAGGACTTTAGCGATTACTACAAGCAGATTCAGCGCTGGTACCGCGGCGCCTTCCAGGTAATGACGCGCCACCGTATTGGTCTGCGCCCCCACCGCATCGACCTGTACATGGGCTACATGATCCTCGAAGAGGTGGTGTTGCTGCTCGAGATTCTGCTGTTGCCGGTCTTGGCTTACATTAGCCACAGTTATGTTCAGGTGGCCGAGCTCTTCTTGGGCGACTTTCTAGTGTTCCTGGGCTTTACGTTGTGGTCGGGCTTGCTCAATCGCCGCCACGATGTGGTTGAGGCCTTCCCCTTGTTTTATCTGCTACGATTTGTGAATTTGTACGTGTTCTTCGCGTCATGGTTCGAAATCGTCGTCTTGCGTAAGTTCCGCACGGCTCGTCCGGGCTGGAGCACAGCAGGGCGCCGATACCGCATCGTGACCGACGCGGGAAGTAATTAATAAAAAGGGAGACGCAGATGTTGTACGGAAAAGGTTCCGGTACTGTTCTGGGCGCCGCCACTGGTGGTGCTGCCGTTGTTGCGCTGCCGCAGACGGGCGCCAACACCACGGTGCAGATCGCTCTGGCCGTGGCGGCTGGTCTGGCCGTTTGGGCTGCCGTGTACGTGGCTCGCGCCAAGTTCAGCCAGCGGTAAGCATGATGAAGCGTGTAAGTGGAACGATTATCGCTGCGGTTTTGGCCGTAGTAGTCGGGTATCATCTGGTTTCGACCAGCAGCTTCTTGTTATCACTTGTCGGCCGCTAAGCGGTTGGCAGGGGGCTATCGGAGGTTCGCGTGGGCGGCCGATAGCCGATCTGGGAGATTCGTTCTCCCGGCAATTATTCGATAGGAACAATATGAGGTTAAGGAGTGAGAGAGCTATGAAATCAATGATTACCCGACTGGCGATGGCGGCCGTGCTGCTGGTGAGTCTGGCGGCGCCGCTGCGGGCTACGCTGGCGGCTCCGGCCGGCAATCTGATCGCCAATCCGTCGGCCGAGACGGCCACCAATGGCGCGCCAGACAGCTGGAGCCAGGGCCACTGGGGCACCAACACGCCGACGTTTAATTATGTGAGCACTGGCGCCCAAGACGGTACCCACGCACTGAGTGTAACCGTCACCGGCTACACCGACGGCGATGCCAAGTGGTACTTTGCGCCCGTGGCCGTAACCGCGGGCCAGGTTTACACCTACAGCGAGTACTACCAGGCCACCACCAGCACCGACGTCATTGCCCAGGTGGCTGACGCCAGTGGTAATTTGAGCTACCTAGAGTTGGGTACGCTGGCGGCCTCGGCTAGCTGGAAGCCGGTGACGTTTAACGTTACTGCTCCGGCCGGCGCCGCGCAGATCACCATGTTCCACGTGCTGGCGGCCAATGGTACGCTGGTCACCGATAACTTTGCGCTGACGGCGGCCGTGGCTAGCCCCAGCCCGAGCCCAACGCCCACTCCTACACCAACCCCTACCCCAACCCCCACGCCTACTCCGACGCCGAGCCCAAGTCCCACCCCGAGCCCGACTCCGGCCGCCGGCAACAACATCCCCAACCCCTCGGTCGAGACGGCCGTGAACGGCCAGCCGCAGAGCTGGAGCCAGAGCCACTGGGGCACCAACACGCCCACCTTTGCCTACGCTACCACCGGCCACACCGGCAGCCGCAGCCTTAAGCTCACCGTAGCCGGTTACACCGACGGCACCGCCGATTGGACCTACCCGTCGCAGCCGGCCATCTCGGGCGGCCACTACCTCTACACCGATTGGTACAAGTCGAGCGTGGCCAGCGAGGTCGACATCGCCGTTACTATGAACGACGGCACCACCAGCTACTACTACCTGGCCTCGGCCCCGACGGCCACCACCTGGACCAAGCTGCGCGTGGAGTACAACATGCCGGTGGGTGCGGTCTCGGCCAGCGTTATTCACCTAATGTACCAGAACGGTACGCTGCAGACCGACGACTTTAGTTTTGCGCCCTACCAGCCGACCGGCTTTAGCCGCGGCCTCGTCAGCCTCACCTTTGACGACGGCTGGACCGACCAGTATACCTACGGCTTCCCGCTCATGCAGCAGGCCGGCATTCCCGCCACCTACTACATCATTTCGGGTTTCCTCACGCAGCAGCCCGATTACATGACGGTGGCGCAAATTCGGGCGCTCAAGGCCGCTGGCAACGAGATTGGTTCGCACACGGTGGACCACCCGGACCTGACCACGCTCAGCGCCACCAAGCTCACTAGCGAGCTGGCCAATAGCCAGACCACGCTGACCAATAAGTTTGGCGGCCCCATTACCGACTTTGCCTCGCCCTACGGCGCCTACAACAACCAGGTGCTGACGGCCATCGCCAAGTACTACCAGTCGCACCGCTCAACCGATGTTGGCTTTAATTCCAAGGACGACCTGAACCAGTACAACCTGCGGGTGCAGAACATTACCAATACCACCACACCGGCGCAGGTGCAGGCTTGGGTGAACCAAGCGGCCCAGCAGAAGACCTGGCTCATCCTGGTGTACCACCAGGTCGACACCGACCCGGCCGCTGGCGAGTACAGCACCACGCCTGCCTACCTCCAGGCCGAGCTCGATGGCATCAAGGCCGCCGGCATTAAGCCGGTCACCATCGCCCAAGGCCTGGCCGAGACGCTGCCCCAGGTTGGTCACTAAATCCTGACCACCTCGGCTTCGGCTCGCCAAAAGCCCCGCTTCGGCGGGGCTTTTGGGTCTGTCCCAAAGATTTCTCTAAACCTCCCCAGCCATTCTTCCTAGTCCAGCCGATTTAAAACCATCAGGTAGAAGCTCATCTGAGTTGGTCAACATAACGTTGTCTAATCTGCTGGTAGCAGAGATTAGCTCAATGGTCCGATTATTCAGTCGAGCAAAGTCGTGCAGCCACTGTCGGCAGTTGCCACAGGGCGAGACGATCGCCGGCTCTGAGTCCGTGCGCGTGATGACTAGGTACAATGTGCTCACTTGGCGATCTCCCGCTGCTGCTGCGCTTGCTAGCGCGTTGGCTTCGGCACAGGCGAGGGTATCATTAGATAAGAAAATGTTATTGCCAAAATAATGGCCGTTTTCTGCGTTGGCGATGGCGCTGGTGCTGGGATTAGTGACTTTATTGAGCGAGTGGGGCAGGCGCTTAACGGCCTCTTCTAAGAACTCTTTATCGTGAGCGGGTAATTTAGTAAATGGTACAGTTTTCATGGCATCTAGTATGACAGACACAAGACCCGCAAAATAGGAGCTACGAGTCTGGCGGTGCGTCACCAGATCTCATCGTGTACAATGACGGTAAGCATTAAGGCTTTCCGATGCCGCTTCGTCGCAAACTTACCCATCATGTAAAGCACTGGCTGGTGCCGCATAAGCGCAATGACCACCGGCCGCACTTGATTCGCCGCCCGGGCTTGGCGGTGGTGGTGGCGTTGGTGCTGGTGGTGCAGGGCACGGGGTATCTGCTGCGGCCGGCGGTGACGCGCTCGGTGGCCGGCGGGCAGGTGCTGGCCTACGCTACCGATATTACGCCGGTTGATTTATTGGCTCAGACCAACCAGCAACGGGCCGATAATGGCCTGCCAGCGCTGCACTTGGACGCCCGACTAAACCAGAGCGCACTGTTGAAGGCGCAGAACATGTTCGCCGAAGACTACTGGGCGCATGTTTCGCCGAGCGGTATTCAGCCGTGGCACTGGTTTGACGTGGCGGGCTATGGTTACCATTATGCCGGCGAGAATCTGGCCAAAGATTTCGACACCACCAGCGGTGTGACGGACGGCTGGATGAACTCGCCGGGGCACCGCGCCAACATCTTGAACCCCAACTATACCGACGTCGGCTTTGCGGTGATGAACGGCACGCTGGTGGGCGGCCAGACCACGCTGGTGGTGGCGCATTATGGCTCGCCGGCGGCCATGGCCGTAACGGCCAATGTGGCGCCGCCGACGCCGCGACCGGCCGCTACTGTGGCACCCACGCCCGTGCCCGCCACGCCGGTCGCCACCCCGGCACCCACTCCGGCGCCAACCGTAGCCGCAACTGCCACGCCCGCGGCGCCCACCCCTGCCGCCACGCCGCCGGTGGTGGCCGGCCAGATCACCCGCGAGGCGGCGCCGGCGCCCAAATCCTACAGTCTGTTTGCGCCGCTCGCCCTCACGACCACGTTGCAGTGGCGTACGCTGGTGACGATTGGTGTGCTGCTGGTGCTGCTCGGCGTCTACCTATTAACCCACCTCACCGTCTGGCGCAAAGGCCTCAAGCGCTGGCGTACCTCGCGCTATCGCGGGTTGGCGGCAGTGCAGATCGGCGTGCTCGTGGTGCTAATTTTGGCCCTGGTAAGCTCTGGCCTGGGCCATGTTGGGTAACTACGGAATCTAATCTTGAATTTCGTCCCCGAAGCCGGCTAAAATAATTCTGGCTTGCCCTTCCGTTGCCCCCGGATAGCCACTTGTTGTGTTCAGAGTTTCTGCTTGGAATCCCTCAGCTAGTTGGCTGTAATTGAATCAAAGAACATCTCATGTTGGAGGTAAGCTCATGCCTGATCCCAAGGATGACAAGGATAACGACGACACGAGCACGGGAACGGAGCTCACGACAGACGACATAGACGATCTGACCGGCCCGGAGCTGTAGCCAGCCACCTTGGGCCCAGAGCGAAAGCAGGTAGTGCTATGAGCGATCCCTTTGGCATGCCCGAGCCTGACGATGGCACGGTTGGCACGGATAAGGAGGAGGGGCTGTGACCGAACCGACGGGCGAGCCTGAGCCCGTTGGGACGGAGGATCAGGAACGTCCTCCTCCTGATGGCGAGGAACCGTATGACGACACCTCCGTGTGTGGTCCGTGGTTCCAGCTGAACCTCTGAGCTCGATCGGCCCGAAGGTGCACCATTGCAAGGGCGCACCTTCGGGCCGCGTCCCTTTTACGCTATAATAGAGCCCAACGCATAACGGAAGACACGAACACGCCATGGTAGCAGGCTACAAACTTGACGCAAACGAGCAGGTGGTTCAGGAGACGGGCCGCCACTGGATCGATCTTATGCCCATGGTGGTCTCCACGGTGTGCCTGGTGGCGGGCGCTATTGGCCTGGCCTTTATTGATGGGCTGGGGATTGTGCCGACGCTGGTGCCGGGGCGCTTGGTGCTGGGCGTGATTGTGGCGCTAATCATCCTAGCTGGCATATTATTTGTGACGGGTCTGTGGGTATATCGCCAAAATAAACTCATTATTACTAATTTGCACTTGATTGAAGTAGAGCAGCAAGGCCTGTTCGCGCGCAAGGTCTCGCAGCTCAGTCTGGCGCGGGTGCAGGATGTGTCGGGTCACCGGCGGGGATTTATTGCCACCATTTTTAATTATGGTGACATTGAAGTGCAGTCGGCCGGGGAGCAAGATAACTTTACGTTTGTGAACGCGCCCGGACCGCAGGAGCTGGCCGATGCGTGTCTGCAGGCGCATGAGCAGTTTATTAATACCAATCCTGATCGGGAGATGTGATGACCGGCGAAGGTGAGACGCCAGATGAACCTAAGGTAGATAAACCGACCGGCCGGCGCCGGCGTGGCTGGTGGCGGTGGCTGCTGGGCGCACTGGTGGTGCTGGTGGTAGGCGCCGGCGGCTGGGGCGCTTGGCGAATTGTGATGCGGCCGGCGCCCAAGCTGGTGCCACTGCCAACGCTGGCACCGCATCGGTCGCCGGCGGTCTCGGTGACGCCGTCGCCTAGCGCCACGCCCGTCTCCACTGCTGGCTGGACGCCGTACACCAATTATGGCGATCGCTATGGTTTGCGCTATCCGGCGAGTTGGCAGAAGCGTACTTGCGCGGTAGAGGGGCACACGGCGCTGTATCTGGCGCCGACGACGGCCGCCTTGGGTGTTTGTCAATCGGGCAACGCCGGTCAAATGTATAGCATCGTAGCTACCGGCGACCAGCATTCGAGCTACGAGATCGGCGCTGGCTACAGCGATCTCACCACCCAGCCCGTCACGGTGGGCAGTGTTAGCGGCGAGCGGCAGGCCGGCACCGTGGCGACGGCGGGCGCGGTGGGACCGGCGGTCGGTACGCACACCGTGCAGTATATCTTTGTAAACGCCGGCCGCACGTACTTGTTTTATTACAGCCAGGCGCCCAGCGGGCCCACCGCTACCGATGTATTGGCTGAATTTGACGCCATGGTAGGGAGCACGCTGACCTTTACGCCGTGACAGTCCAGGCGCTCGCCTTTGCCATGGTTTCCAGCTGCGGAACTCGCTTTGCTCAGACAGTCCTCGCCGGAGAACCATGGCAAAGGTTCGCGCCGAGGTAGCTCGGGACTTAGGCGGCATTGTCAAAGCTGACGAAATGATTTATCATCGCAGCGACCCAATATCGTGAGCCTGAGAGGACGGCCGCACATGACTGACCCGGACGAGCCAGCCGGCGGAGAGCACGAACGGACCGAGCCCCTACCGCATCTCGAGCAGCGAGAGGGTTGGACCGGCTTGCAGATACCTCAGGGTCCGATTCATGTCGCCAAGCCCGCGGACACCAGCTTCCCCGGCGCCCTGGGCGACGCCAGCTCCACCGGAGGCCGGGGGAGCGAAGATACCGAGCAGCCCGAGTAGCCTCCAACTCAGACCGGCACTTTCTCCTGGATTCTCGAGGCCAACCGGTAGGCTCTGGAACGGTGGTTGTTGAATCCCCGAAGAGGTGAAGGGCCCTGGAGCGCTCGCTCCAGGGGCCCTCTGCAATTGAGCTACAGCCAATTAAGCCGCCAGAGCATGTAAGTGGTCCCTGCTGCCAGCAGCAGAGTGACGGTAGCCAGCGTTAGGCGGATAGACTTGAGCTGGGCGGCGGTCGATTGTTGCTTGCGCGCCCGTAGATAGTGGAAGAGGATCATCAGAAAGAGCCCCAGCCCAAGCGCCGCCGTGGCGACCAGGGCCAGTAGGACGAGGCAGTGATTCACGTAGTCGCGCTGATCGAGCAGAACCAGGGTCTCGAGAAAGGGATCTTTGTCGAAGTAAGCCAGGTTTGGCCCGGTCGTGATCGCCAACCAGGCACCGCCCATGACCAGGAGGCTAAGGGCCATCACTGCCCCCAGAACCCAGGCGGCCGGCCGCATCATCGGCTGGGCCACCCAGATGGCATAGCTGGCACCAATGGCGGCTAAGATGGCCACTCCCGCCGCTCCAGCAAAGATCAGCCCTGTGGGTCGGTCGTGAAGGAATGTGGCGGGAAACCAGTCAATCGCCATAACTTCTGAACTCCTGCTCTAACGGGAGAGGCTATTCGGACCGGATACTACTCTGCCATAAGTTATCACTGATTACAAGCAAGTGGTATACTAACACCATATGGCCAATTTTCAGCTCGAAAGTAAATATCAGCCGGCCGGCGATCAACCCAAGGCGATTGAGGCCCTGACGGCCGGCCTGCGCCGGGGCGACCGCGAGCAGACACTGCTGGGTGTGACGGGTTCGGGCAAGACCTTCACCATGGCTAGCATCGTGCAGGAGCTGCAGCGACCCACCTTGGTGCTGTCGCACAACAAGACCCTAGCGGCTCAGTTGTACGGCGAGTTTAAGCAATTTTTCCCTAACAATGCGGTGCAGTATTTTGTGAGTTATTACGATTACTACCAGCCCGAGGCCTACATTGCTCGCAGCGACACCTTTATCGAGAAAGATTCCAGCATCAACGAAGAGATCGATCGGCTGCGCCACGCCGCTACCATGAGCCTGCTGACCAGGCGCGATGTGCTGATTGTGGCTTCGGTGAGCTGTATTTACGGCTTGGGTAACGTGAGCGACTATACCGCCATGACGATTGATTTGAAGGTGGGCGAGCGGCGGCAGCGCGATAAACTGCTGCGCCAGCTCAACGATATTCAGTACCAGCGCAACGACCTGGAGTTTACCCGCGGCAAGTTCCGGGTGCGCGGTGATGTGGTGGAGATCTACCCCATCGGCGAGGAGGTGGCCTATCGCCTAGAGTTCTTTGGCGACGAGCTGGAGCGCATGCGCCAGGTGGACCCACTGACCGGGGAGGTGCTGGGCGAGCGCGAGACGCTTAAGATTTTTCCCGGCAAACACTATGTGACGCCGCAGCAGAAGCTGCAGAACGCGGTGGCCAAGATCGGTGCCGAGCTCGATGAACGAGTAGGTCAGCTGGAGGCCGACGGCAAGAATCTAGAGGCCCAGCGCCTCAAACAGCGCACCAAGTTTGATATGGAGATGATGGCCGAGACCGGTTTTGTGCCGGGCATCGAGAACTACTCGCGCTTCTTGAGCGACCGCGAACCGGGTGAGCAGCCGGCTACCTTGCTCGACTACTTCCCGGATGACTTCTTGCTGTTCGTCGACGAATCGCACATTACGCTGCCGCAGGTGCGCGGCATGTACAACGGTGACCGGGCGCGCAAGGAGACGCTGGTGGAGTATGGTTTTCGATTGCCCAGCGCGCTCGATAACCGGCCGCTCAAGTTTGCCGAGTTTGAGCGCCACGTTAACCAGGCCGTGTACGTGAGCGCCACGCCGGCCGACTTTGAACTATCACGCAGCTCGCAGGTGGTAGAGCAAGTGATCCGGCCGACCGGCTTGCTCGATCCACAGATCGAAGTGCGGCCGATCGACGGCCAGATCGACGACCTGATCGCCGAGGTACGCGTCACCATCGCCAAGGGCCAGCGCGTGCTCGTTACCACGCTCACTAAGCGCATGGCCGAGGACCTTACCGAGTACTTGAGCGAACTGGGCATTAAGGTGCAATATTTGCACAGCGAGGTGCAGACGCTCGATCGCATCGACATTCTGCAAGACTTGCGCGCCGGCGTGTACGACGTGCTGGTGGGCATTAACCTGTTGCGCGAGGGCCTAGACCTGCCCGAAGTGTCGCTGGTGGCGATTCTGGATGCCGACAAAGAGGGCTTCTTGCGCGGCGAGGCGGCGCTGATTCAGACCATTGGCCGGGCGGCCCGCCACGTTGAGGGGCGGGTGCTCATGTACGCCGACCGCGTGACGCGCAGCATGCAGGTGGCCATCGACACCACGACTGCCCGGCGCCAGGTGCAGGAGGCCCACAACCAGGCGCATGGCATTACGCCGGCCGGTATTCAAAAGGCCTTGGGCGAGCGCATGCAGGCACAGATCGAGGCCGAGACGGCCGATATTAAGCCGCTTAACATTAATGAGATTCCCAAGGACGAGCGCCAGCATTTGGTCAAAGAATTGACGCAGCAGATGGAGCGGGCGGCCAAGGAGCTGCAGTTCGAGAAGGCCGCGGCCCTGCGCGATCAGATCGACGAGCTCAAGGGCGCCACCAAGGCTAGCGCGGCCGCCAAGGCTCAGGCCAAGGTTATGCCCAAGCGCCGGTCGGCTGGGCGCTAATATTGCGGTACAATTAACCTGAAAAAGAGGGAACCAACCAATGCCAGGACCAGAACAAGGGCAGCAGCCAAGCGAAATTAAGGCACGGCTTTCGGGCTCATTGGATGACTCGAATGAAACGCGACCCAATGCGATGCAAGAGCTGTACAACGCCGCCCAGGCTACTCAGCCAACGGCTGAGGCTGAGGCCGAGGCGGTGGGCGACGTCTCGCGCTATGAGCGCGGCACTGACGTGCAGCTGCCGGATGAGCACGGTGCTCTGGTGAGGTGGTCGGTTGTGCGCTCAGCCAATGAGGCCGACCCTGAGCACGCCGGCAAGATCCAAGTGAGCTATGGTGATGTGAAGCGATGGGTCTCGGGAGATGATCTAGCCAAGGCTCTGCGGCCGGCCGAAGAGCTGGGCGCTCAGTCTCGTAGTATTGCGGATGTGGTAGGTCCGGCTCCAGTCGAACCGGCTGAGGCCACGCCACCGCGTCCAGACATCGCGTCGCGCCTCGGTGGCTCCCCCGCCTCAGAGGAGGCGCCGCCGCCTTCGCCCAAGCCATCCAACGATATTACGAATGGGCTGAACGGTCTGTAGCCTCAAAACACAGAATCGTCCCGGTTCCCCCGCGCAGGGCGAGCGAACCGGGACGATGATGCAATGGAGCTTAGCGCTTGAGCCGCCCGATGATCCAGCCACCGGCCAGGACCAGAGGCGCCAGGGCGATCCCGTTCTGGGGCCAGTCAAGGGTGGCCGCGGCTACTAGGCTGACCAACACCGCCTCCCCCGGCAGGGTGAAGAGGAAGGCCAGCCCGATGCAGTACCAGTGGAGGCTCCAGGACCAGGACTCCCAGGCGGCTGGCCGCGGGCTGATCATGAACTGGCTGACCGCCCAAAGGGCGAGGCCGTTGAGCATGCCTAGGGCGGAAGCCAGGCAGAGCCATGGTGGCGGGTCAAAGAACAGAGCCACCACCAGGTCGGGCAAAAGCAGCCAGGCCAGCGCCCCCGTTAGGCGGCTGGCCCAGCGCCAGGCTCTGTCGTCCTGAACCCGTATCTCGGCGGAATCCACTGTGCTCCTTCGGTTCGCCTAGCGCGGTAACCCATTGTGGCGATCGTATCGCAGGAGGCCGTAGATGACGACCGCCAGCGGCGCCACGCCGAGCAGGCCTAGGCCCCGCCAGCCCGCGGGCTCGTGGAATGTGACCGCGAGCCCCACGCTTGCCAGGCAGACCAGGAATGCCCAGGTGCTGCCCTGGAGCTGAGTCTTGCAGTAGTCAGACCACTGCCGCCTCCGACCGTGGGTGGGGCCAAGCATGCGTCGGCCGATATCGCTATCGGTGACCAGGAGCCACAGCCCAACGCCGGCCGGCACTATCATGCACAGAGCGGGCCAGTAGCTGGCGGCCAGGCCGATGAGCTTGAGAAAGCCGATTACGGCTCCGGTCACCAGCCCTAAGGCCACCACCCAGCTCACCAGGCGAGCGATCCACAGGTTCTGTCGGCGACGCAGCTCGGCCGGCTCGGCCATGATCTGCTCGATGGTGCGGTTTCCGTTCATGACGATTCCTTCCTAGTCTTGCCGGATGAAGTAAAGCAGCCCTCCCATCAGCCCGGTGGGCAGAAGCGCCAGGCCCCACCAGGCTGAACCGGTAGTAGTCCAGCCGATCATGGCCAGGATCGGGGCTTCGATTGACACCAGAACGGCCAGACTCAGCCCGATCAGCTGCCAGTGGAGCCGCCAGCTCCAGCTGGCTGGCATGGATCGTTGGGCGCTCATCATCCAACCAGTAGCTGCCATCCCCGCGCCGTTGACGGCCAGCATGGTCAGGCCGGCATTGGTCCAGCTGGACAGCGTGAATACGCTGGCCACGACAGCCGGCATAATCAGCAGCACGCCCAGAGTCAGGGTGAGGGCAGCCGTTTGGTGTCGGCTCGACGTGGTGGGGATACGGTTGGCGAACCAGTTGGAGGGCCAAATATCCCGGATGAGGCCTTGCTTCATGGCGACTCTTCCCAGTTGTGTATGGTGCCCGATAACGATTGGATCGAGGCCTTATTCTATAATGTTTTGTATAAAAAGTAAAATACCGACCGACTGAGCGGTAAAGCTCAGGTCCTGAAGGTACCAGCTGAGGTGTTTCGTGACGGGGAGTAATTGCACTTCGGATTAGAATCTAGGACGGGTGCCTCACTCGGCGGCTCTAGGACGATAAGAGCCGCCGAGTGAGCAGAGTGGCTAGATAAGCTTAGCCACGCGTGATATGCGACCCCACCCAGCCCGTGATGACGGTGCGATAGTCCATATCGTACTCGACGACGTTAGCGTGAATGCCGGGTACCGTTGTGACGGCGGCGCCGCTGAAGGCAGCCGTCAGCTTGCCGATGGCCTGAGGCCAGTTAATCAGCACATCGTTGCCCTCTACATGCAGGAGCAGCGCCGGAATACCGGCGAACTCGTCCGGGTGCGCACCCACGGCCGCTTGCAGGCCGCGGATCTGGGCCATTGAACCCACATACGGGAAGTTGTCGAGGTAGGATCGGTGCTGCTGATACAGCGTCTCGCTGCTGCCATGGGGCAGCCCGCCCTGGATGGCGTCATGAGCGTCCCGATAGTTCAGGTAAGCAGCGATAACTGGGTTGGTGATGGGGCCGCCTGGAACCTTATGAGCGACGTCGGGCGGAATGGGCCACGTGACGTCGCTGGCGTCGTTGGGCCCCGAGACCGACACGAAGCCGGCCACTTTGCCGTTGGGCTGGCCGGCTGCCAGGTACAACCGCAGAACCTGAACGAGCACTACGGACCCCAATGATTGGCCGATGAACAACGGCCGTAGCCCGGTGATCATGATGTGATCGGCGATCTGCCGGGCTATTTGCTGCAAGTCAAAGCTGTGCTGCGGGTAGTTGACTACCGCCACCGGCCCAAAAAGCTCTAGGGTGTCCAGGTAGGACGTGGCGGTGATATCGCCGCTGTTGCCCAGTCCAGGGGCCCAAACGGCGACCACCTGCGATTTGGCGTTGGGATTGGTGGCGGTGTGCCACGTAATGCTGGCTTGCTCGCCGAGACCCTGGGCGGCGCCCAGTCCGCTGTCGACACCCCAGCCAGCCAGTACCAGCGTGATGGCGACAACGAGGGCCACCACTGGGCGCATCACCAGCCTCACCCAGCGGCGCCCCGGCCGCCAGTGCTGCCAGGCTCGGTAAGCTAACCAAGTTACTCCCACGCCCAGTGCTATCCACAGAACCCAGGCAATGACACTCCACAACCAGTCCGGCAAGCGGACCACCTCCAGATCAGTCGGATCGGTCAGAGGGCGGCCCGATCGGCCGCCTCCACGATTATACACAACGTTAACGCCCACCCCGCCGTCCCTGGAGACCAGAGAGTTTGGGGTGGGCGCATCAGACGCCTAGAGGATGTGCTGGAGGGGCGTGTTCAGCCCGAACTCGTAGACCGGCCTGTTTGCTCGACTGACTTGGAGCCAGATGCAGTACACCCACGCCAGCGCGAACAGGACCACGGCCGGGAAGATCCAGGTCATCTTGACGGCGAAGAACTGGTAGCCGGTGCTGACCAGCGCGTAGACCGTCCAGTAGCCCATCACGCCGTAGAAGGCATGATGCCACCAGTCGGACATCCGGACCGGCTTGTGCGTGGGGTTGCGCCAGACGCCGAAGTACTCGTTGGTCAGGCCCAGCACATACCAGCCGATCACCAGGCCCCACATGAACCAGGGACTGTTGAACCAGACCGCGGCGTGGAGCAGGTCGGGTTGGACCGTGAGTGCCAGGGTGCTCAGGCCGATGCCGACGCCCAGCATGGGGTCGCCGAGCAGGAAGCCGGGATTCCGGATGCTCAGCGTTCGTTGCAGGTAGGCGAAGGCCACCACCGGCAGCCACATCGTGGCGATCACGAACAACGCGCCGAAAACGGGCCCCAGATGCCAGGGTGCGGTGAGGCCGCCGTTGGCGATGAAGCCGATCATGACGATCGCGACAGCCACCGGCCGCCAGTCCAGTAACACCCGCAGCCCGGTCGGGTTCGACGCGGACATACCGATCACATCCTATCGTGTCGAGGTCCAAAATCCGCTTGATGCGGAGGCTTCCTGGGCAGGAAGAACTATATTATCGCACTTTTAACTAAATATTGCAAGCAGTGCGAACGCTTTCTTGACAAACTAGGTGGCAAAGTTTCCTATATCGAAGGAAATTCGAATATTCGCCTCTACCGCTGGCCGGATTTCTACCCCAACTTAGATGCAGTGGCTATGGCCAGTTGCGAAGGTCGAGCATCCCCCCCCCGCTCCCATTTTCTATTGCTATCATCGGCAAAGAGGGAAGGTTTATAATGATAAGCTTCCAGCACTGCCTCGATCTCATCAGAGGTCTCAGTGCGAGGGTCAAGCGCGCCGAGGTGACGGAGTCGCAGGCCGCCAAACAGTTGGTTACCGAAACCGGTGTCGAGCTGCCCCCGCGGCTTGCCGCCAGCCTCCTCGCCGACCCGGACGCGGCTCAGGCCGTGCTGGACCAGGTGATCCAGGGAGTCCCGACGGATCTCACGTCCGTGAGGGAGAGGCCTCGGCGGCCGTAGTCTTCTTCGCCCTCCACGGCTCCATTACGGCCGGTAGTCCATTGGCAAAGCATTGCCTTGGGTTACCGGCCGGTTTTCGTTTACCAATAGTCAGGTGGTACATCCGCAGAATACTCGGCTCAATTTAGTTCCGTCTAAGGTCGCATTGGTGCATAGTTCACTCAGCCAATAAGAAGGCTTCGGTTAATCGCGCGGCGACCTGCGGGCGCTCGAGCGGGGCCAGATGGCCGGCGTGATCGAGAACCTCGAGCTGAGCATGGGGTAGGTTTTGAGACCACGTTTTGAGGGTGGATAGTGGCACTAACTCATCCTCGCGACCGGCAATAACGAGCGTGGGGATGGTGATGGCTGGCGCAAAAGTGGCCACCGGCAGCGTATAAAAGCTCACAAAACTCTCAATCACCACCTGCGACCGAAACTCGGCCAGGTTGCGCTGCTCGGCGGCAAAGAGCTGGCGGCGCCGGCGGGCCTGGGGCGTGCGTACGAGCACCCAGCCGGCCACGAGCGCAAACAACCGGCTGGCCAGCCAGAGCCGCCGCAGCCACTCGGGCATAAATGAGGCCGCGCGGTAGTAGGCCACAATCAGCCGGGCCCACGGCCCGCGCGGCCGCAACGCCGGCGCCACCAGCACCAGTCGCCGCAGCGGCAACTGGGTGCGGCCGGCTAGCATCAGCGCCAGCGTGCCGCCAAATGAGTGGCCCCACAGGTCGAACGGCCCCAGCTCGAGTCGCCGCACCAGCTCCTCCAGCGCCAGCACATAATTATCCAGCGTGTGCGGCACGTTCAGCGGCGTCGAAGCGCCATAGCCAGGCAGGTCCATCAGAATCAGCCGCCGCTCGGGCAGGTGCCGAGCCAGCTCCAGCAGAGCTCGGTGGTTACCGCGAAAACCGTGCAACAGCACGAGCGGCACCCCGCCGCCCGGACCAGGCCGCTCCCAGTACGCCACCTGGCTGCCCATAATCGTCGTCTCGTGGCGTGTCATGCCATTATGCTAGGCTTCCCAAGCGATTAATACAAATCTGGCATCCAGGTCTGCGCGGTTCACGCCTTGCCAGCTGCACTAAAAATGTGTACAATACGACCTCGTAACATCGGTGGGGTGTATGACCGACAAGATCGTTGTCCGAGGTGCGCGTGAGCACAATTTAAAGAATATCGACGTGGAGATTCCGCGCGATAAACTCGTCGTTATCACCGGGCTGTCCGGTTCTGGCAAATCGAGTCTGGCTTTCGATACCATTTATGCTGAGGGCCAGCGCCGCTATGTTGAGTCGCTCAGTGCCTACGCTCGCCAATTCTTGGGCCTGATGGAGAAGCCGGATGTCGACCAGATCGACGGCCTATCGCCGGCCATCTCGATCGACCAGAAATCCAGCTCGCGCAACCCGCGCTCCACCGTCGGCACCGTCACCGAGATCTATGATTATCTGCGCCTGCTGTACGCCCGCGTCGGTGTGCCCCACTGTCCCATCTGCGGCCGCCAAGTAACGCGTCAGACCGCCGGCCAGATCGTCGATCAGATTCTGGAGCTGCCGGCCGAGGCGCGCATTATGCTGCTGGCGCCGGTCATCGATGATAAAAAGGGCGAGCACCGCAATGTGGTGGCCGAGCTCAAGAAGGCCGGCTTTACGCGTCTGCGGGTCGATGGCAGCATCGTCGAGATCAGCGATTTCCCCAACCTCGACAAGCAGAAGAAGCACACCATCGAGGCGGTGGTCGATCGCGTTATGGTCGATCCAGAGATTCGCCAGCGCCTCACCGAATCGGTCGAGCAGGGCCTTAATTTGAGCGATGGCATCATTAAAGTGCTGCAGGTCGACGGCGGCGCCGAGCAGGACTTTAGCGAGCATTATGCCTGCCCGGTCCACCGCGAGGTGAGCCTGCCCGAGATTGCGCCGCGCAACTTCTCCTTCAACTCGCCGCATGGCGCCTGCCCCCACTGCACCGGCCTGGGTATGCGGCTCGAGGTGGACCCCGAGATGGTGATTCCCAACCGCCGCCTGACGTTGGCCGAGGGCGCCATTCGCCCCTGGGCCAAGACCACCAGCCGCATGAGCTGGTACACCAAGCTGCTGCAGGGCCTGGCGGATACGCTCGGTTTCTCGCTCAATGCGCCGATCAACGAGATGAAGCCGGCCGAGCTGCGAGCGGTGCTGTACGGCGCCGGCGACCAAGAGATCAAGATGAAGGGCCCAGGCGGCCGCGTTTACCATACCACCTACGAGGGCGTTATTCCCAATATGGAGCGCCGCTACCACGAGACCGACAGCGAGTTTGTGCGTAAAGAGATCGAGAAGTACATGACCGAGCGTGAGTGTCCGGTCTGCCACGGACAGCGGCTCAAGCCGGAGATTCTAGCCGTCACGGTGGCCAATAAGTCTATCGTTGAACTAACGACCCTCAGCATTGGCGAGGCCACCAAGTTCTTTGAGGGCCTCGAGCTAAATACGCGCGATACACAGATCGCCGTGCAGATTCTCAAGGAGATCCGGGCGCGCTTAACCTTTTTGCGCGACGTCGGACTGGAGTACCTGACGCTTGATCGCAGCGCCAACACGCTGGCCGGCGGCGAGGCCCAGCGGATTCGGCTGGCGACGCAGATCGGCTCGAGCCTCATGGGCGTGCTCTACATCCTCGACGAGCCGAGCATCGGGCTGCATCAGCGCGACAACGATCGACTCATCGCCACGCTGGTGCGCTTGCGGGAGCTGGGCAACACCGTCATCGTAGTCGAGCACGACGAGGACACCATTCGCATGGCCGACTACGTCATCGACGTCGGTCCGCAAGCCGGCGCTCACGGCGGCAATATCGTGGCGGCCGGCACGCCCGAGGAGGTAGCGGCTGTGCCCGAGAGCTTAACCGGCCAGTACCTCAGCGGCGCTCGCCAGATCGTGGTGCCCAAGAAACGCCGACCCGGCAATGGCAAGAGCATCGTGGTTAAGAACGCCCGCGAGCACAACCTGCGCGGCGTCGACGTGGAGATTCCACTCGGCCGACTCGTTAGTGTGACCGGCGTATCGGGCTCCGGCAAGTCGTCGCTGGTGAACGATATTATCGCCAAGAAACTGGCCCAGGTCTTCCACCGCGCCGGCGATCTGCCCGGCAAGCACGACGATATTCTGGGGCTCAAGCATCTCGACAAGGTTATCTCGGTCGACCAATCGCCGATTGGCCGCACGCCGCGCAGTAACCCGGCCACCTACACCGGCGTCTTCGGCGATATCCGCGAGCTGTTTGCCCAGACGCCCGAGGCCAAGATTCGCGGTTATAAGGCCGGCCGATTTAGCTTTAACGTCAAGGGCGGCCGCTGCGAACTCTGCCGGGGCGACGGTATTATCAAGATTGAGATGCACTTCTTGCCCGACGTGTATGTGACCTGCGAAGAGTGCAAGGGCCGCCGCTACAACCGGGAGGCGCTCGAGATTCATTACAAGGGCAAGAACATCAGCGAAGTCCTGGAGATGACCGTCGACGAGGCTGCCAGCTTCTTCGAGAACATTCCGCCAATCAAGCGCAAGATGGATACGCTGGTGGGTGTTGGTCTGGGCTACATCCATCTGGGCCAGAGCGCCACCACCTTTAGCGGCGGCGAGGCACAGCGCATTAAGCTGGCCACCGAGCTCGCCCGCCGCAGCACGGGTAAGACGCTCTACATTCTGGACGAGCCCACCACCGGCCTGCACTTCGAGGACGTCAACCGCCTGCTCAGCGTGCTCAACGCACTGGTCGATACCGGCAACTCGGTCCTCATCATTGAGCACAATCTGGACGTCATCAAGTGCTCCGACTGGCTGGTCGACATGGGCCCCGAGGGCGGCGCCGGCGGTGGCACCGTCATCGCCCAGGGCACGCCCGAGATGGTGGCCAGAGTAGCCAATAGTCACACCGGCCAATATTTGGCGCGCATCTTTACTGCCAAGGCTGCGCTCCAGACTCCCGCCAAACTCTAATCTGGACATTGGCAGTTACTATAAAAAGAATGTACAATAAATAATCTTATTGTGGATTCTGCAGATAACTTTGCTGTTAGTGGCGTGATAGGGTGCAAAAGGTAAGGAGGGATGCATTATGGCAAAGCAGAACGACCAAACTAAGGACGAGTCGATGCCGACGGCCCAGGCCGGTCAAATGAATGACGAGAAGGTGCGCGACGAGCGCGGCGCCGAGTTTTTCTCGGAGATTGGTAGCCAGCAGGGGAAAGAGAATAACCCTGGCAACTTCGCTAACCGCCCCAAGGAAGAGGTAAAGGCGGCTGGTAGTTCCGGTGGTGACGCTCGTGGCAATAACGCCGACGACCGCGCCAGTGACGACGACCTGAATCTAGACGAGGCCGCCTAACCGAACCCCGACTCGGCGCTGCCGAGCGCCAACCAACGAGCAAGCCGCCCCTCGCGCCGATTAATGATCGGCCGAGGGGCGGCTGGTTGTGTGGCGGCGGCGAGTGGCGCTTAGTGGCCGCTCCCGAGAGCGCGATCGCTGGCGTCGCCCCGCTCGGCCGGGAAGTGGCGAGCCCCTGGGCGCGGCAGCGGCTGGTAGTCAACGACCCGGACGTTGGGATTGGTCTGCAGGTGGTCCATGTGCTCAGTCACCGATAGCCGGCGATTCTCCACTCGCAGTACTCGCGCATCCAGTTCCGGCTTGTCGAGGTCATATACCACTTCGCCGCGGATCCGTAACTCGATATCGACGCCGTCGGCGCAGTGGATGCGGAAGCTGACGTTGCCGGGCAGCAGCACTCCGACGCCCAGGAGGTAGTCGAATTTGACGTCGCGTTTGCCCGTCGACTCGTCGCCGGCCAGCGTAATGTGGGCGAGGCAGCGGCTGCCTGGCGGATTGGTCATGATTGGCTCCTGTCACCTCGTTGGTGGTGAATGGTCAGAAAAGACCGAGCTACCGCATAAGCGTACGTGCCGCAGATGGTGCCGAACACCGCCAGGCACAGGAGCGCCCACAACAGGCCGTTCCAGTCCAGGGGTAGCAGCCAGCCTGCCAGAAACACATAGATAAGCCCAACGCTCCCGCCATACTCCCTAATCAGCGAGCCAAGGCCGGCCGGGTGAGAAAAACGCAGGTGGATGAACAGCCCAATCAGCACGCCGGCCAGGCCGCCGCCAAGCAGGCTGGACGCGAGCCCGATGGCTATGAGCGCCACCAACGGCTGCAATGAGGCAACGAGCGCCCATGCGATAAGCTGGCCCACCCCCAACAGCATTGGCACGATGATCGTCGCATACGGATAACTGACGGTCTCCGGCCCCATTGTCATCTCCCTCGATTGTTCGGGTACAAACATGCCAGGCATATTATAATAGACGTATGACCGATAAATTGCGAGCCAAACTCAAGACCCTGCCCGCCGAGCCCGGCGTGTACTTTCATCGTGATGCCAATCACAAGATTATTTACATTGGCAAAGCGGCGATTTTAAAGAATCGGGTCATGAGCTACTTTCAGAACAAACACCGCGATCCTAAGACGCAGCTGCTGGTGGCCGACATCGCCGATACCGAATGGATTACCGTGGGTAGCGAGGTGGAGGCGCTCTTTCTGGAGAGCGAGTTCATTAAGCGCTATCGGCCCAAGTACAATATTGACCTCAAAGACGACAAGAACTGGCTGTATGTAAAGGTGTCGGCCGACGACTTCCCGGTGGTGAGCTACGTGCGGCGGCCAATGGACGACAAGGCGCATTATTACGGGCCGTTTACCAGCACCGATGCGCTGCGGCGAGCTATGCGGATGCTGCGGAAGGTGTTCCCATACGTGACGCACGCCAATTGGCCTAAGCGCGGCTGTCTGCAGTATCACCTGGGGCTGTGTCCGGGCCCGGAGGCGGGAGCGATTAGCGCCCTGGAGTATCGGCGGACGGTGCGGCGGCTGGAGCTGTATCTGCGCGGCGAGCAGACCAAGCTAATGGCCGACCTGGAGCGTGATATGGAGCGGGCGGCGGCCAAGCGCAACTTTGAGGGTGCCGCGCGCCTGCGCGACCAGCTGCGCGATCTGCGGTCGTTTGGTAAGCAGATGGTGTTTGGCGACCGCGAGGCCTTTGACCTATCGCGTGACCAGGCGCTAATGGGGCTGGCCGAGCGGCTGGAGCTGCCGCGGCCGCCGCGCCGCATCGAGGCCTACGACATCTCGCACCTCGGCGGCGTCGACAATGTGGCCAGTCTGGTGGTTTTCACCGACGGCGTGGCCAATCGCGACGAGTATCGGCGATTTAATATGCGGCTCAAGGGTAATAACGACGTCGGCCACATCCAGGAGGTGATCGAGCGGCGGTTTGGCGCCAAGAATCTGGCCGCCTGGGGCAAGCCGGACCTGCTGCTGATCGACGGCGGCCAACCGCAGCTGGCGGCGGCCTTGGGAGTGCTGGAACGACTTGGTATTGCGCTGCCGGCGATTGGCTTGGCTAAGCGCCAGGATGAGATCGTGCGGCGAGTCGGCGAGGGCGCGGCGGCTCGCTATGAGTCGATCCTGCTGCCGGCCGATTCGCATGTGCTGCAGCTGCTGCAGCGCGTCCGCGACGAGGCGCATCGCTTTGCTATTACCTACCAGAGCGTGCTGCGGGGCAAGCGCCAGACGCACAGCCAACTCGACGATATCGCCGGCATCGGGCCGGTGACGCGCAAGCTGCTGATTCGGCGGTTTGGCTCGGTGCGCGGCGTGCGGCTGGCCACGCCAGAGGAGCTGGTGGCGGCCGTTGGCAGCGTGCGGGCGCGCAGTATTCGCGAGGCGCTGGGGGCGGCGTCGGCCGACCGAACGCAGTCCGGGGCTATTTATCCGGAAGCCAACACATAGAATATATGCTATGTTCTATGCATGACCTTGCACCAACATACTTCCACCCAGGCGGAGCAAAACCGCCGATACGCTCAGGCCGCCGCCCACCTCAAGGCTCTAGCGCATCCTCTGCGCCTACGCATTGTGGAGTTGCTCGAAGCTATGGAAGTCTCGGTCGGTGCCCTCGAAGACCAACTAGAGCTGCCGCAAGCCATTATCTCGCAGCAGTTGGCTGTTCTGCGGCGGGCCGGCCTGGTGCAAGTGCGGCGCCAGGGCACGGCTCAGCTCTATCGCCTCACCAGCCAGCAGACCACCAAGCTCGTCAAACTTGCGGAGTTGTGCTAAAGTAGTCTGGTCATGATTCGCAAGTTTATTCTGCGCTGGCTGGTCAACTTCCTCGGTCTCTGGGCCGCGGCCGAGCTGATGAGCGGCAGCATCAACTATAACGACAAGCTTTGGGTGCTGGTGTTTGCCGCGCTCATTTTCTCGCTCGTTAATGCTTTTATTCGGCCCTTTATCGTGCTATTATCGCTGCCAGCCATCGTTTTAACGTTGGGCTTGTTTACCTTCGTGGTCAACGCCTTTATGTTGTACCTCGTCACTCGTATCTACCCCAGTTTTCAGCTGCGATCGTTCTGGACGGCGGTCATCGCGGCCATTATTATCTGGGTTGTCAACTATCTGCTAACGGATCTGCTGGAGTCTCGGCGTGAGAAATCTCTTTAATGTCCTAACGGTTATCTTTGGTATTTTAATGATTCTAACCGTGCTCATTCAGACGCGCGGCCAGAGCTTGGGCGCCTCGTTTGGCGGCGACTCAAACTTTTACCGCTCCAAGCGCGGCGCCGAGGCGGTGATCTTTAATGCCACCATCGTCTTTGCGGTTATCTTTGTTCTCAGCGTCATTCTGAGCATCCTCGCGAAGAAGTAATGTTTGAGTATCTCCGGTTTCGGTATCGGCGAGGGCTGCGCCGGCTCAGACGCGGTACGCGATTGGCGCGCCGGTGGTCGATGAATTATATTAATCGGCATATTTGGGGCAAGTGGCACCAGCTCGGCATTGTGCGACGATTTTTGCTGCTGTGGCTAACGGTGCTGGTGGTGGGGTTTGTGGGGCTGACGCAGCAGATCGACGCGCTGAGTCGGGCAGCCCAGATAGCCGTGCCAGCGCCGGGTGGCACCTATAGCGAGGCGGCCGTGGGTACGGTTAATGTGCTCAATCCGGTGCTGCCTGAGTCGACGCTCTCGAGCGATATTAATCGGCTGATCTTTAGCGGCCTGACGCGGTACAACGCCAAACGCCAGATCGTGCCCGACCTGGCCGAGCGCTGGGACATCTCGCCCGATGGCCGCACCTACACGTTTTATCTGCGCCATGGAGTGGCGTGGCAGGATGGTGTGCCGTTTACAGCAGCCGATGTGGCCTTTACGCTGACGGCGATTCAGAACCCGGACTCGCGCTCGCCGCTGGCTTCGAGCTGGCAGGGGGTGCGCACCGATGTTCGCGGCAACGACGTGGTGGTCTTTACGCTGCCGACGCCGCTGGCATCATTTATGGACTCCACCACGCTGGGTATTGTGCCGCGGCACTTGCTGGAGTCGGTCGACCCGAGCCAGCTGCGCGAAGCGAGCTTTAATCAGCACCCGGTAGGTACGGGGCCTTTCAAGATCAAGACGTTTGCGCCGGCCGCCCACGAGGTGACGCTGGCGGCTAATAACGACTATTATGGCGGCCGCCCCAAGCTCGATGAGTTTACCTTTCGACTCTACGATACCTCGCTCGCAGCGCTCAACGCCTACGCCCAGCACCAGGTGGTCTCGCCTGGTCAGGTGCAGCCCGATGACGTGGGTCGCCGCAACCAGCTAGCCGGCTTAGACGATTATAATTTTACCCTGCCCGACGAGACGGTGCTCTTCTTTCAGACGGCCAATGGTCTGCTGACTGATAAGGGCCTGCGCGGGATCTTGAGCCGGTCGATCGATCGTGACCAGGTCCTGAATAGCGCCACCGGTGGCCAAGGCATCGCACTGACGCAGCCGATCCTGCCGGGCCAGATTGGCTACACCCCGAAGTACGCGTCAGCTGCCCTGGATGCCGCCGCCGCTCGCCAGGCCTTGGATGCGGCTGGCTGGATCGCCCCCAAGCCCGGCGCGCCGCGTCAAAAAGACGGCCAGCCGCTCAACTTCAAGCTGGTAACGCTGTCGGGCGGTGAGCTTGAGCGCGCCGCCGGCGAGATCAAGCGCCAGCTGACGGCCATTGGTGTGTCGGTGCAGGTAGTGGCGGTCGACTCAACCATGTTGCAGCAGACCTACATGCGGCCGCGCAATTTCCAGATGCTGTTGTTTGGCATCAACCTGGGGGGCGACCCCGATGTCTACTCGTTCTGGCACTCCAGTCAGGCCCAAGATCCTGGCATTAACCTTTCGGGTTATACCTCGGCCGACGCCGACAAAGCGCTTGAGACCGCCCGCATTAAGACCGATCCGCAGATTCGCCAGGGTAAATACGATGCCTTTTTAAAGGCCTGGAATGCCGATGCTCCGGCCGCTGTGCTCTATGAATCGGGCTACCAATACAGCGTTAGCCAAGACGTGGCTGGCCTGACGGCTGGCCGGCTGGTAGTGCCGAGCGATCGCTTTTATGATGTGCAGAACTGGACCGTACGCCGCCGCTGGGTGAATGTGCGCTAGGTTACTCCGGTGAGGTCTTTCCCTGCCGCCCTCAATGTGGTAATCTATTCAAGTTCACCCGCGCGAGTGGTGAAATGGTATACACGCTAGTTTCAGGTACTAGTGGTCGCAAGGCCGTGGAGGTTCAAGTCCTCTCTCGCGCACCATGACATTATTACAGATAAGAAGACTTCGTTCTCGCGAGGTCTTTTTGTTTTGATCCGAGGTTTGTATCTGTTGCACTGGTTAGAGTCCTCTGTGGATGCATTACTTTACCGGTCGTCAGGCTCACCAATGTCATATTTTATATTGGCATCGTCGAAGACTTTTTGCGTGTATTCTAAAGGGTTATCAAACTTGCCGTTGTGTTTTGTCCGATGTGTCATTGCTACAATGTATTTAAGCTTAGTCTTGGCAATCTTGTCGGCACAACGAGGGCACGGAAGCATTAATGTATATAACTTTGCGTTGGCGAGATCCAAGCCCAACTCGATTGCTTTGTCAATCGCATCGGGTTCGCCGCACTTCATTGCGTCATAAAACTTTGGCCGGACTCGATCGGCAATTTCTTGCTCGGTTAGGCCATGATTATCACTCAAGCGATTAGCGCCGAAGACTCTTCGTCCATTAGGGAAAATTAAACAAGCCGCTACCTGCGTTTTTCTTTCACCAGATGCCTTCTCGGCAAAATCCTTCAGCTCGCGCCAAATTTCGTCATTTAATTGAGTCATAATTCCTCCAGTATAACAATTTCTCTGCCACAGTATCTAAGGCCAAATTTATCTAGCTTAGCATGCATCACTATCAAGCTTGCGTAGATGTGGTTCCACCTACTATCCACTAGCCGCACCATGGTCTGATTCAATTTATTCCAGATAGAAAAGTTCCAGAGTTTATTTCTGGGACTTTTCTTTTGCTGCGTTCTGTTACTATAAACACATGGATACTCACGAAGTTGAATATAAAGTTCTGGACGTTAACCCCGAGAGTGTAGCCTACGCCATGAAGGCTATCGGTGCCAAGCAAGTTTATGACGATATTCGTATCATCACCTACTTTGATCATCCGGATCGTGCCCTTAAGAATGCAGGTGAGGGTATCAAGCTAACGGAAGAAGGCAAGCTCAAGCTTGAATACACCCGCAAGGCCACCAATGGTCAATCTGATACGGTAAAGCTTTTCGTGAGCCGCAAAGCCGAGGCGGTTGAGTTCTTAAAAAGACTTGATCTGACGCCGGTCACGCAGGTTGAGGCGCGGCGAATCTCATACGAGCTTGGCCCAATAGATTTCGACATTGATTGTTTTCCAGGCATTGCGCCATTTATGGAAGTGGATTTGGCGGACAGCGGCGAGGACTTGAAAGAACTTTTGGGCAAGTTAGGTGTGGGCGAGAGCGAGGTTATAGTTGCTTCAACCCCTGAGATTTTTAGTCGTTCCGGCAAAGACTATTTTATAGATTTTGCGATCCAACAGTAATAAGGCCGAAATGAGTTGACATAATTATACCACTTTGATACCATTTAGGTATTATGACTACCAAGCTACAAATTCCCATTGATCAAGATGTCCGTGAAGGCTTAGAGCGTCGCGCTCGCAGTCTTGGCTTTGACTCCGCCCAGGCTTACATTCGTGTTTGGGCCAAGGCCGAGGCCGAGGGTCGTAAGCTTGATTTTGATGCTAGGGCAGTTGTCCTGAGCCCCGAAGCCAATGCTCGTTACGAAAAGATTATCGCCGAGTTTAACGCCGAGAAGAAAGCAGGGAAGGTCAAGGAGTACCATTCCGTTGATGATTTCATGAAAGATTTGTAGGCTCATGAAGCCTATAGTGCGTTCACGAAGATTCGAGAAAAACTTCAAGGCCCGCATTTCGCCAAATCCAAAACTTAAGAAACAGTTCGCTGCTCGGCTGGGCTTATTCAGGGAGGGTGTTCGCGATTATCCGCTCGATGACCATGCGCTTATTGGCGCCATGAAAGGTCTTAGGGCTTTCTCGGTTGCTGGTGACTTACGAGTAGTATATCGCGAGACGCCTGAGTGTTATGAGTTTATCGATATTGGCTCGCATAATCAGGTGTATTAAGCAGTTTTTCGTGCACCAATAAAATACTCGTCTCAATGTGGTTCCGCCTAACGTCGCAGTGGCACGCCAGCAATTATATAGTTAAAAAACCGTCCAAAAGCGGTTTTTTAATTGAATGCGGTGGGGCGCTGGTCGATTAGGCCGATACTATCAAGAAAGTCCGTCAGTCATAGACTAGCAAGAGCTACAGAGATGACGTAACCTGGAAGTGTTAAGGAGATCTAACATGACCGAACCTCAGCAGTTAGCCGAAGCTTATTTTACCGCTTGGAAGAGCAAAGATTTTACCACGTTCCGATCGCTGTTAGCCGATGAGGCGACCTTTGTGGGGCCGATGGGTCAAGCCCGCAATGCCGATGAGTGTGTGCAAGGCATTCAACGGCTAGCGGAGACTACCAAAGATATCGTGATCTTAAAGATGTTTGTGAATGGCCCCGATGTGCTGACCTGGTACGAGTTGCACACCGTGGGCGGCCAGGTGCTACCCACCGCCAATTGGAGCCACACGCAAGCCGGCAAGATTACCGAGATACGGGCGGTGTTTGATCCGCGACCATTGTTTGAGGCTTAGGTGAAGTTATGCTAAAGAAGGCCGGTACTATTACCTACATTCTCATCGACGCCGAAGATGGCGAAAAAGTGGTGTAATTGCTCATAGCAGGTGTCAATGTCAATTATACCAATAGAGGAGGTTAACTTTCGCGCCGTTTCCTCTCCGTTTCGCGCCAAATGGCGCAGAGTTGCACGCGAGGCAGGCTATGGCGGCGCCTTAGCCTCAGCTCGACGAGGCCAGTATTGCGCAGGCTTTGACCACTGCCCACGATAACTACAGCCATATTCCAAGGGCTGCTGCCATGACGGCGGCCGAGGCGCACCTCGGAGCTGCCGGTCGCCACTTTATCGACGTCAAGCTGGAGGTCGTAGGTGGCCAAGACGCGCTGGGCCATAGCGTGATACTCGCTACAGACACGTAGACGCTTATGCTGGCGGCGGTCCGCGACGAGTTGTAGCACCTGGTCGTGCTCTTCTTGACGGACGGCCAAGACGAAGCGCGCGCCCATTAGGGTCGCGATCGTGCTGGCGCGTAAGTTCGGGCCGGTGCCAGCGGACTGCTCAATAAATTGGTGAAAGGCCGTTACGCCCATAACACCAGCTCGGTCAACCGATTCAGTAATCGCGCAATCGCGCAGACATTCAAAGGTGCGATCATGGGTAGTTACGCGCTGGCTGATGAGGTCTGATAATTGCTCGGGTATAGCTAGGCCGTCCAAGCCCTTGAGCCATTCTAGCCCGTAAGCGCCCACGTGGCGGCCTTTGGGTATAATGAGCGTCGCGGCGGTTCGGGCTTGTTCGAGCACTTCGGGCGGATACGTGTAGATTGCGTCGATCGTTGGTACGGGCGCGGTCTTCCCGTAGGAATTCATACTGGTCCTCTTTGCTGTTGAGCGTTAGCGGTAATTGCTGGGCTATTTTATAGCCAAACGGTCGAAGTTAAAAGGGCAAGCGGTCAAGCGGCTCGGGTTGTGGTGACTCATTTTTTGTTCCAAGATTTGGCGTTATAATCGGCCGATGTTTGGCTGCTTTGTTAACTCAATATGGCCAAAGCCTGCGTAGACTTAAAGTCATTAAAATAACACAGGCAACAGATAAATCACATGAAAGATTTAATAATTCGTTATCAGGCAGCGGGCTCAGTGCTTGTTATGCGCGTAGGATGTATTATCGCCGTTATGATGGCGCTGTTGCTGCCGGGCCAGAGCTTGGCGGTGCAGTCGCCGGCCAACTGCAACAGCAACCGACTCAACACCTCGATCGTTAAAGATAAGACCACGGTGGCTCCGGGCGACATCCTGACCTACACGCTGACCGTTACCAACCAGAGTAGTGGCAGTTTTATCGCCTGCGATATTACGAGTGCTACCGTTACCTTTACCTTTCCGGCAGCGGATGGTTCGCCCACCGGAACGTCCGTGGTTATTGCTACCGGTGCCACATACCCAGAAGGAACAGCCATTAGTACACTAGCCGTGTTGCCCTATACGGTGGCGGTTAATGCTGGTGTAACCGATGTGGTGGCCAAGATCGAGCTTGATGGCCAGATTAACGATGCGCCGTCCAACCACAGTACCTAGATTATCAAGACCCTTGGCACGACGGTGCAGGCGCCTGCCACGCCGGCGCCAACGCCAGCGCCGGCCGCAAATTTACCGCGGTTGCCGCGTACCGGATCGATGTAACGAGTGCCGGGTCGGTGGGTGCTCAGGTGGTGTGCGCTCGGTGGCTCGCTGATGGCCTGCGGCTTGATCGGCTGGCAGCTCGGCCGCCAGCCGGGAGTACATGGGCCGCTCGAGCTAGCCGCCAAGCTGAGCGTGGCGATGGTTCTGTCGGCGCCGGTACCGCTGCCCGCTCCAGGTGTTCCCGACCGGCTGGTGATTCCGGCGCTTCACATTGATGCGCCCATTGTCCCGGCGGGCCTCACAGCCGATGGCGAGATGCAGGCGCCGGTTGGCGTCGACGGCACCACCTGGTACCAAGGCGGCTCGCGGCCGGGCCAACCAGGCAATGCCGTGGTGGCCGGCCACTTAACGCTGGGCGGCAGCCCGGGCGTGTTTAGCCAGTTGCGGCAGTTGCGCCCCGGCGACGACGTTCAAACCATCGACGGTCAGCGTATCCGCTACCATTTCATCGTGCGCTCGCTGCAAGATTACCGGCCGCAAGCCGCGCCCCTCAACCAGATCTTTGGCACCTCCCTTGCCAGCCACCTCAACCTCATCACCTGCGACGGCGTCTGGCAGCCGCGCGCCGGCCAGTTTAGCCAACGGCTGGTGGTCTTTGCTGACTTGACGGCGCGGGTGCCCCAGCGATAGGGCGGCCTTTTTGGTATAATGACGCTATGGTAAAGCGCGCTGGCCAACTCAAATATATCCTCATTGATGCCGAAGATAGCGAGGCAGTGGCCCAGTTCTGGAGCCGAGCGCTAGGCCGACCCGTTGGCAAGCGGTACGGACCGTTTATCGAGCTTGAGGCTCCAGCCGGCGCGGTGGGCGTAACGATCCAGCGGGTGCCGAAGCGTACGTCGGGCAAGAACAACATCCATTTTGATCTGCAGACCGACGATCTCGATGCCTCCGAGGCCTACATTGTAGAAATGGGCGGCAGGCTCGTGGAGGTGCAGCGCCAAGGCCGCTGGGAGTGGCGCATTATGGCCGATCCCGAGGGTAACGTATTCTGCCTGGTGATGAGCTAGAAGATTGACAGCCTGTGACAGGCTTTGCAGTTTGTCCCCAAAATCCTTATGATTAAACCATAAAACAATTTGGTCTAAGGCAAAGGAACCGCTATGCTCTCACATTTGTTTATTCGCCGAGCGAGTACGCCGCCGCGGTTTGCAGCTGGGCTGTTTGTGGGCTTGTTCGCACTGTTTGCGGTGATGGCGTGGTTTCGGCCGGCGGCAGGATTGGCGGGGTTGGGGACGGTAGTGCTGCTAGGAGCGGTGCTCATCGAGCTGAACGCGCGCCGCATCTGGGATGAGTATCGCAAATCGTACAAGAAGGCCAAGAACGGTCTGGCCTGGTGGCACGAGCCGCGGCAGGTTTACTACACCATTAATGTGGTGATTGTGTGGCCGCTCATCGCCATCTTGGGCGTGCTGTGCCTGTGGACGTCGTATGTGATGGCGGCGGATCTGCTGTAGTGAAGAAGGCGTATCTCAAGGATCTGCAGGCCCAGCTGCTCGGCAGCATCACCGATAGCCAGGATGTACGCGACTACTTTGCCACCGATGGTAGTATCTTTCGGCTTGAGCCGGAGGCGGTGATGTACCCGCAGAATACGGCTGATGTGCGCAAGGCGGTGACGTTTCTAGCGGCGCGGGCCGAGGCGGGCAAGCCACTGGGCATCGTGGCGCGCGGCAAGGGCACTGATCAGGGCGGCGCGGCCGTCGGTGAGGGCCTGCAGATGGTGTTTCCGGCTCATATGAATAAAATGCTGAACCTAGGCAAAGACAGCGTGACGGTGCAGCCAGGTATTCTGTATCAGAGCCTGCAACAGACGCTGCGGAGTCACGGGCGATTCCTGCCGCCGTATCCGGCCTCGATCGATTACAGCACGTTGGGCGGCGCCGTAGCCAACAACGCGGCCGGCGAAAAGTCGGTTAAGTACGGTACCACGCGCGACTTTGTGCGCAGTCTCAAGGTGGTGTTAGTCGACGGCTCGTTGATCGAGACGCGGCGGCTGTCGGCCCGCGAGCTCAACCGCCGCAAGGGCCAGGCCAACCTGGAGGGCGAGATTTATCGCCGCATCGACAGCCTCATCCTGGATCACGAAGATATTATTGCGGCGCATCAGCCCAAGACCACCAAGAACACGGCTGGCTACGCGCTGGGCCGGGTGCGTGGGCGCGACGGTTCGTTCGACCTGTCGCAGCTCATCGTGGGCTCGCAGGGCACACTGGGCCTGGTGACCGAGATTACGCTGCGCACCGTGCCGTGGAATCCGCGCGCCACGCTGGTGGTGGGCTTCTTTGACGACCTGCGGCGCGCGGCCGAGGCCGTCGGCAAGTTGCGCGGCCTGGGTCCCAGCGCGCTGGAGCTGGTCGACCACCATCTGCTGGAGTTTGTGCGCCGCCATCGCCCGCAGGAGCTGGAGGGGCTGCTGCCTGAGACCATGCCCAAACTGGTGCTTCTGGCCGAGTTTGACAACGCTAGCCAGTTTGGCCAAATGGTGCAGACCCGCCGGGCTCAGCGCATCATGGCCAAGTATGCCACCAGCCATCGCCTCTGCGCTGATCCTATCGAGCAGGCCTCGCTGTGGAAGTTGCGCCGCAGTGCCGCCGCCGTTATGAGCCTGCAAAATGGCGCCAAGAAGGCCTTGCCGTTCATCGAAGACGGCATTGTGCCGCCCGCCAAGCTGCAGCAATTCCTGGAGCGCACCTATAAGCTGCTCGAGAAGCACGAGGTCGACATCGCCATTTGGGGCCACGCCGGCGACGCCAACCTGCACCTGCAGCCACTACTGGATCTCGGCAAAAAGCGCGACGTCGACAAGATCTTTGCGCTCACTCGCGAGTTCACTCACCTCGTAGCCGACTTGGGCGGCTCCACCTCGGGTGAGCACGGCGATGGTCTGATTCGCGCGCCCTACCTCAAAGATCTCTACGGCGCCGAATTATATGAACTGATGTGCCAGGTCAAAGATATCTTCGATCCCCAAGGCCTGTTTAACCCCGGTAAAAAGGTCAATGTCACCGAAGAACAGGCCCGAGCCGCCCTGCGCGACGAGTATCATTTAGCGCATTTATACGATCATCTGCCGCACACGTAGCACTGCGTGGGCGCGCGACCCAAGTTGTTGGCTCAGCTCGCAAAATATGGTACTCTATTCAAGTTCACCCGCGCGAGTGGTGAAATGGTATACACGCCAGCATGAGGGGCTGGTGCCCGCAAGGGCGTGGAGGTTCAAGTCCTCTCTCGCGCACCAGGAATTATCGAAAAGTCTACAGATACGATTGTAGACTTTTTTAGTACGAAAAAGTTTGGTTTTGTCCTCTCGTCTTGCAATACGCCAGCTTTTACTTGATATGATAGTGCTATGACTGAACGTGAGAAACTTATAATCACTGGCAATTGGGGCGAAAACGTTTCGTGGGAATTGTATGAAGCATCCGGTCTTCCGCCGGCAGAATTGTGCACGGCTGTAATGTGCGTAGCTATAGCTAATGAAAAAATAGTTCTCGCTTGCAGCGAGCGAGGTTGGGGTATGTTGGGTGGGCACATCGAGGATGGTGAAACGCTTGATGCGGCTTTGCGTCGTGAGGCTCTCGAAGAAGGTGGGTTTATTATCAGGCAACATAAGCTTTTTGCAGTTCGCAAAATCACTGCTAAAATTCAGGCGTCTCAGCGGCCCGGTAAAAGCTATCCATTCCCAGTGAGCTACATGACTTATTATTGGGCGACGACCGATGAATCTCTTCAAAAGCCTACCGGAGAAGAGATCATAGAAAGCGGTAGTTTCAGTATCGAGGAAATAGGCGAACTTAGGACTCCCGATCAACCTGTCATCGAAGCTGGATGGAAAGCATACTCGAATCATAAACTTGACTCATCCAACAATTCGCGAATTTCTTGAATATCAAACCCCTCAAGCTCCGGAAAAGTTATCTTAACGTCTGCAATGGTGCACCAAGGTCTGATTCAATTTATTCCAGATAGAAAAGTTCCAGAATTTATTCTCGGGACTTTTCTTTTTGTCTTTTCTTAAATTTGTAATCTGTTGCATACGGTTCAAGTCCTCTCTCGCTAGCGTGGACACATTGGCTATTTTATGCTATGGTATATAAATCAGTACGTTACTTCGAAATCAAGGAGTTCTCATGACGCAACTGATTGGTATGACCGACGCCGTCACGCGCGGCGAGCTCCAGTTCGCCATCGTCGAGACCTTCAACGCCGACACTGAACCCGCGGAAGGCTCCATCGGCTATGCCGCCGATAAGCCCTACTACGGCGACGGTTCCCGCGACATGACCGGCACCGTCCGCCTCATGGACGGGACCATCTTGCCGTTCGCCTACGTCGACGGCCGTTACGCCATCCGTGAAAACGACGGCACTATCCACTGGGACGAGGAGGGCTACAGTCCAGCCAACGGTGGCCGCGGCATGAGCTGGCCCTTCGAGAGCTTCCCCGTCATGGTCGAGGTCGTGGACGGCAGTGTCCGTCGCTGGACCTGGCCGGGTGTCATCTTGTGCGACAATCGCTACATCTGCGATCCCCGCTACCTGGAATCGCCGAACTACGACTGCGAGGTTCGGTTCGCCGGACTGCACTGTCTGGTCGACATTTCCAAGCTCACGACCGGCTGGGCCGAAGAACTGGTGAAGGAACCGCGCTACGATTTCCCCGGTGCGGCTGTCTATATCGGCCACCACGCCGACGACTTCCTGGCCCGGTCCATTACCCCCTATGCCTACGCCGTCTTCGGCTGGGACAAGGAGGACGGCAAGAGCCGCCTGGTGTCCATCCTGGCCAAGCTGACATAGGTCACCAGAGAGCGTTGGCCCGCTCCGCTCCTGGCTTCGGCCCGGAGCGGAGCCTCGCCCCAAGTGTTTAAGCTTAGCTTTAGCTCTTAGGGTGGGCTGCATTTATTTGTCGGAGTCGAATGGTTATGGCACGGAGGACATCTGCACAATTATGGAGGTCTGACTTCTCCGTCACTGCAGTCGAAGCCTAAATCCTTCAACTTGTGATACATAAGCACCAAACTAGCTTCAATTTGGTTCCACCTAACGTCGCATTGGCGCACCAGGAGATTATTCCAGATAAAAAGACGCGTAAACTACGACGTCTTTTTGTTTTATGTTTATTCCTAGATCGAAGCTGATAGGTAGTTCCCCCAGACTCGCAACTATGCATTTGTTATAATTATGGCCATGATTAACGCCACACTTGCCACTACCAATGGCCTGGAGCCATGGGCCGCAAATGTTGATTTCAGTATTGAAGGCACCAACTGGTCTACAACTTTAAATCCCGCTTATCTACACTACAAAAATCTCGTGAGCAATCCTCGTGTGGTAATCGTTTATAAAGCTTCTGATCATGAAATCATCGCCAGAGGGCTCGCTGAAATGCCGTATGAGTCGGCGGCGAAGCCGAGTAGAATTACGATTAACACCACCTGGCTTCGCTTGGTAGAGAACGGAAAGATTCAGGATTATGATTCAAAATCCGATATTTATGAGGTTCTGAAGAATACATTACTTCAGAGCAATTGACATAATTATACTACTTTGATACTCTATCAACATGAGTACTGTTAAACTACAAGTGCCAATAGATAAGGAAGTCCGCGACGAGTGGGAGCAGTATGCTCATCGGAACGGCTTTGATTCGTTGCAGGCTTATATCCGCTTCTTAGCTAAGGCCGACATTGATGGCCGTCGGATTAACCTCGAGGAGTCGGTGCGGCTGAGTCCGGCAGCCGAGGCTCGTTATGTCAAAGAAATCGCGGAGCACGAAGAGCTTCGTCGCCAGGGCAAGGTAAAGAGCTTTGATAATGTAGATGACTTGATGCGAGATTTGCTGTCGGATGAAGAGAGTTGAGTATACGAAGCAGTTTCAAAGACGCTTAAAGCTACGTTACTCACATCAGCCCAAAGTCATTGAGCGCCTGAAGCGTCATATAGAATTATTTAGTAATGGCGTTCGCAAGGAACCCATTAATGATCATCCGCTAACGGGCAAGCTCAAGGGTTTTCGAGCTTTTTCGGTGGGAGGCGATGTGCGAGTTGTCTATCAAGAAACTGAGGATCACTATCTATTGCTCGATATTGGTTCGCATAATCAGGTATATTGATCCGCTTCTGATATATCAGCAAGATGCTCACCTCAACCTGATTGCGGTTATACTGTATCGTCCAGCAGTTGCCGGATGGCTTCTATATCACTCTCAGGGTTATCCGGAAAAGTTATCTTAACGTCTGCTATGGCGCACCGGGAATCATCCAACATCTTTCCGAGAGTAAGCCTCACAAGCTGATTGGAGGCTTATTTTTTGGCAGGCAACAGCAGTCTTAAGACTAGCGTCTCGTGGTATAGAATATCGGCTGACTGCTGCATATAGTTGCGAATAAGCTGCAGCTCGCTCGGAGCGTAGGTTGCCTCGAGCTTTGCCATGGATTCGCCCAGGGGCATAAAGAGCTTGGCCATCTTTTTAACGTTGGCGGGCAGTATCTCTACATAGACCCGGCGGCGATCGGCCTGGTCGTGGATGCGGCGTACGTACCCCGCTCGCTCCAACCTCTCGACGGCGGCGGTCTGGGCGCCTAGGGTGAGGCCAGTTAGCTGTGCCAACTGACCCATCGTTTTAGACTCTTCCAGCAGGAAGAGGAGACACTTGTGATCGGTAGGATTAAGCCCCAGGCGATCGGCGATGGCCTGGTGGTAAAAGACGGTGCGGGCGCCGATGGGGCTAACCTGGTGAGCCTGTTTAACTAAGTCATAGTCTTTCATAACTAGACAGTATACTAGGAGTTGTGATTTAATTCAATGTATAAAACCATTTTACGTATAAAAGTAAAGGAGCATTCATGGTCACACAAAAACCAACCGTCGAGCAGAAGGCTATAATTATTGGCAGCGGCATTGCCGGCGCAGCTATGGCGCTGTTCTTAAAAAAGGCCGGAATTAAGGCCACCGTCTACGAGGCTTACCCTCGCTTAACGACCATCGGCGGCGGCATGTCGCTGGGGCCGAATGGCATGAACGTACTCGCCGAGCTTGGCCTCGCCGAAAAAATAAAAAGCCAAGCGGCTCCCTTGGAGCGACTTCATTTTCGCAACCAAGCTGGCAAGCGGTTGGCGGAGACCTCCTCGGGCACGATTGAGAAGTACGGTTACACCTCCATGGCGCTGCATCGTTCGGCGCTGCTTGAGCTGGTTCTGGACGAAGCCGACCGCCAGGGTGTTGAGTTTGAGTATGAGAAGCGTTTGACGGGCTATACCGAGCAGGATAACCAGGTGGTAGCTCATTTTGAAGACGGCAGTACCGCTACCGGTGATTACATCATTGGCGCCGACGGCATTCACTCTAAGGTTCGCAGTGTGATGCTGCCGAATGGTCCTGGTCCGGAGTATACCGGCCACGTGGCCATCGGGGGATTTGTCGACGAGCATTATCGAGCCTGGGACGACTCCGGCGATGTTAAGAAAACTGTGCTAACGTTTGGTCCAGAAGGTTCGTTTGGCTACTGCAACATGAGTGCTGGCTTGCCGCAATGGGGCTGGTGGAGCACCTATGGCCAGGCCAAGGAACCTACCAAGGCCGAGCTAGACGCGCTGACCGATGATAAGCTGAAGCAGATGTTGCTGAAGCGTCATGCCGATTGGGTAGCGCCGGTCAAAGATTTTATTAATCACTCGGTTCTGATGATTAAGACGCCCATCTTTGATGTGCCGCCGCTACCCACCTGGCATGTTGGTCGGGCCGTATTGATCGGCGACGCGGCCCACGCCATGAGCCCGCACGCTGGTCAGGGCGCCTCGATGGCGCTGGAAGACGCTATGTATCTAGCCAAAATGCTGCGGGATTATCCCTTTGAGCAAGCCGTTGAGCGCTATCAGTCGGCTCGCAAAGATCGCGCCGAAAAAGTTTGCAAAACCGGCCGCGACAACGCCGCCCGCCAAGTGGACGCCACGCCGGGCCAGGCACGCATGCGCGATGTGATCATGTCGATTATGCTGCCGCTGATGGGCGATCGCATGCAGGATTGGATATTTAAGTACAGAATTAACTGGGAGGACTAGACTTCGGGCGCCGACAGCGCTTCCTGCAAGAGTTTGAGCCGTCCCTTGCCTTAATTGCCCGTATCGCATACCATATTGCGGTACGGGCAATTAGCTCAGATGGTTAGAGCACCTCGTTTACACCGAGGGGGTCAAAGGTTCGAGTCCTTTATTGCCCACCAGAACTTGTTTGGCTTGATAAAGCCTCCTTTTTGCGTCCTAGAGCACGAGATAGAGTACTCAGCTTCATTGTCTTCGTGTATATGACTCGTATATACTAAAGATATGCAAATACTTCCGGAGTTTGAGGGTTTCGATTGGGATAGGGGCAACCTTGAAAAGAACCTCAAGAAACATAGTGTTACCAGCCAGGAAGCCGAGGAGTTATTTGCGAGTGATCCGTTTGTAGCTCGTCGCGACGACTACCGCTCAAATGAGATCGAAGAGCGTTTGCAGGCCTTAGGCAAAACTAAAACTGGCCGAAAATTATTTATCGCTTTCACGTTGAGGAACAATAAAATTAGAGTCATCTCCGTGCGAGACATGACTCCACAGGAGGAACGAGCCTATGAAAAACTTGAAGAACATTCCTGAATTTAAAAGCGCTCAAGAAGAGGCCAAATTTTGGGACACTCATGATTCGACCGAATACGTGGATTGGTCCAAGGCCGACAGGGCCATCTTCCCAAACCTCAAATTTACTACCGAGTCCATCTCCATTCGGCTACCCGCGTCATTGCTGGCGCGTATTAAAGAACTAGCGAATGAAAAAGACGTTCCTTATCAGTCGCTCATGAAGTTGTATCTTAGTGAGCAGGTTGATAAAGAGCTGATTGCCAAATCAAATTAAGATTAGCTGGTTTACCTTTGCTAGAAACAGCTCCGCTATAAGCAAACCTGCGAGTCCTACCATTCATTGCATACGTTAATTCTACTATTTGTCGTGGCTCTTACGCGGTCCGATTAAAGAAAGATCTAGAGAAATGAGAACGATTAACCCCGAGCAATTCCGCGATCTCGTGCAACAAGCCCGCGTGAAGCCCCGCTTAAGGCGCGAACTCCGGTTTGGTGCCAGTACGACAGATATATCGCCAGAGATCTGGTCGGACCTGGAGCTCATAAGTGTGTCTGATCGCTCCGGCAACGAAGGTGTGCTTTTGATTGAGCCTGACGATAACCTTTACATTTTGCCTTATGAGCTATCGATCGGCCTGACCGATCAGGCTACGGGTCGTTCTAAGCCCATCATTTGTGATTTATGTACGACCTGGCAGGCCGGCGGCAATGCGGCTACCATCACCTTTCATAACCCCAAAACAACCAATAATATTACCTTCCTGTGCTGTGCCGACCTCAAGTGTAGCCTGCATGTCCGCAGCCAGACGAGGGAGTCGCTTCTGTCGCGTTCTCAGCTGCGCGAAGACCTCACGAATGAGCAGCGAGCTGACCGTTTGAGACGAACATTAATAAGGCTGATTGAGGCCGTTGGGCTAAAACCTGTCGGCGCCATGACGCCGCTAGGGGCTATAAACAGACGAGGCCGATGAGCTTGGCGGTGCTCCAGTCGTAGGTGACGCGTACCGTTTGATTGTCGGCCGCGGCCTGGGAGGTCTCGGAGAAGCTCAGATGGACCTCTAGGCTGCCGGGACCTTGGATCGGCTCGGTAGCGGGCGTAACCACAATATCGACCGGGATGCGGCTGGAGCAGAACACTGCTTTGGCGCCTTTGAGCCGAAGCTGAGCTGCCAACTCGGGTGTTGAATAATTGGCGTAGAGCGTATTGAGATCGGCGGCGGTAACGGCGCTGCTGCCATGAGCCGCGGCTCGCTCGGCTCGCAAAAGGGCGGCCACACGGTCGGTAATAACTGCCGAGCGATAGGCGCGGTCGGCGTAGACGGCGCTGGCCTGCATCCAGCCCCATTGGTAGATGACCGCGCCGGCACTGGCTAATATGGCCACCAGGATGGCCGAGCCAAAGATGAGCTTAGACAAGTGGCGGTGGTGAAATAAGCTGGTTTGGGCGGCTTTGCGCGGCATAAAGATTCCGTAGTTACTAGTCTATTAAAGCATAAGAGTAATAAAAACAGGAGAGCCGCTCCTGTCGCCGACACGTGCCGGCCAAGCCGCCGAGCCGATAGCCGTGGCCGTCTCTGCCTGGCTGGATCGATCTTGCGCGAGCTCCGGGCGACTTGTAAGCTGGAGGCTGCCAGCAAGTCACTGGCTCGGCTTGGCGAAGAATCACGATCCGCCCATCATGCTCGAGAAGGGAGCGGCTATGACGCCGCGCAACTCATTCTTTAACCCCGACGGCAGTCCAATGCGACGGGCCATGCTCGGGGTGGCAACGTTATTCATTGTGGCGGGCGTTGCGGCTCAGTGGCTATTCGACGCGGTCGGTATGGGCATCTTCTTGCCGGCCGTGATCGTGGCACTGGTCCTCTTGTCTGGCCTGGTGTTTGTTGTTCCGCGCCAGCGTTGGCAGCAACGGTGGCCGGCTCGCAGCCAGGTCAGGACAGCTCGGGCAGTCTTGGGTCTGGCACTGTTGTTGCTGGCTGGGGTTGTGCTGGCGGCTGGGCTGGAGAGTTTGTTCTAGCTCGCATTTAAGACGGCGACGAATCGGGCGATCCGGGGCTAGTCTCCGGGTCGCCCTTAGCGTTCGGCCGGCCGCCGAGGTTAAAGCCTACAGAGCCAGCGTTACGCTGACGGGGCAATGGTCCGAGCCCATGGCGCCGGGATGGATGGCGGCGGCCGTTACCTTAGGGCGCAGAGCGGCCGAGACCAAGAAGTAGTCGATGCGCCAACCGACGTTGCGCTGGCGGGCGCCGCCAAAGTTGCTCCACCAGGTGTAGAGGCCGCCCTCGGGATGGAAGAGGCGCAAGGTGTCGACGAAGCCGGCATCGATAAAGGCTTGAAAGCCGGCTCGTTCTTCGGCTGTAAAACCTTTTTTGCCGATGTTGGGCTTGGGCCGGGCCAGGTCGAGCTCGGTGTGAGCCACGTTAAGATCGCCGCAGAACACGACCGGCTTAGTCTGCTCGAGGAATTGGCAGTAGGCCAAAAAGGCCGGGTCCCAATGGTCGCGGCGCAGGGGAATGCGGCTCAGGTCATCCTTGGCATTAGGCGTGTAAACGGTCACTAAATAAAAATCGGCGTACTCGGCCGTGAGCACGCGCCCCTCGGTGTTGGGGTCGCCGTAGGCATCATCGGTCATATTATACTGGGCCTTGATGGCGCTCGGCAGGCCGTAGCTCACGCTCATCGGTTCAGGTTTGCTAAAGATGGCGGTGCCGGCATAGCCTTTTTTGTCGGCCGAGTTCCAGTACTCATGGTAGTCGGGCAAGTTTACAACCGCTTCGCCGGGTTGCGCCTTGGTCTCTTGGAGGCAGAGAATGTCCGGGTCTTCGGCGGCGATAAAGGGCGCCAAGGCGTCTTTGCGCAAGACGGCGCGAATACCATTAACATTCCACGAGTAGAGCTTCATGCTCTTAAGTGTATAGGAAAAAGTAGGGAAATGGGATTAGTGGGCGATCGGGTTCTCTAAACTAAAACGGAACAAGCCCTACAATTAAGTTACGGCAATAACTTAAACCAAGGAGTCTTGTTCCATGTATACCTTACTGAATCTGCCCCGCGAGGGCCAGGCCTGTGTCGAACTAGTGGTAGCTCAGCTCTACCCAGAAGGCTTAATCTGCCCCTGGCAGGCACATGAGACCACGCAGGTACGAGTGAAGTATCTTTGGTGCAGGACCTGCCGCCGCAAATGGAGTCTCAAGCGCCTGCTGGGCTTTGGATTCTCCAAGCTCAGCTGGACCAAGATTCTGGCGCTTATTATCTGCTGGCAGGGCAAACATTCGCCAGGCGACATCCAGGTCGCCACAGGCCTGGCCTATCCCACGGTGCAGCGGTGGCTGGAGCGTCTGCGAGCACGATTACCTCACGGAGAGAATAGCCCACTTGAGGGTCTGCTTGAGATTGACCAGAGCTTTCTGGGCCGAGCCAAATATGGCAACCAGGCGCTCGTCATGGGCGTCGTTGACCGCCAGACCGGTGATGTCCGACTTGGCCCCATTGCTGATATGGCTCAGGACTCGGTTGAGGCCTTTTTGGACCAGTATGCTGCCGTGGGCAGCTTGATCCACGCTGACGCTCACGGCTCACATTTAGCCTTAGAGGATGTGGGCTATGGCCTGGTTGTTTGCAACCACGACCGGGGTCACTTTGGCCCAACTAACCGAGCGGAGAACGTCTGGAGCTGCCTAGACCGCTTCGTGATCCGGACCCGCGACCGATTCTTGAAGCGCTTCTTGCCCGGGATATTGCAGGAGTTTCAGGCCCGGAGAAACTATCCAGAGCTGTTCCAGGATCCATTTACATTGCTTAAGAGGTTGGCTGTTCCGGTTTAGTGGACAGGACC
>DATIIV010000002.1:0-52932 GCA_035479295.1 Candidatus Saccharimonadia bacterium | reverse complement strand
CGTCGATCGACGCGGGGCCACTGTGGCTTAAACCCATTATACAAAGACAACCGATGGCAGCTGCAGAAGCGCAATGGCGGCACGCAGCTTGGCGCCAAAACGGCTAGCGGTACCTTCGCGGTACTCAACACCGGCTTCCCGCAGCAGCTTGAGCCGGCTGGCGGGATCTCCCGCGGCCTGCACCTGTTGCAACAGGTGCAGCGCCTTGGCCGTGCCGCCACAAGCAGCTACGGCCTGACGAGCCAGCTGGGCGGCAGCCACCGCCTGACTTATACTGGCAGCCCGAATCAGCGCCTCCATCTGCGGCAGCGTCAGCCCATAGGCCGCTAGACGAATCCGCGCCCCTTCGGCAAACTGACGCCGACACCGAGCCCGGTATTGCTCTGCCGTCTCATCGCCCACGGGAAGCGCAAGCAGGTACGTGGTCTCGGTCTCCCCATTCCCAGAGCACAAGAGGCTAATTAGCGTAGGCTCCGTGGTGGGTTCTGCTAAGCGGTAATCACCCGTCGCTCTGGCTAACTGCCGACCGTCGCCTGTGTACTTGGCTTCCACCCACTCAACAGACGGGAATATCGCTAAGGCCTGCGGCCTGGTAGTGCCGTCGCCGTTAACGCCCTCTCTATACCAGCCACCCGCTACCACGATCTCGCCAGGGCGGCACTCTTGCAGCTTGACCGGCCGGCCCCCGGTCAGCTGGAGGGCCCAGGCGGCCAGGGCCTCAAGGTCTTGCCGTATGCCACTCACAATCTCCTCCAGGAGGTACTCGAGCTCTGGTGGCTCCGAACTGCAGGAGCGAGCATCATATTAGCATAATGAACGGCTCTGCGCAGCTCTTTTATGATCGCTTAGGGCCGAGGTGATCGGCGCAGCCACCGCTCCAGCTGCATAGCTGCACCGGCCAGCAATAACAAGACGGCCGAGAGACCAAATAGCCAGCTGAGGTCGGCCGGGTGCGCGGCTGCGGCAGCGGTAAGTGGCGCCGCGGCGTGAGTGGCGGCCAGCACCGCGCCGGCGCCGCGCGCTGAGGCCGAATTGGTCGCCGGCTGGCTGGCCGCGGCACCGGTGGCAGTGCCACTGGCAACGGCTGGCGCCAGCGCTGCCATCGCCTGCTGAGCCACGACTGCGAGCGGGGCGGCCGGGTTGGCCGCCGTCCTACCGGCGCCGGCACCCGCACCTAATCCCAGCGCCATCTGGCCCGCTGCCGTGTTCTGCCCCACGCTGCCAAACCAGTCGCCAAACACATTAATTACCAGCACACCAAACCAGTGCCTCACATTGAGCGCCGAATTCACGATATTGGCCACGTTCGAAGCCGCCTGCGCCGTGCCGCTGGTCACGTTGCCCACGCTGGTATTGTGATCGGCCGCGGCATCGCCCGATCGAGCCGTCACCCTCACATTATTGGCGATGGTACCGGCGCTCGTCTCGTGTATGCTGGCTTGGTTGGTGGTAGTGTAACCGGCCGAGTTGTTAGAACCCGACCCACTGCCACTCCCCGCTGCCAAACTGGTCGTCTGTGCGTTGCCCGTCAACAAGGCTGCCTCGGTGCGGCCGCCAGCCAGGTTCATAATCTTACCCACCCAGTGGCCCATCACGTTAACGATCACCAGCACGGCATTATCGCCAAAGATCTGGGTGTTGGCCAGATTAAATAGCCCGCTGCTGGTATTGGCCGCGCCGCTGCCTACACTACCACTGGCACTATTGCTGGCGCTGCTGCCAGCGCCGCTGGTGGCCGTATCCATCACATTGTTACTAATACCGTAGGCGGTGGTGGCGTCAAGATTAAGCGTATTCGTAGTTGCGCCACTGATCTGGTTGGCCGAGTTTGGTCCGCTGCCACCGTTCGGATCATTGTTGCTGCTCGGCGTCGCCGCATTCAAGAAGCCCTCCGGAAAGAGCAGATCGCCGTTAAGGTTACCAAAGATGTTCAGAATGCCAAAGAATGAGTTGCCCGAGACGATGAACGAATTGATCAGGTTAATGATATTAGCCTCAGCATAGGCGCTGCCGCTGGTCACATTGCCGGCCTGCGAGTTGCCGCTGGCCGTAGCATTGCCCGACTGAGCGGTCAGATCGACATTATTGGTAATGCTGCCCACGGTTTGAGCGTTAACTCCCAGCGTATTGGTCGTAGTCCGCTGGGTCGAGCCAGCACCCAGAGCTCCGCCCCCGCCCGTTGCCGCGGTCGGCTGCAACATAATATCGCCGGTGTTATTGCCAAAGAAGTTCTGCATAAAGAACGATAGATCACCGTTGGACCACGACCAGGCCGAGGCTAGCAGGTTAATGAGGTTGGCCAGCACCATGGCCGCACCTGAGGTGGCGTCGCCCACCCGAGTGTTACCGGTCGCCGTCACATCGCCCGAGTGGGCCACGCTCTGCAGGGTGTTAATGACGTTGACGAGGTTGGTAAGGTCGAACCAGCTCTGATTGGTAGTGGTAACGGCAGCGTGATTAGTGGAGCCGGAGCCGGTTAGGTTGGTGGCCGCGGCCTGGCCGGTTGGCTGGCCCTGAGCATCCAGAATGCCCATCAGCTTGGCCAACTGCCAATCGGGCGAGCCCACCACCAGGTCACCAAAGGCCGTGTGAATGATGGACGGCGCAGTAACCAGGTAGTCGGGCTGGGCAGCGCTGAGTGGCACAATCTCGTACCAGCCCAGGCGCTTGTCGTACATGTATTTGGGCGAGAGCCAGTAGCCGGTGGTTCTGTCGTACATAAAGGAAGTTTTGTCGGCGGTGGTCCAGGTTTGGCTGGTGGTATCAAAGACCCAGTCGGGGATGACGCCGGTGGGCTGCGTCGGGCCGGTCTGGCCGGGCGGCGTGGCGGGGCCGGTCTGGGCGGCGCCGGTCGACGAGGCGCCAGTGCCGGTAGCTCCTGTGGCGCTAGTAGTCGGCGCCGGACCGGGCGTGGCTGGCGGTGTGGGCGGCGCCGGAGTTGGCGGCGGCGTTGGCGTAGCGACCGGCGAAGGCGTCGGCGCAACCGGCGTTGGCGGCGCCGGGGTCGCGGGCGGTGCCGGGGTGGCCGGCGGCTCGGACGGGGCCGCCCAGGCCGCCCCGCTCAGCCCCACCTGGCTGACCATGATTAAGCTAATACATATACTGGAGAATAGTCGTCGTTTCATCGGTTACCGTCTCCCCTTCTGTTAGGCAGTGTGACTATGGCTAATGACCAGCGGCGATCGGCCGCAGTAGGATAAGTGCGGGAAGGGCCTGGAGTCCCCTCCCTGCGCAAAGCGATTTAGTTGTTGGTAATTACAACTGAGGTGTTCTGCGTGCTGTTGTTCGAGGCGCTGCCGCTCATTACGCTACCCACGGTAGTGTTGTTGCTGGCACCGGCCGTACCGCTAAAGGCGCCCTGGAAGTTCTCGTTCTGCACCTGAACCACATTGGTATTGGTGGTGTTAACAGTGTTCGAGTTGGTGCTCGTAACGGTGTTGGTCGAGCTGGGGCCCGTCAGGTTGAGGCTGATGGTGTCCCCAGCGCCCGTCATTACCGGCGTCATGCCCGGCGTGGTGTTGGTGACCGCCGCGCTGGTGTTCTGGGTGCTGTTGTTGGCGGTATTGCCCGAACCGACTGCGCCCGAGCCAGTGTTGTTGGCCGCACCAGCATTACCAGAAGCCGACAGCTGAGCGTTTAGGCTACCCACGCCCACCGCGTTGGTGTTGGTGCGCGTCATGCTGCTGGTGTTGGTCAGGCTCACGCTGTTGAGCGAGTTTGGCCCGGTCGTACCGACGGTTACGGTGCTGGCAGCAGCGACGCCGGCCAGACCTAGTGTAGCCATACCGATGGCTGCGTAGCGAAGTACAGATGCTTTGATCATACTGTAAATCCCCTTTCTTAAGGTTTATTTAATGGTGTGTAGTTCCGGGCCCGAGGGCCCGCCAACTTGAGGGGTAACTGGCTGAGCGAAGATGCTCGCCCTAAGCCTTTCGCTGCTTACGTTGAGCGTAAATAGCGCTCCCGGCCGCACCGGCCAAGCTCAGCAGCGAAGCGATCAACAGCAAGAGCCGCGAGCTGCCATTGGCCTCGTGAGCCAGCTTGGTAGTGGGTGCGGCTGCAGCCTGCAGTGGGTGGTAGAGCGCTCGCAGCGCCGACACATCGACCGGCTGCGACGCGCCCACCTCCGGCAATGTGGCCGCTGCGAGCACGGCGCCGCCCGAGCCACTCGCCACGGTCGAAGCGCCCAAGACGTTGCCGCCACTGGTGCCGCCCGTGGCTCCGCCGCTCGGAGAGCCGCCCGTACCACCACCCCCGTTAGAGCCGCCTCCGCCTCCGTTGCCACCGCCCCCAGTCGGTGGCGGCGTTGGCGTTGGCCCCTGGCCCATGCCGCCGCCGGAGTTCGTGATCGTCACGGTCGTCGACTGGCTCGACTGATTGCTAGCATCGCCCGTGCTAACATTACCCACGCTCGTATTGTTACGAGCGCCGGCATCGCCACTCACCGCCACCTGTTCGTTGTTGTTCACCACCGTTACCACGTTGGTATTGGTGGTGGCTACGGTCTGAGTTGTGGCGGTAGTTATTTGATTGACCGAACTCGCACCCGTCTGCGTAATGGTCACGGAATCGGCCATGGCCGCTCCTCCTAGCAACAGCGTTGCAGCACCAGCCAAGCTTGTGCTTACCAAGTAACGCGCTATGGTCATACGATTGCCTCCTTTCTACAGTTGTTAGTGGTAATGTAATGAGTCGTTTTGCTATCTGACGTCATAAAAAGAGAGCTATATCTCAGCCGTAAGGTCTGGACATAGCTCTCTAAGTGAGACGTAGCAAAGAATGAAGCGGCCATATCGCTGCGGGCGGCATGAGCATAACCGGTGCGCCGCAGCCAGAGGCCGTAGGTGGTAGACACGACGCCCAGCAGGCTGACGAGTCTGCCCGCCTCGGCCAACGACAGACTAAACCGTCGCACCCCGCCCAGCGGGCCCAGCAGCAACCAATACACCGGCACCACTGCACCCGCTAGCTCGGCCGTGAGCGTTCCTAGCAGACCACTCGGGCTGGCCGGTGTTTTATTGTGATTAGGAGAGGGCGCCGCCAACCCCAGCGTCAAGCCTAGTGGTAGCTCGGGATGGGCCGTAATAGTCGGTTGAATTGCCAGCCACGATGAGTGATACGGCACCATACTCACCGCGTTATGCGAGCCCGCCTCGGGCGGCACGACAGCCGGCAATCCGCTGCTAGCCACTGGTTGATCGTCATCAGACCTCAGGGCGAGACCAGTCGGTGCATCGGGGTTATCTGAGTTAAGGCCAGCCACCAAGCTAATGTTGTCACCAAGGGTTAGGCTGTTTCCGCCACCTGGCCCATCAGGCGTATCGGTGCCAGCCGGCGGTCCACCGATGGTCGAGTCATCTCCTGGCGCTGCGCTCGACGCGGTCGTACTGAGATTAACGTTGACCAACGGCGTTAGACTCTCGGCGCCGGGGTCGGCCGCCACCGTTCCCGGCTCATCCTGAGCCGCCATCGGCCCCACCTGAGGTCCGTAAGTGCCCAATGAATTAGCGTCTAGGTTAAGGCCAGGTCTATCGTTACCGGCATTAAACGACGACAGCGGCGCCGGCAGAGTCGCGTCGGCTAGCGCGCTGCCGCTCAAAAGCACGGCCGCACCGCTGGCCGCGATGAGCCCAAGCACGAAATGGATTGTCTTGGGCACTCTGCCAGACTCCATCAGCGTAAGCCTCGTTATTACTTGTATAGACGCACTGTATTTAGACTACGCCGCGGTTATTTGACCAGCACTGGCCGATATTACAAAAGACCTCTTCCAAAATGTTTGACTTATCAGCGCCTTGACTATAAAAAGAGCCCCCTCATTGGGGGCCATTTTTACGCTATCTGGAGACAGTTTTCTGAATTGCTGTGACCTTATCCAACCGTTGGCTCGACCGACGCCCCGGCCTCTGGCTGAGCGATCTCGCCTTCAATTTGAGCTTCGCCCACCAACGCTATGGAGGCCACGCGGTCATCGTCTTTCATGCGCATTATACGTACGCCCTGAGTAGCGCGACCAATTCGCGAGATGCCCGACAAGGCCAGGCGAATAATCTGACCCTGGGTGGAGACGATTACCAAATCGTCGGTAGCATCGCCAATAGCGCGCACATCAACCGTCTTGCCAGTCTTACTGGTGACCACACCCGCCTTGATGCCTACCCCGCCGCGCGCATGAGTGGTAAACTGATCGACCTGCGTGCGCTTGCCATAACCATTCTCCATCACTACTAGCAGCTCAGTGCCGGGCCGCACCACGTCCGTGCCCACCACCTTATCGCCAGTCCGCAAGCGAATGCCGCGCACCCCGCGCGTAGCCCGACCCATCGGTCGCACCTCATTCTCTTTAAACCGAATGGCCTGCGCCAGCGCCGTCGACATAATGATCTCGTCCTTGCCACTGGTGAGCTTAACCCAGCCCAGTTCGTCGCCATTATCAAGCTTAATGGCGATCAGGCCATTAGCGCGGACGTTCGCGTAGTCGCTCAAGGGCGTCTTCTTGACCGTACCGAGGCGCGTCGCCATAAACAAATACGTATGGTCGGCCTTGCCGTCAAACGCCACCATCGATGTCACCGTCTCTTCGGGCGCCAACTGCAGCACATTTACCACCGCCTGACCCTTAGCCGTCCGCGAGGCCGCCGGAATCTCGTACACCTTCAGCCGGAAGACGCGACCTTTATTGGTAAAGAACAACATAAAGTCGTGGTTCTGCGTTAGCATAAGATGCTCCACCACGTCCTCTTCTTTGGTGGCCATGCCCATAATACCCTTGCCGCCGCGGCCTTGGCTCTTGTAGGTATTGCTGGGGATGCGCTTAATGTAGCCGCCGGCCGTCAGCGTGACGATAACCTGCTCGTTGGGAACGAGCTCCTCTTCGGAGAATTTACCAATCTCGCTACCGACGATCTGGGTACGGCGCTCATCGCCATACTTGGCCTTCATCTCCTCGAGCTCGCCGCGGATAACTCGCAGAATCTCGCTCTCGCTCGACAGAATCTTCTCCAACTCAGTGATGAGCTTGCGCAGCTCGGCCAGCTCATTCTCAATAGCTTCGCGCTCTAGGCCGGTGAGACGGCGCAACTGCATGGCCAGAATGGCCTTGGCCTGGATCTCGCTCAGACCAAACTTCTGCATTAAGTTGATGCAAGCCTCGTCGCTGGTCTGCGAGGCGCGAATCACCTTAATGACTTCATCGATGTGGTCGAGCGCAATCTTGTAGCCTTCCAAGATGTGAGCGCGCTCCTGGGCTTTGCGCAGCTCAAATTCGGTGCGGCGGCGCACCACCACCTGGCGGTGGGCCAGGTATTCGCGCAGCATCATTTCTAGGCTCAGCACCCGCGGTTGGCGGCCGGCGTCTACCAAGGCCAGCATGTTGACATGGAAGGCACTTTGCAATGGCGTCAGCTTGTAGAGCTGGTTGAGAATCTTCTTGGGGTAGCCATCACGCTTAATGTCGATCACGATCCGCACCCCGCTCCGAGCCGTCTCGTCGCGCAGGTCCGCGATACCAACTACGCGCTTGTCGTGGTGCAACTCAGCGATCTTTTCCACCAAGCTCGACTTATTAACCGCATATGGAATCTCGGTAATAACGATCTGCTCCAGGCCTTTCTTGGTCTCCACGATCTCGGCCTTGGCTCGCACCACAATGCTGCCCTTACCAGTACCATAGGCCTGGCGGATGGAGTCGGCGCCAAAGATAATACCGCCGGTTGGAAAGTCCGGACCTTTCACGTGCTTCATCAGATCATCGAGCGTCGCCTCGGGGTTGTCGATCAATTCAACGATACCATCGACCAACTCGGTTAAGTTGTGCGGCGGAATGTTGGTTGCCATACCCACAGCAATACCCATCTGGCCGTTGAGCAGCAGGTTAGGGAGCTTAGCCGGCAAGACGCTCGGCTGCTTTTTGGACCCATCGTAGTTGGGTACAAAGTCGACGGTTTCTTTCTCGATATCAACCAGCATCTCCTCGGTGATGGCCGCCATGCGAGCCTCGGTATAGCGCATAGCCGCCGGCGAGTCGCCGTCCATGGAGCCAAAGTTACCCTGGCCGTCGACCAAGGGATATCGGTACGAGAAGTCCTGCGCCATCCGCACCATAGCGTCGTAAATAGCCGTATCGCCATGGGGGTGGAAGTTACCCATGACCTCACCCACTACCGCGGCGCTCTTGCGATACTTGGCATTGTGGCGCAGGCCGAGGTTATTCATGACATACAGGATGCGACGATGGACCGGCTTAAGGCCATCCCGCACGTCGGGCAGAGCGCGCGAGATGATCACCGACATAGCGTAGGCCAGGTAGCTCGTCTCCATCTCGGTTTCGAGCTTTTGGAGGCGAACCATGCCGATATCGGTCTTCATCTCTTCGGGCTGCTCGTCCGGGTTCTCTAGATTGTCGAGTAATTGTTCGTCCATCATCTAATCCTTAAACATCCAAGTCATTGCTCGACAGGGTGGTGGCGTTGCTCGAGATAAAGTTCTTGCGCAAGAGCACCTCCTCGCCCATCAGCTTATTAAAGATCGCATCGGCCCGCTCGGCGTCCTCCACCCGCACCTTGAGCAGCACGCGATTGGCCGGATCCATGGTGGTCTCCCATAGCTGATCGGCGTTCATCTCGCCCAGACCCTTGTAGCGCTGAATAGCGGTGACGCCGGCGGTCTTGAGACGCTCTCGCTCGGCGTCGGTGACCGGCGCCTCTTCCTCGCCCTCCGCCTCACCGACCACGGCCGCCTCGGGCGTACCTTCCTCAACCGTGTCGTCCTCCGTCACCACCACGGTGCCGGCCTCAGCTACTTCGGCGGCTACAGCTTCGGCGTCGGCCGTCTTCTTGCCGGTCTTGGCCTCGATCAGCCGATCGATGATAAGTTCACGCTCCGCCTCATCGTAGGCGTAGAATTTCTTACGCCCCTGCTGCACCAGATACAGCGGTGGCTGAGCAATGTAGAGATGCCCCTCCTCGATCACGGCCGGCACGTGGCGATAGAAAAACGTCAGCAGCAACGTTCGAATATGCGCCCCGTCGACATCAGCGTCGGTCATAATAATGATGCGGTCGTAGCGCAGCTTCGACACGTCAAACTGCTCGGCGATACCCGTACCCATGGCGATGATGATGTTTTTGACCTCATTATTGGCCAACATCTTATCCAGGCGCGCCCGCTCGACGTTAAGGATCTTGCCGCGCAGCGGCAGAATAGCCTGGAACTCACTATCACGGCCCATCTTGGCCGAGCCACCGGCCGAGTCGCCCTCCACAATATAGAGCTCGCTCCGACTAGTGTCCTTGGTGCGACAATCGGCCAGCTTGCCCGGCAGGGTCATGCCCTCGAGGGCGCCGCGGCGAATCACCGTGTCGCGAGCCGCTCGAGCCGCCAGTCGCGCCCGAGCGCTTAGGGCTGCCTTGCCAATAATCTTCTTGGCCTCGTTCGGATTCTCTTCTAGATAGTAGGCAAAGTACTCGGCAAATACACTCTCGACAGCACCCCGCAACTCAGGATTATTCAGCTTGTCCTTGGTCTGGCCCTCAAACTGAGGATCAGGCAACTTAACACTCAGCACCACCGCCATGCCCTCGCGCACATCGTCGCCCGTCAGATTCTCTTCGTTTTCTTTGATCAAGCCATTCTTGCGCGCGTAATCGTTGATCACCCGGGTCAGCGCTCGGCGGAAGCCAGCCTCGTGCGTGCCGCCACCGTTGGTCGGAATATTATTAGCAAACAGCTTGGCTGTCTCGGTGTAGGTATCGGCATACTGTACGGCAATCTCCACCTCGTTATCCCCAACCGTCTTCTGCACGTAAAACGGCGGATCGTTGACAATCTCCTTGTCTTGATTGAGATGCTGAACGTACGAGCGGATACCGCCTTCGAAATAGAAGCCGTAGCGCATGCCGGTCCGCTCGTCGGCAAACTTAACCCGGAGGCCCCGCGTCAGATACGCCTGCCGCCGCAGGTACTCCAGCACCTTGTCGGTGTCGAATTCGATGCTCTCAAAGATTGAGGCGTCGGGCCAGAAGGTAATGGTGGTGCCAGTTTCCTCGGTTTCGAGCTTGCCCGTCGCCTTGGCGTCCGCCAACGGCTTACCCAGGGCATACTCCTGCATCCAGATCTTGCCCTCGCGGCGAACCTCAGCGACGAGCCGCGTCGAGAGCGCGTTGACGACGCTCGAGCCCACACCGTGCAGGCCACCACTCACTTTATAACTGCCGCCGCCAAACTTACCACCAGCGTGCAGTACCGTCATTACCGTTTCGAGCGTGCTCTTGCCAGTCTGCTTGTGCTTGGCTACGGGGATACCGGCGCCGTCATCCACTACCCGGACGCCGCCGTCGGCCAGCATCACGACCTCCACCGTCGTGGCCCGGCCAGCCATCACCTCGTCCACCGAGTTGTTAACGATCTCCCAGACTAAGTGATGCAAACCATCCAGACCTGTGCCACCGATGTACATGCCGGGCCGCTTGCGGACCGGATCGAGCCCCTCTAGAACCTGAATCTGATCGGCGCCGTACTGATTTTTCTCAGCCATAGACTGCGTTACCACCTACCACATTAACCAACAAAAAGGAGCTTACCGCTCTATTAAACCTATTATAGCGCCTCGAGCCTATCTGGGGCAACTATCGCTCTTGGTTATCTGGCCTCGAGCCGAGCCAGGCGCCGCGCATGGTCGTTCGACTGCGCGATCGACAGGTCGAATTTGCGGTCCATGACCTCAAACCGACCGCCCAAATCATTGACTTTCTGCTCTAAATTATCGAATCGATGCTCCATATCATCAAACCGATGCTCCATATCATCAAACCGGTGCTCCATATCGTCCATCCGAGTCTCGAGCCGGTTAAACCGCTCGGTCGTCTCGTTAGCATACTGACCCATCACCAGCATCATGCGCTCCTCAGACGCGGCCACAGCCGTCGCAACGATCGGCGCAACGATCAGTGGCACCTCGACCTGAATAACCTCACGCATAGTTTGACGCAATAATGTGAGTGAAATCTCGCCCATACCCCTGCTTTCCTCTCCTATCTTACACGTCACTCCGATAGGACAATACCAAACAGAAGCCGAATACGCAAGTCTCATTTTGGCACCAACGGCCGGACTGTTCGCGGCAGCCCCGGTAGACGTATCCGTTTGACGGTCTTATATTAACCAAGCGAGTCTTGAACTAGCCAGAGAGTGAGTACCATCTCAATGACAGTCCCGGAGCCAGGACGCGAAGATGAGCCAGAACGTCGTGTTCCCAGCCCTCGCGGCCCTAACAACCCCAACCCCGACCCCACCCCCCAGCCCGTGCCCGCAGCCTGAGAAGAAAGAATGAAAACAATTGACCACGCCTAGGTTAACCCCGCCCAGTCAGCCGCCTCGGGGCAATGAGAGCGGCAATGACACCACAGAGCCCGGCCACTGTCGCTGCCACGACAAACCCGTCGAGCAATGTCCCGACTGGCCGGAACGCAGCGGCTAAACCATTGGCCGCTTCGGCCCTTCTGGTGGCGTATCGCGCTGCCAGAAGGGCCGCCCCAAGCCTTATCGAGCGATATGGACTCTACCCATTGGCAACCAAGCCGCAGCATTGTACAATAGCGCTAATGTTTAAGAAGATCGTTTCTCAACTCTCGCTCTCGCCTTCGGCCGTGTCGCAGGTGGCGTTTTATGCCAAGCGCCTCAAGCAAGAGAGCGTGACGCGGACGTTCTCGGCCATTGCGGCTGTGCTGATTGTGGGGCTGCAGTTTGCCACCATCTTGGCACCGCCGGCGCCGTCCAACGCTGCCTCGCCCGGCGATATTGTGTATGGCGGCATCGTCTCGCGCGACGATCTGCTCAATAAATACGATGCCGACCCATCGCTGCGCGCCATCTACGATTACTTTGGTATTACCCGCGCCGATATCGTCAACACTCAAGACGTCTGGATTAATTCGACCGACCACAGCTTAAATTCGCTCGGCCGGGTGCAGCACGACGCCAGCGACATAGCCGTAAACGTGCCCGGCCAGACTGGCGTTTACAATGCCACCACCTACTGGGCGCGCTATCTCTACCAATTTGATACCGGCGCCAATGTGCAGCGCGGCTCTAACTACGAGGTGCTGCAAGGCACCCGGTCGCGCGATGGCGGCTACTTTGCCGTTATGTTCCGCTGCGGCAATCTTGTCTTTAAGACCTTCCCGCCCCAGCCTACTCCCCCGCCGACCCCCACGCCTACCCCAACCCCAAAGCCTAGCCCATCGCCCACACCTACCCCCACACCCAAGCCCACTCCCACCCCGGCTCAGCCCACCATCGCCTGCGTTAAGCTCACCGGCAACCTGAATACCGGCCAAGTACCGCTCACGGTTACCTTTACCGGGACCGGTACGGCCAGCGGCCAGACCATCAGCGAGTATCAATTTGACTTTGGCGATAGTAAAACCAGCAATCAACCAACATCGACCGTAACCCACCAATATACCACCGCCGGCAGCTTTACGGCCCGGCTCAAGGTGAAGGGCTCCACTGGCGCCGTCTCCCCGGCTATCGCCGCCTGCTCGTACACGATCAGCGCCACCACTCCTCCGGCCTCGTTTACCAAGGCCAAGTCGGCCCTTAACCTCACCCAGAACATCGACGCCACCAGTGCTCCCGCCCACGCTGGCGACCTGATTCGCTACAGCCTGAGCACCCGCAACACCGGCGGCACGGCCGAGACCTACGTCGTCGTTGAGCACCTCGAAGACGTGCTGGAGTACGCCGACGTTACCGAGGCCAATGGCGGCACCCTGGCCAATGGCGTCATGACCTGGCCGAGCGCCATCATTAAGCCCGGCGACACACTCGTTACCACCTTCACGGTTAAGGTAAAGAATCCCCTTCCCAATACACCGCAGGGTATCTCGGATAAGTTCTCGTACGACCTGCGCATGGACAACGTTTACGGCAACACGGTGCGCATTAACCTTCAGCCGCCGCTGGCCAAGCAGGTAGAGGGCGCTAGCACCGAACTGCCCCAGACCGGCGCCGGCACGGCCACCGTTATTATTCTCCTGATCTCGGCTCTAACGCTATTCTTCTACTTCCGCACCCGCCAACTGGCCGCCGAGATTAAGTACCTGCGCAATGATTACCATGGAGGAGCGATGTAATGTCACAAGAGCATCAGCCCAAACCGAGCGAATCGCACGAACGGTCGCTAGCCAATGAGCTGGCCGAGATCGCCAAGGAGAATGCCACCGAGAACAAAGGTGAGATACTGACACCCGAAGCGGCCGAAAAGGATGCCACCGAGCGCGCCGAGCGAGCTCGTGAGGTCCTCAACAAGCATGAGACCCAGCCCGAGCCCCCGGCCGAGACCGAGAGCGTCGCCGAGCCGCCCAGCAGTTTTGCGGCTCGACTCGACCAGGTACTCAATTACCACGACACCTTGGCCAGTATCCAGCGCAAGCTTAGCCCGGCTAGTCGATCGTTTAGTCGAGTGATCCATGCGCCGGCCATCGAGAAGGCCAGCGAGGTCATGGAGGGCACGGTCATGCGACCGTCGCTAGTGACCGGAGCCACTTGGACGGCCTTTTTAGTCGGACTTATCTTTTACCTAACGGCCCGATATTACGGCTTTGCATTATCAGGATCGGAGATGCTGGCGGCGCTGATGGGCGGGGCGATTCTGGGCCTAGTGCTTGAGGGTGTAGCGCGAGTGATACGGCGACGGCGGCGTTCGTAACCGCCTCCGGTGCGGGATAGTCCGGGCGGGCAGCGAGGGGTGATCTTATTACAGTACGAAAACATCGTTTTCCAGTGGCGGAGAACGAATGTTTTTTATGTATTGAGAAGAGCAGCGCTGCTACTCGCCGACGATAACATTGCCTTTATCATCAACGTACACCTCGCCGGGCGCTAGCTTGGGTGGCTTCTCGGCTGGCGCCGGGGTGGGCTCAGTAGCGCGCGGCTCGCCCGAAGGCATAATGAGTTTGCCGGCGAGCGGCGTGCCTGCGTCAGCGGCCGGCTCAGGGGCTGGCTTACCGGCCGGCTCGGCTACGGGTTTATCGGCCGAGGATGACTCAGTGCCGTCGCCACCGCGTCGGCGCTTACGTTTACGGCGCGGTCGACGATCTTCGGGCTCGGCCGCGGGCTGGTTCTCGGACGAGGTCGCCTCGGCCACGGGGGCCGGCTCCGGCGCCGGCGCTGGGGCTGGGGCCGGCGCTGGGGCCGCCTGAGCCGCTCTAGCCGCGGCTACATCAACCGCTGCCAAGGATTCGGCCTGAGGCATAGCCACATCGTCCTCTGGCAGCGGCGCGGACACCAGAGCAGGGGCAGCCGAATCCGGAGCGGCCGGTGGCTCGGGAGCCGGCTCCTCGGCCTCGGCCGCGATCGCGTCCTGCAGCGACGTACCTGATGCAGGACGCTGCATGGCACCCTCAGGTGTAGCCGCCTCAGCTAGAGCCGGCTGCACCGCGGCCAGCTCCGGTACGACGATAGGTTGAGCCGGCGGCTGAGCAGGTTCGGCGCCGACCGGGCCTTGGGGCCGCGAAGCCTCCGCAGCATTAAGCTTAGCTAACTCTTGTTTAATCTCCTCACTGCGCGACACGATCGGCTCAAGCGGCTGAATTACCTTGTGCCCACCCGAAAAGTTATGGTGTTCACGCTCCTGGGGTGCCTGCGTCGGCGTACTCGGCTGGGCCGTCTCGGTTGGGCCTTCATCGCCCTCCAGCGGCAGAGCTGAGCCAATCCAGTGGCGCTCGCCCGGCGCTGAAGGCGCCTCTTCAGCAGGTTTGCTCGGCTCTGCTTCTGCTTCTGGCAGACGCGGATGATTATCGGCGTGAATCAGGGGAGTCGTTAGCACACTATCAATCTCGTGCTCCGCCTTAGCGACGGCGTTATCGCCATTGCTAACGGTCGGCTCGGCCGGGGCCGGGGCGGGCACACTTGGCTCAACCGGGGTGGGCGGCTCAGTCGCTTGAACTCCCTGCTCGGCCACGGCCTCTTGTACGGCCGCCATAGCTTCCTCGATCTGATGCCGCGAATCAGCCTGCGAGAGTGCCGGCGGCTCGGATTCCGGAGCGGAGACCGGCTCGACCGTAGGCTCCTTTTTGGGCTCAACCTTAGCTTCGGGCTGAGGTTCCAGTCCGGGTGGAGTATTCGGCTGTGGCTCAGTCGGAGGCTCAGGCGCAGACGCGGGAGCAGGCTTCGACTCAACGACGACCGGCTGACTAAGTTCAGGCTCAACCGGGGGCTTAGGCGTGGGTGTCGGCGGGGCCGGGGGCATAGCGGGCACCGAAACCGAGGCCGGAGTAGCCACCGAGCGCTCCGATGATGTAAGAGCGTCAGCCTTAGACTCAACCTTCGACTCAGCGGGAAGCGCTGGAGCCGGCTGCGGCTCAGGCGGAGGCGCCGGAGGTGTCGGGGGAGCCGGAGGTGTCGGAGGTGTCGGCGGGGCCGCGACCGGCAGCGGCTCAACTGTCGGAGCGGGTTCGGCGGGTGTGGCAGGCGCTACCGGGCTCAGGTCTGCCGGTAAAGGCTTAATGGGAGCTTGCAACGATGCCGCCGACTCGTTCACCAGCGCCTTCGAGCCGGGAAGCGGCATGCTCGCCATCTTGCTGACGGAAGTTACTGGAGCTGAGTCGGGGGCTGCTACGATCGGCGGCGCGGGCGCAGGTGATGGTGAGGCCGGAATCGGCGCGGGCGGAGCACTACTAGAAGCAGCCTCAGCGGGACTGACCGCGGGCACTGCTGGCATCGGCACCGGCGCAGGTGCTATAGCTACGGGCGCCGATGGCGGCACTGGAGCAGCTGGAGCTGGCGGAGCGCCAATACGAGCGGGCACCGAAGTAGACGGCGCGGCGCTGGCTAGGCTGGAGCCGGATGATGGCGCTGGCTCATCCAGCGGGCGCTGCAGAACCGTCTCCAGGCTGGGATCAACGAAGTGAATCAGAGAGCCCACATTGTCGTCGAGCGGCGCAGGAGCAGCTGAATCCAAAAGCGGCATTGGGGTACCGAGCGGCTCATCGGCTGGCTCGGAGACCGGAAAACGGGGTGTTGGCTCAGCCATGGGCTCAGTTGGCGCTGCGGGAGGCGCCGCAACCACCACCTGGGCAGGCGCAGCAGGGGCCGGAAGCGGCGAGACGTCGGCTGGCTCGGTCGCCGGTACTACACGAGCAGGCGCCGGCTGGGGCTGGGGGGCAACCAGGGCCGGGGCGGCTGGCGGCATCGCCGCGGGTCTCGCCGACTCAACTGGCGCCGGCGTGGGCACTGGCGGCTTCACCTCCTCAGCTGCCGGTTCACTCGGCATAGCCACCAATGGCACGGCGGCCAGCGGATCAGCGGCAGGATCGTAAGCTGGTATCGCCGGTGGCGCGAGCTCAGCAGGCTGAGTACCAGCTTGACCAGCCGGGATTGACTCAGCCAACGGCTCTGCCCCGGCCGGAATGAGCGGCACACTCATCAAGCTCTCGGCTCGTTCAGCTTCTTCGGGCGATAGGGGCGGCAGCGGCTTGCCCCCGGTAATATCCGTAATCGATAGCGCGGCTGGATCGGGTCGACTGGGACCTAGCAGCGGCGTCTCTTCCTCGTCTTCGGGAATGATAGGCGGAGGCGGAGCCAGTGTTTGGCCGGCCGAGTTCTGCACGGGTGCCGAAAGGGGCTGCGACTGAGTCGGCCGCTCGGCGGGTAACGCGACTGGCGGAGCCCCAATGGGCGGAACCGCCGCCGGCTGAGGAGTGGGCTGAGCGGGCGACGCCGGAGCCGAAGCGGGAGCAGGAGAAGGAGCTGGCAGAGGCGGCAGATCAACCGGTGGGGCACCAATGGGCGGCAACACGGCCGCCAAACCCGGCTCTGGTGCCAAGGTGGGCGGCAGAGAGGGCGGCGGCGTTGCCACTGGGGCCGGCACCGGCGCTGGCATCGCCCCGGCGGCCACCGTCGCGCTCGGTAGCTCCACCGGAGGGGCGCCAATGGGCGGGGCGAACACTGGAGAGGCTACGGGAGGCGCCGAAGCGGCCGCCGGCAGACTAGGCACCGCCGTAACCACGGGCGGCGTCGGCGCCGAAGCGGGCAAAGGCTGGGCCACAGCTGCTGGTGCTGGCATGGGTGCTGGTGCTGCAACCGGGGCCACAGTTGGGGCCGCCACCGAGGCCGGCGCCGCAGCGGCCGGCTGAGCCACCGGCGCCGGCGCCGGACCAGCCGCAGGAGCGCCACTCCCCGTTAGCCGCGCCGCAATATCCGCCTCCACAATGCTCTTGGCCACCCCAAACTTGGCCGCACTCAGCTGCTTCACCGCTAGCCCCAGCTCGGCGTTAGCCACGCCCAGCGGCGGCAGGTTGTGCATAGTAAACGGCTGGCTCGGCAGGCCGCCGATCATCAGACGCATCGCCGCATGGTAGTTGGGAATGTTCAGCAAGTCGCTCGCATCGAACACCGGCGCAAACTGCCTCACCATAAACTCGGCGTCCTCTGGCCCCATGCGGTGCGCCACGATCGTGCCGATGTTGCCAAAAACCGCATCGCGAATCTCATTGCTGAGCTGGCCAATAAACTGGTTGGCCACGATCAAGTTCAGCCGATACTTGCGCGCCTCGCTCAAAATACTGGCAAAGCTATCAGTCGAGAAGTTCTGAAACTCATCCACGTACAGCGCAAAGTCGTTGCGATCGGCCTCGGCCATATCGGCCCGGCTCATGGCCGCCGCCTGGAACTTAATCACAAAGATCATGCCCAGCAGCTGGCTGTTCAACTCGCCAATCCGGCCCTTGCTCAGGTTCACGATCAGGATCTTCTTGTTATCCATTACGTCGCGCAGGTTAAAGGCGCTCTTGGTCTGGCCAATGATGTTGCGCATCATCTCGTTGTTCTGGAAGGCGCCAAACTTACTCACAAACCAGCCCAGCATCTCACTCTTGTGGTAGTCGCTGGTCTGGCCCATCTCCTTGGTCCAGAAGTCGATAACGGTCGGATCTTTGAGGTACTTAAACTTCTGCTTCAGGTACTCGGTATCGGTAAAGACCTTGGGAATCTCAATAAAGGTCGAACCGTTCGGATCGCTCATCAAGGTCAGGGCAGCGTTGCGGTACCAGTGCTCGTAGCGCGGACCGATAATACCGGTATGGCCCGGGTCGTACAGCTTGTACAACATGCCGATGGTCTCCTGAATCAGGAAGTCCTTCTGGGCCGGGTCGTTAAACTCAAACAGGTTCAAGCCGAGCGGGTACTCGGTGTCGCTGGGGTTAAAGTAAATGATGTCTTCGGCCCGGTTTTTGGGCACCATGCTCAGCAATTTTTCGGCCGTGTCGCCGTGCGGATCGATAAAGGCAAAGCCGTTACCGTTGATCATGTCCTGCACCGCTAGATTCTCGAGCAGGGTCGACTTACCGGTGCCGGTCTGACCCAGAATGTAGGTGTGACGACGGCGATCCTCGGTCGAGAGGTGGATCTCTTTTTTAACGCCGCGGAACTCATTATGACCAAAGAGTAGTCCCTCGGTTGGCAGGTGGGCCGGCCCGTCGATCTGCTTAGACTGCTGCCGCTCCACATTGGCCGTGGGAATAAACTGCGAGTCGGGCAGGTGGAAAAGCGTGGCCAGCTCCTCGGAGTTCAGCACGTTCGAGCGCATCTCGGGCGGAAAGAAGCGAAAGATAAAGGCCGTCACTAAACCCTGCACGTCTACCGCCGGCAAGAACTTAAAGCCATTTAAGCCCGGCCGCTCAAACAGCGCAAAAGCCGTGGCAATATCGCGCAGTAACTGCTGGCTTTTTTGCACGCTCTCGGTCGACACCAGCACGCGCACCAATACTTCAAAACCAGGATGCTGGGTCTTCTGCTCCACCACCGTAATAGCGGCCTGCTCCAGGTTAGACAACTGCGTAGCTTGGGCCTGACCGTGCTCAGCGATGCCGGTATTGGGTGTGGGCGCCTTAATGGCGGCCTTAGCCAGGTCCATGGCGGTAAACTTGAGGTTGCCAGCCTTGCCCTTGCGCAGCTTGGTAATGAGCCACTCCGAGTGCTTCACCCACTTGGTGGTAGCCGGCCGCGCCATAATCTGAATAGCCGCGCCGTCGCCCCTCGCGAGTGTCGAGAGGGTGGTGATGATGGCCTCCATGGGGTCGCGCTCGATCGACTCGTAGGTAGCTACGGGGTAGGCACTATCGGCCCGCAGCACCATCTCGCCGCCCATCGTGGCAGCCAAGCGGCCCTCCTGATTGAAAATATTGTGCTCCTCAACCTCTTCCAGGCGAGCACCAGGATAAGCCGTCAACACCGCCTTTTCGACGATGCTAACCATGGGCACCGGCACCGCCGCATAAAAATGCACCATGCCATCGGCCGCCACCAGCTCAAAGGCCACATGGCGCTGGCCGTAAAACTTACTCTTAAAGCCCTCCATGGCGGTGCCGGCCAGCAAGTTGTACAATACCTCGGCCTGGGCGGTCTTTTCGCGCATCACCTCGCGCACATCCCGATTGCCAGCCTCGGTATCAGCGCTCGGCGGTGGTAAGTGAATCAGCACCGGCACCATCTTGAGGCCGCGCTCAATGGCCTTGGCCCGGCGCAGCTTACGTTGGTACACCAAGTAAGCCACCAGGCCCAGCGTACCTGCTAGCCCAAAAAAGACTAATACGACGATAACGATGCCGTTCAGCGCCTCACCCTCCGTGGCATACTACTTTCCCTCGGACTTCTTGACCTCGTGACCGTAGCGCTTCTTCAAATAATCCACCTGCAAGCCCTCCACGGCCTCCTCTTCGGCGTAGGGATTGCCGGCGGTGTGCGCTATCGTCTGCTCGGCGGCATCGACCCACTCAGGCTCCACTACGTCCACATCGCTCGCGACGCTAGGAACCTGCACCGTCGGCGCAACGGCAGCTGGCGTGGGCGTGGCGGCGATAGCTTGAGCGACGTCGTTGGCCGTGAGCTGCGGCGGCGCGGTTGCAGCCGGTGGCTGGCCGGTGTTCTGCGGAGCGGGCGCTGGCCTCGGCGCCGCCTCGGCCGCCGCTGGCTGGGGCGCTGCTTCGGGGCCCGCCGTCGATGGCTGCTCACCCCGGCCAGTAGCGGTTAACTGGTCGGGTGTCAGCCCAAACGGCCGGCGCTCAGGATTGGGGGTGGGGGTTGGTTGTGCATCCATTAAAAATAGTATACCACTTGTGCTCCGGCAGCCGCTACACACCTGGCCGCCTTAAAGTTTCGCTCAGTTGGCCGCCCAGAGCAAAAGCGGGTCAAAGATCGAGATGCTTCCTCGACCTTTGACCCGCCAATCTTCGCGAGCCTGCTTAACTCTCGGCCTTAGTCACAGAGCCTACGAATCGTCTGAACCGTAGATTCGTTCGGTGGCGTCCTTAAGCTCTTTGGTTAAGCGCACTGCCTCACTCAGTCCGCTAGCCCGGCTCTTCTGGAGCGCCTCCTCCCGCAAGGTAGCTTCGGCCTCTCCTGGAGTCGCCATTGGAGGAACGGCTATCGCTGCTTCTCGGTCCGGTCGGCCTCCTCCGAAGACAGAGTCGTTCCGCCGGTTTCGGTCGTGGTCTCGTCCGGGTTACTCGACATGGTTACTACCTCCACTATTGGTCTGAATCTTCTTCGGATTGCTCGGTCTGCGGCCTACCCGAAGGAGCTCGTCCATCTGCAGCCAGCGCAGCACCCATCGCCTGAACTATGCGCTTATCCGAATTGCGCTGGTCGCCTCGGCGGCCACCCTCGATGGCCGGAACCACCGTTTCCTCGGTGCGCTTACGACGCGCTGCCGCCCGCTGCTCAGGAGTCAGCTCTTTATCTTCGTCCGCCATCACACCGCCGTCTCAGCTCAGGACTTTAGCTCCAGCACGGAACCTTGACTACTTTAGCCCAAATTCCGGCCAAAATACAGCCCCAAAATTCTCTAGCTATGTACCCACACCGGCGTGCCAATGTCCGCCCAGTTATAGAGGAATTCGGCGGTGGCCAGCGGTAGGTTTACACAGCCGTGAGAACCATTGTAGTAGTAGTCCGGCCCGCCAAACACACCATTGCGCCAGCTGGCATCGTGCAGGCCAAAGCCCTGGTAAAACGGCATCCAATATTGCACAAATACATCGTAGTTATAACGCGGCCCGTACTGCGCCCCCACCAGGTGCGTATTGGTAGTTTTGTAATAAATGCTAAAGAGGCCCGTCACCGTAGGGAAGCCCATACCGGTAGCGCCTGAGGTAATCGGCGACTCGTAGATCACATTGTGATCCTGCCACACCCACAGATGCTGTTTGCTCAGGCTAATCTCGATGTAGCGGCCGTAATCGAGCGTGATTACGGTATTGGAGATGGTCTTGAACGGCACGCTGTGGGTAGTAATGGTAAAGGTCAGCGGCTGGTTCTTGGTGACGGCCTCGGCTACCGCTGCTACAACCGGATCTTGGTCGATGGCCAGACCATCCACGCCGTCCTGGTCGGTCTTACTCACGCCATTCTCGATAGTGACTTTTTTGGATACCGGCGCGGTATCGATCTGATTGGCGATCTGCTGCACGTAGCTCTTAAGCTTGGCCGTATCAATCTTGGGTACCAGCTTAGCGCTCGTATCGGTCTCTTGCTTATCAAAAGCAACCCACTGGCCAATATCGCTAGCTTTGGGCGCAAAGGTCTTGTCGGCGTAGCTCAGGACGATGGGCGTGGCGATGAGGCGCTGAGCGTCGGCCAAGGTTGGCCCCAGCGCGCTCGCCTGAATGTCAGCCACCTGCGGCCGCGGCTTAAGCTGCAACTGATTGCCGGTCGGAAAGCGTAGGTCGGTCTCGATGATACGCTCCAAGCCGAGGCGGTCGACGGTGACGCCGCTCTTATCGGGCACCGTCTGGAAGGTGCCGTTCACGAACACCACGCCGGCGTCTACCGGTTGCACGCCCACCTGCGCCGCCACGCTGCTAGCAAAGTGGTCGAGCGCCGGCCGATCAACCTGATAGGCCAGAGGTAGCGGCTCGGTATGAGCCGGCGGCAACCAGCTATTGCGGCCCGTCTGATAGGCCGCCGTTAAGGTAGTCTCGGGATCAAAGGTTACACCCAGCTGGGCCGCCGAGGCCCGGTAGACTTGGCCGTTTACCGTTAGCTGCAGCTGGTAAGCAGCCGCCTCTTTTTTGAGCACAGCTCGGGCCTGCGGTAGGCTCATACCGCCAATATTTTTGCCAGCCGCCACCACACCGGGCAGAATGCGACCAGCGTACCAAGCTTGTATGGCTAGGTGGGCGCTCAATATAAGAAAAGCGAGACAAGCGGTTACAGCTACAACCCGGGGGATCGTAGTAAAACCGGTGGAGCCATGTAGCTCCGCATCGAGTCTCCGCCGCACCATAGGGCGATTATACCGGTAATGGTTATTGCGCGCTAGGGGGAAGGGAGACTCGCGTTCACAGACACGAAAGGCCCCCAGCGCGGGGCCGAAGGCCTTTCGCTGGGGGCGTTATGCAACAACATGCCAAGCGCCACAGACGGTCTCGACCATCTCGATAATCTCTGGCAGCGTCGCCGAGCTATCACACTCCGGCAGCCAGACCTTGCTGGCAGAGTACACCAGCGCAAAGTGGCGATTGCCATCATCGGCCAGACTCACCCGGAAGCCGCCCGCGTAAGCCGCCGACACTTCCATCCAGACATTGCCGCACGTGTAGGCAGACCGCCCTTTGAGCGAGAGCTGAGCGGCAACCGGAGTAGCCAGCTCGGCTAAGCCCTGCATCCACACATCGGCCTCAAACTTCAAGGCCAGCCGCTGCAGCTCATTGCGCAAAGTAATGGCATGCAGCCCGCCGCTGGTCAGCGCCTGGTCGAGCTTGATGTTTTGGGTGAGGCGAGCCCAGCTATAGAGCCGCCGCCAACCCTGTTCCGGCACCAGCAGCAAGGTCACCGTTAGATCGATGCACTCGACCGGTCCCAGGCCTTGCTGCCAGCGATCGATCGTTGTTAGCATGATCGAGCCGATGACCTCGAACGGATCCGGATTGGGAGTGGGGGCATAGCCCCAATCTCTGAGTGGCTGGTCGAAGAGCTTGTAGATGTACCGCAGGTTGCCACCGTTGCCGCCCCAACTGCGGGCATGACCCGGCCGGCCGTCACGGTGAATCGGCCGTAGCGACTGAGTACGCTGGCTGTGCCGCTCGCCCTCGCGCCACGGGCCGCGATCCTGGTCGGGCTGCCAATATAGCGCTTCTGCCGTAGCCGGCAGCACCTCAAGGTGCAGGGTAACCGGCGCACCGCTAGCCGTCAGGCGCACCTCATCGTAGACCCTCTTCAGGCAGGGGTGCTGTTCCAAAAGCTTGGCCTGCTCTGCCAACAGAACCGTCTGCGTCATCGTCCGTCACCTCGCAAATGAGTGAACAGCCGTAGCTGCTTTAAAGAGCTCTAGAAAGCCGCTACATCATACCATGGCAGAGCAGTTTTGTCGCGGCTTGGCTCGGCTAGCTCCGCGGCGCAGCACCGAACTTGCGCGCCAAAATAGCCAGCGCCTTGCGCTCCACGTCGACCACCTCGGCCTCAGTGGGGGTGCGGTCGGGATGGGCAACGGTGAGCCGCAGCGCCAAGCTTTTGTGGCCAGCCGGCAGCTCGTCGCCGTAGTAGTCGCTGACAAAGCTGGCCTGCGACTGCGGCAAGTCTACCAAAGCTGCGGCCACCTGCGCCCAGGTCACCTCGGCCGGTAGCACCACCGCCACCTCGCGCGCCGCCCGGGGGAACCGATCGAGACCGGCAAAGGCGCGCGGCCGAGCCGCTGCCAACAGCGGCTCCACGTCGAGCTCCAAGTAGGCCGCCTCACCGGCCAGCTTGCGGCGCTGCAGCAGGGCCGGCTGCAATTGGCCTGCGTAGCCCAGCACCTGCCGGCCGAGCTTAACCACCGCCACTCGCCCGGGCGCAAACGCTCGGCCCAAGCTGCTCACAGCCGCGGCGGCAACCGTCTCGACCGGCTCCACAGTCAGTTCCGCGCCCAACTCTCGCGCCACCATATCCAGCACCCCCTTGAGGTGCCGATACGCCTCATCCGGCCGCAGCATCGTCACCGCCAGCCGCAGCGGCTCATCTGGCTGCTCACCAACTTCTCGCTTTATAAAGACCCGGCTCAGCTCATAAAACGCCAGCTCCTTGGCATAGGTCCGATTACGCTCCAGCACCGCCAGGTGGCTCGGCAGCAACGCCGACCGCAAGTAGGCCTGCTCGATCGAGAGAGGATTCTTTAGCTTCAGTTGGTCGTCCAGCGGCATCTCCGCCTCACTCAATTGCGCCTCCGACACAAAAGAGTAGGTTAAGACTTCAAATAGTCCGGCGCCATACAGCACCTGCTGCAGCCGGCGACGGCGACCCGTGGCCGTATCAAATGCTACCTCGCGCGGCTGCCAAGCAGGTAAGCGCGCCGGCACCTGATCGTAGCCGAGTACCCGCACCACCTCTTCTACCAAGTCTTGGCTCTCCTTAAGGTCGGGCCGCCACCAGGGGAGCGCCGGAGCGGTAATAAAGTCGGCCAGATTATCGGCATAGCGACAAGCGCCCAAGAACTGCGGATCCTCGGTCATCACGGCCAACTTGTCCTCGCGTACCCCGGCATCAGCCAACTCCGCCCAGTCGCCTTTGGCTGTCCGCTCCATATCCACCGCATGCAGTATTTTGCCTTTACCAAGGTATAAGGCTACATGCGACACACCCTCCCGGGCGCGCTCATCCAGCCGCTTCCACGATCCGCCCCGAAACAGCAAGTCGCCGGGCAGTAGCTCGCTGAGCTCAACCGGCCGGCCAGCCTTAAACTGCTCATGCGCTGTGTGGCCAATACTCAGACCAATCAGGGAATAGAGGTAGTCGGTGAGGTACGAGCAGTCAAACGCCGTCACGCCATTGGTCTTAAAGTTAGCGCCAAACTTGTACGGCCGCCCCAGCAGAGCTCGCGCTTCGGCCGCAATATCGAATGGCCGCGCCTCAATTTGGAGCCGACCCAGCAGAGCCACCGCCTGATTAACCGAGACCTCAAAACCCAGCAGCCGGTTAAGAAGGCTATGGCGCAGACCAATGCGCTGCACCCACGGCCACACATTGAGCTGATCGGCCGTCGCCTTAACCTGAACCTCGGCCAGCTGGGCCAGCCGTTCAACCGCGCGGCTTAGCGCCACCGGCGGCAGCTGCACCGGCAAGCCGCGCTCAAACCGAGCACTCGCTTCGGTCCGTAACCCATGGCGTTTGGCCATCTTGCGCACCGTTGCGCCATCAAAGGTGGCCGCCTCCAGCAGAATCTCGCGCGTCTGGCTCGTCACTTGGGTGCGAGCGCCGCCCATCAATCCCGCCAGACCCACCGGACCATCGGCATCAGCCACTACCAAATCTAAGTGCGACAGCTCTCGCTCAATCCCATCCAGGGTCGTCAGGCGCTCACCATCCTTAGCGTGGCGCACGGTGAGCGGCAGGGTAATCTTAGCCGCATCGTACGCGTGCAGCGGCTGACCCAGCTCCAAGTTTACATAATTTGTTACATCAACCACCGGACTAATAGCTCGCACACCGCCCGCTCGCAAGCGCGCAGTCATCTCCGGCGGCGAAGAGGGGGCCACCCGATCCAGCTGCAGCCGCATCAGCATAAACCGATCGGCCTTCAGTTTATTGGCCAAGATCTGCCCTGCCGCACCGGTACGAACCGGCTCCGGCAAAGACTTCATCGGCATATCCTGAATGGCCGCCACCTCGCGCGCCAGACCCGCCACGCTCAACAGGTCAAACCGATTCGCCTGGGTCTTGATCTCCACGATAGCGTCTGGCGGATAGATGTCGCACAATGTTGTGCCCAGCTGGCTGGAGGCTGGCAGCTCTAAGATTCCGCTATGATCAGCGCCCAAGCCCAACTCATGCTCACTACAGAGCATGCCCTCACTCGCCTCGCCTCGTAGTTTGGCTGGCATAATCGTATCGCCTCCCGGCAGGGTAGCGCCCACCTGCGCCAACGCCACCATCAGCCCTTCGCGCACGTTAGGGGCGCCACACACCACTCGCACTTCGCGTTTGCCGGTGTCAACGAACACTAACTTTAATCGATCGGCATTCGGATGCTGAACAACTTTTTTAACCAGTGCTACAACGATCTTTTTATCGAGCGCCTTTGAAGAAGTAAATTGTTCAACTTCGATTCCGGCCTGCTCCAAGGCCGCTACAATCGCCTCATCCGATATTGTGCGACCTAGCCATTCTTTAATCCAAGCTGTAGATACTTTCATCCTATTGCTCCCTCGCTCAATCCATCATCGACTCCACCTAGCTCACCAATGAAGGCCCCCCTCTGGTACGCCTCAGTACTAACTCCGGCCGTCCGCCTCGGTCTTAAACCGACGATTGTACTCAACGATGTACTTATTACAACAGTAATCATATTAGAACTGCTCAAGAAACTTAAAGTTTGGCCGCCAAAACTCGCGCACATCGTTAACGCCATATTTAAGCGCCGCCATTCGGTCGATGCCAAACCCAAAGGCAAACCCACTATAAACCTCCGGATCAATACCAACGTTTCGCAATACCTGCGGATGAACCATGCCAGCGCCACCAGTCTCGAGCCACCCCGTGCCGCTACACAAAGCACAGCCTTTATCGGCTATTCGCCCGCTGCCATGGCAGGCCGGGCACGTTGCGTCCATCTCTACACTTGGCTCTGTGTAGGGAAAATAATTTGACCTTAAACGAATCTCGGTCCCCTCACCCAGCACCCCACGCATCATCGCCTCAAGCGTGCCCTTAAGATCGGCCACGCTAATCCCCTCGTCTACCACCAGACCCTCTATTTGATAAAAGCTCCAGGAGTGACGCGCATCCTCGTCTTCATTACGATACACCTTACCCGGTGCAATGATTCGAATCGGTAGACGCTCCTTGTGCTCTTGCATGTGCCGAATCTGAATACCCGAGGTATGAGTGCGCGGCAAATGGGCTTCCTCAAGGTAAAATGTATCCTGCATATCTCGTGCCGGATGATCAGGAGGAATATTAAGAGCGGTAAAGTTATGCCACTCAGTTTCAACCTCGGGCCCCTCAGCTACCTGGTAACCCATCTGCCAAAAGAGGTCGATTAGCTCATCATGAACCAGGCTAACCGGGTGGCGATGACCTAGTTGCGGTGCGATACCCGGCGCCGTTAGATCAAGCGGAGTACTCGTCGCGGCCGTCGCAGCCAACCGCTGCAGGGCAACTTGCCGAGCCTCGACAGCGGCCTCGATGGCCTGACGCAGCCGATTGGCCTCCGCGCCGGCCGCCGCGCGCTCCCCTGCCGGCAGCGCGCCAATTGCCTTTAGCTGCTCAGTCAGCCGGCCTTTACGCCCCAGCACCGCCACGCGCAGAACCTCTAGCGCTGTAAGATCAACCGCCGCCTCAATCTCCCCCAAAATAGTCTGCTCATTTATGGCCACCGAAACCTCACGTAAACTTCAATAATACCCAGCAATAATCCCAGTAGTATAGCATCTCTCAGACCAAATTGATGCAACGAAGCCAGCGCTAATACCCCCACGCACCAACCGCCGATCAGCAGCCCCTGCCGCCCAGAGTATCGCAGCCGACTCGCCATCGCTCCCTCATGAATATGAAGAAACGTCTTTATAACGTAGAGAATTACCGTACTCGTGGCCGCTAAGCTCGACAATAAGAGTACAAACCACAGAGTTACCCCAATAGGCCCTAAGGCTAAGGGAGTGGTGGCAAATAAGCTAAAGATAATGGCCGCTAAGCTCGCCATCGACCAGACAATAAGAAAGCCGAGATAGCCTAGGCCGGGCACCATTCCCTCACGCTTAACTACTACCATTATAGCGCAGCCAGCAGCTCGGCAGAATAGAGGATTGCTTTTAACGCAGTGGTTGTCCCCAGAAAACCGCTACTCAGGCGCCTCACGGCGAGCTACGAGTAGCGGTTTTAACATAACATGATGAGAGCAGAGTTACGGGCCCATCGAGAAGCACCCAAATTGTTTGTGTAAATTGGCGCCCGAGGGCCCGTAGATTTCCTATCTTTTGGATAAGAAATTGGGGTGAGCTAGTCTGCCGCCAAGTACACGTTTTCGCTGGTTGCGTTTTTTAGGTGATGGTTGGCTCAGTTCTGAGCTCTGGTTTCCTCCCTACCTGTGTGGTGTCCGGAGGGCATTCGGCTACAATCGGTGATCATAACCGCGTGTCCTCCGGAGACCAATGAAGCATGTGCGGCGCGTAGGCTATTGCTTGCTGGCCTAGGCGATGCTCCGTTTATGGTCTGATAGTAGGGTGAACCCGGGTTAGAAAGTAAGGGGGATACTTCTAACCGGGGCTGACCCTACTATCGATGGCTTTATGGGAGTGGAGTCTGGATCTTTCAACGAACGTGGGACGGAACAGTTGGACGGGGGCTTGTGGACCTTGGGAACTTCGAACTGTCTATAATGTAGCACAAGCATTTTTATATGTCAATATTCTTATGTTGCTCCCCTATTATACTCTATTAATGGCTTTATGTAGGCAAAATACAGTAATAATTGAGGATTTAAAACACCTATTATAATCGACCTATGTTGAACTATTTACAACCTTTATGCACAAAAGTTTTGCCTCAAAATAGCCTAATTAACTCGGTTATGACCTATTAAAAAACGTTGTCAAATTTACTTTTTATAAAAAGATAGCGACCGGCTATTAGTCGCTATCATGACCGGCCTGCGGAGCCGTAAAGACTCACGGTTCGCCCTACACCAGACCAAGTTTCTGGCGCACCTCAGCCATCTTAACCTCTGCTAGCTGGCTAGCCCGCTGATGTCCCCGCTCCAGAACGCGGTCAACCCGATCGTTGCCCGCCTCCATCAACTGCTGATGAGCTTGGCGCAATGGCTCGAGCGTGGCCACTACTAAGTTGGCCAGATCCGCCTTAAAATCACCGTAACCGCGACCAACGTATTGCTGCTCCAACTCGGCCACCCCACGCCCACTTAACACCGAATAGATAACCAGCAAGTTCGTTAACGCGGGCTTGTCGTCCCCGGCCGCCACTTGACTACCCGAGTCGGTTACCGCCCGCTTAATCTTGCGCTCAATGGTAGCGTTATCGTCCATGAGCAGAATGCAGCCACTCAAATCATCATCGCTCTTGCTCATTTTGCGGCTAGGATCTTGCAGATCCATAATGCGCGCGCCCTCGGCCTGCACCGTCGGCTGCGGCACCCGAAACGTCTGGCCATGAAGATTATTAAACCGGGTAGCAATGTCGCGCGTTAACTCGACGTGCTGCTTCTGGTCGTCGCCCACCGGCACCTCATCGGCATCATACAGCAGGATATCGGCTGCCATCATAACTGGATAGTCATACAGACCCACCAGCTGACCCTCGGGCCCCAGCTTCTGAGCCTTATCTTTAAATTGAGTCATCCGGTTGAGCTCACCGACGGTGGTGTAGTTATTGAGCACCCACGTGAGCTCGGAATGGGCCGGTACCTGCGATTGCGCAAAGATGTAGCTATGTTCCAGATCGACGCCGCAAGCCAGTAACCAAGCCACCGCTGAGCGAGTCCAGCGCGCCAAGTCATCGGACCGAGGCCGACTAGTAAGTGCGTGCAGGTTAGGAATAAAGAAAAAATGCTCACGCTCAGCTTCACGGCTCATCTCGCCCCAACGCTTCATTGCCCCGACGTAGTTGCCGAGGGTTACATCGCCGGTGGGCTTTACGCCGGACACTACACGCTTCACTACAGGCTCCTTTCGCTATATGACAGACTTTGAGCCTAACTATACCTGGTTGCGGCAGATGGTAGCAAATTAGCTTAGGTTTGAGGCATCCTGGCGAGATCGATCTCGCCAGGATGCCAAGCCAGCTTGGCTAATCCGGCTTTACGATGAAACTATCATCCGGGAAGGTGGCAGCCGTGTCGCGTCCGTCAATCCTGACGTGATGATCGCCCGGCTCATGGCCTTCACAGACTCCGGCCACGGTAAGTCGAGCATCTGGGTGATCACGCCGCACCGTCACGCGGTCACCCGCCCGATGATTAGGCTCAGTCATGCTGAGTTATCGCCTCCTAGTTTGATTTGAAACATCTCAAGCGGCACGCCTCGCCCATTCTAATCATCAGCCGCTGGCTTGTCTAGCATGAGCGGCTCGACGGCTGGCGTAGTGCTGGCGATCTTGACGACGTCTTTGTCGACCTTCTTGAGCTCGCGATGGGCCGCATTAAAATGATTAACAGTAGTTCCTAACGAGGCGCCCAGCTTCTGCATATACGTCTCGTGCGCCACAATGTGATGGCCCAGCTCCCCTACCCGCTTCTGAATATCCTTAGCCTTCTCTTCGATCTGTAGGCTCCGCAGACCCTGCATCACCGTCTGAAGATAGGCCATAAACGATGTAGGACTTACAATGATTACTCGTTTATCACGAAAAGCGTACTCGATCAGATCGCGTGCATTCGTCTGCAAGGTGCCAACTTTATTAATAAGCAAATCGTAGTAGATGGCCTCGCTGGGAATAAACATAAAGGCAAAGTCCATCGTGCCCTCGCTCGGGCGAATGTATTTAGCCGTCTCGTCGATGCGATTCTTCAGGTCCGTTTTGAGCGCCTTAATTAAGGCCTCCTGACGAAGCTTATCTTTCTCTTCAACCAGGCGGTTGTAATTCTCTAATGAAAACTTAGAGTCAACGGCCAACATCTGCCCGCGGTCGAGCATAATCACAGCATCGGCAATCTCGCCGTCAGCAAACTTATACTGCAGCTGAAACCGCTCTGGCGGCAGCACATTCTCGAGTACGCTTTGTAAAAAATACTCACCCAGTACGCCGCGCTGCTTGGGGTTCTGTAGCGTGTTCTGGAGTAGCTTGAGCTCATCGGTGATGCTCATAACCTGCTTATTACTCTCTTTAAGCTCGGTTAAATCACGCGTTACCTCGCCGATAAGTCGACTAGAAGCGGCAAACTGCTGCTGCATGGCGCTGCGCATGGTCTCGCTCGATTTATCGAGCCGCTCGTTCAGGGTCTGATTAATCCCCTGCAGATCCTGCTTGATAAGGCCAAAAGCCGCCTCAGTCTGTGAACCCGCCTTCAGCGCGCGCACCTGACGATTCATCACAATAATAATGACTGCAAAGCCGACGATGACGGCCGCAAACAAAGCAATAAGCAGAAGTGTAGTTAGCATGATGCCAGTATAGCAGTCAAACTACAGCCGAACAAGAGCCGAATCTAGCCAGCCTTAATCAGTGTATCCAGAGCTCGCTCCAGAGCGGTCTCCTGTTGCAGACTGAGCGGTTCCAACACGGCCGTTTGGCGCTCGCCCACCGCCTTAGCCGCGTCAAACACCGCGCGCTCGCCTTTGGTGGTCAGCGTCAACAGATTCTCGCGCTTCGTCCGAGGATTAGCCCGCTGCGCGATCAGCCCGCGCGAACCCAGCACCTCGGCCTGGCGCGTTACTACGGCGGGCGTAACTCCGAGACTGTTGGCCAACTCGCGCTGGCTTACCTCCCCCAGCGTAAGCAGACCATTCAGTACCCGGAATTGAGAAAAGGTCAGTGCGAAACTGACCTTTAGCTCGTTTTCCACCTCTTGCTCGAGTCTATTTGCGACTCGGGCAATTTTATTGAGAAGAGATTTCTCGAATTGAGAATTCCTTACCTGCACAATTTCATTGAACTCCATAAACAATATACCCCTAAACGATTTAGGGGTCAATAGTTTTTAATGGTTTTGGGAGATCAAGGCAACAAATCCCTTGGCTAAGGTATAAATAAGCTAATATTCAAACCGAGTGCGAGTATGCGTGACCCCCTAACCGTCCTCAATAATCGAGAATGTCTAAGGCTTGGGAGTAGCTGAAGCAAGGTTTTCCACAGGCTGTTCACACCCTAGCTCCATCAGACCGAACACCAGTTCCCTCACATGTCAGCCGTCATTGACAGGTGTTCGGTGTGAAACGTTAGCGGTATCGTACGCCACCGAGCACTTGCCGCCCTGGCCAAGTATCAGCGCCCACGCTATGCTAATCTGTATGAGTAACCACACCATCGCCGTTATCGGTGGCGGCATGGCTGGCACTGCTGCAGCCCATGCCCTCCTCCGCCAGGGTCACCGCGTCATTATTATTGAGCAGCAGGACCGACTGGGTGGGCGAATCCATAGCCACACCATGGGCGACCTCACCGTAGAGTTAGGCGCTGGCTTCTTGAGTAGCTTCTATACAAATACGCTCGCGTTCCTGCGCGAGACCAGGCTAGAAGCCAGCCTTCACCCTCGGCGCAGTCCAGCCTATGTCGTAAAAGGCCAGATCGCTTATGGACTCACGAATTGGCGCACGCTGGTTGGCCAGCGCTGGCTATCGTGGCCGGCAAAGCTACGACTAGCTAAAGAGTTCGCCACGGTAGTGCGAGCATGGAACCGGCTAGACCTGCACGAGCCCTGGCGAGCGGCCGATCTAGACACAGTTTCGGTAGCAGAGCACTTAGGCACTACAACTGCCGGCCGCGAGCTCTTGAGCTGTATGGCAGAGCCGCTTCTAAACGGCTACTGCTACTGGTCGTCGCAGCAGACCTCACAGGCTACGCTCATGCTCATTCTAAAGACGGCGGCCTTGCCGCATCAGACTCGTATTCTCGCCGGCGGTCTGCAGCAGATCCCGGAAGCAGCAGCCCAGGGAGCCGAGGTCTGGCTATCGCACCAGGTACAGCAAGTACGATCTACTACTGATGGCGGGTATACGCTTACATTGCAGCCCACGAGCGGCCCAATCAAAACGCTGTCGGCCGACGGCATCGTTTGCGCTACTACCGCCAGCCAAGTAAGCACGCTTCTACCATTTCTAACGCCCGATCAGCAAGCCTTCTTTAAAGCCGTCAGCTACTCGAGTACTGCGGTCGTGGCGACTCGAGTGCGGCGATCGACTGATTCAGCGGCCCGGTCGGTGGCGTATGTGCGACAACCCGGCCGCGCTATGGGCGCACTCACTGTGGCTACCGATCTGTCCACTACCGCTGACGCCATTAAGCAGTACGCCTCGGGCGACCATGGCGCTGCCTTGTGCGCCCAGCCTGATCAGAAAATTAAGGCTCAGCTGCGCTCCAGCATGGCGCCGTTTGCCATGCCACCGTCAGAGGCTGTCGAAGACGAACAGGTTCAGCGCTGGCCCGAAGCTATTCCGCACTTTAGCGTTGGTCACCTCCGGCGCCTGAGTCGGTTTGCTGATGGCCAGATTGAGGATCAGCGCCAACCCATCGTCTTTGCTGGCGACTACCTCTGCGGACCCTTTATTGAGGGCGCCTTTACGAGCGGTGTAAGGGCGGCCGACCGGCTGTCTGGTCGGCTTCGCTCATCAACCAACTAATTGAAAATTAATTTAATATTGTTAATAACTGTTGCTATTTAAGCGGCATAATTGCATTACTCTTGTGCAATTAGGTAATAATGATGCTGCATTACCGTAAATCAGTGCATAGTTAACAGACCATGATTTACATAAATGTATCGTTAATGCGGATCAATATCTGGAAATTTGAGAGAGCGAATATCGCACCGTGCAAGGCATAATAGCCAAGCACTACTCTGGTGCTCTTCCCGCAGCTCCAGGGTAGCCGCTCACGGGCAATAGGAGTAGGAGGTGGTGTCAGCTCATGACCAAGGAGTACTGATGCTCAGCTAGGCCAGCTCCATAGGGCAGAGGTGGCATAATGTGCTCTTTGTGTCACCTCTGCCTGCCTGCAACACATCGCCCGGCTCCTTGCGGGGCCGGGCGATGAATCAATATATTCGAAAAAGCCTGGTCGGGGTGAAAGGACTTGAACCTTCGGCCTCAGCGTCCCGAACGCTGCGCGCTACCAACTGCGCCACACCCCGGCAAATAACCATGATATCTTACTGCATTTCGAGCGCTTCGTCCAGCTCTACACGCATGATGCGTAACTCGGTCCGAGCATAGGTTGGCAGCCAAGCCAACTGGCCGGCAAAGAGATCCGGCTGTTCAAGCGCTCTTTCGGCGGCCTCAAGTCGCTGGAGCTGTTCCGCTGGGCTATGAGGCGGCACTACGGCTACTGGCCGATCATCCTCTACAAACTGGTAACCCAATAACGCTAGGCCCTGCCAGCGCATAGTCCGCAGCTGCGAGATCATAGCCGACTCCACGGTTGAGAGCACCAAATCGCTTACCACCGAGGCGATAAGTACCTCGGCCGTCTGGTCCATGGGCCGGAAAAAACTATCCAGCGACGCCTCAAGTTGCTCCAATGGTAGCGGCTGAAAAGCTCGAGTAGCTACTTCAATCTCGCCTAGCAACGACCGCAACCCAGGAGTGGCACTAAACGAACCAACGATATTCTTGGCATCCAGGACAAAGCCGGGCCGTTGGTCCATGCCATAACCTTCGGCCACCTCCGCCTCAATGGCCTCGCGAGCCGCTTCGGTCTGGTCGTCGCGGTAAAAAGCTAACTGCCGTCGGCTAGCCGCATAGCGGAGCGGCGCGCCAACCACCCGCTTAAGCGTTCTATCGATGTAAGCGGTGGTAAAGGCACCATACCCAACATGAAACTGCGGTGGCACGGCAAAGATAAAGAGATCGCTGGCCTGGTGCGGAATAACCGTTTGGCTATTGGGAACCAGGTCGGTCTGATTATCCCCGGCCGCCGATCGCGGCAGCCCGTCGGTGTCAAACGACCAATGATAAGCTCGCGCCAAGTTAGCCGACACCACCGGCCGACCTTCGGTAAAGTGCAGGCCAACCGCCAGAATGCCGTCGGCCTCTCGCGCATCGGCTGCACCTCGAACCACAAACCGCAGCCGCGATAACGTCTGGTCGCCGTGACTTGAGACTAACTTTAAGCGAGGCAAGGTCATTATTACTCTCCTAAGAACCAAAATGGTTTTGGTATTTTTATTGTGGCGGTTCGAGACGCTCTTGTCGAGCGCCCTGTCTGAAACTCCTGTGCGATAATCGCCGGCCAGTGCTGCTTGAGCCACTTCTTCTGTTGTAAATAAAGCTGCAATAAGTCACGCTCATCAAATTCGCGCCGCATTACACCGCCGGCATGAGGATGCTGTTGCCGTTGGTTGAGCGGCGAGTTAAAACCGTGCGCGTAATGCGTTAACTCATGCACCAATGTAGCTTGAACCACAAAATCTGGTATGACCGCTAATCGAAACAATCCATTCATGGTGATAACACTGGTGCGTTGATCGCGCGGATCGAGGGCAATACTACCTAATCGTCGCTTGGCGCGACGGCCAAAGACAATCCGAACATCATTCTCTTGCGGCACATCGGCAAAGTAGCTATCCCATGTCTCATCGAGGAGCTGCTGGAGCCACGCCTCATCGCGGGGAGCGACGGGTGTTGTGGCATCCGGCGTACTATCTACATCAATCACTGGTTACCTCCTCTTGTGTTGGTCTCCGTCTCATCCAGCTCCTCACCATAATAAGTAAAGGCCGCGCAATGATGAAACTCGGAGAGCGGCGCTGGGGCAAAATCGCGTGCTCGAATGCGCTGCGCCAGCTCTCCAAGCTTGGCCTGATGATTAGCTAATATGCGGCCAGTCAACGCCGCACTGCCCTCAACACCGGTTACCACATAATCTAATGTAACAGCCGCAGGCGTCATGCCGGTCATGGCTTGATAGGCCAGAGCGTAGGTGCGCAACTGAAAATTATCTTTAGCATCGGCCGCAAGTTTTTGCGGGTCGCGTTTAAGGCCGGTCTTAAAGTCACGAATCTCTACGCCCTCTGTAGTCTGAAAGTAGGCGTCGATCCGGCCCCGCAGCCGTAGCTTGGCCTCAGCCAGCTCAAGCGTGATGGGCAGCTCGCTGCCAAGAACCTGCCGTTGGAGCCGGTCTTCGCGCTGTACAAACGAGCGCAGCGCTGCCTGGGCTCGACCGCGAGCAGCCTCAGCCAGCTCGCGTGATTCGTAGCCGCGATTACTCCAGAGCTCATCTAGCCGGAGCAGAACCTCGTCGACACTCAGCTGCTCACCGCGCAACCGCGCCTCGTAATAGGCCTGAATCGCACCGTGCAAAGCCGTCCCCAAGGCCAGTTGTGGCCCAAACGGCTGGCTGATACCCAGCACGTACTGTAGATAAAATTCGTGGGGGCACCGACGATACGCATCCAGCGCACCAACGCCTAACTCAATCCAGCCCTCCTCGGTCTCAAAGCTCAGGCGTTGACGAGGTAGCGCCGTTTTAAGCGGATAAAAACGTTGTAGCTTTTGCATCGCTTTATCGACTGTGCTGACTGCCGGAGCGGGCATCTCAACCTGAGGCTCGTCGCCCAGCAACTCCGCCACTAACGGACTAACTGGCTGACGTTGCCCCCCGGCGCTCTCGAGAGGCGCGCTAAGAATTAGCCGCTGTTTAGCACGAGTAGCCGCTACATACATGAGTCGCCGCTGCTCATGCTCGGGCGGCAGCTGGCTGGTTGGCATGAGCTCAGGTGGCGGCAGCAGTCCTCCGCTCGTAGAGTTCGACCATGCCCGCGCCGTTACATTGGCCACATACACGGTATCAAACTCGAGCCCCTTAGAAGCATGAACCGTCAAAAGCTGCACGCCTGCTGCATCGCCCAGAGCTTCGGCTGCTTCTAGCGCCGGCGGCTTAGGAAACGTAGCTAAATAGCCCGCCAGCAAAGGATCAACCGCCACTGCCTCATAATCTTGCATCTGGCTCAGCAATAATTGCAGGTCCTCGAAGACCCGTATAATACGCCAGCTATCCTGAGCCGCTGCACTTAAGCGCTCGGCCAACCCGGTTTCAAACACCAATCGATAAGCTAGCTGGCTAATCGGCACCTGATTAGCCCAGCCGCGCCAGGTATCAAGTTGCGCCACGAGCTGCTCTGCCGCCTCATCCCCCTCCTCAGCACAGAGTCGCAACGCCTCCTCGGGTGTCATTAGCTCGGCCTTAGCCCGAGCCAGCACTGGCCGATACTGGGCCGGCGACCAGCCAATAAATGGCCCCATAATAAGGTGGCCAATGCTCTCCTGACTGGCTCGCTGCCCCAACCACTCGAGCAAATACCAGAGGTTAATGAGCTCACGCTGCTCAAAGATGTTCACCTCCGTGGATAATGCAAAACTTATGCCGCGCTGACGCAGACCCTTGGCAAAGGCCTTGAGCACCGCATTAGACCGAGCCAGCACCGCCACCTGAGCCGGCTCCAACCCGGCCGCTATTCGAGCCCCAATATCATCGATAATACCAACCTGCTCCTCAGCCGGGTTACGATAGGGCTTAAACGCTACCTCGGCAGTGGGCGTTTGCGCCCGCAGCCGTTTATTGAGCGCAAGACGCGCCTCTAACCGCTCCGGATTATTGTGGTTAATAAGCCGATACGCCGCATCTAATATCGGCTGACCGGAGCGGTAATTCTCAATAAGTACGCTTGGCTTCTTAACGCCAAAATGGCTGGCAAAGTCGAGGATATTAGTGATATCTGCTCCGCGAAAGCCGTAGATTGCCTGATCATCGTCACCAACCGCAAAGATATTGCCACCCCGCGGCAGAAACGTTCGCAATAGCCCATCTTGAACCGGACTGGTGTCCTGATACTCATCGACCAAGACATAGCGATACTGCGCCGCTAACCGCTCGGCTAGGTTGGGCCGGTCTTGCAAAATAGCGAGCGGAATAGCCAGCTGATCGCTATAGTCGTAGGTGCCTGTAGTGGTCTTAATCGACTCATATAATTCATACATGGCAGCCAAATCCTGCTGCTCCAGCAGATCATTGCGATGCCATCGACCGGTCTCCGGCTCAAGCTGATCAACGAAGCGGCGATAAGCCACCACGGTGATACCGCCATTCTGAAGACGCTCGATATAGCGAATAATGCCCTCGCAGAAGCCATATAAATCGGCCTGTGGGCCATAGTATTGAAGCTTTAACTCACTAAAATGTTGTTGCAAAAGCAACGATTTCTGGGTTGTATTAAGTAGACCGCCTCGCGTAGACCGGCCAATATGACTAGCAAACCGACCAAGCAGCTCGCTCCCAAAGGCATTAAACGTCATCACTGGTACCTGAAACGATTGCCATCCAATTAGGCCGTACAATCGATCGGCCATCTCGCGCGCCGCCTTCTCGGTAAAGGTGAGAGCCAGAATCTCACTGGGTTTAGCTAAGTTTTCGGCAATTAAGTGCGCGATACGGCGCGTAATCACCTGCGTCTTGCCCGTACCGGCTCCGGCCACCACCAGCAATGGACCGGTGGTGTGGCTAACGGCTTGTTGCTGCTGCGGGTTGAGGCCATCCATAATCGTCATACCAAGATTGTAGCAGGCCCGCCAAGTGGTCGAGTTAGTTAAGGCTTTACCTTGGCCAAACCATAAGTGATATAATAGAGACTAAGAGGTTGACGTGCCAGAACTGATCACCCACACTGCCCGATTAGTCCCCTACGCCAAGCGGCCCAAGCAGGTACCGAGCTACGTTACGGCCTATAGCTACGAGCCAATGCCCGACGATCCCGGCGCTAATTTGGGCAACCTATTCGTGGTGGTTGAGGTACTCGTGTCGGGTCGTACCAGCGAGGAGATCGCCGATCTCATCATCGAAACCCTTGGCGATCGCTATTACAATGAGGCCAATGAGTCGGCCGACGCCCTGGGCCGCTTTGAGGCAGCCGTCAAGGCGGCCAATCATGAGCTAGCCGAGTACGTCAACCAAGGTAATGCGGCCTGGATCGGCAAGCTGAGCGCCGTAGTGGCCGTGCAGGTCGGCGAGCAGCTGCACCTGGCCCAGACCGGCTCGGCGGAGGCTTTTCTCTACCGCGGCCGGGCTCACGCTCGGATTGCCAGTAGCGGCAATAACGCCCGGCCGGCTGCTGCTAGCAAAACCTTCGGCTCGATCGCTAGCGGGCAGCTCGAAGCCGGCGACCGCGTACTGATGGCCACTCCAGCCCTAATTCACCAACTATCGCTCCAAAAGCTGCACCACATTATCGCCGAGACGAGTCCTAACGGTGCCATTAGCGAGATCATGCAGCTGCTGCGCGGCAGTTCGGTCGATCGCATCGCGGCCTTGGTGCTAGAGATCACCACGCCGGAGCTGGCCGCGCTGCAGGTGCGATCTGAAAAGCCAGCCGAGATCCAGCTGGGTACACCCGAAAACGCCTTTGAGGCGGCCAAGCTAGCGACGGCTCCCCTTGCCCAGGCCACTGTTAACTCGAGCCGGCGCATGGGCGGCGCAGCCAGAACCGCCTGGCAGCAAGCTCGCCCCCATGGTCAGCGGCTGCTGCAGCGGCTAGCCGGTCTCGCTCGGCAATTCCTGGCCGGTCCGGGAGCTCGCCGCCGCCTCATCATCGCTGGCACCATTGCTGCCGCCCTTATCCTGGGCCTGTGGTGGTGGCACACCAGTCAGGCACGAGCCGCTCAGCTCGTGGGCCGCTACCAAGCCGACTACCAGCGCTACCAGCTAGCCATAGCGGCCGACGCCGAAGGTAATAAATCGGACGCTCGCAAGCAGCTCACCAGCCTCCAGGCCGAACTAGCCAGCCTAAGCCGAGCCGCCGCTGGCACCGGCCTCGACCAGCAACTTAAGCACATGGCCCTGGCCGAGAGCGAGCCAACCTCACTGGCCGCTTTCGTTACCCTCGTTAATAATAAAGCCGACCAGATTGACGGCTTGGAGCGTCTTACTCCCACTACCGTCGTCTCATTTGCCCAGGTCCAAGGCCTTAAGCCCACCGAGCTTGAGATAGCCGGAGATAACGCCTATTTGTTCGATTCCAGCTCTCAATCTCATCTTTACGTTGTAAATTTGTCTACAAAGAAGCTACGATTATCGTCGGCCGACACCAGTAAATTGGGCGCGGTGGTCTCAACTACCCTCTCGGCTGCGGGTGATGGCATCTTTATTCTCACCCATCAGCCCTCGGTCTGGTTCTACCAGTTTAGCAACGACAGCCTGACCCAACAGACCATTGGACTCGACACCTGGCCCACCGCTAAGGCCATCGCCTCCTACGCCACCAATCTTTACTTACTGGGCGATGACGCCATCTATAAGCACGTTCACACCTACACGGGCTACTCCCCCAAGACCAGCTATCTAAGCGCAGCCGATAATAACGCCCTGGCTAACACCTCGGCCCTAGCCGTCGATGGTTCCGTCTACGCCTTATCGCCCAGCGGCCTGCAGCAGTATCTATCCGGTACGCTCAAGCAGACTACCGAAGTACCCAGCACCCTAATCGGTGCCTCTCGCCTGCGCTCAATCAGCGGCGGTGCCACTATTATGGCTGTCTCACCCAAAACCCAACGCATCGGGCTCTGGAGCAATACTTCAAGCCTGCTCTTTAGCAAGCAGTATCAACTAAATAATGCTACCGCCCTGTATGACGCCACCTACGATGACCAGACCAATACTGGCTACGCTCTGGTAAATGGTCGACTGGTGCAGTTCACTCCTTAACCGTCGTCAGACAGTCGGTTAGTTTGAGTTTAAGCTGTCGCCACAGATCTGGCCGCTCAAGCATAAAGGGCAGCAACAAATGAGGCGCCTCCGGGATCACCCACAACTCTCGCTGGACGGCTTGACTGGCGGCAGCGTAGATCTCATCGACCACTCCTCGTGGCACTACCCGATCATTACTGCCGTAGACTATTAGCAGTCGCCCGGTAAAATCACGCAATGCTTTTAGCACGGCTGCCTGATGCCAGCTGCCTGACTGCTGGATCATGGTGGTAAATCGGCGATCAAATGGCGCGTCGTAAGCCTGATGCGTATATATTCCCGGGTAGAGCAGCACCAAGCTCACCACCGGATGACGCGCCAGCAGCTCCAGTGCAATGTGACCACCCATACTAAATCCAAACAGACCAATCGGGCGATCCCGCGCCAACAGCGACCAAACCGTCTCGGCCTCGTCGACACGTTTATGCAAGCTTGATTGGCTCAACCGGCCGGTACTCTGGCCGTGGCCAGAAAAGTCAAAAGCTACTGCGCCCGCTCCAGTAATCTGGGTCGCCTCTTCGGCCACAGGAGCGCGCGTTCCTTAGTGGCCCGACCGGCCCCGTGTAAAAATAAAAGCTGAAGCGAATCGTCTGGCTCCTGGCGCCACGCTTCTACGGCAAGCTGTTCAGAGCCGGCCAAAACCTGGTGGGTTTGGCGCCGCACGAGGCTACTCGTGCTCCATCCGCTGTTGCGGCTCGATGCCCAGCAAACTCCAATACACATCCATAAAGACAACGAATCGCTGCACCACCAGGAGCTTGTGCTGAGCCTGCTCGGCCGGTAGATCAATGATGCGCTGGTCCTCATAAAACTCGGTCCAGAGCTTGGCCAATTCCAGGCCAAAGAACGTTAGCCGATGAACGCCGTAATCGGCCACCATCTCGGTGATCAGCTCGGGCAATCGCGTCATGGCTCGCACGAGCGCTCGCTCGGTCTCGTTGAGCTGGGTCGATGCTGCGGCCGGCGTTAGCCCCCGCTCGGCCGCCTTGGCCAGAATGCTATGAGCCCGCGCATACGCGTACATCACGTAGTAGTAGGGGTTCTTGGCCGACTGCTCGGTAGCGAGATCCAAATCGAAATCCATGTGCGAGTCAGGCGACCGCATCAAGGTTAGAAACCGCGCCACCGGTAGACCAACCTGCTGAATGAGATCGGTTACCATAATAAACTGCCCCAGCCGCTTGCTTACCTTGACCTCTTGGCCGTCTTTGACGATGCGCAAGGCTTGGTAGCCGGCCATGGTGAACTGCTTATCCGGAAAGAGCGCGTGCACCGCCGCATAGACACTGGGAAATTGTGCGACATGGTCCGGTCCGAGTACCTTAATGGACCAATCGAAGCCCCGACGGCCAAATACGTCAACGTGGTAGGCGATGTCCGGCGCCATGTAAGTTGGGTCGCCGTTGCTCTTAATAATAACCCGCTCACCCCGCTCGTCGCCCAGCTCCCCGGTCTTGAGCCAGGTAGCGCCATCGCGTTTAAAGACCAGGCCGCGCTCATCCAACAGTTTGAGTGTCTCGTCAAAGCGGCCATCGGTAATGAGGTCTTTCTCGTTAAACCAGACATCAAAGTGGATCCCCATCGCCTCGACGGCCGGCTCAATGTAGCGCTTAAGAATGGTATTGGCCAAGAGCTGCTTAAGCTCTTCATCGCCACCCGTAGCGAGCTGGTGTTTAAACTCAGTTGCCAGCTCTTTAATGTACTCGCCGCGATACTGGCGTTCGTCGGTCTCGGGCAGCAGGCCGGCCTCCATCTTGGCACTCTCTAGAAGCTTACCGATCTGTGTGCCGGCGTTATTAAAGTAGTACTCGCGTGTTACCTCGTAGCCGCCCCAGGCCAGCACATTGGATAAAACATCGCCAATAAAGCCGCCGCGAGCATTACCAATAGTGGTGGGGCCGGTCGGGTTGGCCGAGATAAACTCCACTTGCACCCGGCGCGACTCGCCAAGGTCGGCTCGGCCATAATCCGGCATGATAGCGGTTAGCTCAGCGCGCCAGAAATCATCGGTCAACCAGATATTAATAAAGCCCGGACCTGCTACTTCGGTGCGAGCCACTAGTGGGCCCGCGTTAGTGGCCAAACGGGTCGCCAGCCGCTCGGCAATCTGCTGCGGCGGTAAGCCCAGTTGGCGGGCCATAGTCATGGCGGCATTACAGCTAAAATCGCCAAACCTAGCCTCAGCTGGCCGCGTTACCTCAAAGTCAGCCCGCTGTAACTCCAGCTGAAACTCAGCCTCGATAGCGCCGGCTATGGCATTAATCAATCGTGTGGTAATCATAACCGCCTGATTATACCTCTAAGACCAGCTTGGCTCAAATGTCATTGCCATCGTCCAGGCTGTCGCTCCATAATGATGGCGGCCAGACACCGAGCCAGTGAGAGGACTGAGCATGAGCTCGCCAGCTTCCGCTACCCGCCGTTTTGCTCAACATCAGCCATCGGAGCAATCGACCGGCCGCATACAAGTTATAACGCACCGCCAAGCGGCGTTTGAGTCCGGCCTGACGCTTCTGCTGCTGTTTACCCTGTCTGGTCTCGTCTGGTGCTACACTTTCGTGAGGAATCTCTCACATCGTATCTTTGGCATCCAGGTGGAAGACTAGGCCAAGATTTGCCCGCCGACCGGCCGATTGCATGAGACTGGTCGGCGGGAAGCCACTTTACCTATATAATGAACACCATGAAACTCTTGGCCAAGAATAAACGCGCCACCTACGACTACGAGCTCACCGAGCGGCTGGTGGCCGGTTTGGCGCTGTCGGGCGACGAGGTGAAGAGCATTAAGGCCGGACATGCCAGCCTTAAAGGTTCGTTTATTGCCTTGCGGGGTGGTGAGGCCTACCTCACTAACGCTCACGTTACGCCCTACGCTCATGCCAACGACAAGACCGCGCTTGAGCCAACACGCGGGCGCAAACTCCTGCTGCATCGACGCCAGCTCGATGAGCTGGTGGCCCACAAGCAAGCAGGCCTAAGTGTGGTCCCCACTGCCCTGCTCCAAGACCGTCAATTGGTGAAGCTCGAGATCGGCATTGGCCGGGGCAAGAAGCGCTACGACAAACGCCAGACCATCAAGCAACGAGACACTGCCCGCGACCTAGCTCGTGGCGCTAAAGCATAAGCGTAATAAATCTTGTTAATAAGTGCTTGACGGCCTAGCATGAGCGTATTACAGTACCAATAGGTACCTGCACAAAAAAAGTACTCAACACAAAAAGATACAAACTCCATCACCTAGAAAAGGCTCTGCAAAGGGCCTTTTCTGTTGTTAGGACGCTCCTGGTTGCGTCCGCGTTATTATTGGCTCTATAATTACACTCCGCTCCACTTTTTCGCGAGAGAGGACCTTGCCATGCTGCTCATCATGCTCGTGTTGGCCATCCTGATGTGGCTGGTCATCTGGCCGGTCCACATCGAGCACCAGATCGTCAAGGTTGGCCTGGATTTCGATGCCACGCTGTGGGACTCCATGCGCGTCTGGCGCGAGTACACCGGCAATGAGTTATTTACCTACGCGAGCTGCGAGAACTATAGCGACCCAGTGCAGTGGGCTGGAGGACACGAGCCGTTCACGCAACTGCTCAAAGAAACCCAAACCTACGAGGCAATGACTCGGTTCCAGCCCCTGCCGCACGCCATCGCTGTATTGCGACGGCTGCGACGGCGGTTCTGGCTGAGACCCCTCGTGGGGTTACGGCCCTGGGGCGTAACGGTACGGTTGGTGACTATCCACTTTGTGGTTATCACCGCTCGGTCTCTCGAGTCGGAACGCCAGGCCGTGTGGCGCATTCTGCTCCGCCACGGCCTAACTCCGCAGGCTGTGGTCTCGGCCAGTGGTACCGACAAGATCCGCTACTGCCTGCAGGCTAACATCGCCATCCATGCCGAGGATGAGCCGAGCACCCTCCGGTACGCTTACGAGGCCGGCCTACCCGTCTGCGGCCTGCTTTACCCGTACAATCAGGAGGCCTTGCTCAAGCATAATATCCCCCATGCAGCCGACTGGCTCGGCCTGGAGTACCTCCTCCACACGCTGGTATACGCCCACCTTCGCCACCGCCCCTAAACCGTCCCAAAAGCGCCCCTAAAAGGAAGCTCCTGCTAGGGGCTTCCGCTTGCCCGCCCTATTGCTGCGAGGACACGCCCGACTCGGTATCGGTAATCTCCTGCGAATCGAGCGACTTCGATAGCGCATTATACTCATCTACCCCCGTTCGATACGCCTCGATGCGATTGTTGATGTCATCTACCAGACTGTTCTGGCGCGGCACCAGGCTATTGTAGGCTCCAATCTGGCCGGCGCTTCGATAGTTCTCCAGCTGCTGATTAATAACCGCCAGTTGCCCTTTAAGCGCCCGAATACTCGCCAGCTCCGCCTCAAGTTGGGCTCGCTGACTCGTAAAGACGTTTTGGTAGGCCGCGTGGGCAGTTACAATCTGCGGCCGACTCGTAAAGTAGCGCTGGTAGTAGGACTCCAGATCAGCTGGCAGGCTAGCCTGTTCGGTGCCCAAAATGGAATGGAGCTCGTTGACTTCTTGGCCAGGCTCGCTCTTGGCATAGCCGGCCATGCGCTGGTTCAAGTCGGGGTCGTTCAGGCGGTGATAGGTCTGCTCCAGCTCGGACGAGAGTCGGTCCTGGTCGGCCTGGCTCAACCGATCCCATGAGGCATGCAACAGCTCGTGCGCCATCACTACGTCCATCTCGGGCGCGAGGCTCTCATTCGTGATTTGCAGGATATAGATGCGGCCTTGATAAAAGCAGCCCAGCTCCAGCTCGCCCTTGGTGGTGGCACAGTCTTTATTAAAGGTGGCTTTGTCGTCAATTTGCGGCCGCGCTCGCGCAAAGAGAGCAGTGGCGGCCGGGGTTAGATCAAGGCGAGACTCAATCGCCGCCACCGCGGGGCTTGGCTGAAACGTGGCTAGCGCATACTGGTCAAGCAACCATTGGTAGTTGAGCCCAACCACCACCAGACCCGCTAGAATTACCAGCTGGAACAGGGTGCGAGCGGGCTTAAATTGAGGCTTCATAATGATGCAACTTTACTGTGGTGGCGCTCATCTGCCAAGCCCAAATAGTCTTAGGTAAGGCTAAAAGTAACATGCTAATGCTTGCATTGAGTGAATATGAGAGTAATATGGCCTATTGCCTTTGTGAGCGAGGTCAACCCCAGACTATGGATGCACATCCCTACTTATCATCGTATCTAACGACCACCCCGGCAACTCGAGCCAAGCGCGGCAAGCTGCGAAACCGGTGGCGCTTGATTATTACGTTCTGGCCACGGCTCTCGTGGCGTACCTGGAGCAGCCTGGCGCTCTGGGCAGTGCTATTTGCTATGGGCAGCTATGCCATGCAACACCATCAGCTACCCTTAGGCGGGCACAGCATTGCGGCCAGTAATAGCCGGCCGGCCAGTGCACCGGCAGTAGCGGCCGCTCGGCTCGCCTCGGCCACCAAGGCTATGACGCTGCCGGGCGGCCCCACCGGCCAGCTGCTCCCCCCGGGCACCATGGCGGCCTTTGGCACCTACGCCAACAGCTACGCCTGGGGCCAATGCACCTGGTACGTAGCCACCCGCCGGCCGATCCCAACCAACTGGGGCAACGCCCGCAACTGGCTCAGCCACGCTCAAGCCGCGGGCTGGGGCACCGGTAGTGCGCCGGCCGTGGCTGCCATCGCCTGGACCTCGGAGGGCTACTACGGCCACGTCGCCTTGGTCGAGGACGTGGACGCCGAGAATGGCCAAGTGCTCATCTCCGAAATGAACTACACCGGCCTCGACCGGATCGACAAGCGCTGGGCGCCCATTAGCTCGTTTAAGTACATTTACTAGATACGATTGGACCGCCGAGCACCGAGCCGGCTCCGTTCTGCTATTCTGCTGCGCCAACTACTACGCGAACCGATACTACGCCTCGCGTAACTACGTTTAACGTAGTAATTTGGCTAATGATAAACAATCCCTTTCTGCCAGGCCATGATCCGTCTACCTCTATGGTGCGCCGTGCCCGTCTCCGGTACAATCAGCCTATGATTTCTCGATGGCAGCACTATTATCGGCGCTTCTGGCCGCAATGGCTACGGCCTGAGCTGCTGGCGCTCACGCTGGTGGCCGCTCTGACACGGTTTTGGGACGTAGTGGCGCCTCAGGCCGTAGTGTTCGACGAGGTCTACTTTAAGACCTACGCCGGCGACTACCTGACCGGCAACTACTACTTTGACCCCCATCCGCCGCTGGGCAAGCTACTGCTGGGCGGAGCAGCCCACCTGCTCGGCTTATCGGGGCCGGCCCTAGCCAATGGTGACCCCGGCACCCTGCTGCGGCTCCTGCCGGCACTGGCCGGTACTCTTATTATTCCCATCTTTTATCTACTCCTGCGGCAGCTGCGGGCCAGCCGACGGGTCGCAACGCTGGGGGCACTCTTGCTGCTGCTCGATAACGCGCTCCTCGTGGAGTCTCGCTTCATCCTGATCGACAGCATGCTGGTGCTCTTTGGCCTCAGCGCGATCACGCTCTACCTGGTAGCCCGGCGACGGCGCGGCGCGGCGCACTGGTGGCTGCTGGCGGCCAGCGCCTTCTGCGGCGGGCTAGCCGCCAGCACCAAGTGGACCGGCCTAGCCGCGTTAGGCTTGGTCTTTATTGCCTGGGTAGCTGAGCTACCCGCCCTGCGCCATGCCTGGCGGGGAGCGCTCGGTCAATTAGCCATTCTGGTGATCGTGCCGATCTTGGTTTATTTGTCGGTCTTTGCTGTGCACTTTGCACTGCTGCCCAGGAGCGGCCAGGGCGATGCCTTTATGCCTAATCGGTTCCAGGCCACGCTCATCGGCAACCCGCAGTACAACCCCAAGGCACACCTAGGCTTCTTTGAGAAATTCTGGGATTTAAATGTAGCCATGCGCCAATCCGAGGCCTCACTGCGCACCGCCACCCACCCCTACGGTTCGCCCTGGTACACCTGGCCGCTCATGATTCGGCCGGTTTACTACTGGGCTGGTCAGGCCGACGGGGCCGGCCGCCAGGGCAATATTTACCTGCTCGGCAATCCCCTCGTGTGGTGGGGCGTCCTGGTGGGGCTGGCTATTACCCTTTATGGCTACATCGACCAGCACAAACTCTTTCGGCGCTGGCGACTGCCGCTTCTCCTGGCGGCTACCGGTTACGTTATCAACTTCTTGCCATTTAGCCAGATTGACCGCGTTATGTTCTTGTATCACTACTTTTACGCGCTTACCTTTAGCTTGGCGTTAGCCGTACTGGGAGTGGGTATCGCCGCCGGCTGGATGGAGCACGAGCATACGTTCTGGTGGTTCCCGTCGCGCGGGTCGGCGGCGCTGTATATCGGTGTGGTACTGGTGGCACTGGCCGGTTTTATGTACTTTGCACCACTTAGCTACGGCTGGGCCCTCAGCCCCGCCGAGTTACAGCAACATATGTGGCTGCAGAGCTGGCGGTAGAACCAAGCATGACCGAGCACCTCCCCCAATGATGGCGGCCCTGATGCTCGTGGCCGCTCTGGTGCTGGGCGCGGGGCTGGTGCGCTGGCTGCGCCTGCCGCTGTACTGGTTTGAGGCAGCCGCACTAGCTGTCGTGGCCGGCCTCTTTGGCTGGACCTGGCTAGCCTTTGGCGCGGCGCTGATACTGCCATATAGCCTCAGCCTGCCACTGGCCATAGCGGCCGCGCTCGGTCTTGGCGGCGGGCTCTGGTGGCGCGGCCGCCGCAGCCCGCTGCACTGGCGACCTCTCCCCGGTGGCCGCGCCCGCTGGCTCATCTGGGCCGTCGGCAGCCTGCCCCTTACCGGCGGCTTGGCTTGGCTCGCCTGGGGCCACGACCTTCTCGCAGTAGCCGGCGGCGTGCAAGCCTCGGGCTCCACTTGGGCCGACTTTGGCCTCCACGCGAGCCTCATCAGCCACGCCGCTCTGGCCAACCAGCTGCCATTGGATATGCCGCTCGCAGCTGGCACTCACCTCACCTACCCCTTCCTCATCGACCTTCTATCAGCGCTTTTGGTGCACGGTGGCTGGAGCCTGCATGCGGCGGTGTTCTGGCCCACCATACTACTGATGGCGGCCATCGTGCAGCTACTCGTAGCGCTCAGTCTGCGGCTGTTTGGCTGGCTCAGCGCCGCCGTTATCTCGCTCTGGCTCATTCTACTTAATGGCTCGGCCGCGGGGCTCGACGCCGCCTGGAGCGACTGGCGTACCAGCGGCCTCAGTCTCGGCACTTGGCTGAGCGCTGTTCCGCGCAATTATAGCGGCCTCGACGCTCTCAACGTTCACTTTAATAACTTCATCGCCGATATTTTACTGCCCCAACGGCCGTTCTTGTTTGGTTTGAGCGTGTTCTTGGTGACGGCCCTACTGGTGCAAGCCACCCGCACGGCCATCGAGCCGGCCGACCGCCGCCGCTACCAGCTCACCGCCGCCGGGCTAGTGGGCCTGCTGCCGCTCGCTCACGCTCACAGCTTTATCGCCGCCATGGTGCTGCTAGCCGGCGCCACCGTGGAGGCCGCCTACCACAATCGAGCTGAGGCGCGGCGCTGGCTCACTGCCATTGGCCTCACGCTCCTCATCGCCGCGCCTCAGCTCATTTGGCAGCAGCTGGCCAACAACCTCGGCACCGGCGGCCACCTGGCTCTCGGCTGGATGGTCCAGCCCGGCGACTCCATCTGGGCCTTCTGGTGGCGCAACTTTGGCCTGGCCGGCCCCTACCTTATCGCGCTACCGGCGCTGCTCTTTCGGCCCGCCTGGCGCCGCTACCTAGTCTGGTATCTGCCCTTTCTGGTGCTACTCATCATCACCCAAATCTACTCGTTTCAGCCCTACGAGTATGATAACCTCAAGCTCATTTTATATGCCTACCTCATGGGCATGCTCTTGGCCGGCCTTGTCATCGTACAGCTCATGCGGCGCTGGCTCGGTACTCTCATTATGATTATTCCGGTCGTCCTCGTGCTCATAACCCCCGGCACCCTCGCCGTCACCCGCGAGTTCCAGCTCCACGACCAGTTTGCCAGCACCGCCGACCTGGCCCTCGCCGCCTGGGTACGCAGTCACACCCCCACCAGCGCTGTCTTCCTTACCACTGACCAACCCAATCACCCCATCGCCACCCTGGCCGGCCGTTCCATTGTGCTGGGCTATCGCGGCTGGCTCTACAATTACCACCTACCCTACCAGTCTCGCCAAGCCGCCGTGGAGGCCGCATTGCAGGGCCAGGCTGCCACGCCCCTCGTCCGCCAGTTCCACGCCAGCTACCTGGCCGTCTCCAACTACGAGCCGGTCGAGTGGCGCGCCGACCCCGCGAGGCTCGACACCGAGTATCCCGTGCTCTACCGCAACGACAGCTGGACGGTCTATCGATTACCGCGATAACCCAACCCAAAATACTCCCACACTATATCTTCAATCATTACGTTCGACGTAGTATCGTTTCGCGTAGTAGCTGCCGCAAGAATACAGTGGGTTAGGCCAATACAAACCGCTCGTGCTCCGTGGTACTATAAGACCATGACGGACACCGAACGCGATCAACTCGAAGAATCAGCTAAGGGCTTCGCCCAGCAGCTTGGCCTGGAGTACTTTGACACCCGGCCCCACCTCGACATTAAGCCGCTCATCGGCAAGCTCACCATGGAGGGCATGCGGGCCTACGGTATCGTACCTATTAGCCTTACTAAAACCCACCTTACTTTGGGCACTAGCGAACAGACCGACCGCAACCTCCTGGAGCCCCTACGGGCTCGCCTCGGCGCCAGTGGCTACGTCGTCGATTTTAAGTTTATCTCCCAATTTGGCTGGCAGCGCCTCCTCAATCGTTACTCGGTGGCGGTCACCGAAGACCTCCTCGAGAGCGGCAACTTTGAGAAGCTCAACGAGCAACTCAACAACATGGAGCCCAAATACATGTTTGAGCCGCTGGTGCAGATGGCCTACCAGCTGGGCGCCTCCGATATCCACATTGAGCCCGCCGAGCGCCAAGCCCGCATTCGCCTCCGCATCGACGGCACACTCCACCCCATCGTCACGATCTCTAAGGAGCGCTACGACCTATTCTCGTCCGACATTCAGATTCGCGCCAACGTTAAATGGGGCGCTGACGAACCGCAGGGTGGTCGCATTAGCGTCGATATTATCAACGATGAGGGCGACAGCATGGCGCTCAATATGCGCCTCGAGACTGTCCCCAGCTTGCACGGCCAAGACGTTGTCATTCGCTTATTTAACCTGAGCGTCAAGTTTCTTAACCTCGACAACCTCCAGCTGAGCCCCAAGCAACGCGACACCCTAGTGCGCGCTACCTCGCACCCGCGCGGCATGGTCCTCACCGTTGGCCCGACCGGCTCCGGCAAAACCAGTACGCTCTACTCCATTATGAATCACCTCAACAACGACGAGGTTAAGATCGTCACTCTGGAGGACCCAATCGAGTACGAGCTGGAGGGCATCTCGCAGATCCCGGTCCGCTCGGACAACCAGCAGTTATTCATGGAGAAGCTGCGGGCGGTCCTGCGCGAAGACCCCAACATCGTTATGATCGGTGAGATTCGCGACGCCGACACCGCCAAGACGGCCCTGCAGGCCTCGCTCACGGGCCACTTGGTGCTCAGCACCTTCCACGCCAGCTCCAGCGCGGCCGCTGTAACGCGCCTCATGGACATGATCGGCCAGAATCCACTCCTAGCCTCATCTATTCGGCTAATCGAGGCTCAGCGGCTCGTACGTACGCTCTGCGGGGTCTGCAAGACCAGTTACAAACCATCCAAGCAGGAGTTGCTCGAGATTAAGACGGCCTTTCACGGCCGGCCCGCCGAGGACCAGCCCGATTACGACAGCCTCAAGCTCTACAAAGCTGTCGGCTGCGATGCCTGCCACCACTTTGGCTACCGCGGCCGTCTCAGTCTGATCGAGCAGCTCGATATGACGCCGAAGCTGCAAGAGCTGATCAGTGCCGGCACCGTCGCCACTACCACGCAGGTTATCGAGCAAGCCGCCGTGCGCGAGGGCATGATGACGCTGCTACAAGACGGCGTGCGCAAGGCCATCGAAGGCAAGACCACGCTCGAAGAGATCTATGGCGCCGTCGGCGAGTAGCCTAAAACCCAGGCAATGCCGCGCCGTCTTCGCTGCCAGCCGGTAACTGATACCACTGCGGCGCGCAACCAGCCACGTGAACGGTTGGGGTGCCCACCGGCAACGCTACCGATGGGCCAGCCCCACACCGAGCATGGGTAAAGCCAAGCCAATGGCCAAACTCCTGATTGATAAGTTCATTGCGATAGGCCGCCAGCGAGCCAGCCCAAACACTGGGCGCCTGCTGCCAGGCGGCACTGCTTATCATTAGATCATTGCCTACTCGACAGGTAGTATGGCCGGCACAATTGGAGCTAAAGTCGGCCAGATGGCTCGGCGCCACCAGCCAAAGCGTCATATTACAGCCATAGTCTGCCGCGGTAAAACTCAGCCGACCGCTCAGCGACCATCCATTTGGCTCGTCTAAGGCGGCTCGGGCGGCAGCCCCTAGTTCGGGCAACGATCCGACATCGGCGCCTTTCGCAGCCAAGCAGTACCGGTAAGCCAGAGGCTGGCGTGTCATCATGTCTACCGCTACTACCGTCGTCTTCTTGGTATTAGCCGAGTAGGTTAATGATTGCCTAGCAGTAAGGGCGGCCAATAGAGCAACTTGAGCCGCCTGTCGATCAAAACCGGGGGTTATAGCGTTCAGGTACTCCCCTAAGCTGGCGCTACTCACGCGCACCCCGCTACCCACGGCGCCAAAGCTAAGCCAGTTCCCGATATCAGTGGCGCTCGGGCTAATGGTAGCACCCTTTAACGTCAGATTAAGCCTGAGCGCCAAGGTAGTCGTAGCGGCTTTCAGGTCAGCATCGTAGGCGCTACTAACAATATTGGGAGCTATCGGTGTTGTACTAATTACTACTCTTTGACCATTCTTAAGGGCCAAGCTCATGCTGTCGGCTAACTGACCCGCATCGAGCGACTGGCCGCTGTGGGCCGATAGCACCAACGCCCTACCATTTACGATTAACGGTCGCGCCTCAACGGCCGGATGAGCCGTCTGCTTGGCTAGCTCAACCGCCAGCGATGCGAGAGTAGCAGCTTGGCTGCGATAAACGGGCTCAATCGGGGCCGATGCGTACGAGCGAGCGATAGCCACCAATGCTAACCCGCCACGGTTAAGCCGTATGGCTCGCTGAGCCGTAGCCGCCACATCCAGCGTCACACCCAGCTGCTGCGGCGTAAAGTCATAGGGCAGCGAGCCAATTACCACATGCACAGGTTGACTCGGCAGACCGGCCTGAACAGCCGGCGCCACCGCCTGAAAGGTGGAGCCACCCACAGCTAAAGCGCCGATACGGACACCGGGATAAACCCGTTGTTGATAGTAGCTAGCCGCCAGAGCATCAACGGCGGCGAGCAAACTCACCGCGGCTAGAGCCACCAGCAGCGAGACCGGCAACCTGGCCTGCAGAACTCGGCTCAAGCAAGAACGAAGCCAACCGGACAGCCTAGCCGCTAACGCGCTCAGCCGCCCACCTGCC
>DATIIV010000001.1:0-16890 GCA_035479295.1 Candidatus Saccharimonadia bacterium | reverse complement strand
GCACCTGCTTATCGGGCAGGTGCGCGGCCTGTGACCAACTTGAACTTATTTATAGGTGGCCCAAATTAGCCGGGGTTAGGTGCACAAGAAATTTTGAGAGTCAGGAATCGCTGAGTTATTGCAACAGCTGCAGTGCCTTATCCAGCTGAGGATCGCGGCTGGCGTTGTAGTCGTCGGTGGTGAGCTTAACCTCAACGTCGGGCTTGATGCCGGCCTTGTTGATGTTGATGCCGCCCGGCGTGTACCAATGTGCTACGGTGACTTTAAACTCGGCACCGCCCGGTAGGTCCTTGATCTCTTGCACACTGCCCTTGCCAAAGGTGGTCTCGCCCACCAGCTGGGCGGCCTTATTGTCGTGCAGGGCGCCCGACACGATCTCGGAGGCCGAGGCCGAGCCGCCGTTGACCAGCACCGCCATGGGTAGGCCGACTAGCTGACCGCCGGCACTAGCCGTGAGCGTGTTGGTGGTCTTGCCGTTGGTGCGCTCGCTCACCACCGTCTTACCCTCGGGCAAGAACTCGCTGGCCACCGCTACGCCGGCATCGAGGTAGCCGCCGCCGTTGTTGCGCAGATCCAGGATGACCTTCTTGGCGCCTTGGCCCTTGAGCTCGCCGGCGGCCTTGTCGATGAGGCTGGTGGTGTCGGAGCCAAAGGTGCTGATCTGGATGTAGCCGATGTCGCCGTTCTTGAGACTCCAGGTGACGCTGGGCACGCTAATGTCGGCCCGGGTGATGGTGATGGTCTGGGGGTCGGCGCCTTGGCGCCCAATCTTAAGCGTCACCTTGGTGCCGGACTTGCCGCGAATCTTGCTGACGGCCGTATCGACACTCATGCCGGTGGTGTCTTGGCCGTTGATCTGGCCGATCAGGTCGCCGGCCTTCAGTCCCGCCTTGTCGGCCGGCGTACCGGCGATCGGCGCGATCACGGTGAGCAGGTTATTCTTAATGCCGATCTCGGCACCGATGCCCGAGAGCTTACCGTTGAGGTCGTCGTTAAGAGCCTTGGCCTGGTCGGCCGTTAAATAAACCGTGTAAGGATCACCGCCGGCCGAGACCAGACCCGCCCGTGCGCCATCCAGGGCCGCTTTCGCATCGATCTTACCGTCGAAGTCGCGCTGCATCATGTCGTACAGGTCGTTTAGGCTGGAGAAGTCGAGCTGGCTGGTGCGCGGCTGGAGCGGCAGAGGTACGTAGCTGTGCAACGCATCGCCGCTGTAAAACGAGACGACGATAAGCACGATGGCCGACCCAATAAGCACAAGCGGATTAAGCTGAAGTTTCTTCAAGCGAATAGATCTCCGAATTAGTTAAAAGTGGATGAAATAGAGGTTACTGGCAGGGATGGTCATGGTCGAGAACTCGCCGGCATTGTTGAAGTTGTATTGCGACACATTGATCATGCCGCCGGAGACGCCCTCCACGTACATGGCGTGGCCGTAGGTGCCGAGCATGGAGATGGCGACGTCGCCGGCCCGGGGGCTGCCATCCACCGATATGCCGGCGGCCCGAGCTGAGGCCGGCCACTGGTTGGCATTGCCCCAGCCCGACGGGTTGCCGCGGCCGGAGATACCGATGCGGAAGGCGGTGTACGAGACGCATTCTTCGTTGTACATGCCCCAGTTGTCGACGCCGTTGTCCTTGCCGTAGGAACAGCCCCAGGCGCCAAAGCGGCCGCTGGCTTGCGAGGGGTAGCCGCCGCCGCAGTTGCCCACCACGTGTAGGTTGGAGCCGCTCTTGGCATACTGCGCGGCCAAAATGGCCGCCTGTTGCGCCTTTAGGCTGGCCAGCTGCGCATTGGCGGTCTTCACCTGCTGGTCGGCAGCAGCGGCGTTTTGGGCCGCTAGCGCCTGCAGCTGAGCCAGCTGAGCTCGGGTAGTGGCCAGCTGCTGCTTCTGGTCGTTCTCGCTCACCAGGAGCTGAGCCAGGTCGCGCTGCTGCTTATCGAGGCTGGCCTTGAGCTGCTCAATGCTGGCGAGCGCCGCCTGGATCTTGTCTTTAACTTTGTCTTGGTACTGCTGCTGGTTAAAGAAGTCACTAATATCGCTACTCGAAGCCAACATCTCCAGCGGCGAGATGCCGCTATTGAGGTACATGTTCTTAATGTTCTCGGCCAGAATAGCCTTCTGTGCCGCCATGCGAGCTTGAGCATCGGCGATGTCCGCGGCCACCTTGTCGGCCTTGGCCTGGTTCAGGTTGATCTGGGCCTGCACCACATTAATTTGAGCATTATACTGCGCCACCTGCTCCTGGTAAGTGTCGGCCTGATTGTGAAGCGCGGCGGCATTATTGGCCTGGTTGGCGGCCTGTTGTTGGGCGGCGTTAATCTGGTCGTCGAGCTGATCGGCGTAAGCCGCGCCGCTGGAAAGTAGCAACATACCGACGACGCCAGCTCCGGCGAACAGTCGATTAATAAGTGCAAATTGTCGAACGCTACGCATGGTCATACCCCTCCAAGGTATCTTCATACTAGGTAATAATGCTATATCTGTCAAACTGGTTGTGCTCTTGACGGAGTCACTCATATGGTGTTGAAACAGTCTCAGACAGTGCGGGTCTTGACGAGGTGGCGGGTTTCTTCTAGGATTCATACTTGTGTCAGACATGTCTGGCACCCTCACGTTCGGCCATGCTGTCAGATTAGGGAAGCGGAGGCAATAATGCCAGCCACAGAAGTCTACAAGCGCAAGAGCGCCACCGATGACTGGGTGCTTCATGAGACCATCAACGAGGCGTCTGACGCGCTAGTTCGAAACAAGGTCAACGGCGTGACCGGCAGTCTGCACGCCAACGGCTGGGAGACCGACACGCGCGTCGTGCCGCCCTCGGAGCTGAACTAAAGTTCATATTCTCACCAAAGACTAGAGACTGGCACCGGCGAGGTAGTGCATGAGGCTAGGCCGTACAAGCGCTGAGCCCGGCAAGTAATCGGTAGCATATCCTAGTCCTTGGTCGATTCAACGAAAGAGGTACGCGATGCCTGATGCCGCCTCCCCTCAATACCACATTCAGTACCGGAAGGACGCTGACTCCTCGTTGGAGGATCACCCAAGCGGCCCGTTCTCGTCTCCCGCGGCCGCCTATCAGGTGGCTGACCAGTTGGAATGCGAGAGTTGGTCGGTCGTGGACGACTTCGGTCGGCCGGTTTCTCGGCCCTGACCTGAGCTAGAAGCTGCATCAAGAGAAGAGGTCGGCCTGGGCGCGTAAGTGTCTGGGCCGACCTCTGAGCGTTCTGTGATTACAGCTTGAGGTAACGGCTCATCGCCATTAAGCTCGAGAACGTGCCAATAATGATGCCGATAATCATCTCGCCCAGCACGATCAAGACCGGGTAGCTGCGGAAGAACGCAATGGTGCTCTGGACGTCGATGTAGCTGCCCAGCTTGGGGCCGCCGCCAAGCAGCAGCGTGAACGATAGCGCTGCTGCAATAAGCGCTGCGATGATGCCGTACAGCGCCGCCTCAAACAGGAACGGCCCGCGGATAAACCACTTGGTAGCCCCGACTAGCTTCATAATCTCGATCTCGTCGCGGCGCGTAAAGATAGCCATGCGAATGGTGTTAAAGATGATGAGGGTTGAAATAATCACAAAGATAATACTGAGCACAAGCCCGGTCGTCTTGAAGAAGTTCGAGAACCGCACAATTCTATCGATGGTAGTCTTGCGATTGCCCGAATAGGTCGGCGGCGAGGTTGGGTCGAGCAAGGCCTTATTGTCGGGCTGGTTGACGATAGCCGTGACCGAGTCCAGCTTATTGGGGTCTCTTGTCTTAATCTGAAATGAGGCGGGCAGCGGGTTGTCGGTCTCGCTAATGGCCTCGAGCAGCTTCTGATCGCCGGCGTTTTGGCGGCGGTAATCGGCCAGCGCGTCGGCCTTGGACTTATAGGATACCGACGTAACGTTGCTGTCGGACTCGAGCTTAGCCTTAAAGGCGTCGCGTTGCTGCGGCGTCACGCTATCGCTTAAGAAGATCGAGACGTCGATCTTGTCGGTGACGCCCTTGATGGTGCTGGTGAGGGCCGAATTAGAGATAAACGAGATGACCACAATCGTAAGCGTAACGGTCATAACGGCGGTGGCGGCGGTGGAAAGCCACATATTGCGCAAAAAGTTGCGGCTGCCGGCCTGAATAATGCGCCAAAATTGTAGCATTATTTGGCCTCCTTGCCGGTGGCGGGACTGGTGCTGGCGCCCTTCAAGTTGGAGGGCGTTTCTAGGGTGTAGCGGCCCTGCTCATCGTCGCGCACAATGCGGCCGCGGTTGATGGTGATGACGCGGCGCTTGAGGGCGTTGACGATCTCTTTGTTGTGCGTGGTGAGGAGGACGGTGGTGCCAAAACGGTTAATTTTGAGCAATAATTCAATAATTTCCCAGGCGTTTTTGGGGTCGAGGTTGCCGGTTGGCTCGTCGGCGATGAGGATTTTGGGCTGGCGAATCAGCGCCCGGGCAATGGCCACCCGTTGGCGCTCGCCGCCGGACAGCTCCTCGGGAAAGCTGTGCTCCTTGGCGGCCAGGCCCACTAACTGGAGCATTTTGGGTACGGCGCGCTTAATTTCGCGGCCGCGAGCACCTGAGACTTCGAGGGCAAAAGCCACATTCTCCCCTACCCGGCGATTGGGTAGCAATTTGAAATCCTGGAACACTACGCCAATCCGGCGGCGCACCAACGGCACATCGCGCGGCGTAATGGTGTCGTAATCGAGGCCGCCTACGATAATCTTGCCAGAAGTGTGGATCTCTTCGCGGGTGAGGAGTTTAATTAGCGTGGACTTGCCGGCGCCACTTGAGCCGACGATAGTGACGAACTCTTTGGGCTGGATATGCAAATTGAGCCCACTCAGCGCGATCGACTGGTTGGGGTAAACTTTGGTGACGCGATCGAACAAAATCATTTGGTACTAGTTTATCACACAATGATGACGGGTTTCATTGGTCACAACGGCGGCCAAATAGTTAAGGTCCAGGATGCACCTGTGCGGTGCACCCTGGACCTTTTATGGCATTACGACGCAGCTAGTAGCTGGAGCCGCCGCCGGCGCTAGAGCTGTGAGTGTGGCAGATAGCGGCCACGGGTAACTTGCAGCGCTGGCAATGTGCCGCAGCATAGTCGAGGGCGCCGTCAAACGGTTGAGCCTCGTGTAGCGCGGGCGGCGCGAAATTCAAGCCTGGCGCTGGCGAGCCGGACTGACTCGTGGCGCGGCGTTGACGCTTGGCAACTATACTGTGTTAGTCCTTGGCTAGGAGTGAGGTTTGTGGTGTCGCCTCGCGGTATTCGGCTTAGCTATGGCAGCTGGCATCTCTGTGGTGGCGGCATATGTGGCAGTAATTTGCACGCAAGTTGGGGTCTGAGGAGTGGGGATTTGACTCAAACGTATGCAACGATATACCCCCAAAGTTTGCGTCGGTGCCCGGTGGAAATAGGCGGTCGAGGTTTTGGCTTGCCTGATCGGCATCAGGCGGATCGCTGCTCATGTATGCCCCGTAAGAAGATCGGTGCCCGGGTCGTTTGTTTGCTCGCCATATTACTGTAGAACGGCTTCAAGCGACTGTCAATGGCTAGCTGAGCCGATCTGGTTATTAAGATAAGCTTCGATAAACAAGTTCAAATCGCCGTCGAGCACGTCCTGCGCCTGGCTGGTTTCGGCGCCGGTGCGGACGTCTTTGACCTTAGTGTAGGGGTGCAGGACGTAATTGCGGATCTGCTGGCCCCAGGCGGCGGCTTGGTCGCTGGAGCGGAGGTCGCCCAGCTCGGCCTTGTGCTGGGCCTCCATGAGGGTGGTGAGGCGGGCACGGAGGATGGCCATGGCCTTCTCTTTGTTCTGGAGCTGGCTGCGCTCATTTTGAATAGCCACGACGGTGCCGGTGGGCAAGTGCGTAATGCGGACGGCCGAGTCGGTGGTGTTAACGCTTTGGCCGCCGTGGCCGCCGGAGCGGTAGACGTCGATGCGGAGATCTTTGGGGTCGATGTCGAGCTCGGTGGCTTGGTCGAGCTGTGGCAGTACTTCGACGAGGGCAAAGGAGGTCTGGCGCAGGTTGTCGGCGTTAAAGGGGCTGAGGCGCACCAGCCGGTGGGTGCCGGCCTCGCCTTTGAGCTTGCCGTAGGCGTAAGGGCCGCTGATCTCGATAGTGGTGCTCTTAAGACCGGCTTCCTCGCCGGCGCTAAGCGATAGCACCTCGGCACTAAAGCCCTGGCGCTCGGCCCAGCGCAAATACATGCGCTGGAGCATGGCGGCCCAGTCTTGGGCGTCGGTGCCGCCGGCGCCGGCCTGGATCTCCAGAATGGCGTTGGCGCGGTCGTGCGGGCCCGACAGCTTCAGTTCGAACTCGCGCGCCTCAAAGGCGGCGGCGGCCCGCTCGTGGGCGGCGCGCAGGTCGGCCAGTAGCACGGTGTCGCCGGCCTCGGCCAGTCGGGCCAGCTCCAGGGTCTCGCGCACCTCGGCCTGCAGCCCCCGCCAATCGGCCACATGCTTTTGCAGGCCGGCCAGCCGCTGCGACACGACCGCGGCCGCCTGCGGATCAGACCAGAAGTCCGGCGCGGTGGCCTGCGCTGTGAGCTGCTCAATCTGCTGCTCGTCGGCCGCCAAATCAAGCTTGTTCACCGCTGTCGCGATGCGGCCACTCAGGGTCTCTAATTGCCGAATTAATTCTTGCATAGTGCTCATTATACCTGGTTGCACCGCTGGGCCCTACTAAAAAAGCCCCCGTAAAGGGGCTTTTTTAGCGCTTGGGCGAGCGGTCGGATTACCGACCCTGCTTGCGGCTGCGGATGTAGGCCACAGCGGCAGTGGCCATCGAGCCTAGGCCAACCGCGGTACCGAGTACGCCGGCAGCACCGGTGTCGGGCAGCGTAGTGGGCGCGGTGGTGCCAAGGACCTGGCCCGCACCCGGCGTAGGAGTCGGGGTGGCTACCGGCGTCGGCTTGGGGGTGGGGGTCGGCGTGGCGGCCGGCACCTCTACCTTCACGTAAGCCACGTCACAGCCCTGCTGGGGCACTTTGTGGTCTACGCTGTCGCCGGTAAAGCAGGCCTGGTTCTTAATGGTCGTGTTGGTGTTGGCCGTTACCTTAACGGTAACGGTGGCCGACTTGGTCTGGCCCATGGCGACGGTGCCAAGGTCCAGGCTGTCTTCCTTAACGAGCTGTAGGTCGGCCGGCAGCTGGTCGGTCACCAGCGTCTTAATGAGCTGGTCTTGCGAGCCGGCAGCTTTGTTGCCAACAGTGATTTTGTAGACCAGCGTGTCGCCGGGGTGAGCCACGACGGCGCTGGTAGTGGTATCGGCTGCCATCAGCTGGCTGCCGGTGGTCACGTTCTGCACGCCCTTAGTGATAGTGCCCTGCGGATGGCAGGCTAGTGCCACGCCAGTCGACAGAATGGCCAGCGAGGTAGCGGCTACGCCCAACTGGGCGGCACGCTTCTTGGTAGTGGGGCTTAACATTGGGATAATTACTCCTTAAGCAATAGAACATTATATCAAAACACAAGAGGTTTGTCAAGGTTTCGTAATAAGCCCTTGATACTAGAAGCCCCCGTTCTCACGGCGGCTTCTAGCTAGCATGGCTAGCGTTGGCCGCCCCAGAACAGGGGCAGTTAGAGGGCGTGGAACGTGTAGGTGGCAGACAGGCCGCCGCCGTCGAGCTTGACGACTACCACGGTGGTGGGCGGCAGATGGTGCGATCGCAGGTCCAGCTCCCGCGTGGCCCGGAAGCACACGCCGTTTTCATCGGTCGTGCAGCTCAAGCTGTCGTCCAGCTCGGGATGACCGGCAACGGTGAATGTCGCCGTCATCGCCAGGCCAACCCAGGGCTCTTGCAGGATGTTGCGCTTGATGGCTATCACCGCGATGTGGTTGGGGGTGGCCATGAAGGCTAGCAACTGGTCGTGCATCGGCGGAGCGGCAAAGATCGGTTGCTGGTCGAGCCACGGCCCAAAGGCCGGGTCGACTGTGCGGCCGATGGCCAGGCCGTCGATGTCGGTCGATGAGGGCTGGTAGAGGTAGCCGTGCGTCAGCTCGTCCTGCCGGGCCGCGGTGTACATTGCCTGGTACTGCTTACGCAGGAAGCCCGGGTGGGCCTCCTCGTACAGTCGCAGCGCCGAGGCTAACATGTTATACCGGAAATTCCCCAGCGCGACGAGGCTCTGGAACGTCCCTGCCGGCACGCCGATGTCTGGCTGGCTGGCCTGGCGGTACTCGTCGGCACTCAGGCCGAGCTTTGTGGGCCAGCCGCTCAGGTCGTGGTCGGTTAGGTTGTAAGCACGGTGGAAGAGCTGGCTGAAGGTCTCGGCCTGTGCCTCCGAGAAGCGCCCCACACCATCGCCGCACCCCAGCCAGGCATGAGCAAGCTCATGCGGCAGGTCGTCGTCGATGTAGTCCACGGCGTCGGCGATCAAGCCGATGGCGACATTGGGCGTCTGTTGGTGGCAGGCGTCGTCGGAGGCCTGGAACTCCCCCTCGGCTCCTGGTTGCACCTGAAAGTCGAACGACAGATGCAGGTTGTGCCACGGCGCGCCAAAGCGCGCCTGGTAGAAGTCGATCACCTCATTGGCGATCTTCTCCGCCTCCGGCCGCGTTGCCGGGCTGAAGGCCGAGAAGTCCAGAGTGATGTGGCCACTGGGGACCTCGGTTTTTAGCAGCAGTGGCGTTGTGGCCGCTGCCGTCGAGTCAACGCTGTTGGCCGATGACGAACTGCTGCTGCACCCGCCAACCGCCAGCAGTGTGACTATGACAGCGACGGTGGCGAGCCTGCGAAGGGGCGACTGCATAGGTCCACCTAGCTCGATGTGAACGTACTTCTGACTTCTATATTATAACATTATTGACAAGTAAACACAAATCCTATCCACTAGAGGGCATTGGTAGCGGTTCGCTTTTTCGCTGTTTCCAGCTCATCAGCATAAGTACGCACTTATGGAAAGCGAGCATGACAAGCAGATATGAGAATAGGATGTGACCGCGGCGCTAGGCCGGGATATCCTGGCTCATAGCTCCTTGAGAGGCTCGCCCCCGTTGGCTTCTGTGGCTAGCCGGCAGTCTAGTGCCGACGTATGATCAGGCTGAGCTTAACGATCGGCGTGGTGAATGCGCCGACGCCCATGAGGAAGCCCAGGTTGTACCAGAAGCTACTGGCGCCGGCCTGGTACAGGGTGATGTCGGGATTGAACCAGGACACGATGAAGTCCAGCCCCAAGAAGAAGCCATGCAGGAGGCCGAACCAAAAGCCGGCACGATCTGTGGGGAAATAGACCAGCGGTGCGGCGTCGTGAAGATACCAGATGACGCCCCCGATCAGCAGTCCGACCAATAACACGGCCGCCAGCAGAAACCAGATGTCCGCCAGGAAGCGCAGCGGGTGTCGAAAATAGAAGCCAGTGGCCTTGCGGGTGTTGCTCAGGCGGCGCTTCGTGTTCATGACGATCACCTTTCGATCGAGGCGGTGGCAGTAGTTGAGTCAGTTTCCTATTCGCACAAGATGAGGTGCAAACGTCGCAGGGCGGCGCTGGCAGCTCATCTTGTGTATCTGCTTGTCAAGGCTGCAAGGTAAGAATTTAGCTCACCTCAAAGCTTTTATATATTAGCATAAGGAGTATAAAATGTCAAATATTCGTATTGCCGCAGTAGCTTACTACAGTCCCAATCGTTTCCATCGAATCGGTAGACCGGTGTAGGCGGCCGGGTTGAGGTTGGGCAGGGCCGGCTGGCCGTCGCCGAGGGGGATGATGATGGGCATGGCGCTGCCGCACTTGCGCGTCAGTGGTTGGTCGGTCGGCCAGAGCTCGTCGTAGGTGTTGGTGTCCCAGGGATTGGCCAGACCGCCGTCGGCCGCGCAGACTTTGCCGCTACTCAGGCCGGTCGGCACGGCGAAGTTCTGGGCCGGTACGCCGGCGCTGGCCATCTCCATGTAGTCGTGCCAGATGGGCGCGGCGCCGGTGATACCGTCGACGTTAACCATGGCACTGTGGTCGTTGTTGCCCACCCAGACGGCCGTGACCAGATTGGGGGTGTAGCCGACGGTCCAGTTATCGCGAAAATCATTGGTGGTGCCGGTCTTGGCGGCGGCCGGCCGATTCAGCTTTAGTGGCGAGTTGGCGCCAAACTCTTCGATGCGGGCGTTATTGTCGCTTAAGATACTGGTGATCATGGCGGCGTAGCGCGGATCGAGCGCTTGCTTGGAGGCCGGCTGGGTATTTTTGGTGAGGTCTTTGCCATAACGGTCGCTAACTTTGAGGATAGCGCGGGGTTCAACCTTGGTGCCGCCGTTGGCAAAGGTGCCATACACGGTGGCCAGGTCGATGGGCCGCACTTCCCCGCCGCCCAGTACGAGGCTGAGGCCATAACGGCTGCGGTCGTTGAGGGTGGTGATGCCAAGGTTGTGGGCCATGTCGATAGTGGTATCGAGCCCGGCGTACTGCAGTACTTTAATAGCCGGAATGTTGAGCGAGTTAGAGAGGGCTCGCCGCAGCGTAACCTGGCCGCGGAATTTGCCGTCGTAGTTCTGCGGCACATACTGCGTGCCGTCGCCGTTGGGTAGGCTCAAGGGGGCGTCGTCGACCTGGGTAGAGCCGTTCCAGCCTTTGCTAAAGGCGGTGACGTAGGCGATGGGCTTAAAGCTGGAGCCGGGCTGCAGATCACTGAGGGTGACGTTGACGGCGCCGAAGCCGGGCGCGTTGTAGTCGACGCTGCCGACCATGGTGATGATGTCGCCGGTGGTGGGCTCGATGGCGATGAGACCGCCGTTGGTGGTGTGGTGGGCAGCGGCCAGTTTATTAACCTGATCAGCCACAATCTGCTGGGCGGCGGTCTGCTTGCCTAGATCCAGCGTGGTGCGCACGGTGAGGCCGCCATTCTCAACCGCGTCTTGGCCGTAAGTGTCGCGGAGTTGATCGAGTACATAGAAGACGAAGTGTGGCGCCTGGATGGTGATGGTCTTGGGGTAGGCCACGATCGGCTCGGCCTCGGCGGTCTTGGCTTGGGTCGGGGTAATCTTGCCCAGTGCGGCCATGCGGTCGAGCACATAGTTGCGGCGGTTGGTAGCGGCGGCCAAATTGGCATTGGGGTCAAATCGGTTGGTGCCCAGCGGCAGGCCGGCGATCAGCGCCGACTGGGCCAGAGTAAGTTGACTGAGCGGCTTATGGAAGTAGGTCTGGGCGGCTGCCGCCACGCCGCGCGAGCCTTGGCCGTAGTCCGTTTCGCTGAGGTACATCTCTAGAATCTGGTCTTTGGAGTATTTGCGCTCGAGTTCCATCGACAGGATCACCTCTTGGTATTTGCGCTCAAAGGTTTTATTGGAGGTGAGGATGGCGTTTTTGACTAGCTGCTGTGTGAGTGTGGAGCCGCCTTCCACCTTGTCGGCGTGGGTTAGGTCAACCCAGGCGGCGCGGGCGGTGGCACGCCACGAAAACCCTTGGTGATCGTAAAACGACGGATCTTCGGCGGCCAGAGTGGCGTCTTTGAGCGACTGCGGGATTTGCCCGAGGGGCGTAGTTTGATCACCCTGAGCGCCGTAGCTCTGGTAAAGCACCTGGCCATTGCGGTCGAGAATAGTGGTGCCGGTCTTCTTTTTGCTCAGGATGACGGCTGGGCTGGAGATATCGTGGGCGTAGAGCGCGATGGTAGAGGTGGTGGCGGCTGAGACGGCGACGACGCTGGCTAGCAGGCCGGCGCTAATGATAGCAAGATAAAGTGAGCGAGCGCGCCTGCCCCAGGCGGCACGACCCAGCTGGCCGAGCCCCGTGAGGCTATCGCTGGTGGCGGCGCGGCCATAGTCCCAGCCGGCCGTGATGGCGGTGGCAGCGATGCGGCTAAGGCGACGAGCGGTGGGCGCCTGGGCCACCAGCTGAGCCGCTAGGCGCCGACCCCAGGTGGCGGCTTGAGTCTCGAGAGCGTCGAGCCAGGTCCGTACAGCATCCAGGCTGGCGCCGCCCCACTGGGCCGTGGTTCGGCCGGCCGTCTCGCCCCAGTCGGCGGCTGTGGTAGTCATCTGCTCCCACTGGTGGCGCCAGGGCGTCCCGGTCGGCAGGTTCAGCAGGGCCGGCGAGAGGCTCTCGTAGAAGCCGTGCTGCTGGCGCTTTTGCTGCTTTTTGCGCTTGTGATGTTTGGAACGCGCCATAAGGCCCGCCTCTCAACGGGTAGATTGGGTTATAATTATGAGTTCGCCAACGACAGTTGTGAATATCACCAAGTATCGTACGTATATCTGACAACTTTTACAAGAGCCAGATTAGCGAAGTCGCTTGCGCTAAGACGGGCGAACGATGCGGCGGCGTTTGGCGCGAACCGGCGCAGCGGTTAGCATTTCTTTACACTGATCCTCGGTTAATGCCTTGGGATCGGTATCTTTAGGCACCTTCACGTTTTTGGTACCGTCGGTAATGTAAGGGCCAAAGCGGCCGTTAAGCACCCGGATGCCACTGGGAAAATCATTGATATATTTGGCCTCCTCGGCGGCCTCTTTCTCGGCGATCAGTTCCAGGGCGCGCTCGTGGGTTACCGTTAGTGGATCGTCGGGCTTAATCGAAGCGTATAGCTTGCCCCATTGGATGTACGGCCCGAATCGGCCAAAGTTAGCCTTGATGTCTTGGCCGTCTTTGGCCTGGCCAACGATGCGCGGTAGCTTAAAGAGCTCTAGGGCCTCCTCGAGCGTCACCTCGTCGAGCCGACGGCCGGCCGGCATGGGGGCAAATTTGGGCTTCTCGTCGTCGGTGGCCTCGCCGAGTTGCAGCATGGGGCCGTAGCGGCCGAGGCGCGCGATTACCGGCTTGCCGGTGGCTGGGTCGGCGCCCAGTTCGCGCGCGCCAGAGGCCTCTTGGCGACTGAGCGTCTCGGCTGCCGCTACGGTCTCGTGGAACGGGCCGTAAAACTCGGCGATCATGCGGTTCCAGGCTTGCTTGCCCTCGGCGATCTCGTCAAATTCATCCTCGACTTTGGCGGTAAAATTGTAGTCGATCACATCAGGAAAATGTGCTACCAAAAAATCGTTTACCAGCATGCCGACTGAAGTGGGAAACAGCTTGCCGCGATCGGCGCCGTAGGTCTCGGTGGTGTCGATCTCCTGGATGGCGCCGGCCTCCAGAACGAGCTGCTTGACCGGCCGCTCCTTGCCCTCTAGGTCGCCCTTTTCAACGTATTGACGATCCTGGATGGTGGTAATGGTTGGTGCGTAGGTGCTCGGCCGGCCAATGCCGTCCTCCTCGAGGCGCTTTACCAGCGAGGCTTCGGTATAGCGCGGCTTGGGGCGGTCGTAGACTTGCACCGCGCGTATGGTGGCCAGGTCGAGCGCTTGGCCAATCGTGAGCGGTGGCAGAATCCCCTCTTCTTCCACCTCCTCGTCGGTGTCCTGGGCCAGATAGAGCTTGAGAAAGCCATCAAAGACCACTACCTCGCCCTTGGCGGCCAACTGTTCGGGCCGAGTCGAGATGGTAATAAGAGCGGTAGTGCGCTCCAACTGGGCCTCGGCCATCTGGCTGGCCACGGTGCGCTTCCAGATCAGTTCGTAAAGCCGCGTCTCGTTGCGGTCGCCGGTGGTAGTGGCGTGCTCAAAATGGGTCGGGCGGATGGCCTCGTGGGCCTCCTGGGCGCCGGCGCTTTTGGTGGTGAACTGACGCCGAGCATAGTACTGGTCACCAAAGTCTTTTTTAATAGTGGCCGCGGCATCGTCGAGCGCCAGGTCGCTTAGGTGCACCGAGTCGGTGCGCATGTAGGTGATCTTACCGGCTTCATAGAGCTTTTGCGCCACCACCATGGTCTGCCGTACGCTAAAGCCGAGTTTGCGGCTGGCCTCTTGCTGCAGGGTGCTGGTAGTAAACGGTGCGGCTGGCGTGCGCTTGCCCGGCTTGGTCTCCAGGCTGGCGACGTGGTACTGCGCACCGAGGCAGTCTTGCAAAAAAGCCTGGGCCTCGTCGGCGGTCTTAAACTTGGCCGGCAGCTCGGCCCGCAGCACCGTTCCCCCGTCCAGGCTAAACTCGGCCGTCACCTTAAAGGCCGAGCCAGCCTCGAAGTTCTCGATCTCGCGTTCACGCTCCACGATTAGCCGTACGGCGACGCTCTGCACTCGGCCGGCACTGAGGCCGGTCTGAATCTTCTTCCATAGCACCGGCGAGAGCTCGTAGCCTACCAGCCGGTCCAGCACGCGGCGGGCCTGCTGCGCATCGACCAAGTGCTGGTCGACGGTACGCGGCTGGGCAATGGCGGCCTTAATGGCCTTCTCGGTGATCTCGTGAAAGACCACGCGCTTGGTCTTGGCTGGATCGAGCCCCAGCGCCTGGCAGAGATGCCAAGCAATGGCCTCACCTTCGCGGTCGGCATCGGAGGCGAGCCAAACGTCGTCGACGCCCTTGGCGAGCTTTTTGAGCTCGCTCACCCGCTTCTTTTTATCGGGGCTAATCTCGTAGCTCGGGGTAAAGCCATGCTCAATATCGACCCCCATGCCGCTCTTGGGTAGGTCGCGCACGTGCCCAAATGAGGCTTCCACAATATAATCTTTGCCCAAGAATCGGCTAATGGTCTTAGCTTTGGCGGGGCTCTCTACGATGACCAGGTGTTTGCTCATGATAAATAAGGTATCAGTTCTTATGGTTAATGGTCTAGTGCCAGGGTTGCCCCAACCGCAGGCCTGTAGCGACAGAGGCTAGCAGCTTGGTATCGGCTTGTCAACAACGGTTGGTCATAAATATAATGATTGCGATAAATGGCCTCGCCGGAGGATAGCTCCGGCGAGGCCGCGCTCTAGACGGCGGTTACTTCTGAGCGCTGGTCTGGCACCTCTGCGCATCCAGTTCCACTAGTCTGGGCAGTAAGGTGTCCGCCAGATGGTCTGTCACGGCCGTCTGTGGGCGGCAGCCACCCATGCCGGCTGTTTTTATAAGGTGCCAGCCAGCCATCATGCCCAGTATGCCCCAGCCCACTAGTAGCGCCTCATAGTGCTGAGCCTTGACCCGCAGCGTTAGGTGGTCGGGTCGGCTCAGGTCCCAGAGTATGCCTTGGGTAAGCCTCTCAGCCCCAGCGGCAGTGGTTAGGAGGCTGGCGTGATGGTGCCGCAGTAGCGTGCAGGCATGGACATCGCGCTGAGCCGATACCTGCTTCCTGAGCCCCGCCAGCAATCGTCGCTGCCAGAGCGTCAAGGGACTCGTGTGGCTTGCACTGGTCGGAGGCTCGATGGCCTGGGCGAGGCCAAACTCCAGCAGTGCCAGCTGCGTCAGCCGATAATGCGGAGAGTCGCAGCCTTGTCGTTGGCACCAACCGGCGTAGGTGTTCACGGGGGCGAACTTGCCTTGGTGGAGCCAACTAACCAGACTAGCCAAGATTGGATTCATCGCCTGGAGGCTTCCAATCGTGAGGCGTGGCGGGGTTGGTGCAGCCTCGAGGATTGCTATGTTAAGCATGGCTCGCAATTTCTGTAGAGGGACGCTGCTAGCGGTCTCGGCCCAGGACAGGACGAGAGAACTAACCCTTAGTTTATGGTATAAGCGGTTAAATTTGTCAAACTATCATTGTTATGGTAGAATACGGGCAATTGTTGTTCGTGAATGCGCGGTTTTCCCTTGTACTGCTTCGTTCATGAGGGCAGTTCAGGTAAAAAAAGGAAACCCATTGTATCCACAGAGTTCACTCTCTGGTCGAGGCCGCCGCGGCGCCCGGCCGATGTATTCGTCTAAGAATCGCCGTCCGGCTCGTGATAAGAGTATCGACCCCAACAAATTCATTAATAAAGCAGTGGCGGTAGCCGAAGAGACGCCGTTTGAGCCCGAGCATCGCTTTGCCGATTTTGGCTTTGACGCGCGATTGCAGAGCAACATCGACGGCCACGGCTACGAGCTGCCCACCCCGATTCAGGACGGCGCCATTAACCATGTGCTTGAGGGCCGCGACCTGATCGGTCTGGCCAACACCGGCACCGGCAAGACGGCCGCCTTCCTGCTGCCGATTCTGCAGCGCATGCTGCGGGGCCAGGCTCACCGGGCGCTCATTATGGTGCCGACACGCGAGCTGGCCATCCAGATCGAAGAGGAGTTTCGCATGTTTGCGGGCGGCCTCAACCTGTATTCGACGCTGGTAGTGGGTGGCGCGAGCGTTAACCGCCAGCTGAGCCAGTTGCGCCGTCGGCCGCAGTTCATCATTGGCACGCCGGGCCGCATTAAGGACCTGCTCGAGAACTACGACCTTAAGCTCGATGGCTTTGACGTGCTGGTGCTGGATGAGGCCGACCGCATGCTCGACATGGGCTTTATCCGCGATATCCGGGCTATCTTGAGCCATGTGCCCGAGCAGCGCCAAACGCTGTTTTTGAGCGCCACTATTACGCCCGAGATCGAGCAGCTCATTACTACCATTTTGCGCGAGCCGGTAACGGTAAGTGTGCGCAAGGGCGAGACCAGCGATCACGTGGAGCAAGACGTGGTGTATGTCAACGGCGGCAAAGAGGCCAAGGAAGACAAGCTGGTAGAGCTATTGAATCAGCCTGAGTTTACCAAAGTGCTGATCTTTGGCGAGACTAAGTGGGGCGTGCAGCGCCTGGCCGATCGGCTCAACAAGCGCGGCCTCAAAGTGGCGGCTATTCATGGCAATAAGAGCCAGCCGCAGCGCCAGCGTGCGCTCAACGACTTTAAGACCGAGCGGGTGCAGGCCCTCATCGCCACCGATGTGGCGGCGCGCGGCCTCGATATTCCCAACGTGTCGCACGTCATCAACTTTGATCCGCCCAAGCAGTACGACGACTACGTCCACCGCATTGGCCGGACGGGCCGGGCGGGTGCTCGGGGCCACGCGTTGACGTTTGTGTCGAGCCGACCGACGGCGTAGGCTCCGCTACATAGAATATTTACTATATACTATGTAACCGGCCAATCTAAAAAGAGCTCCCCTGCGGGAGCTCTTTGGTTGTGGCTGGGGCGACTGCGGCCC